>CAYWIF010000075.1:0-1957 GCA_964458265.1 uncultured Hyphomicrobium sp. | reverse complement strand
GGTTGGCGGCGCGCTGTCGATGGCCCAGGGCGGCACGTTTGTCGACGGGTTCATCTCCAACGGCGTCGGCGCGGCGGCCGGCATCGTCACCGGCGACAGTCCGTTGGGCAGCGTCTCGGGCGGCGAGGGCGTGTTCTTCCGCACGGCGATCGCCGCCGCGGCCGGCGGCACCGCCTCCGCGCTCACCGGCGGCAAGTTCGCCAACGGCGCCGTCACCGCAGCCATGGCGCATTTGTTCAACAGTGAAGCGGCCATGCAGTGGGCCGCCACAGGCGGCATGGCAGCCGCAGGCTTCGTGCCGGGCATGGGCGAGGCGATGGACCTCGGGGTGATGCTCCACCCGAACTCCGCATGGTGGGAACGCGGCATCGCTGCCGTCAGTCTCACGGCCAACGTCATGACAGGCGGGTTGCTGCCGAATGCGGGCGGGTTGATAATTGGCGTTAGAGTTAGCGCTCGCCAAATGGGTGAAGCTGGTGAACAGGCCGTGAGGTCAGCCAATGATATTGGCGCAAAAACTGCGGTTGATGTGGGCGGTCGAACTCGCGTGCCAGATGGCATTACCGATGAAGTGGTAAGCGAGGTTAAAAATGTAGCAAGGCAGAGTTACACTCGACAACTACGTGACTATGAGAACTTCGCTCGCCAAACTGGCAGACAGTTTGACTTATATGTTAGACCAAGCACCAACCTTTCGGGACCACTGACTGGCGCAGTAAAATCCGGTGGCATCAATCTCAAGAAGATCCCAGAATGACCAAACGCAAAGCCAAAACTGCTGAAGAACTACTTGCGGAACTACAGAATGACGAAACGTATCAACGCGAATTATCCCGCAAAGACGCTAAGCGGGCAAGTTCCAGCCAGAGGAGCCTCTGCGCTCAAAAACTGCTACTCAAAGATCTCTCAGAGGCGGGATTTGAAGTTGAAACGGTCTGGGACTTAGTGAATTCGTCGGAACCATATCCCACACTTATCCCAGTGCTTCTAAAACATCTTCAAGAACAATACCCCCCGCGGATCAAAGAAGGCATTGCACGAGCACTTGCCGTACCCGATGCTCGAAAGATCTGGAATGAACTTGTCGCGATTTTCTTAGCTGAGCCCAACAACGAGGTAAAATGGGCTCTCCATCTGGCTCTCGCAGCAGCGGCGGATCGGTCGGTCTTGCACGAGTTGATAGCCCTAGCACGAGATCAAAAGCACGGACGCAATAGAGCGATGTTCATTGATGCACTATTCCGAATTCATGATCCTTGCTCTCAAGAAGCGCTTGTAGCTTTGGCGCGAGATCCCTACATTTCGGAGGATGTCGAACGGGTGCTGAGGAAGAAGTGAATTGATTATTAACATTAAACAAAGGTTGACCGTTTTGCCAGGAAAACGACAACGCCGGAAAATATGAGCACAGTGGATTGAGCTGCGAGGCCACTTTCCCGCAACTAAGCGAAGTCTTCAGACCACGCGAGGCGCGCAACTTTCCGTTAGTCCGCTGAGTTAGCACGGATACATATCTAGTGCCGCTCAGTATCATTTACTGATCATTGAACGTCTGGCATCGGCGCTTTAGTCGGCGCTTGCGATTTCTCGTTCAATGAGCCGACCGTCCAAACACACGGCAAGAGCAGCTTGATAGCGCGGATGCGAGTGGGCATCCGAAGCGCCATCTAGTGTGCGCGCCGGCGGTCGGTGCGATAACGCTCGCCGCCGGAGGGTCGGCCACGGACGCTCTGAAGGCCACGGCGTTCGCGTTTGCCTCGCAGATGGTGTGGACCGAGGTCGGCTTCCACGTCCGCGATGCGGGGATCGCCAGCAACATCGTCGCCAAGAGCGCGGTACACGGCGTGGTTGGCGGCGCGCTGTCGATGGCCCAGGGCGGCACGTTTGTCGACGGGTTCATCTCCAACGGCGTCGGCGCGGCGGCCGGCATCGTCACCGGCGACAGTCCGTTGGGCAG
>CAYWIF010000074.1:0-2268 GCA_964458265.1 uncultured Hyphomicrobium sp. | reverse complement strand
ACAATTGAGTGGGAGTGAGGGGGCTCGTGCGCGGTCTCTATTTTTCTGCAGAATCAGTTGGTTAGAGCGTCACGGCGAATGTGGGCATCGAAATCGTCTCCGAGAAGACGTTGCTCGCCAAGGGCTTGATCGATAAGCAAGTCCTTGGCGGAAGCCGCCCTAAGGACTTGATCCCAGCACATTCTTTTGACGGTAAATCTGGTAAAGAAATCCGTTTGCTCCAAGGCCCTCCCTTTTACCGTCAACCGTGCCGGGACCTCTAGATTCGTAGTGTTTGGTGGCGATCGCCGATGCGGCTCGCCAGGCAGGTTTGCCGACTGACGAGTTCAGTCACTCACGGTGACTGAAATTGCGGTTCGGCAAACCCGGAAGTCCGGCGCGGTCACCCGGGCCGAGGGCGTATCCCCCGACAAGGGTCGGACACTGATCCTCCCGGCTGGCGGGGGTGCCTCGGCGTCTCATCGCGTGTCGCCCGGTTCGGGCCGGAGGCGCTCGGGGACGGTGGCTCCTGTTGGTTCGAATATTTGCTGTTCAGTAATTATTGCTACCAGTCCTAGTCGAATCCTGCTGCTTCCGGAATGGACGGCTTTGTAATCCGGATTGGACGGACATACAATCCGGATTGGACGACGCCCGAATCTGCGACTGACGCCATGCCACCAGCCGACGATGCCCTCATTCCGCGCCATGCCACCAGGCAGGTGGCAATCGCGCTTGCGGATACTCCCGTGGTGATGGTCAACGGCCCGCGCCAATGCGGCAAGACCACGCTGGTGCGCGGCTTCGCCGCGGATGGGAGGCGGTACATCAGCCTGGACGATGAGACGGCCCTGGCCGCCGCGCGCGATGACCCGGCGGGATTCCTGCGTCCTCTCGACCGCGTCATCGTGGATGAAGTGCAGCGAGCACCGGAACTGCTTCGCGCGATCAAGCTGCCTGTCGACCAGGATCGGCGCCCCGGCCGGTTCCTGCTCACCGGCTCCGCCGACCTCCTCGCGTTACCGACCGTGTCCGACAGCCTTGCCGGGCGCATGGAAGTCGTGACCCTGTTGCCGCTGTCGCAAGCCGAAATGCAACGAACCCTAAGCCGCTTCATCGATCAGGCGTTCGCGGGGAAGACGCCGGAAGGGGCTGGGGCAGATGCAGGCGCGAAGCTGGTGCAACGGGTCCTGCGTGGGGGCTATCCGGAGATGTTGCGGCGCGCCGATCCTGCGCGACGTCGCAACTGGGCGCGCGATTACATTGCTGCGATCGTGCGTCGGGATGTACGCGATATCGCGTCGATCGAAAGACTCGATGTGCTGCCGCGATTGCTGCGTGTCCTCGCGCAACACTCCGGTCAGTTGACCAATTTCACGCAACTCGGCGGCCAGATTGGCCTCGACGAGAAGACAGCCCGCAAGTATCTGGGCGTACTTGAACAGCTGTTCCTGGTTCGACGACTCGAGCCTTGGCACAGCAACCGGCTCAGCCGCCTGCTCAAGACGCCCAAGATGCACTTCCTCGATTCAGGTCTGCTGGCAGCGTTGCTCGGCGTCACGCCGGAGCGCGTGGCCAGCGATCGCACGGTTCTGGGCGTTCTGCTCGAGACCTTCGTGTTCACGGAGGTGATGAAGTTGGCGACAGTCTCCGAGCGGCCGATCGCTCTCTACCACTATCGCGACAAGGACAAGAACGAAGTGGATATAGTGATCGAAGACGAGTCAGGGGGAGTCGTCGGCCTCGAGATCAAGGCGGCCGCGACTGTTCGCCCCGCAGACTTTGCCGGACTGCGCAAGCTGGCGGCGGCGTCAGGTAGAACATTCCGGCTGGGCGTGGTCCTCCACGATGGAGACGCAGTCACCGGGTTCGGAGAGCGTCTCGTTGCGGCGCCGATATCATGTCTCTGGCGAGCAGCGCCAGAGGGGCCGTAGAGCTTTCGTAGTATCTCGGCATTTATCGGCTTCAAGCGGCGACGTGTGTCGGTAGGCGTGACGGTAAAGGTCGTGCCCCGCGGCGTCGAGTTTCCCCGTAGATGTGGGCGTTTCTGATCGAACGCGCCGGGTTTGCCCGAGGCGTCGATCTGCAAGGTGCCATAGTCTGTTGCGTCCCCGCCTGTTGCCGGGACGCTCGCCATGTCCGTCGCCGTCAGCCAGCGGCGACCGTGCTCGCCGCCATTCATCGATCCACCGGGCTACGCCCGCCACCGGCCCGAAGCGACGCTGCTGTACCAGCTCGTCGAGCAGCACTTTCCGACTTTCTGCGATGTGCGCGCCGCAGCCGGCAGGC
>CAYWIF010000073.1:0-2350 GCA_964458265.1 uncultured Hyphomicrobium sp. | reverse complement strand
TGAACACGCCCTCCAGCAACGTTGATTCCGCAACCGTTGCCTCCTTCGGCCACGAATGGGCCAGCCACGATCAGTCCGGCCTGCCGGAAGCCGAAAAGCTCCAGATGTTCGACGACTACTTTCGGATTTTCCGATGGTCCGAACTGCCGCCGAACGCCGAGGGATTCGACATGGGTTGTGGCTCCGGCCGCTGGGCAAGCATTGTGGCACCCCGCGTGGCCAAGCTTACCTGTATCGATCCCGCAGTTGCGGCCTTGGAAGTTGCGCGCCGGAATTTGGCCGGATGCGAAAACGTCGACTTTCTCAACGCAAACACGGCGACAACGGCCATTCCCGCCCAGAGCCAGGATTTCGGTTACTCGCTCGGCGTCCTGCATCACATTCCCGATACAGAAAGTGCCCTCGCGGACTGCACCCGCCTTCTCAAGCCCGGGGCGCCGTTCCTGCTCTACCTGTACTATCGCTTTGACAATCGTCCACCCTGGTTTCGAGCAGTATGGACTGCGAGCGAACTCCTCCGTGCAACTTTCAAGGATCTACCGCCACGGGCCAAGAACGCGGCAACCGATGTCGTTGCGGCAACCGTCTATTGGCCCATGGCACGAAGCGCGTGGGTCGCGGAAAAGCTTGGCGCTAACGTGGGCTCCTTCCCATTGTCCCTGTACCGCGACAAAAGCTTTCTCACCATGCGCACCGACAGCCGCGATCGTTTCGGAACGCCCCTCGAACAGCGCTTCACGCGCGCCGAAATTAGCGCAATGATGACGCGCTGCGGCCTGACCGGCATTGTGTTCTCCGAATCCCCGCCGTACTGGGTTGCTGTCGGCAGAAAGGCGTGAACAAAAAATGCCTCGTTGCGTCGGCGATAGAGAAGCCGCCGTCAAATGAAGCGCCGGTCGCAGGGTGCAAATCTGCGCCCTGTCAATCCCCAGCCGGATATCCATAAATAATGTGCGGCTTCGCAGGATATTACGGCGGGCTTGGCCGGGCGGCTGCGGGCGATGCCGCTGGCACGCTAAAATTCATGAGCGACGCGATCCGCCACCGCGGGCCTGACAGTGAAGGCCAGTGGGTCGGCAGTGACGGTCTGTGCGGTCTCTCGCATCGCCGCTTGTCCATTATAGATTTGTCGCCGGCCGGCGCGCAGCCGATGTTCTCGCACCGTGGCAGCCTCGTCATCGCGTTCAACGGTGAAATCTACAACTTCGAAGACCTGCGCCGCACGATTGAGCTGCGCCGCGGAAATGTAAATTGGCGAGGTCATTCCGATACGGAAGTCTTGCTCGAAATGATCGCGGATATCGGCGTCGAACAGGCGCTGGCTAATGTCGACGGCATGTTCGCGTTCGCCGCGTACGATCTGAACAGCCGTTCGTTGACGCTGGCCCGCGACGCATTCGGTGAAAAGCCGCTGTACTATGGCTACTGCGGCAAGACCTTCCTGTTCGGATCGGAGCTGAAGGCGCTGACTGCCTACCCTGGCTTTGACGCGCAGCCGGACATGCAAGCTCTCGCCGACTATTTCAAGTACGCCTACATTCCGGCACCCGCATCGGTCTACCGAGGCATCTTCAAATTGTTGCCGGCCCATGTTCTTACGATCTCGCCGGATGATGTTGCTCACGGCCGCCTGCCAGAGCCCAAACCATGGTGGGATATGGCCGCCGCCGCGATCTCCGCGCAAAACCAGCCTTACGCAGGTACATATGAAGACGCGCTCACGGATGTTCGCAGCACGTTGACAACATCCGCGCGCCGCCGCCTGGCGGCCGACGTTCCACTAGGAGCATTGCTGTCTGGCGGAATTGATTCATCCGTTGTCACCGCCCTCATGCAGTCGAATGGCAACCGCCCCGTCAAGACGTTCTCCATCGGCATGGACGAACCCGGCTTCAACGAAGCCCAACACGCCGGCGCCGTTGCCGCCCATCTTGGCACCGAGCACCATGAACTGATCCTCAAGCCGCAACAGGTCCAGTCCGCCATTCCGGATATCGCGGCCATCTTCGATGAGCCGTTCGCCGATTCCAGTCAGGTTCCGACATATCTCGTCTCCAGAATGGCGCGCGAGCGCGTGACGGTGGCGCTATCGGGCGACGGCGGCGACGAACTATTTGCAGGCTACAACCGCTACTTTCATGCCCCAGCGATCTGGTCGCGATTGGACAGATTTCCGACATCGGCACGCCGTGCCGCCGGAACGGTGATCGCTTCGTTTCCCCCGGCAACTGTCGACAGCATGGTTGCACTTGCCGGACCGTTTGCGCCGCGCGAGTTGTCGGCGGGCCGCGCCGGCGAGAAGCTGCAGAAGCTCGCCCGCGTGATATCCGCCGCCGACGTGACGGCCTAT
>CAYWIF010000072.1:0-2695 GCA_964458265.1 uncultured Hyphomicrobium sp. | reverse complement strand
GTTCTGTCGGGCCGCGCGGAAACCACCGCCGTCGCCGACGAAGTAATTGCCGAGGCGGGCCGCGATCCCGCCGTCTGGCTCCCCCTCTTCCACAAACGGAGGCGTCCAAGCTGAAATAAAAGGAAAGGACAAGTCGATGAAAAATATGACCAAAGCATTTTGCGCAACATTGCTGTTCGCAGCCCCGATGCCCGCACTCGCACAAGGGATCGCGGTTCATGACAGCGCCAACCTGATCCAGCAGATCAACGCGGTCCAGCAGGCAATTCAGGTTGTGGCGCAGGGTAAGCAGCAGATCGCCGAAGCGCAGAAGCTCTATCAGGATTTGAACAAACTCACCGACATTCCGCAATTGGCGCAGCAGCTCAAGTCCGACGCATTGCGCGAACTCGACATTTCGGGCGGCTCGCTCGAAGGCTTCGGCAACGGCAATCTCGATGTCGTCGGCGCGGGCCGCGCCAAGGCCGATGCGGTCTATCGCGATCTGCTCAAGCAGTTGGGGCTTTCCGGGTCGGAACAGTCCCGCGCTGCCTATGACCTCAACGCCCGCAACATCGGAATCAACGCCGGTCTCGCCGAGAATATGGGTGCGGCCGTTACCTCGCGGACGGAAGGGCTCGACCAATTGCGTAGCCGCTTAAGCAGCGCGGTGACAGCGAAGGAAGTGGCCGATCTGACCGCACGGCTGCAACTGGAATCCGCCGCGATGCAGAACGACCAGCTCCGCTTGCAGGCCATCGCTTTGCAGCAACAGGCGCAGGAGCGCCAGCGCGCAGCGGCGGGGCAAGCTGCGCTCGCCCAGAAGCTCGATGAAGCAAGCCGCTATTACAAGGGGCAATAAGTTGCGGTCGGCGATCTTCTGCACGGCGTTGCTGCTGGCGGGGTGTGGCTCGCCCACACCCCAGGCCGACATGCCCGCGCGGGACTGGCGATATTATGTCGCCAATCCGGGCGAAATCGAGCCGATGCAGAAGATTTGCCGCGAATGGGCGGGTTCAAATGCGCCTGCCGAAACACAGCCCGCCGTCGTCACGACCAACTGCCGCGCGGCGGCGTTCGCCAAATCGCAAATCGCCATCACGCCCAAGGATTGAGCAACGCGCATGGATTTCAGCGATCATGTTTTCACCACGATGTTCGAGGCGCTGAACAATGCGCTGGCGGGCATCGTCGGGAAATACGCGGCAGTGATCGGTATTGTATCCCCGGCGCTACGCATCGGAATCGTGATCTATATCTCGCTGCTCGGCTACGCGATCATGCGCGGCGCGGTGCAATATCCATTCCGCGAATATGCCTATCGCGGTTGCCAGCTCGCATTTCTCTATTTTGCCGTAACCTCGCTCTACGGAAGCCAGATCGGCATGTTTGCGCTGGGCGGTCTCCCCGGTCAGTTCGCCAGCGCGCTGGGGGGGGCGGACGTTGGCGGTCTCGGCGGATATTATGACAAGCTCGCGGGAACGGGCTTCGAGACCGCGAACACGATGCGGAAGATTGCCGCAGACTACCAGCAAACCCAGGGGACGATCCCCGACATTGGCTATGCGATATTCTCGGGCTTCCTCGTGGTGATGGTTATCGTCGCCACACTGCTGTGCGCGGCCATCGGCTTTGTCATCAGCGCCTTTGGGCTGTTTGCGCTTGCCCTTCTTTCGGTCGTCGGGCCGCTGTTCGTGGCGGGGCTGCTGTTCGAGTCCACGCGCGGCTATTTTTTCGCCTGGCTGGGCGCTTGCATCAACTATCTGATGCTGATCGTGTTCGCGCTCGTGCTGACGCTGTTCCTCACGCAGACCGGCGAAGCGGTCATCGCCACGATTTCCGAGAACGACGAAATTGGCATGGCCGCGATCAAGGCGCTGGCCTTCTACGCGCTCGGCTTCTTCTTTTTCTTGCAGATTCCGATGCTCGCCGCCTCGCTTGGCGGCGGCGGGCCTGCGCTCGCCAATCAATTTGCATCGGCGATCGCGGCGGCGGGCGGCTTTGTCGCCGGGCGCGGCGCAACTGCAACACAGGCAACCAGCCGCGCCATCGAGCGCGGTTTTGCGCGCGGCATCGCCCGGATGCGGACGTCAGGCTCGGTCAGCCGTGGGACACAATGACAGGGAGTAAGTCATGGGTAAGCGTATTCTGAGTATGGCGATTGCATTGGCGTTGATCGCGCCGGGCTATGCGGCAAACGCAGCACCAAAATCGCCAAAGCTGGCAAAATGCGACGGCAAACAGCGTCGCCCGGCCAATCCCTATGGTTCGATACTGCCGAGTGTCGATCCGCTCAACGGAACGTCAACGCCAGCAGCACCGGCACAAGGCCAGGAGCAGGGGCGCAGAGGCGTCGAGGTCTTCCCCGAGAAAAACCCGGCTGCACCAAAGTCCGAAAAGCCGAATGGCAGGCCCGATGACAAGGTGCCGCCAATCAGCAGCCTCAATCCGCAAATCTCCAACCAGAGCTGCTAAGCATCATGGCTGGCGGCGTCACCGACAAGAACGATCTCAAAGCCTATTTTGCGGAAGCCGCAAGCTGGGACCATGATCGTTTCATCGCGGCCAATCGCTCGAAACGGCTCGCATGGATGGTCGCAGGGGTAGCGAGTGCGCTGGCGATAACCGGGGTTGTAGCGGTTGCCATGCTGACCCCGCTCAAGACCGTCGCACCCTATGTCATCACCGTCGATAAGGCGACCGGCGCGAGTGAAAT
>CAYWIF010000071.1:0-2831 GCA_964458265.1 uncultured Hyphomicrobium sp. | reverse complement strand
TGGAAAATTTGGAGGCCACGCCCGGAATTGAACCGGGGTACGCGGATTTGCAGTCTGGTTAGCTACCATTCCGCAAAGTTCCGCGCCGTTCCATGGATCAAAAAAGGCGTGAAATTCAGCCGTTTGCGCTTGTCAGCATTTCCGGATCATTCCAGACCATTCTCGCGCGTGAGTCAAAATTCTAGTCAAAGGCTCAAGGCGATCGGGTAGACGGACGGTAGGCGGATTGTGAGGGGCGATGCCGACACTGCGGATCACGCGAAAGAGCCTTGATGCGCTCAAGCCACCTGGGGGGCCCGCACCGGAATATCATTTCGACGATACATTGACGGGCTTTGCAGTGCGGGTGAGCCCGCGCGGAGTGAAGGCGTTTCTAGTGCAAGGGTACGCCGCCGGGAAGCTATATCGCCGGCCGCTGGGCCGGTATCCGAACGTCGCACCCGAAAAGGCGAGATCCCGCGCCCGCGCGATTCTGGAAGCGATGGCAGGGGGGCAGGCGCCGGAAAGTCTGAAGGACCGCGTGCTGGTCAAGGATGCGCTAGACGAGTGGTTGAAGGTGCACGTCGACCATAAGTTGAAGCCGCGTACCCGCGAGGATTACCGCAAGATTGTCGATCAGGTTTTGAAGCCGGCGCTGGGGGCCGAGGCCGTCGCCGCCGTTGAACGGGCCGCCGTTGCAAAAATCCACCATGACCGCCACGGCACGCCTCGGCGGGCGAACTACATTCTAGCCGTTTGCCGGTCGTTTTTTTCCTATTGTGAGGATGCCGGGCACCGGCCGCGCGACACGAATCCCGCGCGTCGCATTCGGGCGTTTCCCGAGCGCCGCCGTGAACGTTTTCTGTCTGACGGCGAGCTGGGCACAGCATCGGCCGCGATTGGCGCTCTGGAGGTCGAGGGCGGTCTGTCAATCTACGCCGCTGCAGCCCTGCGGCTGTGTTTGCTCACCGGCGCCCGTCAAGGTGAAATCCGCACGTTGAAATGGTCAGAGGTAGACCTTGCCCGCCGGCTCCTCATGCTCGAGGACAGCAAGACGGGCCGCCGGTCTATCTACCTGAGCGAACCGGCTTGCCAAATCCTTCGCGACTTGCCGCCGATCGAGGGCAACGCCTACGTGATCGCCGGGGATGTCGAGGGCGAGCCCTATAAAAACCTGACGCGGGCGTGGATCAAGGTTCGCAATCGCGCTGGGTTGCCAGATGTCAGGCTGCACGATTTGCGCCACACCTTCGCGAGCGTCGGGGCGGCGGAGAGCCTTTCCCTGCCGATGATCGGCCGCCTGCTAGGGCATCGCGTGCCGGCGACAACCGCCCGCTATGCCCACCTTGCCGCCGATCCCGTCACGCAAGCAAACGAAAGGGTGGGGGCCCGCCTCGCCGCTGTCATGGCCGCGAAACAGGATAGCAGCGCGGCGCCAGTCGAGGAGGCGCCGGCCGATGCGGGCGAGTGAAATCATCCGCATCAGGCGGAGCCGTGTTCCATTGCGCATGCCGAAAATCGAAGGGACGAGGATCTGGGAAACTCGCCTGCTCCAGCGCGGCGTTTGGGCAGCACGGGCACTGCAGTTCGGATGCCCCCGAGAGTTTCGCAGATACCTTAAGACGCCCTCCGAGCGCGCCGCGGAGTTGGGTGTCACTGAGGCCGTGCTAACGCGCTTCGTCAGTTCGACAGATACGCCGGTCCTGACCGCTGACTACATACTGTTTGGCCCTCATCGATGGTACGTCGCCAGTTGCCGGCGGCTTGAGGCGACAGGGCTGCCGCGGCAGGCTGACGACGATGCGGCAAGCCTCAGTGTCGGCCGCGTTCTCTATGCCGAACACGTGTTTGAGCTGGCCGTTTTCGATCTCTATGCGCAACGGAATGCGCTGGGGCTATCTGATCGAGAAATCTATCTCATGGTGCAGAAGCTGACGGGCGCGCTGGGTGCGGTGGCGGCAGAGACCGAACGTCAGCGGCTTCGCGGCCCTAGGCAAAAGCAGTTTGCTCTAACGAAAGTCCCCACCATGCGTAAAGCAAAGTGCGCGGGCGATCTGCGAACGGTCGAATCAATTTACGGGGAGATATCCGACTTGTTCGAACGCGAGCTATGCAGCATCAGCGACGAGATGAATCGATCAGCCTACCCGGATTGCGACGGCTCGATTGGGGTCGACTACGACGCGATGCTCGCGATCGTCGAAACCTTCGCCGCAATGCCGAGCCGACGAGGTCCGCGCCGAAAAGTTTCCGCACTGCACGGCATCGAGCTTCTAAAGGAGCATTACTGCCAGCTAACCGGCCAACACCGCGAAACGATCAGCGGCGACTTCGGGCTGTTTATCGCTGCGATATTTGAGCATTTCCAGGTTGCAGTTCCAGGCGCCGACATCGGACGTGTCAGAACCCGGAAGGGGTAATTGGCCACCTCGCGGTTGCGCTTTGTGTATTTATCCCACGTGACAGATACTAACAGTTTCACTGACTATCCGCGTCGTTCCGGGATGAGGAACGAACGACGCGGAGTGAATCATGGACGCCCAGTCTGCTGTTAGCGGCGATGCCTACCAGGGCAACGGCAGTGCGCCGCTTGATCCTGTCCGCCGGCCTAAAGAAGCCGCCGCCTACACCGGCCTGTCCGAAAGCCGACTTGCAAAGTTGCGCATGTGCGGCGAGGGTCCGCGTTTCATCAAACTGTCTGCCACCCGTGTCGGCTACCGGCAATCGGCCCTTGAGGCATGGCTGCGGGAACGAGAGCGCATGTCAACGCTGGAGGATCCGAAGAAAGCTCCCGGCGGCGCCTAAGCGCGCTGGGCGGTTCGGTTGCGTTCGTTGCGTTGTGAGTATCGAGG
>CAYWIF010000070.1:0-3407 GCA_964458265.1 uncultured Hyphomicrobium sp. | reverse complement strand
TGGCACCGGCTGCGGGAGAAGGCGGGTCTTCCACATCTCAGACTGCATGACCTGCGCCATCTGTTCGCATCATTCCTGGTCAACAACGGAAGGACGCTTCTGGAGGTCCAGCAGGTTCTGGGACATGCCGATCCGAGAGTGACCCTCAGGTATTCGCATCTGTCTTCGAAGACCTTGCAGGAAGCGGCCAACAGCGCGTCGATCAAGATCAAGGGCGGGTTGAAACCGGCGGCGTAGTCGGCGGGGGGCGGGGGCGGGCGTGTCGGCGCCACCCCTGGCCCGGGAGAGACCCGCTGTGGGACGGTCGGGAGCGGGGGTCACTCCGGTACCCGGCCGACCCCCGGCGGCACCTCGGGGCGCTCCGGTGTGACTTCGCAAGACCCGCCGATTGTCGTTCCTGGACGGCCACACGGCTTGTCGTCGCCGCAGCTCATCCGTGCCATCCCCGGGACGTCATTAATTCAACAGTCCCAAAGTCCATTCAGAGACTCGGCAGGAGCGCTTGGCGAAGTTGATTGAAGGAGATGAAGGAAGCGAAAAGATGCAGCCCATCTGGGTCCCGCTCGAATGGATTCAGACACCGTTCAGTGTCGATCAAGAAATATCGCTCGAGCACCTCGACGAAAACCCACTGAAACAACGGAGGATCTAAACATGATTCGTGCACTGCTCACGGGCTTGGCAATCTTCGCCATCCCCGCGCACGCCAATGAGGTGCGCATTTATCAGGCGGATGCTCACGGCACTATCCAGTATCACAAGCCGTCACTGACGATCAGGGCCGACGGAAGGGTCATTCAGACGGACAAGCACGGCAATCGGCTGTATCACAAGCAGCAGTATCAGATTGCGGATGACAAGATCGTGCCCGTCAGCGCTCTCGGCTATCGGCAGTACAGCAAGCCGGCGTTGAAGATAGAAAGCACAAAGACAAAAAGCCGCTAAATGTCTTGGCTGGAAAATGGCGGCGGGTACATCGAGCAGCCGAGCGCCTGGCGCGCTTCATCCATTGGGCAACGCATCATTCTTGAACTGCGGTTCAGTTCAACGCTGAACGGTCATTCAACAAGGACGAAGAAATATATCCTTAAGTTGGCAGTCGCACTGCTCGATCGCCAATAACCTTGAAGATTATGTGCCGCTCTCATCTGAGCTCGTAGCGATTCATGCTGCAAAGCAAGAGAATCGAATCTACTGGATCCGATCGCCGCCGAACGCAAAGATGTCTTGCGTTCACCGTTCTTCCCCAATTGACTTTTTTTTCAACCGCGCTCAGATTGTTTCGCAACGTCTCAACGACGGACCGACTCAGCGACGTTCGTTGAGAAGAAGAAGGCCGAATGTTGGGGGATGCGTCTGGCCCTAGTAGCGTGCCGACCCGTTCGGGTGCGGCCCGCATTGTTGCTTCCCAGATATCCCGAGATCGGACCGTAAACGGCAGCAATTGCACGTTTCGTCTTGGCGAAGCTGGAGATTCGCGTGCAGAGCACATGCGCGAGGCTCTTGCGGCGCTTGCCTTTCCAAGTCAGTCGAAGTTGGCACGTAGGGGGTGACCATGGCCTGTGCAAAGCGGAGCGCCTTCGTGCGCCAATGCAGCGTCGCCATCTTGGGTGGCACGATTCTGGGTGGATATCTCGGCTTTGCGTCGGCACAAGACACCGTTTCCGGTTTTCTCAATACCGATTGCGCAGGCCGCTGCACCGCCGCCGGCTACGAGGGCGAGTTCTGCCAGAGCGTGTGCTGGGTGCCAGACGCAGCCGAGGCCGCGGAGGGAGACCGACTCGACTGGAAATGCTTTGAGGGTTGCACTCAGCGCGGGGGAAAGGCTCGCGCCTGTGTGGCGAGTTGTCGCCGCTAGCGATCCGACACGCTCCGTCAAAATCTACGGACGCCAATACCAAATGGAGAGAGGCATGAACGGCAGGTCTCTTGCGCGGGCATTTGCGTCTGCGATTTCGGGTCTGGCGATAGCAATGCTGATGCTGCCGCAGGCGCAGGCCGCGGTCGGGCGCACGGAGGCCGACTACGGGGTTACGCCGAATGGTGAACCGACATACTCGATTCCGATTCGGGCGACGGAAGGCATCAACGGCCTGACCCCCCGGATCAGCATCGACTACGTGGGTCCTACTGCGAACAGTGTCGTGGGGCTTCTAGGCGTTCGAAACTATCGCTCCATCCTCGGCGTTGGCTTCGATATAGCCGGTCTTTCGTATATCCGGCCATGCCGCAAAACCATTGCGCAGGATGGAACGGCCGGACCGGTAACCTTAACCTCAGCCGATCGCTACTGCCTCGACGGCGCTCGACTGCGCCTCAGTGGCACCGGAACGTACGGCGCAGACGGCACTCAGTATCGCACTGAAATTGACCAAATGGTTCGCGTCACGATTGTGGGCGTTACAAACGGCGTCCCAGCTTCGTTCCAGGTCGAGCGACCGGATGGACTGACTTATGAATACGGTAGCACCGCGGACTCCAAACTGCTCTCCGGAACTTTGTCGACCTCGACACCGCAGTTCTGGGCGGTCAGCAAGATCTCCGATACTGCCGGCAATTCAATCCGGTTCGTATACGAGAACGACGCCGCGCTCAATATTTTTCGCCCGAGCTACATCTCCTACACCGAACGCGGAGGCACGGGTCACTACAAGATCGCTTTTGTGTATCAATCTTCGACGCAGTCGACCCCAGGCGTCCGCTATACGCCAGCTACTTCGGTAAGCGCTATTCACACTCATAAATATCTTCTCGATCGCATCGAACTCAAGCACGACGATATCGTCTATCTCGCGTACAAGCTTACTTACCAGTCGGCCGGTGGGACCAGTCAACGCCTGTGGAAAGTGCAGGAGTGTGCGTATACCCCCACCGAGGACTGCTTGCCGGTGACGACCTTGACCTGGCTGTCGGCCACCGCCGGCCACGACGCGCTCGCCACCAGTGGCAGAACGGTCGCATCGGGTGTTTTGCCGCTCGATGTCAACGGCGACGGCATCAAAGACCTCGTCTGGGCTGCGAGCGGGACTTGGCGCTACATGCTGGGCGGTTCTTCTGGATTTGGCAGCGTCGTCAACACGACTGTCGCCGCGACAAATCCGACGAAAGCGATTGTTTTGCGCTGGAACTCGGATGCGTTTGATGATTTGTTGATTGATTGGTCTGATGGCAAGTGGCGCGTGCTGCGTGGCGGGGCGTCGGGATTCAATACGAGCGTCGTCGCCGCAGGATCGCCGAGTGTGACGAGCACGCCGGCTGGTTACACGACGACGGTCGGTGATCTGAACGCCGATGGGCTGGACGATCTGTTGCAAATGCAGCTGAGCGCCGCTCTTTCGATCACTGTTCGATTAAATGGCGCGAGCGGATTCGGTGCTTCCTCTGTCGTCTACTCGGACTCCACGATT
>CAYWIF010000069.1:0-3509 GCA_964458265.1 uncultured Hyphomicrobium sp. | reverse complement strand
CCGAAATGCGCCACGCGGCCGTCTTGAATGACGAGCAGCTTGTCCGCCTGCGCCAGAGTAGAGGGCCGGTGTCCGACCACAACGACCGCGACACCCTTGGACTTGAGGTCCTTGAGCGCCTCCGCCAACGCCGCCTCACCCGCCTGATCGAGATTGGCATTGGGTTCGTCCAGCACCACCAGGCATGGATCTCCAAACACGGCCCGCGCCAAGCCGACCCGCTGCCGCTGCCCGCCCGAAAGCCTGACGCCTCCCCAGCCGACGATCGTGTCGTAACCCAGCGGCAATCGCTGCACGAGGTCATGCACCTGCGCCAGTTTCGCGGCCGCCACCACGTCCTTGTCGGATGCAACACCCATGCGCGCGATATTTTCGTGCACGGTGCCGGGGAACAGTTCCACCTCCTGCGGCAGATAGCCGAGCGAACGTCCCAACTGCTCGCGATCCCAATGATGCAGATCCGAACCGTCCAAAAGAATTCGGCCCGCCGCAGGCCGGTTCAAACCCACGAGCAAACGGCAAAGCGTGCTCTTGCCGGCGCCCGACGGCCCAACGATGGCCAGCACTTCGCCTGGAAGAATATCGAAATTGATATGCTTCAAGATCAAATGCCCGCTGTCGGGCACGGCATAAGAGACGCCGCGAACGAGCATGTACCCGTTTGGCTCGGACAGTTCGGTTCGCGGCTTATCGGGAGGATAGGTCTCGATGTGATCTTTCAGGCGCTGATAGGCCAGCCGCGCGGAGATGATGCTCGCCCACATCGCGATTGCCAGTTCCACAGGTGCAAGCGCCCGCCCGAGCATGATCGCGCCCGCAATCATCGCTCCCGGCGTAATCTGATTCTCCACCACCAGCCAGGCACCCATGCCGAGTATGGCCACCTGCACAAAGGCCCGCAAAAACTTCGAAAGGGTCACAAGCTTGCCGGAGAGATCGCCGGCCGAGTGCATCGCGTCTGTCTCAATCGCATTCAGACGCCGCCAGCGCTCCGCCATGGCCGGCATCATGCCCATCGCATGTACGACTTCGGCGTTGCGCACGGTCACGTCCGCAAGTCGCATGATTTCGACGGAGGTCTGCTCGGCGGCCTCGTTCGGCTCGTGCGTCATCAGCTCTGTGGCCAGACTGATCACCAGCAGGACCAGCGCTGACCCAAGTGCGATCATGCCCAGATAGGGATGCAAGAGCCAGATGAAGACGACGAAGATCGGAACCCACGGCGCATCGAACAACGCCGCCATGCCCTGGGTCGCCACAAAACTGCGGATTTGGTGCAAATCCCGCAACGTTTCGGTGCCCGCCGCATCGCCGGCGATCTGCGCCTTGCAGCAGGCTTCCAGATATGCCGGGCCCAGCCGCTCATTGAGCCAGCTTCCCGTCCGCATCGCGATCGACGACCGCAGCGTATCGAGAATAACCATCACCAAAAGCGCGCCCGACGCGATCAGGGTGAGCAGGATCAGCGTCTCGACCTTCCCCGACCGCAACACCCGATCCATCACCTGGATCATGTAGATCGGTGTCGCCAGCATCAGGGCATTGATGACAAAACTGAAGATGGCCACGGTCCGGAAGGCCGTCCGGCAATCCTTCAGCGTCTGTTCCAGCAGGGAAGGCCCTGCCGGTGCTTCATTACGGTGAACGGTCATGTGTCCGACGCCTCGATATGGCACGCGCGGGCTACGCGCGGAGCCAGTTCGGCAAGTGATCGGAAGTCACGGAGCAAGTTGCGGACCAACGGCGACCGCTGGCGTTAACGAACAAGGGGTCCGGCCAAACTGGCGCGGACCCCCTAGATAACGTCGTGCCGAAACGTGAGGCCGATTATGCGTCGCCCATCGTCGGCTTGCAGCAGTCGTACTTCGGCTTGTAGCAATCCTTCGACTTCACAACCTTGATCTCGACGCACTTCGCGAGCTTCTTCACGACCGGCGAGTAGAGAAGTTTCTTGGGGACGTAGCAGGTGAAAACTTTCATGGTGGAGCTCCTAGACAGCTATCTGATGCGCTAACGCCAATTTAAATACGTCGCCAAAGTCTTGCTGTCAGGCTCATGATGATACGCTGGTAAAAAGTAACTACGTTCGCCGGCACTCGTCAGTCAGCGTCGTTAGCTTAGCGTTTAGCTTAATTCTCAATCGTCATCCAAAATGAAAAAGGGGACCAATGGCCCCCTTTTTGGAGTTCTCGTCGCGAAGTCTCGTCCCGTCATTTCAACGGAGCGGCCACTTCCTCGCGGGCGCCAAGACGGTACGTTAAACCGAGGCGCGCAACCCACATGTCGTCTTCCCAACGTTGCCGCGCGTCGCAATCGATGCCGCAAACCGTGTCGGAATAAGAGTACGTCTTGTCGCCCAGATCGATGTACAGAGCCTCGGCGCGCAGCGACCACTGACCGTGACGGATGAATTCAACACCGCCGCCAGCCGTCCAGCCGAATTTCCAATCACTGTCCGACTGCCGGAAGTCCAACGGAGGAAAGTCGAGCGTGTTATCGATATCGGCATAGGCAAGGCCGCCGGTGGCGTAGAACAGAATGTTGCCGCTGTGAACGAGACCAATGCGAAGACGTGACGTGCTGAACCACTTCATGTCGCTGCTCAGAGTGAAGCAGGGGTCCCCGCCGCAATCGCCAGAACCGTCAGAGAATCTGTTGTCGGAGTCCATCCAGTTCCAATCCGACTCATACCCGACGACAAGCCGTCCACACTGGATGTTGTAGCCGGAATAAATACCACCAGTGAAACCGTCATCGTCGTAACTGACGCTACCGGTACCGCCCAAGGTATCCGTATTCGTGCTATCACGACCACCGTACCCTACCGCAGCGCCGATGTAGAAGCCCGCGAAGGGACCGCCGTCGCAGCTACGGCTGTCGGCCACCGGCGCCGGACCGTCCTTGATGCTCATGCCGTCCGCCATGGCAGCGGTAGCCCCACCGGCCACAGCCCACAGCGCTGCAATGATTCCAAAAGCCCTGCGCATACCCCGTCCCCCTTGAGTGTGAAAACCATCTATCCGCCACGATGCGGCGCGGAAACTCATGCAAGCAGCCAACGGTGATTCGCCAAATTCGTCGATAAAAATCGCTGGTCGCACTTTTAAGGAGTGCCGGAGCGTTGCCGCAATGCACACCTGGGGCACACCCCAGTGATTCGAACAATTATTGAAAGGTTACCAACAGCCGATTTATTGCCCGGCGTTCGAATGTCCTGACAGCCGCGAAACTCTGCATACGGCTACATTTCCAAAAGCAGCACGAAAGCTTGGTGTGGCGGCTGCGCGCAACGAACCGCGGTGGAGGTTCGAGGCATTTCCTCGAACCGGAACCGCAGCGCGTGAGCTTGGTGTGGCGGCTGCGCGCAACGAACCGCGGTGGAGGTTCGAGACACGTCCTCGAACCGGAACCGCAGCGCGTGAGCTTGGTGTGGCGGCTGCGCGCAACTAAAGTGTGGTGCGGACGGTGGGACTCGAACCCACACGCTCTTTCGAACTCAGGATTTTAAG
>CAYWIF010000068.1:1483-3946 GCA_964458265.1 uncultured Hyphomicrobium sp. | reverse complement strand
CTTCTGACTTCTCGACAGGTTCTGCGTCGAACACCGGACCGCCATCCGGACCAACCTTAAACGTCTTCTTGCAATCCGGATATCCGGTGCAGCCGTAGAAATCCCATCCCTTGCCTTTCGGATCCTTCTCCTTCGGGCGCGTGTTCCGCCGGAGCGGAAGCGCCTTCTCGCAGTTGCACGCATGTACTGTTGGCGATGACCCGCCCTGATCGGTGGGCGCTTGTGGGCCTGGGACTGATGCGATGCCGCCGAGTTCAGTCTGGAGCTTTCGATGCAGCGCTCCCACCACATCGGCATATTTGGCTTTGCCCTCGGCAATCCGATCTAACTCAGTCTCCAAGTCTCGGGTGTAATCAAGATCGACGAACGAACAAACGCCCACCAGCTTGTCGACAATCAGTTCACCAGTCGCCGTCGCGCTTAGGAGCCCCTTAGAATCTTCAGCAACATAGCTACGCCGCTGAATGTTCTCCAGAATTGCGGCATAGGTTGCAGGTCGTCCGATGCCGGCATTCTCCAACGCCTTAATCAATGTCGCCAACGTGTAGCGCTTCGGCGGCTTAGTCACCTTGGCATCGACTCGGCCTTCGCCGACATCGAGCTCCACACCAACCGTCAGCGCCGGCACCGGATTGTCTGGATTCTCGCCGTCATCGGATTCGCCAGCATCGTCATCCGTGTAGAGGCCCTTCCAGCCGGGTGACGTCAACGTCTTGCCGCGGGCTCTGTAGAGCGCTGGGCCGCCATCCACCAGCTCTACACTGCGCAGCATCGCGGTACGGACGGAATAGACCGCGTCCGCGAGCTGTGAGGCAATCGCGCGGTCCCGGATCAGTCGGTAAAGGGCCTGCTCCTGCTCGGTCGTGCCGGCTGTCTCCACGCTGATATCGGTCGGCCGAATCGCCTCGTGCGCTTCCTGAGCGCTCGCCTTCGCCGTCCAGGTCCGCGGCTTCGGCGCGAGTGGCAGGCCCTTCGCCCGTGCGTGCGCTGAAATCGCTGTAATCGCGTCCTCCGATAGGTTTGGGGAGTCGGTGCGCATGTAGGTGATGACACCTTGCTCGTACAGCCGCTGCGCCAGCTCCATCGTCTGCTTGGGCTTGATCTTGAGCTTCGCCTGGGCGGCTTGCTGCAACGACGAGGTCGTAAACGGCGCCGGCGGAGCGACCCGGCTCTCACCATCCTCGAAGCTATGCACCCGCACCCGCTTGACGGCTGCGGCTTGCTCGGCCTTGGCCTGTGAAGTCTGGTATTCCTGACCCACCGGCAGATCCGGCAGCCAGGTCGCTGACCACACCGGCCCGAAGTAGGGGAACAGCAGGGTGGCGCCGTAGTGCTTCGTCGGGATGAACGCCCGGATTGCCCGCTCACGCTCGACCACGAGCCGCACCGCAGGCGACTGCACCCGTCCGGCCGACAAGGCTTGTCCAGCGCGCTGAGATAGCTCAGGACTGACGGTGTAGCCCACGAGTCGATCCGCAACGCGACGCGCCTCCTGAGCGCGCACAAGCGCGAGATCGAGCGGCCGGGGAGCTGCCACCGCTGCCTTGACCGCCGTCGCCGTGATTTCGCCGAATGCGATTCGTTCTGGCTTCTTGATCTTGCAGACGTCGGCGATATGCCACGCGATCGCCTCGCCCTCGCGATCAGGGTCCGTCGCCAGCAGCACCCGATCAGCCTCTTTGACCGCCTTTTTGAGTGCCGCAATGGTCGCCTTCGAGCGCTCCGTCGGCCCGTAGTCCGGCTTGTAATCAGGCGCCGCCACACCAAGCGACTTCTCAGGCAAATCGCGGATATGCCCGAACGACGCTTCAATCCGAAAACCAGCCCCAAGAATTGCAGCGAGCTTCTTCTTTTTTCCAGGACTCTCTATGATGACGAGTGTTTTCATTTCGTTTCGCGCTCAAGAACGTTCAGAACGTCAAGCGCGCTCAGAGTGGGTTTTCCGTCGAGCACACGCAACGCCGAGAGCAGAACATCCGTGCCATCGCACTGCAGGTCCGATTTCAATTTCTCGAAAATCGCGAAACCGTCGTCTGATAACACGACCGATATTGGCGTATTGCGGTGCCGCCCATTGATGATGTCGCAGACATCAGCAGCGGAAAACCGTCTACTGCCAACCGCCTGAAGCCGCTCCAGGCCCGCTTGAATGACATCAGCACGTTTCATTCCGAGGCGCGCCTCAACTTCACACATCAGGTCAAACGTCGAACTCCACAACCGAAACGAGACCTGCCGGCCTTTGGCCCTGTATGCTGCTTGTGCTTCGCTCACTACGCGTTTCTCCTGTCCGAACGCGACCCACTTTCAACGGGCCGCAACCGCATTCTTCACACGCCTCGCAAGGTCGGCGGCCCGTCAGGCGCCGACCACCATCGGTGCGATCCAGCGATAACTGAAGCGCCGATCACCATCGCGCGGCCCCACCCAATACCCATGCCAGTGGCCACGCCTCAAATGCGG
>CAYWIF010000068.1:0-1473 GCA_964458265.1 uncultured Hyphomicrobium sp. | reverse complement strand
GCGCCAGCGCTACTTGACCCTGCCGCAGCAGTTCGCCGACTTTCTGTCCGACTTGAAAAACCTTGGCCTTCTCTGCTGGGAAGAACCGTAAACCGGTTTTCGTTTTAACCGGAACGGGGCGCCGAATCGAAGAATTCGGAACTCGGCCATCGTCAACTTCAGGCGCATCGGAGCAAAGATATAGGACGATTGAGACCAACGGTGCAATTGAAGACCTTAGCAATTCAGTCAACTTCGCGTGTTCTTCCACGCTCGCCCGCGGAAGACCAAATTGATCCGCCATCCGTTCTGACTCACGCATCGCGCGATCAATTGCCTCCTCTATCGTCCAAGGACCAATATGGATCGTCGAAGCCATCGTATAGGCATCATGATGCAGCAAAAAGCGTAACTCACTACGCTCGGTATTCGCATCCCATTCCAAATGCACCCAGAATCCATGAAGTGCACTGTTAAGGTATTGGAATCCAGGCGTTTCCACATACAGACACCACTCAGGAAGTCGAATAAGAACATCCGACGGAAGTTCTCCGCTGACTGGGCACTCAGCCAGCGCGCACAACAAGTCTTGATCGAATCGGTAGATACCCTGGCTGTAGCGCCACGTGCCCAATGCAGCCAAGTGACTGATCTGCTCAGCCATTTCCGGAGTTACTCGACTGACCCGATGAGAATGACAAATGATGGCGTACCACGCAGCCATCGGAAGAAAACACCAATCAGGCCAGCGCGGCAAATCCTTGCCGCGACCTGCCCGGAAACTGTCGACAAGTTTCGACAGGTCTGGGTACATCTTCAACTTCTTGAGATGTTCGACCGGATTCATCGGTGCAGGATTGCGGCTGACGTGGTCAGCCGCGAATCGCCGCAGAATCTCCAACCTTTCCGAGCTCATGGATACACCGCGATCGAATAGCAGATGATTTCCGCATCGTCTGGAAGCTGGTGACCAAGATCGCGCTCTCGCCGAGTGATCTCGGGTTGGTCACCGCGTCTGCCACGAAGTTCTTCGGCCGTAATCGTAGTCACATCATGCGACCCACCAGCGGTCATGATCCGAAAGCCAGCAGCCCTCAAGGCAGCCAGAGCCTGAGCCTTCGAGGCCCGCTCCAGGGCAATCGGCGCTGCTGGCTGGCAGTAGTCAATGCCGGTGATGATGGGATAGACAATCGCTTTCATGACACTCTCCCGACGTTCATTTCGCGCTCCTGATCTGTGCTTTCGGGTTAAATTGCTGACGTTACAAGATCACTGGCGATCTTTCGTGACCGATCAAAGCCCCACCCTTCGAGCTGCGTTATCAGCGATGACCGACGGACGATGGACCGGTGACTTTCCTGAATTGTCAGCGCGACGCAAACACTGACATCGGGCCCATCAATCTGCCTTGATAAATGATGCACCAGATCAGACAGAGACCGCTCCGATACTGCGAGAATGCTCCCATCTTCCCCAATCAACCGTCCCATGCAT
>CAYWIF010000067.1:0-4687 GCA_964458265.1 uncultured Hyphomicrobium sp. | reverse complement strand
ACCCGCCCCCGACGCCAGCCACGGCCCTACGCCCGGCCTTGGACTCCGACTGGCGCGGCGCAATGACTCGCAGCTCCAACCCTGTCTGCCCGCCAGCGGCAGCACGGGCAAGAGCAGTGTCCGCCATAAGATTCAGATGCACCCCTGCAGGGACGGCCGCGACCGCAAAAAGCGTTGCCCTATCGTCGGAGCGCCCCATGCGGCGGAGACGACGCGCGATGGCGATGTGCGCGGCGTCGTCGGTTCGTAACCTAGTCCGTGAGCGATTGACGCCCGGCAGCGCGGCAAGCGCCTCCCGAACGAGGGACGGCGGCGCCGGATCAAGATCCCGTGCGGCGCACCACTCTTTGCCGGCTGCGTCCACGTCATCGGGCAAAATTGGATACCCAACTAGCCCTTGGTCGACCAGTTCGTAGGCGATGCCTTTCGCGACCTCGGCAGCACTCGCGCGACGCCGCCGGCGACCCGTGGCTGGGGTAATGGGCGCGGCTGGCGGCGCTTCAGCTTCTACGGCATCCGCAAGCGCCACGGCGTCGGCAATGGTATGCAGCGGCGCGGCCGAGGCAATGCGTGCGATGCCCAACGCGGCGGCGGCGCGGCGTATGATCGAGGGGCGGGCGGGGCGGCGGGTCACGCGGCGGCCCCCAGTTCGATCACGACCGGGGCGTGTATCCGCGCGCCTGGTTTCGGCCAGCGCGAGCTTGCAAGGATCTCGCCGGCCGCCTCGATCGCCGGCCGCCGTTCCCTCGGCACCGCGGCCACCCACGCCTCCCAACTTGAAGTGCCCCGCTCGATCCGCAGTTCAGCTTTTGCTTGTGGCGCAGCCGTCAAGGCTGGCTTGCGCACCGCCGCTATAGCCTTGCGGATGTCCCCGGGCTTCACATTCGCCGCCCGCTCGGCCAGCAACGCCACCCGCGCGGCCTGTAGGACGGGCACCGGAAGTTCGGCGACCTCATCGGCTAACGCCCCCAGCGCCGCAACAGGGTCCGGCGCGATCAAGGGCAGCTCGGAAAGAACTGGGCGAAGCAATTCGTCGACCACCCGCCGCCTGTCCGGCGTCGTCACCTTGCCAAGCAATTCATCAAGACCACTTCGCGCACTCACGGAGTGTGTGTTCAATGAGTGATCAAGTGAAGTTCTACGGGGTGACAGCACGTGTCGGGGGGCGGGTGAAAGCACGTGTCGGGGGCGGGGTGACAGGTTGTCAGGGGGGGGTGACAGGCTGACAGGGGGGGGTGACACGGCCTGATTTGTTGGCCCAGCGCTTGCTGACGGCGGACGGCCGGGCAACTCGTCATCGCGATACTGCGGAATTGCCTTGGGGCGTTGAACCTCGCCACCTGTCCGCAAGGCTGCTTGCCATTCGGCGTATCCGACCAGCTCCAGAATGTTGCTCGTTTGCGAACCGTCGTCGCGAAATCGCGGCGAGACTTTGATGATCCCATCCGTGGCGAGCCGGTCAATGTACCGTTGGGCTGTTCGGTCACTGCATTTCGCCATGCGCGCGATGGTCTTCACGCTCGGCCAGCAACGCCCCGTGTCCCAATCCGCGTGCCGAGCAATCGCCTGCAGGACCAACGCGGCTTGCGGGTTGCCCACGTCTTGAAGATCCGCCCACACCTGTGCTTCGTTCGACATGACTTCACATCGGTTAGAACCCCTATGAACTCGGACGCAACGGACGCTGCTTCGCAGGACTACGAGTTGTCCTCGCCCTCGAATTTTTTCTTGAACTCTGGAGAATGTGCTGCCAGGTCGGACGCCTTCGCCCAAGCATCAGCAAACGTTTCTTTCAAAGTTGCGACCTGCCGAATGAACGATCGTCCTTGTTCAATGAGTCTCTCATCTTCCGCTGTGCGATTTTGTTTTGCTTCCAGTACCGCGAGTTTTTCTCTCGTCGACCTTTCGAGCGCGGCTGACGCCCCAATCACGTCGACTAACTTCTTTTGATCGGCAACGTCTTCAAAGGTTGAGCCGCTCTCCGGTCTCTCGTGGTTCTCGTCTGCGGTCATTTTCTGCCCTTCCGCTGATTCCAACGACCGCCGGCGAGCCCATACCCGCCGGTCTCGATAATAAACGCTAACCAACGCAACCATCGCCTAGATTGGCAGCAACAACGTGCTCGCACTGGCAGGCGGATCCCTGCCGTAGATTTCCCTATAAGCGGTTGATAGACGTGCTTTCCGACGCGTGTCCGCAGAGACCGCTGTCTCGAGTCCGAGCTGCGCTTCTTCCAGAAAGCTCATGCCCGCTTCGATTTCAGCAAGGTGCATGCGCGCATGCAGGACGACGGACGGGGGGTAGGACGCGACGGCTTTTCGGGCCGCTTCTCGATCTGCAGAAAGCGCAGATCTGATAACTTGCAGATCCCGTGCAAAATCTGCGATTATCGCCAATGCTCGCTCGATCGGCGTCGGCGGTGTTCGCTCCTCGGTGGCCATGGCGTTTGGCTCCGTCGCGTCCTTTGCCTGGAAATTGTCCGCCATTTAGACCGCCCCCAACGGTATCAGGTTCATGGTGTTGTAGATGTAACGGAAGTCCGCCGAGAGGACGGACTGCGCGGTGATGATCTTGTTGCGCGCGTCGATGATGAACGTGCCGTCCGTCGCGCCCTGCTGACCGGTGGCCATGTTGATAAAATAGTCGCCGTCCGGGCCGTAAATCAGAAACGTCGTGAACGTCTCCTCGTCCACGTGCCGGAGCTTGACCACGTTATCAGGCAGATCATCGAAGCTCTCCGCCGTAATCGGGACAATGACTGCCGGCGTCTGATCCGTGGCGACCCACCCCGTCCACGACACGGCGCGCTCCGGTCGCGTCACCGGCCGCACCCGCGCCTCGTAGGTCGTCTCGCCCTGGATGCCCTCGGCCCAAACGAACGAACCCGAAGTCGGATCAAGCACGCGGCGCTCAAGCGCCACCGTCTCGCCCACGGTGCGGTATTCGATGACCAGCTCCGCCACGGTCGGATCGTCGATCGCCGTCCAGGTCGCAGCGAGCGCCGGGATCGTGACGCCATCCGTGTCGCTCGGAAGGTCGGCGGTATCGAGGGTAAACCCCGCGACGGTCGTAAACGTGGACCCGCCGGCGGCGACGTTGGACGGCGCTGCCGGGTCCAGTTCGTCGGTTGCCGGCGTCCACGAATAGACCGAAGCCGAGGTCTCGCGCAGTTCGACGGTGACGGTCAGATCGCGGTTGAGTGTGACCTGGCCGACTTCCATCTCGATATCGGAATATCCGAGACGCGCCGACGACCAGGTCACCCAGTCGCCGGGTTCAAGAACGCAGAACCGCGACCGCAGTTGACAGGTGACCCGGATCTGGCGGCGCGCACGCCGGCGGAATATCTCGCAAACGCGCTGCCCTTGCGTGCCGCTGGTGACAAAGCCGAGGCCGTAGTGCTCGGGAATGTGCACCCCGCCGTCGGCTTCCTCATCGTCGGGGGATAGCCGGGGCGGGAGCGCGACCGCCTCGTAGGCCTGCTCCGGGTCGGAATAGGTTCCAAAGACGGCATTGACGAGCGCCGAACGTGACAGCTTCGGGATGACCTGCAGCGCCTCGCGCGCCATCAGATCCTCATCCGTGATGTCCATCACGGGCGATTGCGCGACGCCGGCGATCGGCCGGAACACGCCGCCCGCATCGATCAGTGTGCCGGCCATCGTCGCCAGGATATCGCGCACAACGTCCCGATGCGCCGTGCCGACGCGGATAATGCCATGGCACTCGTAGCGGGTTTCCGTCCCGCCGACCTTCAGACCGACAGACTCGTCGCAAGCACTTGCGGCGGCGGTCCACGCTGCGACCGGCAGCGCCGAAGCCGGGACCGACATACCGCCGAGGCGGCCGCCGTTGACGCTGATGCCGCGCAGATAGTTGTAAAGGATCAGCGCCGGGTTCGCGGACCAGGCGTGCGTGTCGGGGTCATCCCACCGGTGCGCACCGGAACCGCCGTTGGATGAATCGAGCCGCCAGTCGTAGAGCTTCGCGCCACGGATCACGAACAGGAAACGCGGCAGCCCGCCCTTGTATTTCTTGGCGTCGAACTTCAGCGTGACGCGCACGTAGCAGATGCCGCGGCCGCGGTCATCCGTCGACCACCCCGAACCAGGCACCCGCGCAACGAGATCCGCATCGGCGGCCTGGTCCCACGCGCCGGAATAGAACTTGACCCACATCACGCCTTCGTAACCGGTCACCTCTCGGCCGGTGGCCCACGAGGTATCGGCGGCGTCGCCGAGATCGCACTGCACTCCGTCGACGTAGATGAAATCCTCGATACCGTCGCACTCGTGATCACCCAGCGCGAAGACGAGCTGCACATAGTCATTGCCGTTCGGGCCGTAGACGTTGTGCGCCTCGAGCGAGCCGGCGGTCGCGACGCGGCCGAACAGGATCTCGCGCGGATCATTCGGATCCATGCGAAGCTGCAGCGACATGCCGTACGCCGACGTCTCGGGCTGCGGCATGAGCCGGCGCGCGAGCAGGCCGAGTCCGAGCGATACGCCGGCGCCGACGATCGCCTGACCGACGGCACCTAACTGCAGCGCCGCGCCGATGATGGGGGCGAGAAAAGCCATTTGATTTCCCGTTGCTAGGTCTAACGGCCGGCGGCGAACCCATCGCCGCCGGCCTCGATACTCACAACGCAACGAACGCAACCGAACCGCCCAGCGCGCTTAGGCGC
>CAYWIF010000066.1:4296-4688 GCA_964458265.1 uncultured Hyphomicrobium sp. | reverse complement strand
TGTCTGGACCTACAGCGTTCGCTCCCGCTCGCGTGCAAACTTCAATGGGGCCGCCCAATGCCAGTGTACCTCAGACTGCCCAGATCCGCCAACCGCCGGCCAGCGGACGCACGGTATCGCCGAGCGCAGTGGCGATCAGACTGATGTGACGACCTCGACACTGATCGGGCCGTTGCAGTGGCACACGGCGTAGTAGGTAGGCTCGCCCGGCTGCGCGCGCACCTGCTCCTGTGAAGCGTTTACCCACGACTGCAGATCCTCGGCGGCGCGCTCAGCCTGCGCGCGGTCTTCGGGGTCCTTGAGCAGCCGGTCAAGAATTGCCTGATGGTCTTCTTCCAGCGCCTCGCGCCAGGCTGGCGGGAGCGTGCGGTGCAGGGCAATCTGCAACGCAG
>CAYWIF010000066.1:0-4286 GCA_964458265.1 uncultured Hyphomicrobium sp. | reverse complement strand
GGCTGCGGCGCCGGCGTCGCGAAGTGCAGCGTCCAGCTGCTCTTCAGTGAAGCCTTGAATCAGGTCTTTTGACATGACTCTCTCCAGAAATGTGCCGCAGGTTAGATTGCGTTCCAGCCCTTCGGCCAATCGGCGTGGTCTGCCTTGACGGTGATCGGATCGCCGCAAACGCGGTGCCCGGGACTGTTGTAGGTGACGCCGCCCAAGTCGCCTTTAGCCAGGAGGCGCAGTTCAGACCAGACGTCGTGGTTGCGCTCTTCGTCCCAATTTCGCGACCAGACAGCTTCCTTGCAGGCGGTGTTCGGCAAAGCCATGAACCGTTTAGCGGCTTCCATGCGCTTCACAACGTCCGGGCGTGGGACTGCTTTCAGTCCCTTATATTTCGGCAATTCGCTCTCGTACACCAGCGTGCTGACGCTGGTCGTCAAATTCACTTCGTAAATCATCGCGGTCTTGGCACTCATGCTCGTTGCTCCGGTTGATTTTCAGGTTTGACAATTCTGGCGCTAAACTGTACTTTTGTAAAGTGACTTAAATATAGCGTTGGCAAATATTCATGCCATGGTGGTCAGCTACATGGCGCACTAGCTCAATTTCAGTTTCAGCTGCCACCCGGCCAGCAACAGCTCACTGGCGAGGTTAAATTGATCCCGCCGGAGCAAAACAACATTTGCTGTGCTATATTTTCGACGCATGCAATGTTCATAATCTTCATCGTCATTCAAATTTATGCATTCAATCGTTTCGTCGCAAAGTTTCTGAAGAGCAGTAATTGTGTCAGTCCTATAACCCTGTCCCGGCAGAATCCGAAGCGCGAGCGGTTCGATCTCTGGCACATATCCAATCAACGAAACAAAATCATTGGGGTCGAATTCTGGTGTCCAGTTCCGGACAATTTCAGCCTGGACGGGATATCCG
The DNA here is from genome assembly GCA_964458265.1 of uncultured Hyphomicrobium sp. Lineage (GTDB taxonomy): Bacteria > Pseudomonadota > Alphaproteobacteria > Rhizobiales > Hyphomicrobiaceae > JAGVSR01. Next base: position 3,368 of record CAYWIF010000066.1, on the reverse strand, counting down.
CTGGAATGCTCGATCAGAACGACATCGACCAGAACAAGTTCAGTGATGGCGGCTTCGGTGCTCATGGTTGCTTCCCTTGGGTCGAGAGCGGCCCCGCTAGGGCGGGGCCGGGTGGGTTAGGCCGCAGCTTTCAGCTTGGCCATTTCCTCGGCCAGCGTCCACAAGGCGCGGTTGATCGCAACGCTCCGGTCGATGCCTTCGACCGCCCGCGTGGTGCCGCGGCTGTGGGTCCCGATGTACCGCTGTCCCCCACGGATGAGGTTTTCTTGTACCCGATTGAATCCGGTCCAGAGATCCGGCGCGCGGTCTTCACGGCGCCGAGCAGCCATCAAGCGCTCGCCGTCGATCGGCGCCTTCCCGTCCTCGTACTTCAGGTGGATGGCAGCGCGCCCGAATGCGACTTCTTCATCACGGCTCAGGGTCAGTGCCTTCATGGCTTCCACCGATCCCGTAAGCGCCTTCGTGCTGTCGAGAACCCGAAACGCACCCTCAATTACCTGATCCCGGATGTTTCCGGAGTGCCGGACTTTGACATCCATGTGATTCTGGCCACTGACCATGCCGTTCAGGCAGACCAACCGAAACATGCCGGACATCAGATGAAACGCACTGGCACCGTCGTGGCTGTTCACCAGCACGATTTCGGGAAACACATCGCCGACTTTAGCCCCGACCGCCGAGCTATGGCGCAGGCGAAGCATATGCTTCGTGAATTCGCGCTTGTCTTCCGTACGGGTGCGGCTTTGCATCGCCTTCGCGACGGTGAATCCCTCGGCCTGGAGACCGGCCAGAACGGCCGCCGTGGAGACATAAGCATAACGGTCCGAACGGCTGTGGTGAGCCTCCGTGGCGAAGACGGACGGGGCGACCTTTGCAATCTGTTCGTTGGTAAGCATTTCGGCATCTCTGTTCCGTTGAAGGTGAGATGATTCTAGCCTTTAACTTTACCGCTGTAAAGTTATCATTGGAAGCCGTTTGCGTTTGTTCATGTTGCGAATGGTGCCGCTTCGAGCGGGTAGTGGCTTCATCGCTGACCATCACAGGTCCGTGGTGCCGTATATCGTCAATCGAGGGCAGCCGCTGGTGACGACCGCGCAAGCGGCCCGACGGGGCCCCGGCCGCGTAGCGGTTGGGGTAGAGAGGGTGGCGCGTAGCGCCATCGCAGCGGCTGCCCTCGGCGTATCGGTCGTGCACTCGCACCGCTCAACCGTTAAATCAGTTCACTCGGCCTCGTTGAATGTTCTACAAGCCAATCATTAACCATTTCTCCGATGAACTCCGCCGCATCAAGGCACTGGACTTCGGTAAGATCGACCAGTCCGCCATCAATCAAGTGAAGGAAAATCATGTAGCAATCTGGTTTTTCATTGTCTCCGCAATGATCGAGTTCACCTTCGGCGTCGTATATTCCGGGGTGAATCTCAACAGCATCAAAGTCATCCCATTGGTATTCTCTCAAGCATTGAGCCATGGCTTTCCGGGTTTTCTCAGCGAGTTCGATAATTTCCATGGGCTAGTGCTCCGATTGCAACGCATTGGGGGCCATGCAGAGTGCCATAGTTCGGCGGACTTCGATCGGAAGTAGCGGCGTCATCGCATTGTCTGCAATATAGTCACAGAAGATTTTAAGGCCATGCCGGGGCCCTTCAGCCCAGATTCGGCCCAGAAAAACATCAGTCTGTTTCCGAGTATTAAAGAGATTCCGGTTTTCTAGCGCCGGGCTGCTCAAAATCTCTCGGGTGACACTGGCGCGACCCTGACGAGCGTCGAGCGTCACGCGCAGACCATCAGTCCGGATGACTTCGACGCGCGCTGCGCCGTTTTGCAAGTCCAGGTCAATCGTGTTGACGCGCCAGCCACCACGCGCGAGGGTGTGTTCAAGCTGGGCGAGGGGGGCGACATTGGCAATAGCTGCGGTGTTCATGGTGATTTCCAGAGAGGCCCGACTGTGCGCCGGGCCGTGGGGTTACTTGTCGAGTGCTTTGCAGATGGATCGCGCTGCATAAATCGCATTTCCGGTGATCTGCCGCACCCATGCGCCACGAGTCGGCGACCACTTGAAAGCGTGGCTTGTCAGCAGATTGCGCGTCTCTTCGTCGGGCTTTCCGTCGAAGAAAAACATGATGCGGTTTTCGTCGGCGTCCTGCCGACAGGTGTAACCTTTGCCGGTGAGCTCGATAGACGGTTGCTGCCGTTGCTTTTCCAGTGCCTCGATGCGCTGAGTCACCCGTCGAATGTTGGCGCTGTTGTTGGTCAGCTTGAAACTGGCAAAACCGAGTTTTCCGAAGCAATCAGGAGTCAGAAGCTCTCGCACACGAGTCTCACTGAAGCCGGCTTCCAGTAATGCCGCTGTTCGTGATTCCGTGGTCTTCCATTTCCGAAGTAGGGTATTCACCCGCTTCATGATCTCTTGTGATGCTTCCAGGTCGGCAAGTTCGGCCCGGAGCTTCATGATCGCGTCCGGGTCATCGGACGAAATGCCACCGCTACCGACCGCTGCTGCTTTTTGTTCGTAGTGATCGGCCTTTTCAGCAAGCTGGAACGCTTTTCCGAACTTTTCATGAATCCTTCCACGATAGCGCCGGTCGCGCCCTTCGCTATAATGACCAACGAGAATCGGCTGGCCGAGGGGAATGACTTCAGCCATTTTTCTCGCACCTTCATATGCGTTGGCGCTTTCGCTGCGGGCCTTGTTGGCCAGTGCTTCAAGACGTTCGCGCCGCGCCTCCTGCTTTTCTTCGTAAGCGTTGAGACCGGAGGTGTTATCTTTGTCGTTCATTGCAGACTCGCTTCACTTGAAGTGAGGCTATTCTAGGCTATAACTTTATGCATGTAAAGTGATTTCAGGGGGAAGTTGGCGACCGTTCATTATCAGCCACCGAGATTCGAGAAATGCCAGATTTCGCGGTTGATGCCTTTCACCGCTGACAAATCGTAGTGACCGTGGTGGCATATTGGACCAATCAACGCTGCCGCGGCACGCTGAGTGAGGGCGGCCGCTTGTAGTTGTCCATGCCACATTCCGGAGTTTCGCGGCCCCAAACGACGAAACCCCGCGCGGGGCGGGGCTTCCGTTGATCCCCGCAGCGGCGGGGCACTTTTGCGTTCTGGAACGGAACCGGTGGATCCCCGCAGCGGCGGGGAGCTGGAAATCTACACCAAATCCGGGTAGCCCATCGTAGTCAGAGCAGCCCGCAGCTCATCACCGTCGAGCCGCTTGACCAGCCCGCGGCCACTCGGGGCCACCTCGATTACCAGCCCGACGCCTCGCGCAGTGACGTGCACGTTATTGCGCCCGCCAGCGAGACCGTATAACGTGGGCTCGTGACCGGCGGGCCGAGCGGCCAGATGGATCCGGATGCCGCCGT
>CAYWIF010000065.1:2011-5031 GCA_964458265.1 uncultured Hyphomicrobium sp. | reverse complement strand
CCATGCTGCACCCGGGTTTTTTCCAGAATGTCGGACCGTTCCCGGCCGAGGAATTGGCCAGGGTCGTGGGCGCCGATCTCGCACCGGGCGTGGACGGCCGCCGCGCCGTCTCGGACGTACGGGCCCTTTCGGATGCGCGGGCGACAGACATTTCCTTTCTCGATAACCGCAAGTATTTGCCGCAACTCGACCAGACGGCGGCGGGGTTCGTGCTCGTGCAGCCGGCGTTCGCCGGACGCGTGCCGGCCCATGCCGCAGCGCTGGTGACGAAGGTGCCCTATCGCGCGTTTGCGCTGGCGTTACAGAAATTCTATCCCGACGCCGTTCAGCCGAAAGCGGCGGTTGGGAGTTCGGGTGTGGCGGTCGATCCGAGTGCGCAACTGGAAGACGGTGTCGTGATCGAGCCGGGCGCGGTTGTCGGACCTGAAGCGATGATCGGGCGGGGGACCCGGATCGCGGCGGGCGCGGTGATCGGCTACCGGGTGGCCATCGGGCGGGATTGCTACGTTGGGCCGTCGTCGACGCTCGTGCACGCGCTCGTCGGCGACCGCGTGATCATTCATGCCGGCGCGCGGATCGGCCAGGACGGCTTCGGGTTCGCGATGGGGCGCGACGGGCATCTGAAGGTGCCGCAGATCGGGCGCGTCGTGATCCAGGACGACGTGGAGATCGGCGCCAACACGACGATCGACCGCGGGGCGTTGAAGGACACGATGATCGGCGAGGGCACCAAAATTGATAATCTCGTGCAGATCGGGCACAACGTCGTTATTGGACGGCACTGTGTGATTGTCGCGCATACGGGTATTTCCGGGTCCACCGAGCTTGGCGATTTCGTCGTGATGGGCGGGCAATCCGGCACTGTGGGCCACATCAAGATCGGCAGCGGCGCGCAGGTGGCCGGGGCCTCGCATCCAAAGGAAGACGTGCCCGCTGGGGTCGCGGTCGGCGGAACGCCGGCACGGCCACTGAAACAATGGGCGCGGGAACTTGCCATTCTGTCGCGGCTCGCCGCGCGCAAAGGTGGCGCGAGCGACGCTGAGGGCGGTTGACGGGCCCGGTTTCGAGCCTCACGACGTTCACCAACGTTGATATTTGGCCGATGCGGTCAGGCGGCGTATTTTAAGATCGGCGAAACGAGCGCCGGCGGAGCAAGAGGACGATGGATCACACGACCAAGACGAAAGTGCTCGGCACGGCCGACATCGCGAAGGTGATGAAGTTTCTGCCGCATCGCTATCCGTTCCTGCTGCTCGACCGCATGTATGACATGAACGGCGACGAAAGCTGCGTGGGGCTGAAGAACGTCACGATCAACGAGCCGTTTTTCCAGGGTCACTTTCCCCAGTTTCCGGTGATGCCGGGCGTACTGATCATCGAGGGGCTGGCGCAGACGGCGGGCGCGCTGTGCGTCTCGAGTCTGGGTGAAGATTACAAGGCCGAGCTCGTCTACTTCATGGGGATCGACAAGGCGAAGTTCCGCAAGCCCGTCCTGCCCGGCGATCAGCTGCATTACCATGTGCGCAAGATCCGCAATCGCGGCCGCGTCTGGCGCTTCTATGGAGAAGCGAGAGTCGATGGGGCGGTTGTGGCGGAAGCGGAAATCAGCGCCATGCTCGCCGATACGGCGGACGCGCGCGCCTTCGCGGCCTCGAAGAGCTGATGTCACAGGCTGAAATCCATTCCTCGGCGGTCGTCGCGGCTGAGGCGCGCCTCGGCGCTGGCGTCAAGATTGGTCCGTTCTGCACGGTGGGGCCGGATGTCGAGCTTGGCGACGGCGTGGACCTCGTGAGCCATGTGGCCGTGGCGGGACGCACCACGATTGGTGCGCGCACGAAGATCTTTCCGTTCGCCTCGATCGGGCATCAGCCGCAGGATCTGAAGTTCAGGGGCGAGCCGTCGACGCTGTCGGTTGGCAGCGATTGCCTGATCCGCGAGGGGGTGACCATGAACCCCGGCACGGAGGGCGGCGGCATGGTGACGACCGTCGGCGACCGTTGCGCGTTTCTGGCCAACAGCCACGTCGGGCATGACTGCCGGGTGGGCAACAACGTCGTTTTCTCCAACAACGTCATGCTGGCCGGGCACTGCACGATCGGCGACTACGCGATCCTCGGGGGCGGGGCGGCCGTCATCCAGTTCGCCCGCGTCGGGCCGCATGCGTTCGTCGGCGGGATGTCGGGGCTGGAGCACGATCTCATTCCGTACGGCATGGCGCTCGGCAACCGCGCGTATCTGTCGGGATTGAACATCATCGGTCTGCAGAGGCGGGGATTTTCGCGGGCGCAGATCCACGACCTGCGGCGGGCCTACCGGCTTATGTTCGCGCAAGAAGGCACGCTTCTGGAGCGCGTGGAGGACGTGGCGGCCGAGTTCAAGGACCACCCGATCGTCGTGGAAATCGTCGAATTCATCCGCCAGGGCGGGAAGCGCTCGCTGTGCACGCCGCAGGGCGCGGCCGAGGCTTGAGGCACGAGGCGCCGATCCATGCAGCGCAAGTCCCATCCGGTCGTCGGCATCCTGGCGGGCGGCGGATCGCTGCCGCGCGAGATCGCGGATGTACTGTTTGCCGACGGGCATGATCCGGTCATCGTCGGGCTCGAAAGGGAGGCGAGTCCGCGGGATTTTGCGGGCCATGATTTCACGCTCGTGAACTGGGGCCGCATCGGGCAACTGCTGCGGACATTCAAGAGCAAGGGCGTGACGGATCTCGTCATCGTCGGCAGTGTCACGCGGCCGGACCTGTGGGCCATTCGCACGGATTTCGGCTTTTGGCGTAACCTGCCGCGTATTTTCAAGATCGTGGCGGCGGGCGGCGACGACAGTGTGTTGCGGCGCGTGGTGGGATTTTTCGAAGGGCATGGGTTCCGCGTTCGCGGGCCGGCGGAGGTGGCGCCGGCGCTGATGATCGGGGCGGGGCCGTATGGGCGTGTCGCGATGCCGGCTGTTGCGCAGCGCGATGCGGACTTCGGACGGCAGATCGTGGCGTGCCTGGCGCCGTTCGATGTCGGGCAGGCGGT
>CAYWIF010000065.1:0-1911 GCA_964458265.1 uncultured Hyphomicrobium sp. | reverse complement strand
GATGCGGCCGATGTTTTTATCGCGGGGATGGATGCGGGTGCGGCGGAGCGCGTGACAAAGACCGCGCTGGAGGACGACGGGGCTATCGGATTGGCGCTGCTCGGCGCCCTGTCGCGGCTGGTTCGTTCGCAGGGCGCAGTCGTCGTGCGGCGGCACGTGCTGGCGGTGGAGACGGGCGAAGGCCTTGCCGATCTCATCACGCGCGCAGCGGAGCGGCGGCAGTGGGGGCGCAGCAAAACGCGGCGCGGGGCTGTTGCCTGTGCCGCTCTCACCGAGGGCGATATAGCCGCGATCGCAGCCGCCGGTGCGGCTGGTTACGAACGGCTCGTGGTGCCGGGTGACGTAGTGGTCTCCGCCGCAATCCGGGAAGCGATCCGGGCGGCCGGCCTCATACTCGATCAACGCGGGAGCGAGGGCTGATGGCGGAACGCGCGAGGCCGTTGCGGCTCTATCTCATCGCGGGGGAGCACTCGGGCGATGCGCTGGGCGCGAAGCTGATGGCGGAGATCACGGCGCGGCTTGGCGCGGGCGTCGTGTTCGACGGTGTGGGCGGAGACGAGATGGCGCGCGAAGGGCTGGCCTCGCTGTTTCCGCTTTCCGACGTGGCGGTGATGGGGCCGGTCAACATCGCCAAGCAGTTGCCGCGCTTGATTGATCGCGTGCATCAAACGGTGCGCGACGCGGTGGCGGTTGGACCCGATGCGGTGGTCATCATCGACAGCCCGGAATTCACGCATCCGATTGCGAAGCGGATCCGGCGGCGGCTGCCTTCGGTGCCGGTGATCGATTACGTCAGCCCCAGTGTCTGGGCGTGGCGGCCGGGGCGGGCAAAGAAGATGCGCGCGTACGTGGATCACGTGCTGGCGCTGCTGCCGTTCGAGCCGGAGGCGCATGAGCGGTTGGGCGGGCCGAAATGTACCTATATCGGGCATTCGCTGGCTGAGCGGCTGGATTGGATCAGGGCGCAGGATGGCGCGGGGCTGGGTCAGCGGCTGGGGCTCGATCCGGCGATGCGTGTTCTTGTCGTGTTGCCGGGCAGCCGGGCGTCAGAGGTCACGCGGCTGATGGGGCCTTTTGGCGAGACCGTGCGCCGCGTGCGGGACGCGCTGCCGGAAGGGATCGAAGTGCTGCTGCCGGTGGTGCCTTCGGTGCGCGGCTTGATTGAGGGCGCGCTCAGAGATTGGGACGTGCAGGTGCGGTTCGTCGAGGGCGAGGCGGACAAGTTCGCGGCGTTTCAATTGGCGAATGCGGCGTTGGCTGCTTCGGGGACTGTGACGCTCGAGTTGGGCTTGGCGGGCACCCCGGCAGTGGTTGCGTACAAGGTCGATAGGCTAGCGGCGCAATTGCGGTTCCTGATGAAGGTGAAGTCGATCGTGCTCGCCAATCTCGTGGCGGACGAGATCATCTATCCGGAGTTCATTCAGGAACAGGTGACGGGACCGATTCTTTCACAGGCGCTGCTACCATTGTTGACGGATACGCCCGAGCGGCGGGCGCAGGTGGATTTGTTGCGGCGTGTGCCGGAGCGGATCGCGACAGGCGGCAAGCGGCCGAGTGCGCTGGCGGCGGATATCGTGCTCGATTACGCGACACATGCGCGGTTGAGGGCGTGAGGGTGGCAAACCTTGCGGATGCGTATTGCTGGGACGTGAATTGAATCGGCAGGCCCACGGATCGCCTCTCCCCTCGGGGGAGAGGCCGGCGCGTGCGCCGGGTGAGGGGGCGCTTGTTCCATCGCCCACCGCAAGGCCCCCTCACCCCAACCCTCTCCCCCGAGCAGAGAGGGGGGCGCAGCGCGCTCACCGCTGCGCGAGGCCGAGCAGTCATGTTCTCCGCCGACGCCAACCCTCATGTGTCATCCCGGCATTTATTGCCGGGACCCATCCGGCCGGTAGCGGTGGCGCATGTTGG
>CAYWIF010000064.1:0-5174 GCA_964458265.1 uncultured Hyphomicrobium sp. | reverse complement strand
AACGGCGGTTTGGAAGCTAAGTGCGAGTGTCCGGAGAAACGGGTGAAGCCCATACCGTTTTAACCACCGAAAAGAGAACGTTTTTAAGCAGTTTCTAAAAATCTACTTTGGTTACGTTTCGCCCTAATTACCTAAAAAAAACATAACTAAAGTTTCCGAAGTCGATTTTTCGAAAAAGAAATCGACTCCGCTACCGTTAGTAACGATCGGGCGACCCTTGCTCGATCAAGGTAATCAACCCCGCGAAATCAAACGCCCGTGGTTGCCTGCTCTTTTGCCCACCACTCTCTGAGAACGCCCTTGGTTCCCCCGGCGCGGATGATGTCGAGCGCCCGCTCGGGCAACGGCTTGAAAACCTGCTCGGTATGCCTGGTATGGTTGGCAAAGAAGCCGCTGCGGAAGTCGATCTCGATATCGTCGCCGTCTTCTATCAGGGCGCCGATGCCGACGCAGCCGCTCATGAAGGTGAAACCCATCCCGATTAGCGCGCGAGAGGTGTTGTATGGCATGGACTCGCAAGCGACGGCCAGACCGAGCGCTTTCATTGCGATGTACGCTTGTATATGCGCTTTGCCCTTGCCGAAGTTCCTGCCGGCGATGACGATGTCGCCCGGTTTCGCGACCTTGTGGAAATCCGGCCGAACGCCCTCGAACAGATGCGGGATCAGCACCTGCGGATCCATCACTCGCCGAATCACGAAGTCGAACGAGATCATCTGCGCGTCGTGCGCCAGATCGTCGCCGAACTTGTGGCACCTGCCGTGATAGCGCCAATTGAAATCGTCGCCGGTGGTCATTTCCACACCCCCAGCATCTCGCGCGGATCGGTGATACAGCCCGCTACCGCAGACGCGGCCACAGTTGCTGGGCTGCCCAAGTAGCACTCGGCATCCTTCGCCCCCATCCGCCCAACGTGATTTGTCGCCGCCGTTGAAATTGACACTTCTCCCGAATGCATGAGTCCCATGTTGCCGCCGGCGCACGGCCCGCAACCCGGCGGCAGCACCACAGCACCGGCATCCTGGAACACACCCATCAGCCCGTTCTCGGTGAGGCGGCGTGCTGACTGTACTGTGCCAGGTACGACGAACAGCCTAGTCCCCGTCGCGACGCGCCGACCCTTCAGGATCTCCGCAGCGATCACGAAGTCTTCATACATCCCGGAGCCGCAGGAACCGATATAGGCGTGGTCCAGTTTGCGGGCTTCGACCGCGCCGATGTCGACCGCATTTGCCGGGTCACCGGGCAGCGCGATCTGGGGCGGCAGGGTGCTCACGTCGAATTCAAACACCGCTTCGTATTTCGCATCGGCATCGCTGTGCACGACGTTGAATTCGCCTTGTGCGCGTTCACGACACCACGCAACGATGTGTTCCGAGGGCAGAACGAAGACACCGGCCACGCCGATCTCAGTGGGCGTGTTGCACAGGGCGACGCGGTCGTGGATCGGCAGATCGGCAATGGCGCTGCCGCCCAGCTCGAGATAACGGTAGTCGACGTCGATCGCCTGCGGTCCCGTCGCCAGCGCCCAGGCGAGCTTGTAGCCGGCGTCGCGCCCGCACACCCCGGGAGCCAACGCGCCGTTGAGGTTTACTTTCACCGAATGTGGCACCGTCGTCCATAGCGTGCCCATCGCGAGCACGCTCACGACCTCGGGGCCGGCGCGCACCGGCACCGCGCCGACAGCGCCGAAATTCGAGCAATGCATGTCGCTCGAGAACACAAGCATCCCGGGCGTCACCAGACCCATTTCCATTGGGAAGATGTGGCCGTGCCCGCCTTGCCCCACGTCGAAGAAGCGACCGACGCCCCAGTCACGCGCCGCCTTGCGAATGTTGGCACCGCGCTCGGCTGCGCGCGGAGTGAGGTAGATCACCTCGTGGTCGGTAGCGAACACGACGCGCTCGGGGTGCTTCAGGCGCGTGATACCCAGCGCGTCAAGCTCGCGCTTGCACGCCTCGACGTGGCCGTCGTGTACGAATACAAGCTCTGGCTCGGGATAGACGATGTCTCCCGGCACGACTGTGCAGGCGCCGCTCGCGCGCGCCAGCACTTTCTCAACAGCGGTCATGCCCATATCGCGTGGATCGCCGCAATTATTTCAGGGTGATGCCGGCGTCCTTGATTACTTTTGCCCACTTGATCTTTTCCGACCCAATGAACTTGGCGAACGCTTCCGGCGAGCCACCCATCACTTCGAACCCGTCGGCGGAGAGCTTGGACTTGACCTCGTTCGAATTGAGCGCTTTCACGAGCACGCCGTTCAAGTAATTGATGATGTCGGTTGAAACTCCCGCGGGAGCTAGCACGCCATGCCAGTTGATCACCTCGTAACCCGGGATGGTTTCCTGCACCGTCGGCAGCGACGGCGCATTGGCGATCCGCTTGGATCCGGTTTGCGCGATGGCGCGCAGCTTACCCGAGTTGATCAACGGCCACGACGTGCCCTGGCCGCTGAACATGATCGATACTTCTCCGCTCACTACCGCTATGGTTGCCGGGCCGGTGCCTTTGTACGGCACGTGCAGAGTCTTGAGCCCGGCGATGCTGTTCAGCAACGCGCCGCTCAAGTGCGAGGCGCTGCCGTTTCCGGCGGAAGAGAAGCTGATATCGCTCGGGCGCGCGCGCGACAGCGCGATCAGTTCCTTGACCGTTTTGGCCGGGAATGAGGGGTGTGCGACGAGCAGCAGCGGGCTGGTGATGGCGAGCGTTATCGGCGCAAAGTCGCGGATCGAGTCGTAAGGCAGCTTTGGATACAGTGCGGGATTGATGGCAAGGGTGCCGACATGTCCCAAGAACAGGGTGTAGCCGTCGGGTTCAGCCTTGGATGCAGCTTCGGCGCCGATGCTGCCGCCTGCGCCGGCACGGTTCTCGACGATCACGCTGCGCCCGAGACCCTCGGATGCCTTGGCGCCCAGGGCGCGGGCAACAATGTCGGTCGAACCGCCGGGGGAAAACGGAACAATGATGCGCACCGATTTGGTCGGATAACTCTGAGCAACGGCTGCGGGCGCGTAAGCGGCGAGCGACAGCGCGGCCGCCTGCACGAAAGAAATAGTGAGCTTGAACATGCTTTCTCCTTGTCGAGACGCCATTAAAGCGGGCCATTGTATATACAAACTGATTGTCTTACAATATTACAATCGTTGAGATCTGGCATTGAATGCTTCCTTCAATAATTTTCGAACACGAGAAAAACGAGAAAAACCTTATGAATCAGGATATTGACCTTAAACTGAAGATCCAGCGCAAGAGCGCCACGTTGCGTCAGCAAGTCACCAATCAGTTGCGGTACGCGATCACCGATGGGCGGTTTCAGCCCGGAGATCGACTGATAGAGCGCGATCTGTGTGGGCTGCTCGACGTGAGCCGGCCCCTCGTACGCGAGGCGCTACGCCAGCTCGAAGCCGAAGACCTCGTCACCTCAATTCCCTACAAAGGTCCGGTCGTGTCGGCACTTACCGTCGCGCAGGCGCGCAAGCTCTACCTCGTGCGCAGCGCGCTGGAAGGCATGGTTTGCCGCCTATTCGCCTTGCATGGCACAGCCGTCCAGAAGGTTACGTTACGCAAGCGCCTGGACGAGTTTGCCGCCGCTCTCCGCATCGGTGATCGCGCGGCGATCGTCGCAGCCAAGAATGCGCTCTATGCCTGCCTGCTTGCCGGCGCGGACAACGAAATTCTCGAAAGTCACGCGCGGCAGCTGCAGGCGCGCGTGAGCTACCTATGGTCCTCATCGCTAGGACACCCGGGACGCGTCGCGGAAAGTATTCGCGAGATGGAAGCCATAGTTGCAGCGATCGAACGCGGTGACGTCGATGGTGCGGAACAAGCGTGTCGACTCTACCTGTCGCACGCGGCCGAGGTCGCGGTGCAGGCTATCGAGGAGCTGGCGCAGCGGAAATCCGGCGAGTTGGCCGCATGAGCGCCAAGCCTCCCAAGGTGATTCTGATGGTCGCGCCCACTGGAGCGCGTTATACCAAGGCCGATCATCCGGCGATCCCGCTCACACCGCGCGAAATCGCCGCCGATGTCGCTGCCTGCGTCAGGGCCGGTGCCGCGGTCGCACATCTGCACGCGCGGGATGCGGATGGTCGCGCAACCCAGGACCCCGGGATATACCGCGAGATCGTCAAGTGCGTGCGCGAGGCCACCGACGTCGTAATCCAGTTGTCGATAGGCACGCGCGGCTTCGGCCTCGACGACGCGCTTGCACCTGTGAAGCTCGGCCCGGAAATGGCATCGCTACCTCTGCGTAATATCGCCACGCAGCCTGGCGACGTGCGCACGATGGCGGCCGTGATGGCCCAACACAACGTGGTCCCGAGCGTGGATGGCTCCACGGTCGCGATGATCGAAGCCGCGGCACGTCTGTACAGTGAGAAAGTGCTGCCGGATCCGCTGTGCCTCGGCTTCATCCTGGGCGATCCGGCCACGCGCGAAGGCGCGGAAGAGATGCTGCGTGCGTTCGCTGCGGCGGCGCCCGCGGGCTCGCTGTGGTGGTCAGCAAAAGGCGGCATTCACTTTCACGCGACGAGCGCGCTTGCAATTCGCATGGGCGGGCACGTGCGCACCGGACTGGAAGATGTGGCGCCGGCACGCAGCGGCGACCCCGTAAGTAACGAGAACCTTGTCGCTGCGGCTGCAAAACTGTGCGCTGATCTCGGTCGCGAGCTTGCAACACCCGCGGAAGCGCGCGCACTGCTTTCCGTGGCCGCTAGCGCGCATAAGTCATCCTAACTTTATCAATCAGTCCTAGCCGCTCCGCACGGCGGGAGAGCGGCCGTCAGCACCAATTCAAATCGCCTCTTACTTGGTAACGAGGCACAACTCAGTCTGTTCCCCCAATCTTTCATCGAGCTCCACTCTCATTTAACCAATCATCGCGCTGCTCGCCGTGCCCATCCACATCCAGTATGTCTGTATGCAGCTACTGGTCCGCTCCAGCATTGCTGTCTTGTCGAATGTCCGCTTCTGGCCGATAGCGATCATTGGCTTGCCGCTCTGTTCGAGGCGAGAATAGTGAATCGCTATTCGGTCAAGGAATGGCAGGCATCCAACTGATCCGCCGTTAAACGGAACCTACGCTGCCGGCTGCAGCAAAGGCGTAGACCTCGGTGGCCGCCGTATCAATAAAACACCGTCAAGCGGACAGCTCATAAGTAGAGTTTCCGGCG
>CAYWIF010000063.1:0-5196 GCA_964458265.1 uncultured Hyphomicrobium sp. | reverse complement strand
CAGGCAATAATCTGCAACCCCACGCGCACGAGCGCCGAGCGCATGAGCGCCCTGAACCCGCGCGCGAAAAGCCCGCCCGATGGCGCGGAACATGTTGCCGATCGCCTTGAAACGGCCGGAGAAGAAATGCCCCGACGGATCGGTCAGCGACAGTGGGTTGTTGAGGGATCGATACTACTTTTCCGCAACTTCGAGAAACAGTTCGGGAACCTCAATAGTGCTACCGTCCCCGGCTTCAACCAAGTACAAACTTGATCCCACCGGGACGTCAAAGGCGTTTGCTTCGTCAAGCGTAGCAACTTTGCGCACACCGCACACACCACCAAACACAGAAAATCGCGGTGGAGCGTCCGATTTTGACCTAACTGTTTCGCCCCATGAGAATTTCATAACATTACTTCCGGATTTTTAGCCAAGGCGTTCCATCAGTATTTGTTCGACCGGGAACATGGGCGTGAGGCTCAAGAGCCCGCGCATCCGAGTGTGTTTTCGGACTATGTGGCCCATCAATTCGCATACCAGTGGGGCGTCCTGCAGAATCATATACCTGGATCCACTTTCCGTCTGGGGAACTCTTAACATACTCACCTTGCCGAAGTGGTATGGCATTGCCTCGAGAATCGACTACTACGCTCTTGAAGTCATTCAGGCAATCATTATGCACCCACACTGCCGGTGCATTATCGTTGTCAGCGCCGCGCACGAAGAATGTGTGCATGCCGTCGACGTGGAGATTGTAAGCCTTGAGCGGCTGCTCCTCAACCGTGACGCTCGCGATGGTGGAATATGAACCGTCGTCGTTGAGCAGGCGGTCACCCGGCGCGAGGTCTTGCGCCTCGACCCAGCGGCCTGTGACATTCGTTCCTGGGACAGGAGCGCCACCGTTGACAACGAGCTTCAGCTCTGGAATGGCCGCTTCCGCGACATAGAATGGATGAATGCGGTTCGAGTGGAGCGTCTGCTCTTGGCCCCTCTCGCGATCCTTGATGCGGATGATGACCGTTTCGGCATAGTCGTTGCTGTACTGATCGGCGACCGGCTTGTAATCGACCTCGCCCGAGTGCTCGTCGCGCGCCCACACCTGGTGCAGCCCGGGTTTGACATCCTTGATGGCAACGAACCCCGCATCTGTCTTGACGTGTGTATCGCCGTCGAACGAGCAGAGCTTGCCCGCCATGCGCCCTGCCATGAGCGCACCACCTGCATTCGGCAGCAAACCACCTGTCATCACGTTGGCCGTGAGACTGACGGCCGCGATGCCGCGTTCCCACCATGCGGAGTTCGGGTGGAGCATCACCCCAAGGTCCATCGCCTCGCCCACGCCCGGCACGAAGCCTGCGGCTGCCATACCGCCTGCGGCAGCCCACTGCATGGCCGCTTCACTGTTGAACAAATGCGCCATGGCTGCGGTGACGGCGCCGTTGGCGAACTTGCCGCCGGTGAGCGCGGAGGCGGTGCCGCCGGCCGCGGCGGCGATCGCCGTGCGGAAGAACACGCCCTCGCCGCCCGAGACGCTGCCCAACGGACTGTCGCCGGTGACGATGCCGGCCGCCGCGCCGACGCCGTTGGCGATGAACCCGTCGACAAACGTGCCGCCCTGGGCCATCGACAGCGCGCCGCCAACCACGCCGTGTACCGCGCTCTTGGCGACGATGTTGCTGGCGATCCCCGCATCGCGGACGTGGAAGCCGACCTCGGTCCACACCATCTGCGAGGCAAACGCGAACGCCGTGGCCTTCAGAGCGTCCGTGGCCGACCCTCCGGCGGCCAGCGTCATCGCACCGACCGCCGGCGCACAGGCATGCGGGGCCGTCGCGCAGATCGCGATCTGCAGGAAGGCGCGGCCGATCGCCGAGCGCACCAGCGCCCTGAACCCGCGCGCGATCGCCCGCCCTATGGCGCGGAACATGTTGCCGATCGCCTTGAACAGACCGGAGAAGAAATGTCCCGACGGATCGGTCAGCGACAATGGGTTGTTGAGGACCCCGGCCTTCGCCGGGGCAGGCTGAGGAGTACCCGTTCAGCGCCTGGCTGCTCGTCGTGTCCTGGATCACCGTGTCGGCGGACAGGAAGCGGCCGATCTCGGGATCGTAGACGCGGCCATTCATGTGGATCAGGCCGACGGGGTCGAGCTGCTCGTGGGCCGTATAACCCCGGTTGATCGGGTTGCCCTGCCAGGGATAGAAGCTCGCCGGCGGGGCGTAGGCCTGCCAGTCGATCTGCCGCCGCTTACCCCAGGCATCGAACGACAGCCGCTCCATCACCGCGCCGGCCTGGTCGGTGACGACGTCGAGCGAGCCGAGGTGATCCTTCAAGAGATAACGGGTGGAGATGTTGTTCACGCCCGGCGCGCTTTCGACATCGACGACGACCGCGACCCCGGCAAGCAGGTTCTAGTGCCGCGTCTGATCTAAACTTTCCGCAAGTATCACCTGCTTGGCGTTCGCAAGTAACGCTACAAATTCGTCTGCCTGCTCTTGGGTCGCGCCCAGCTTCTGTAGATGGGCAACCGACTCGAACAGCCCGCGTACGTATTCATCGATTTGTTGTTCGAACGTGCCTGTAACGAACGTGTCGTAATCAAGCTGTGGCGCGCAGTCGTAGAGGCGTTCCTTCTTTCGCAGCTTTGATCGGGCCGGATAGCGTTCCCGCATCCCTTGAGGCATGATAATCGGCACATACCGCACAACGATCGGAAGTTCCGATAACTGCTGAGATCGGATAAAACGCTCGTTAAGGTAACGCTCCACCGCGCGTGCAGTGCGTAAATGAGCTTGGTCCGAATCTTTGAAGAGTTCAGCCGACCATTGGAACTTCAAGATATGCCCCACTCGTTATCTGAAGACTTTGTTCAGTCTCGGTAGACTGTCGTGCTGAGTGTAGTAGCCTCGCAGCTCAATCCACTCGGCCAACATGGCCGGAGCACGCCAGGAGAATGTCGCTTGAGCAGCATACCGGACATTCTCGGCAGCCTGCACGCAATTGAGCGGCTGATGCAGGCCAACGCCATGAAAGCAAGGCCGAGACGGCGCCGGCTGCCGGTCGATGCCGGCGAGCGACCGGTCTCAGAGTTGGCAGGGAACGTGCTCGACCGGCAGTCCGAACCGCAGTTGGGCTGCCGACTTCACGTATATCTGGACGGCGGAAGGCTGGCTCTACGTCGCCGTCGTGCTCGATCTCTTCTCGCGCCGGATCGTCGGCTGGGCGATGCGGTCTGCCATGACAGCCGATCTCGTCACGGACGCTCTGACGATGGCCCTGTGGCGGCGTGGCAAGCCGCGTGAACTGCTGCATCACTCCGATCGCGGCAGCCAATATACGAGCGATCAATGCCAACGGCTGATGGCCGAATACGGGGTCGTGTGCAGCCTGTCGCGTTCTGGCAATGTCTGGGACAACGCCGCGATGGAGAGCTTCTTCTCGTCGCTCAAAACCGAGCGCACGGCGGGCAAGATCTACCGGACGAGAGACCAGGCGCGGGCCGATGTGTTCGACTACATCGAGCGGTTTTACAATCCACGCCGACGGCATTCGACGCTGGGCTATGTCAGCCCAGTCGACTTCGAGGCGAAGATGCGATTAGCTTAAGTTACTGTCCACGGAACCGGGGGCAGCTCATTTGTAGCAATATCACTTTTGAGAAATTTCAATGCAGCCTAAAGCGATCCGCCTCCCGGCTGAGCTCCGTCATGTAATTTTCAAACAAATTCGGTCGACTTGGCAGAGAAGCCAGAATAGCGCTGCGATGTATCTCTGCTATCTCAACGAGATCTTTTTTCGTTATCGACAGTTGAGAGCCGAGCGCAAAGATTTGAGCGATACGAACCGCGGCGTTACTCATCCACCAAGGCCACATGCTATCTCCCGCAACAAGTACATCATAAAGTTCTCGAAGCGTCGTTACCTTTGCAAACTCGGGCTCAAATTCGTTCTTGATAGTTGCGAGAACTTTACCAACGACCTGCTCTGGGGAGAAGTCCTCGTCGGGAGACAGACTGCCTGAGCGCAATCGATCTAGTTCTGAAAAAGATTGGTTTGGAAGCGGACTGAGTTTGGTTAGCTTTACGATACGAAAGCCGCATGTCGGCCCTCCAGCGCTACCGCGAATTGACACTGGCCAATTTGCTAAAGTGCGAACTTGCTCAGGTAGGAGACCATGCTCCTGCCAGAAACGCGTTGAAAACGTTTCGATCTGTTCGTTTCGCAATGCGCACATCATTTGAAATTGCAATGAACTGTTGCGCGGCAACCGAAAAGCTACCAAATGCTGCACGAATTCCGTGCTGCTAGGTGATTTGAACCACTCTCCGTCTGGCTCTTGAGGTTTTCCGATACTTACCCAGTTCTGATCAAGTATTGCTGCCTTGACTGCCGCCAATTTTTCCCGTGCACTTGCCATCATAGAATTCGCCACTTGGTACTCTTCAACGACCTAACACCCGATAGCTTTGTGGCTTCCGCCTGTAGAGCAATTTCGCTTGATGCCGGCTGCGTCGAGCATTACTCCAAGTCTTCTACTTCTCCAGGCTGCCACCGCTGAGTCGCTGGTCGAATAACCTGCATATCCCACACCCTTCACAAATATTCCGTTAGTAGCTGCCGCGCCATTTACAGCAACGTATACATCTTTTTCGACCTGATTTTTATCCAAGCGAATGACGTCGGACCAAGTGGTCTTGACTTCGATACCCACAGCAGTCGCGTTCGAGCCGGTCGAATCGCTGGGTGGATACACGATCAAGTCATAGAATCTCGTACCCAGTCCAGGAACATTTACTGCCAGGTCTCCCTCGGCCAGAACCTTATAGCCCTCAGCTTCCATACTCATCCTAGTCCAACTCACGGCAAGTTGATGGAATTCCCTCTTCGCAGCTAGATTCCCACCCTCCGCATTAAACAAATGCGCCATGGCTGCGGTGACGGCGCCGTTGGCGAACTTGCCGCCGGTGAGCGCGGAGGCGGTGCCGCCGGCCGCGGCGGCGATCGCCGTGCGGAAGAACACGCCCTCGCCGCCCGAGACGCTGCCCAACGGACTGTCGCCGGTGACGATGCCGGCGGCCGCGCCGACGCCGTTGGCGACGAACCCGTCGACAAACGTGCCGCCCTGCGCCATCGACAGCGCGCCGCTCACCACGCCGTGTACGGTTTAGGGGCGTCACCACTTACTGCGGGATGTGCGTGAGCTGCTATAGTGTG
>CAYWIF010000062.1:0-5401 GCA_964458265.1 uncultured Hyphomicrobium sp. | reverse complement strand
GCCGCCATACGATATTATACGTTAAATCAGCATGTTATGTCCTGCCGTGCTACGCCAGCCTTGCCGCCAGTAACCATCAAAACGCTCATTTCTGCTTACGTTTTGCTTACTTTTGAGGTATGGTCAATCCGCGTAAGCAGAAGAACGACGACATGCGAGGTTCGCCATGCCCAAGCTGACAAAGAAAACGATCGACGCTTTGCCCATACCCGCCAAAGGGCAGACCTTCCATTGGGACAGCGAGACGCGGGGGTTTGGCATCCGGGTTGGTGCGTCAGGCACGAAAACCTTCGTGGTCCAGTATCGCAACGCCGAGGATCGAACGCGGCGAATGAAGATCGGCCGCTATGGCATCCTGACGGTCGAACAGGGCCGCGATCAAGCCAAGATCAAACTGGGCGAAGTCGCGGCCGGTGCCGATCCGGCCGAGGAAATAGCGCAGGCACGCCAAGACCCTACGGTTACCGATCTGTGCGATTGGTATCTGGAAGAAGCACGAGCCGGGCGCATCCTCGGCAGGCGCAACCGGCCGATCAAGACATCGACGCTCGACATGGATGAGAGCCGGATCAATACGCACATCAAGCCTTTGGTCGGCCACCGTGTTGCCCGTCGCCTGACCATCGCCGATGTCGAGGCGATGCAAACCGATGTGGTCAATGGAAAGACGGCAAAGCCGCGTTCGGGCGGGCGTGGAGGCGCAGCGACCGGCGGTGTCGGCGTCGCGCCGCGTGTCGTGGGCACACTGCAAAGCGTTCTGTCCCATGCAAAGCACAAAGGATTGCTGGCGGAACATCCGACGAAGGGCGTCCGCAAGCTCGCAAGCAATAAGAAGAAGCGCAGGCTGAGCATCTCTGAAATCGAGGATCTCGGTGCGGCGATGGTCGTGGCCAACCGCAATGGGGAGAACCCAGTGGGAATCGCGATTGTCGAGTTGCTGCTGCTGACAGGCTTTCGCCGGCAGGAGGGACAAGCGATGTGGCGATCCTGGTTGCACCCCGAGGGCGGCTTCATAGCGTTCCCCGATACCAAGGGTGACGAACAGGCACGAGCGATCGGCCCAGCCGCGATTGCGTTGGTCCAGAAGCAGCCGGCGGTTGAAGGAAATCCGCATGTATTTCCTTCGGCGGGAACGAACGGCCCGATTACGACCGCGTCGGCCTGCCTCGCTCGCTTGAGCGCCATAGCAAAGCTCGAAAACGTCACGCCCCATACTCTGCGGCATACGTTCGGCAGCGTCGCAGGCGATCTGGGATTCTCGGAACTGACGATCGCTGCGATGCTTGGTCATGCCTCCCAAACGGTGACGCAGGGTTATGTCCATGTGGACGAAGCCTTGCGACTGGCGGTCAGCCGCACCTCGGAAGAAATCGCTAAGGCGTTAAAGCGGGGTGCCTCTCGCGTCGCAGAGCCTTTGCGGGAGACCGCCTAGAAACGCGGCCGGCCGCGTGAACAGTCCGAGCGCGATGAGCGCACCCGTTACGAGTTCGATCAAACCGGCCACAGCGTCGGGATGCGCAAACGCCCATCCTGAACCGGCAGCTTCTCCGGCAGGAAAATATAGAAATTATAGGGTTCCGTGAGCCAAGAACAGAAGCCCGGTCACGATCTGAAGGACGCCAAGTATTTCAGGGGCGGCCTGAGAGAGGCGGTCGGTGTTCACAGTTGTCATCCTTCATAGTCTTGCGGCTTGACGACGGTCGCGGGATGCTCTCGACGATGCCGCCTTCGACGTGCAGGACCGCTCCCGTTGGACGATGCGCTTCAAGCCCGCCGTCTTCGCGGCGTTGATGACGTTGCGGTGCTGCATGGCACGCTGGCCGATCTCGCTCGACGAGACGAGCATCAGAGTGTCCACGGCCTCAAGGACTGCGCGAACTGGCGGTCGATTGGTGAGCGGACTCACATGTTGGTTTGATCGGGCGCGATGCCGCCCGGCAAATCGGCTGCATCGAGGGGCTGAGAGTCAGATCCGCGCGCAGCCCGTAGCAGGTCATCGAAATCGAGCCCATAGCATAGCCGCGCAGCAGCGGATCGACCTCAACACCTTCCACGCCCGGCAGTTCCGCCAGATACAGAAGCGGAATGAAATGATCCGGGGTAGGAACGGCCATGCCGTAGTCGGGATGATTCCCGACGCGCAGGATGTCACTCGGCGTGCGGACGAGTTGATCGAGCAACGCGCGCGCGGAGGAAGTCGCTGGCCCAGCTCGCGCCAAGCTCGGGTAGCCGAGCGTGTCGACTGCCATGTGGATCTTCGAGCCCTTCTTGCGTTTGCCGCCGTCATAGCCGGATCGCTCGCCGCTCTCGAGCGTGGATCGCAGCGTCCGGCTGTCGATGATCGTGGCGCTCGGCTCCGCCTTGCGACCCGCCGCCAGCCGCAGCACCGCGCACAGGTCGTCGACCAGCGCCTCGAAGTATCCCGCCGCCAGCCAGCACTGCGTCTGCTAGTATACTGCCGCCCACGGCAGCAGGTCGTTGGGCATCCACCGCCATGGCGCGCCCGTCTTCACGATACAACGCAGGCCGTTGACCACCTCGCGCAGATCATGCTCCCGCTGACCGGCATTCCTCCCGATACAAAGCCCCTTGACGCGGAGAATCGCTCAATCTGGCTTCGTCCTGA
Organism: uncultured Hyphomicrobium sp.; assembly: GCA_964458265.1. Lineage (GTDB taxonomy): Bacteria > Pseudomonadota > Alphaproteobacteria > Rhizobiales > Hyphomicrobiaceae > JAGVSR01. The sequence continues at coordinate 2,775 of CAYWIF010000062.1, read as the reverse complement.
TTACATAGGTGCATCTGCGTCCGCCGTTGATAATGTGCTCGGCGCGTGCGATTGATACAGATGGGCCAAGGGCCGCACGGAACACTTCAAGCTCCGCGCGACAGAACCCGGCGCAGGCGATGGCGGCGGCGCAGATCGGACAGTGGTTCTCGATCAGCACGAACGACCCATCGGGCTCCTCGCGCCATTCGGCCATGTAACCTTCTTCCGAGCGAAGCGCCGCCAGTGCTTCCACGCGCTCGGCAAGTCCCGTCTTGTCGGCCAGCTCTTCCTCATAGCGCGCACGGGTCTGTGCTTCGCGAACATTGATGATGGTATCGAGCGCGCCTTCGCCCAACTGGGCGCGGATGATGTCGAGCAGCTGGGCGGTGAGGCTCGCATGCGTGTCGGGAAAGCGGGACTGCGCCGCTGCCGTCAGATCCCAGAGCTGAAGCGGACGGCCGACGCCCTTGGCTTCGCTCGACGCCGCGACGAGGTCCTGCTCGGCCAGGCGCAAGAGCTGCTGGCGCGCGGCCTCTCCCGTGATCGCAAGCCTTTTGCCGAGCGCAGCCGATGATTGCGCGCCATGCATCTTGAGCGCCATCAATATGCGATCGGCAGGCGTTTGCGCCCGTAGCTGATAATAGCTATTGCTTGACATATTCGTCGAATCTGTTTTTCAAAGCTATCACTTGGTTAATTAGGTTTCGTGGACAAAGGGTATCCAGAGTTTGACTGATGCGAGTGCGACGAAGCCGAGGTAGGATTCCTTGGTTTTGTCGTAGCGTGTCGCGACCCTGCGCCAGTTCTTGAGTTTGTTGAACAGCCGCTCGATCAGGTTGCGCCATTTGTATTTGGCGCGGTCGTGCGGAGCGGGGTTACGACGGTTGACCTTGGCCGGGATCACGGCCTCGACGCCTGCCGCCTCGATCTCCTCGCGGATCGCATCGGCATCGTATCCCCGATCGGCCAAGAAGGCCTCGATCCGGTCGGTTATCATGCGGAACAGCGGAGCAAAGCCCTGCACATCGTGGGCCTGTCCCGGTGTCAGCACGAAGCCGAGCGGGAGACCTCTGGCATCGCACCTTGCGTGGAGCTTGGTGGTGAATCCACCTCTCGATCGGCCAAGCGCCTCGGTTTGCTGAGTCCCCTTTTTATGCCGACGGCACAATGATGTGCCCGGACCACTGTGCTATCGATCATGTCGGCGGTGGTATCGCGTCCCGCCAGCTCGGCCAGCGTCTCGAGCATGGCATCGAACACGCCGGTCGTGACCCATCGTCGATAGCGACGGAACACGCTGTTCCACTTGCCATACTCGTCGGGCAGATGCCGCCATTGCGCGCCGGTCCGCGCGATCCACATCATGCCTTCAAAATAAGGACGGTTATCCTGCGCCGGGCGGCATCCGCGACCATGCTCAGGCGGCAACAGCGGCCCGATCACTTCCCACTCTTCGTCTGTAACGCCAATCCGCTCGCCCAAGGCTGCCTCCAAAAGTCAGCCTTGAATCAAGGTCCGAGTCCCCAGTCAAGCTTTGTCCACGCCGCCTAGCGACTCCGCTACGCGAGCACAAGCGCGGGGCCAGCGCAAGCGAAGGAAGATCGAACAATGGCGCCAGTTCCACCCGCAAGTCCGGAGACGGGTTCATGACCGACTCTGTCCATGACGTCGCTGAACGTGACACCGCACCGCGCCCCCAGCGGCGCACGATCATTCTCACGGTCGCGGTCCTGGCTATCCTTTTGGGCGCGCTATTCCTGTGGCGGACACTGCGCTCCGGGCAAGGCGAAGGCTGGCAACAACAGGCGACGCCCGTCGCGGCCGTGGTCGTCGATGCTCGCGAGGTTCCAGCGTCGCTCGATGCGGTGGGCAGCCTGACGGCGGTGCGCGAAGTGACCTTGTCGCCCGAAGTCGCCGGACGGGTCACGGCCATCAATTTTGCCGCGGGGTCGCAGGTCCGCGCGGGTTCCCTGCTGGTGCAGCTTTTCGACGGCCCCGAGCGCGCCGACCGGGAAGCGGCGCGCGCGAGGCTCGATTTCGCCGGCGTCCAGCTTGCCCGCTCGCAAGAGCTTGCTCCTACCGGCGCCGAGCCGCGCGAACTGCTCCAGCAGCGCCGCGCCGAGCGCGATCAGGCCGCCGCCGCCGTGCGCCAGCTCGATGCCAGGCTCGTCCAGCGCCAGATCCGCGCGCCTTTCTCGGGTGAGATCGGCCTTCGCCGCGTCAACCTCGGCCAGTATCTCAATCCCGGCGATGCCATCGCAACGCTGACGGCGCTTGACCAGCTTTACGTTGAGTTCGCCCTGCCGCAGCAGGAACTGGCGCGCCTCAAGCCCGGTTCGAGCGTCGCGGTCACCAGCGACGCGTTCCCGGGCCGCATCTTCACCGCAAGGGTCAATGCAATCGAGCCGAAGATCGGCGAGGACACGCGCAATGTGATGGTGCAGGCCACCCTCCCCAATCCGGACCGGGCTCTGAGGCCCGGCATGTATGTGACCGCTTCCCTGGCCCTGCCTCCGCAGCAAGGCGCCATTGTCGTTCCGGCGACCGCCATCCAGACTTCGGCGCAAGGCGATAGCGTGATCGTCATCCGGGGCAAGGAAGCCCGCAAGGGCGGCAAGGCGGAGATCGTGCCGGTCCGCACGGGCCGCCGCATCGCCAACACTGTCGTCATCGACCAGGGATTGAAGCCGGGCGACGTGGTCGTGGCAGAAGGGCAGTTGCGCGTTCAGCCGGGCGCCGAAGTCAAGGTGACGAAGCTCCTGACCGTGGGAGCGCGCTGAGATGGCCTTCACC
>CAYWIF010000061.1:0-6751 GCA_964458265.1 uncultured Hyphomicrobium sp. | reverse complement strand
CTTGACATGGAAGGGGTCAGAGGTTCGATCCCTCTAGCGCCCACCATTTTTACGCAGATCCGAAGAAGAGTGCACTTGCTGGAGAGAACTGCCCGTTGCCCTGCTCGCGGGACGGCAGGTCCAGGACGGACGCGGGGCTGGCGCGCGTGCACAGTCAGGCTGGTCAGTAGTTGCGGGTGACCCAGAAGCTCACGCCGTGGGCATCAAAATCGTAGAACGGCACGTTGCTCGAATTCAGAGTGTAGGTGTACTGCAGCGAGGGAACGAAACCGCTCAGCGCATAAGCGGGCATCGTGACCTGAAGCGAACCATCCCACCGGCGGTCGAAGCGCGCATAGTCGAAGCCAGGGCTGTCGGCACCATAATCGAGTTCGGCGTAGCTGCCCTGCGCGTAAACGGTGACGCCCGCGAAGGGCGAGTAGCCTAGTCCGGCCCCAACATTCCAGGCCGTATAGTCCAAGTGCTGGGTTTCGGTATCCTCGACGACAAAGTTCGCCAGCGCTTTCGCGAAGACGCCGTTGCCGAGATCGCGGTCGTAGGTCGCGGACAGCGATACGTTGATGCCGTCCTGATAGCTGAGATCGTCCGAGAGCCAATCGCTGGAATAGTTCTTGTGCGTGACCGAAGCCGAGATGTTCGCGAAGCCCGGGGCTTCCGGCCGCGCCGTCAAAGCCAGGCGCGCGCCCCACTCGCCCGCATAGGCCTCATCCGACACCCAGCGATAATTGCCCGTGGCGTAAAGGCCTACCTGGACAGGCATCGAACCGGTCAGGAAGCTCCAGCGCGGACCGAGCGACACGGCCACAAGGCTGTCGTTCAAACGATCCTCGGTGACGCGGCGGACGCTCACGCTCGCCGCGCTGACGAAGTCCAGACCGCTGGCGACAGGGTGGACATAGGCGCCGTTCAGCGCCGTCCAGAATGCCGCGCCTTCGGAGCCCAAGCTGTCGTCGTCGAGCTGGAACGGCAGGCCGTTGAGATAAATGAACCGGGTGTCGGACCCCTGACTGATGTTCGTCGACGCGGCGGCGCCGAACGTGACGTCGGCGGTCCAGCGCTTGCGGTTGTCGATGGCATCGATGAAGCGGCCGATGACCGTTTCGAGTTGCGGGTTGTTAGCGCCTTGCACCGCCAGCTCGAAATTCTCGCGCGCGGCGATGTCGTCTTCGGTTGCGAATTTTGCCTTGCCCAACTCGATACGCGCCCTGCGATGGCGCGGATAGGCTTCGACAACGCCCTGAGCGACTTTCGCTGCTTCGTGAGTTTCGCCTTTGGCGTTCAACAGCGCGGCCCGGAGTGCCTGGGCGTCGGCTTCATAGTTTCCAGGAAAGCCGCCGCGATCGAGGAGCTTTTGCGCGAGAGGATAGTCCCCCACGTTGATCAATTGATCGATGACGGCAAGGCGCTGGACGGGGTGCAGCCGCGGCCAGGATTTGACGACCTGTTCGACGGTCATCGGCTTCATGCCGGGAGGGGCTTTTTTCTCGGCGGCAGCGGACTGCGGCAGCCACGCCGTCAAAACCGCGACAACAGCGGCAAAGGTTCGAAACGCATGTCTCACCCGCGCCGTAGAAATCATCAGGTCAACTCGGCTCACTCTGATTGCTTGTCGCAGTGCTGACTGCAGAAAAACACCAAGGTGCTCGGCGGAAAAATTCTTGTGCCTATTGATATTGCCGGCCACTGAGCGCCTTTACGCTCAGCGGCCGGCAAATTTTGAACGCTCGTGCGCAGCGTCTGCCGATTATTGGGGCAACAACGAGGGTGCCTTGGCGCCGAAGGAACCGACGATACCTACCGGCATTTTCGAAATCACAGCACCTGTCTCTTCATTCGTGATGCTGACGCCATCGACTGTGGGTGTCAGCGTACCTTCGACGCGCAACGCGCCAGCCGTTTCTGAGGCATTGAAGCCGAAGAACCCGCCGTTCAACGCAGACTTGGAGACCGTTCCACCGCCCTTGGCCGCGCCGGTGCCTTTGGTGATCGAGACCGTGCCAGAGTATTCGTTGCCTTTGATCTTGGCCTTGAGCCCGAGGCCCTGATCGATCGTTCCTTGATCTTCACCTTCGCCGAAGGTCAGACCTGTCACACCGCCGGCCACGTTGCCCTTTTTGAAGTCAGCGTTCAGGGTCACGTCACCGGTGACCAGTTCCGTATAGGCGCCGAAGTCATCTGTGAAATTTGCGAGCCCAAGGAATGAGCCTTCGTACGTGGCCCTGACCTTGCCGGACTTCAAAGCGGTCATGGATTCCAGCCCCGTGGCTTGGCCTGCAAACCCCGCTCCTGAGACCGTGCTGACCGTCTTATTCTCATTGTAAATATCCGCACCAGTGATGAAGTAAGAGGAGCTGTAGAGTTCTTCCTCGCCCGCCTGCCGGGATAGCAAGAGCCCGGCGTCGCATTCGTCCTCGCACCCTGGCGGCGCATAGAATTCGAGCTCGCCTTCGTTGCCCTCAAATGTGAAGTTCTTCGTGTCGAGTTGCTCAATTGGGTAGATGGTGCCTTTTTCAGTGGTGCCGGATATCTCAAGTCCGAGACCTTCTTCGACGTCAGGCGCCACAGAGTTTACGGCCAGGCCTGTCGTTCTGCTGCGATCGCCGATCGTCAACGCCGGTGCTTCGATATCCGGCACCAAAAGAATATGAGCCTTACCCGTTACGGGCGTGGGATCGCCGGCGGAAACGCCGGTCGCCGCGGCCAAGGTGACGCCTAGCGCCGCGATAAATATCTTGTTTTTTGAGGACATTAGCCACTCCAATGGTTCAATATGTCAACTTGCACACTAAGTGTAGGGACCGTATGGAATGTGACCTAAGATCGTCAAGGTCCGTCCACGGATTGTCTGAAACCGTTTTTATTGAAATGAATCCGAGCACTACTGCGTTCTCCACAGGGTTGCGCATGGAATTCATCCACGTTCAATTTAGACCTGTTGTAAATTTGCCTGCTAACTCGAGGCGTCCCGCAACGTCGACAAACTCAAGCAGTGGCCGCCCCAAACCATCGGAAGACCAGACCGGCAGTTGACAGTGCATCGGACCGCGACTAGTTTCCGGCCGATCTTTTCCCGCGCTCGATGACTTGGGCGATCCAGGCCGGTTTCCGGTCTGGCATTCCGCACGTTTCATCAGGCCGTCCAATCGAGTGATCCGTCATGAAAGTTCGCAATTCCCTGAAGTCCCTGCGTGCGCGCCACCGCGATAACCGCATCGTGCGCCGCAAGGGCCGCGTTTACGTCATCAACAAGACGCAGCGCCGCTTCAAAGCCCGTCAGGGCTAAGCCCGGCGTAATTTCGAGTGCTTGCGCGGCCTCCGGAATTCATTCCGGGGGCCGTTGCTCATTGGAGGCAGCTTTCGCACCGGGCCTCGGCGCGGTAAGTTTGGCTGATGAAAACGTTCCGCTCTACACGCGTGGCCACCGTTTCAGCCGTGCTCCTCGCCGGATCGCAGGCCATGGCTCAACAGTCCCCGCCACCGCCAGGCGCCTCTCTACCGACCGCACCGCCAGCGGCTGCGGGTGCTCCACCGCGCGGGCGCGAAGCGGTTAAGCCCGAGTCCAAGGACGACGCGCTGAAGCGGCTTTATGGCGAGTTGGCCACGGCACCCGATGCCACTGCCGCCGACAAGGTCGTGCGCCAGATCGAACTCGTCTGGGCACAATCGGCGAGCCCGACCGCGACACTACTCCTCAACCGCGCGCTGAAAGCCGCGGGTGAAAAGAACTACGATCTGTCGCTGCAGTTTCTCGACACCGTCACGGAGCTTTTTCCGGACTGGTCCGAGGGCTTCAACCGGCGCGCCTATCTTTACGTGGTGAAACTCGAATACGGGCGCGCGCTTGGTGATCTGCGGCGCGTTCTGGCGCTCGACCCCGGCAATTTCCGCGCGCTTGAAGGTTTGGTGCAGGTTCTGCGCACCATGGGGCAAGACAAGGCGGCGCTCGACGTGGTGCGCACGCTCATCAAGGCGCACCCGTACTCACCGGGCGCGCAGGACATGCTGAAAGAGCTGGAAGAAGCTGTCGACGGCCGCGGCATTTAGTTTTTGCCGGGCGACAGGAACACAAAGCCTCACGTCGGGATTTTGGTGACGGCGGGCGTGCGCCGCTTGCCGCCCGTGGGGAATTCATCGGGCGTGTGGCCGTCGGGCAGGCCGTGTTCGTCGATGAATGCGAGGCGGATCATGTTCGTGGCACCCGGCGAGCCGAGCGGGACGCCGGCCGTGATGACGAGCCCCTCGCCGGCTTTGACGAAGCCTTCCTCGAATGCGATCTGCGAGGCCTTGCGGACCATGTGCGCGAGATCTTCCGGGTCGGCGGTCAGAACGGTCTGGACGCCCCAGACGAGGGCGAGTCGGCGGGCGGTGCTCTCGATCGGCGTCAGACCGATGACCGGCAGGCCCGGACGTTCGCGGGCGACACGCAGCGCCGTCGAACCCGTCGCCGTGTAACAGAGTATGGCGGCAACCTTGACGGTTCCGGCGATGGCGTAGGCGGCGGCGGCGATCGCGTCGGCGCCGGTCGGACGCTTGGAGAATTCCGTGGCGTGGACGAACGCATCGTAACTCGGATCGCTTTCGACTTCGTAGGCGACGCGATCCATCATCTGGATGGCTTCGATCGGATACTGGCCGACGGCGGATTCGGCCGACAACATTACGGCGTCGGCGCCGTCGAACACGGCGGCGGCGACGTCGGAGACCTCGGCGCGCGTCGGCATCGGCGAGGAGATCATGCTTTCCAGCATCTGGGTTGCGACCACGACGGGCTTTCCGGCCTCGCGCGCCTTGCGCGTGATCTGCTTCTGCAGACCCGGGACACGCTCGACCGGCATTTCCACGCCGAGATCGCCGCGCGCAACCATGAACCCGTCGCCGGCCGCGACGATGGCATCGAGGTCGTCGATGGCGGAGGGCTTCTCGATCTTGACGATGATCGCGGCGCGGTCGCCGATGATCCTCTTGGCTTCGAGGACGTCCTCATGCCGCTGCACGAACGACAGAGCGATCCAATCGGCGCCGATGGCCAGCGCGCAATCGAGATCGGCATGATCCTTCTCGGTCAGCGCGCTCACCGGGAGAAGCGTGTCGGGCAGGCTGATGCCTTTGCGCGAGGCCAGAGCGCCGCCAGTTACCACTTCAGCGGCGATGCGGTCCTTTTTCGCGCCCTTGACGCGCATGCGGATCTTGCCGTCGTCGATCAGCAGAATGTGGCCCGGCGCGACGGCTTCGAAAATCTGCGGGTGGGGCAGGTATACGCGTTCGGCGGTGCCGGGCGTCTTGTCGGAATCGAAGACGAATTCGGCGCCGTCGTTGACGAAGACGCGGCCGCCGTGGAATTCACCAAGCCGGAATTTCGGGCCCTGCAGGTCGCACAATACGCCGACTGCATGACGGCATCGGTCAGCAACAGTGCGGATCGTATCGACGTAGGCTTTCGCCGCTTCATGCGTCGTGTGACTCATGTTGACGCGGAAGACATCGACGCCGGCGTGCACGAGTTTTTCCACCATTTCGGGCGACGATGATGCCGGGCCCAGGGTGGCAACGATCTTCACGCGGCGATTGCGTCTCATGGTCTTTATATCTCGGGTGGAGCGGGACCGCGGACGCGGCGCCGTTATTTCTTCGTGGCGGGCTCAGGATCGGTCAGACGGATCGTCCATTCCTTCGCATCGCCCGTGTCGACTTCGAAAAAGCCGGTCGTCTTGTAGCCGCGGGACACGCAATCCTGAACCCCCCGGATGGTGAACGACTTCTCGCCGGTGCACATCTCGTTCTTGCCGGCCCATTCGCCGCCGCGATCGTAATCGACCGCGTGGACGTACACGAACCGGCTCGGCACCGCACCCTTCAAAAGCGTTTCGCAAGTCTGGGATGCGATGTTCCACCAGCCTTCCGTGGCCCAGCCTTCCTTGTCCTGGTAGCCGACCGCGACGCCGATCCTGCTCGCCGTCGAATTGCAGAGCTTCAAATCGGCCGCCGCGGGTGCGGCCATCGTCAGCAGTGAGACAGCGAACGAAGCGCAGCGAAAACGGGCACGGCGGGACTTCAACATTGCGATCCGGGCTCTTTCGAACGTCTGATCCGGAGGGATTGCCTAGCACGCGGCAACCCGCTCCGACAGGGAAGCAAGGGTCGCGCCCCTGCCCCGCCGGGTCCCGTTACGGATCGACCAGCAGAACGCGGAAATCGTTGACGTTCGTCTGGGTCGGTCCGCACTCCAGAAGGTCGCCGATGGCGCGGAAGAAAGCGGTGGAATCGTTATTGGCGAGCATTGCGGCTGGATCGAGGTTTTTCGCCCTGGCGCGGTCGAGCGTGCCGGGGTCCGCAATCGCCCCTGCGGGATCATCCGGGTTGCCGCCACCACCGTCGATGCCGTCCGTGTCGCCGGCGAGCGCCGAGATGCCTGCCGCCCCGCCGAGGCCGAGGGCCACGCCCATCATGTATTCCTGGTTGGGACCGCCCGCACCGTTGCCGGTGACCGTCACCGTGAATTCGCCGCCCGAAATGAAGGCGATCCGTTCGCCGCGCGCTTTGGCGGCGAGTGCCAGGGCTGCGTGCTGGCGGCCGACCTCGCGTGCTTCGCCTTCCAGGCTGTCGCCCAGCATTTCGATTCTGTAGCCGGCGGCGCGGGCGATCTCGGCTGCACCTTGCAGCGATGCTTTTGGCGCGGCGACCAGGTGATAGGTCGCGTTTGTGAGCCGGTGGTCGCCGGGTTTGACCGTTTCGTTCGCCGGATCGTTCAAGG
>CAYWIF010000060.1:0-7088 GCA_964458265.1 uncultured Hyphomicrobium sp. | reverse complement strand
TTGGAGGCCACGCCCGGAATTGAACCGGGGTACGCGGATTTGCAGTCCGCTGCGTCACCACTCCGCCACGTGGCCTCTGAACCGGTGGAAACGCCGCCGCAAAACGAAGTCATTGCGGGTCATCGTAATGGTTTCCGAACCGGGTTGGGGTCACTAGCACGGGACCCGAACGGCGCACAAGCCAACCCATGCTGCCGGTGAACAAAGTATTCCCGCGCACCACACGCCACCTTGGTCGAGGATGGCAATATGAGGTATGTGCGTCCGCGTGCGGCCAGCCTATCATTCCGACGGCCCCATGAGACATTGGAACCCGGCATGACCGATCTCGCCCTTCAGCGCCAGAACATGGTGGAGTCGCAGGTCCGCCCAAGCGACGTAACCGACCGGCGCATCCCGCGCGCCATGAACGCCGTTCCACGCGAGGCGTTCGTCTCTCCCGGTCGCCGCAGCCTCGCCTATCTCGATACCGATTTGCCCCTGGATATGCCGGGTGGCGGTCCGTCCGGACGGGTCATGCTGGCCCCGCGCACATTCGCCAAACTCCTGCAACTGGCCGCCGTCGATCCCGGCGATCTCGTCCTGGATATCGGCTGCGGCACGGGCTATTCGTCAGCGATCTTGGCCCGGCTTGCCCAGACGGTCGTCGCCCTGGAGAGCGACACCGCGCTGGCCCAGGAGGCCACCCGCGTCCTGCAATCGCAAGGTGCGGATAACGTCGCCGTGGTGCACGGCGACCTCCCAGCCGGCTATCCGGCGGAAGGGCCGTTCGACGTGATCGTGATCGGAGGGGCCGTCGCGACAGTTCCCGAGGCATTGTTGGGACAACTGAAAGACGGAGGCCGCCTTGTGGCGATCCTTGCCGACGGACGCACGGGCCGGGCCTTGGTTTGGCAGCGCTCGGGCACGGCGGTCTCCGAACGCGACGGATTCGACGCCTTTGCACCGTTCTTGCCGGGCTTCGAACCCGTCCGCCGGTTCGTCTTTTGAATTTTGCTGAACGCCGCGCATCGCCGGGCCGTCAAACTTTTTTCCAGTATATCTAAGGGGTGTGTGATCGCAGCCACGCTACCTGGACGATTCATCGGGACCGGATCATATTGCAGCTCAAAGTGGGGTAAACATTAAGTGCGGTTGTTCGAATCGGATTAGCAGTCGTTTTAAGATCCGCACGGCCGCGACGGCATGGGTCGAGGGGTGATCCAACGCCGGACGGCATTTGTAGGTCGTCGTGCCGGTTGACGGAACGAGGGGGATATTTCTTGAAGAGGGCATTGCCTCGGCCGGCCACACGCGATTTGGCGTGGAAGATTCCGGCGCTTGCTGCGTCGGCAGCGGCGGCAATGTTTGCCGTTTTCGCGCCCGTCCCCGCGCTCGCTCTGACGCTCGATGAAGCGCTCGCTTCGGCTTATGAATACAGCCCGCGCATAGACGCCGAGCGCGCGCGCCTCAGGGCAACTGACGAAGAAGTTCCGATTGCACAGTCAGGCTATCGTCCCGACATCGGCGCCACAGCCGACTATGGGTATCGTGCAACCGATATTGATCCGGGCCCAACGACCGACCGCAAGCCGCGTGGCTACGGTGTCAGCCTTACGCAACCGATCTTTCGTGGCTTCCAGGTCAAGAACGCGGTGAGCCAGGCCGAGTCGATCGTGCGAGCCGGCCGCGAAACATTGCGCGCCGTCGAACAGGAAGTTCTACTCGAAGCCGTCACGGCCTTCATGGACGTCGTGCGGGATCAGGCAATCGTTCGCCTCAACGAAAACAACCTGCGTGTCCTCTCCGAGGAACTGAAGGCGACCGAAGACCGGTTCGCAGTCGGTGAAGTCACCCGCACGGACGTGGCGCAGTCGGAAGCCCGTCGCGCCGACGCCGTCGCGCAGCTCGATCAAGCGCGCGCCAATCTGCAAACCAGCCGCGCCGCATTCGAGCGCACGGTCGGGCTGCCAGCAGCCAATTTGGTTGAGCCCACCCTGAAAATGGCCATGCTGCCGGGTTCGCAGGATGAGGCGGTAAACATCGGCACGCAGGAAAATCCGAATGTCGTCGGCGCGCTCTACAACGAGCAGGCAGCGCGCTACAACGTCGATCGCATTCGTGGTGCCCTGCTGCCTCAGGTTCAGGTCGAGGCCGACTACACGGACCGCTTTCAAGAACAGTCCGGCATCGATTCAACGGCGACAGCTTCGGTGGTCGGCCGCCTGACGGTTCCGATCTATCAGCAGGGCGGCATTGTTCACGCGCAAGTTCGCCAGGCCAAGCACGAGCATCTGGCCCGCTTGCAAGACATCGAGCAGGCCCGCGTCGTCGTGAAAGCAAACACAATCGCTGCGTGGTCGCAGTTGCTCGGCGCCCGCGCGCAGCTCGAAAGCGCGAAAGCGGCGGTCGAAGCAAATACAACCGCACTCACTGGCGTGCGCGAAGAAGAGCGCGTGGGGCAGCGCACCCTGATCGAAGTGCTGAATGCTCAGCAGGAACTGCTGAACTCGCAGGTCAATCTCGTCGTGACCCGCCGCAACGTGATCGTCGCGGGCTACGGTCTCCAGGCCGCGCTCGGGCGTCTTGATGCCCTCAGTCTCGGCGTGACCGGGATCGTTTATGACCCTGAGGCGCACTATCACGAAGTCGACCGCAAGTGGTTCGGCATTTCGATCACGCACGAGGACGGTCGTCACGAACGTCTCGACGTCGATCCCGGCGTCATGAAGTAGCTTCCGCGCCGACTTCCAACATTAATCACAATTTCGCCCTCATTGGCGCGGCGCACGCGGTTCTGCCGCTTGACGTGGCCTCGCTTGCCGTCACGCGGGCTTTGAACGAAAATATGCGAAAGCTTGAACACGTTGAGTCTTCTGCGCGGCGCGACGTCGCGTAAGGACACTCCAGTTCGATATGCGATTTTTCTTGCTCCGCGGCGCTCTTGCCACACGTTCGCCCCGTGCTAAACTTACAAAAATCTACGAAGCGCCGGGATCGGGGGAGGGCGGACGAATGGTCCCCGGGTCGCATGGGTCCGCAACGGGCCGCGCTTCTGGGACGATCCGTTGGGAGGGGGATGCGAGGTTTTATTTTCATCTCGCGAATAACCTGTCTCTGGAGCCGTTTCTCACTGCGCAGCCCCACTTTGCCGGGGGCCGTTTGTAGCGTGCGTTAGCGAGGTCGACATGGAACTCACCGAGAAGAACGGTCATTCGAGCATCGAGGAAATCCTTGCCTCCGTGCGCCGGATCATCGCCGAAGAACCCGGTGCCGGCGCACCCGCCATCGATCTGGGCAAGACGAGCCATTATCCGCGCGGCGACGGTCTGCTTGAAGACCCGAGCGACTTCGACCTGCCGTCGATGTTCAAGACGCCGTCTCCCGCACCGTTTTCCGATCGACCCGCCCCCCTCTTTGGCCGCCTGAGCGACGCCATCCGGGGCGCGTCGAGCGGTAGTTCCGACCGCGGCGAACACGCGCTCAGTACCTTGAAAATGCAACGGCCCGAAACGGTCGACGCGGCGGCCGCGTCCCACTTCCTTCTCTCAACGTTTCATGAAGCGAATTCGCCGCGCGCCGACGAGATCGCTGAAGCCGCATTGGCCGAGTTCCCGATGCAGGCTCCCACCGCAGGTCTCCAACCCATAGTGGCAGGTCCGGTCCCAGCGTCCATGTCCGGCGATGCTGCGCCGTCCGCCCCCGTGCCCTATGTCGCCGCGAGTGAGACATCCGCGCCGGTCATCCCGCAAGTGCCCCGCCAAATGGCAGCGTTCAAGGACACGCGCTTCCGCGGCATGGGATCGGCCCCGGTCGCAATGCCCGACGATGTGCAACCGTTCGTGTCGCCGTTCGAGGCCGAGGCGACAGAGGCTCTCGTTTCGGCCGCTGCCTCTGCGCTGGAAAACGAACCGCTACCCACCGTCGTCGCTCATCCCGAACTCCCCGTAGAAGACATTGTGGCGGTCGAAGCCCCCGCAACCCTGACTGCGGCGATCGTGGCCTCCTATCCCTCGCTGGCGGCCGGACAACCACCCATGGAGTCCGCGCTCGCACCCCACGTGCCGCCACCGGTCCCCGCAACGCCCGGCTTTGAAGCCGCACCCCAACCCGCCGCTCCCATCGAAGATTCCACGGCTGACCTCCTGCGGCCGATGCTCCGCCAGTGGCTGGCCGAGAACATGCCGCGCATGGTTGAAAAAGCGCTACACATCGAAGTCGCCGAGACGGTAAAGTCGGGCAAAAAGTAGGCCGTAGGCCCCGCGTCCCCTGAAGCCCGAGGACCGTTAGCGGTCGCCGGCCGGCGGCCCGTCTGCGGTCGTCCGATCGCCGCATTTCCATGATCTGGAGGTCCGGTATAACATCTTCGGGATTGGGGTTCGGCGCCCTTAACTTCGAGAACGGGACTTGGCGAATGAGCACGGCGGAAGGATCTGAAGCATCGATCGAAGACATCCTGGCTTCGATCCGCAAGACCTTCTCCGACGATCCGAAGACCCCGGGGCCGCCGCCGCCCGCGGGTGCCGAGCAGCGCGCATCGGGAATGCCGCCGTTCCGTTCGATTACGGACGCCGCGGGTGGTTCGTCTTCCGGGTCGGCGCTTCCGACACCGCCCCGCTCGCGTGCCGCCGCCATCGACGATGATCTCGACGATTTGATCGATAAGCCGGCATCGCGCGCTGCCGAGCCGTCGGCGGTTAAGGTGGCCGAAGCTACCGCCCCGCCCGTCTCTCCGATCGAAGCTGCGCGGGAAAAGTGGGCGAACCTTCTCAATCCTGCCGGCCCAGCAGCCGGCGCGGCTTCCAAGCCACCTGAAGGGTACGGCAGCAAGACCGATGCACTGTCGCCATCGCCACCCAGCGAGGCCGCCCCGTCGCCGTCGGTCACGCCGCCGCCTGCCTCTGCAATGAGCGGCCTGTTCGCTCCCCGCAAGGGCGGCTTTTTTCCGGCCCAGGAGCCGCGCGCGGAGCCGGTCTTGCCGATGCCTGCCGCTTCGGCCAACCCGCCGTCTGCAAAAAATGACGAGCCGGCCACGGCCTCTCCCGCAGCAACTCCGCCCAAGTCGGGCTTTATGCCGTTCTGGCAACCGGCTGCGTCAGCCACGTCCTCTGCCGGCGAAACGCCAGCCCCACCCTCGGCAGAACGCGGTACGGCGATGCCGCCGCCCGCATCTGCCGACGTGCCCGCAGCTTCAGCGCGCGTGCTCGACGATCTCGTTGCCGAACTCAATGGTGCCTCTCCGCCGATGCCTGAGGCTCCGATCCAGATGCCACCGGCCGCGAGGGCGATGCAGCCCAATGTCGAACGCCCGGAACCTGCCAGCAGGCAACAGCCTGCCCCGGAGTTCACGACGCTCGCGGCTGCGGCGCTTGCGGCTGCCGCTCAAAGAACCTCCGCCGCTGCTCCTCCGGTATCCTCGCCTGCCGGGTCCGTCGTTCCGCCCGCCGCTGCGCCGCAGACGGCTGCGGCCACCGAGCCCGCCCCGTCGCCTTCTCCGGCGTCCAACCGCACCTTCGAGGATGTCGTGGCCGACATGCTCCGGCCCGCGCTGGAGAAGTGGATCGACGAAAACATGCCACGTATCGTGGAACGCGCCCTCCAGCGCGATGCCACGCTGGGCCGCAAACCGAACCCCTGAGTCGCCCCGTCCCCCTTGCGCCCGTCTGAACGCCGGCGGCAAGCCTGAGGCCCGGGACATTGACAGCCATGGAAGCAGGGTCGTACGACCTCGCTCCATGCACCATTGCAAAGAAACCCTCCACAATGCTTGAGAAGACCTACCAGCCGGGCTCAATCGAGCCGCGTGTCAGCGGCGATTGGGAAAAGGCGGACGCATTCAAGGCCGGACGACCCGATCGCGCCAATGCCGAACCCTTTTCGATCATCATTCCGCCGCCGAACGTGACCGGCTCGCTCCACATGGGGCATGCGCTCAACAACACCCTGCAGGACATCCTCTGCCGCTTCGAACGCATGCGCGGCAAGGACGTGCTCTGGCAACCGGGCACCGACCACGCCGGCATCGCGACGCAAATGGTCGTCGAACGCCAGATGATGGAGCGCCAGGAACCCGGCCGCCGCGAAATCGGCCGCGACGCTTTCCTCGAAAAGGTCTGGGCCTGGAAAGCCGAGAGCGGCGGCACCATCGTCAATCAGCTTAAGCGCCTCGGCGCGTCGTGCGACTGGAGCCGCGAGCGCTTCACGATGGACGAAGGCCTCTCCAAGGCCGTCGTCAAAGTGTTCGTCGAACTCCACAAAGCCGGCCTCATCTACAAGGACAAGCGCCTCGTCAACTGGGACCCCAAGTTCCAGACGGCGATCTCCGATCTCGAAGTCGTGCAGGTCGAGGCCAAAGGGTCGTTTTCTTGGAGCGACGGCGACCCCGAAAAGCCGTTCGACGCGGAAGCTCTCGCCAAGGTTCTGAAGAAGAACCCGAGCGGACACATGTATCACTTCCGCTATCCCCTCGCCGATGATCCCGCGCGCTTCATCGTCGTCGCCACCACGCGCCCCGAGACGATGCTCGGCGACACCGGCGTTGCCGTGCCTCCCGAGGACGCACGCTACAAGGACATCGTCGGCAAAAAGGTCCGCCTGCCGCTCGTCGGCCGCGAAATTCCAATTGTCGCCGACGAATACTCCGATCCCGAAAAGGGCACCGGCGCGGTCAAGATCACGCCCGCCCACGACTTCAACGACTTCGAGGTCGGCAAGCGCCACAACCTCGCGCAGATCAACGTGCTCGACGCGTTCGGAAACATCATTTCCGGTGATGCCGCCGGCACAACAGGCATTCCGAACAATCTTCAAGGTTTCGACCGCTTCGAAGCCCGCAAGAAAGTCGTGTCCGAAATGGCGGCCCTCGGTCTTCTCGCCAAGATCGAGCCGACGACGCACACCGTGCCCCACGGCGACCGTTCCAACGGGGTCATTGAGCCGTGGCTCACCGACCAGTGGTACGTCAACGCTGCCGAACTGGCCAAAGACGCCATCGCCGCGGTCGAAGACGGCCGGACGGAGTTTGTGCCCAAAAACTGGGAAAAAACCTACTTCGAATGGATGCGCAACATCCAGCCCTGGTGCATCTCCCGCCAGCTCTGGTGGGGGCA
>CAYWIF010000059.1:0-7349 GCA_964458265.1 uncultured Hyphomicrobium sp. | reverse complement strand
ATATAGATCTGCTTTTCTCGCAGATTCCGTTGCATAGCGTTGAAGCGTTGTTGCGCCCAAAATTATGTGAAGAACTCGTCAACGATTGGGGATGAACGCGCGAAACACGTCACTGCGTCACATTGTTTGACACCACCTGCCCGAAGGTGGTGACATAGACGAACACCTTTCGTGATTTAGGTCTATGTCACATCATCCCCTGAGCGAGCGCGAGCGCCGTGGCCTCGACAAGCTACGGCGCGAGCTAGGGCCGGTCACGCCGCTCCTGTCCGATCACAGCGTCGAGGACATCTGCCTCAACCCCGACGGCCGTGTGTGGGTCAAGCGTCTTGGTGAACGACCGGTCCACGCTTGCGACTTGTCGCCGATGCAGGCGGAGTCCGCGATCGGGACGGTGGCCGCAATGCACCTCACCACCGTCAACCACGACAACCCGATCTTGGAGACCGAGATCCCAGGCGATGGATCGCGCTTCGAGGCGCTGCTCCCGCCGTGCGCCGGCAATCCGCTTTTCGCGCTGCGCCGGCGGGCAGGAGCGGTGTTCTCCCTGGACAACTACTACCAGCGTGGAATCCTGACGAGCCGAGACGACGTCTCCGTGCTCCCTGTCCCACCCCGCCAGAATTTTGCGCGGTGGGCAGGCCACCCGCACATCGAGATCCTGAAAGCGGCAGTGCGCGACCGATTAAACATCCTGGTGATCGGCGCTACCGGGTCGGGAAAAACAACCCTCGTCAATGCCTTGCTCCACGAGATTGCCGTTGCGACACCCGAGGATCGGGTCGTAGTGATGGAAGACACGATGGAGCTTCAGACCAGCAGTCCGAATTCTGCCTGCCTCCGAACATCCGAAAATGTCTCGATGGAGCGCCTTCTCAAGGCGACCATGCGTCTTCGCCCGAACCGAATCATTGTCGGTGAAGTTCGCGATGGTGCCGCACTCTCGCTCCTGAAAGCGTGGAACACCGGCCATCCCGGTGGCATCAGCACCATCCACGCCAATGATGCAGCAGCCGGACTAATCCGGCTGAACTCTCTCTGCGCCGAAGCAACCCAAGCTCCGCAGGAACGCCTGATCGCCGAAGCGGTGAATCTGGTGGTTTTCATCGACGAATTTCCAAACACTGCCGGTCGGCTGGTTCGCGAAATTCGCGTAGTGCACGGCTACGACGGCCGTGCATTCCAAACTGAGCTGCTCTAGCTCGCAAACGCCGCAACTGCGGCATTCAGAAGAGGAAGTAAGCATGAAAAACGTCATGATCGCGGCGGTCGTTCTCGGGCTGTTGTTCGTCTCTCAGGATGCGGCAGCCAGTGTCGCTACCGGGGGCCTGCCGTGGGAAGAACCGTTGAAGAAGCTGGTCGATTCGTTGAAGGGCCCAGTGGCGGTTGGAGTCGGGATCACCGGCTTCATTGTCGCCGGCGCCATGCTGATGTTCGGATCGGAGTTCGGTGAAGTTGGAAAGAGAGCAAGCATCATGACGCTGGTGGTGTCGATGCTCGTTCTGGCCTCGAACTTCCTGCCGGCTCTGTTCGGTGCATCGGGTTCGGTGGTGGATCCGACCATGATCGCCGCCATCGCTGGAGTTCGATAATGATCGGTCCCCGCGAGGTTCCGCTATTCCGCGCGTTGAATCGCGCCCAGCTCTTGTTCGGTGCTGATCGCGAGGCAGTCATCGTCGTAGGCGTCCTCGCGGGGATCCTCATTTTCGTCATCCAGACCTGGCTTGCCTTCTTCGCAGGGCTGCTGCTTTGGTTCGGCGGGATCATCCTGCTACGTGCAGCCGCCCGATACGACCCGCTGTTGAGGCGCGTGATGATGCGATCCCTGAAATACAAGGGCCTGTATCTCGGTGGATCAAGCGGCCTGGCTCGGCTGAAAATGGACGAAGTGCAAGAAAGAAAGGGTTGGTACTAAATATGAATTTGCGCGAACACCGAGGTGCGGCTAGAACGTTTGGCGATCTGTTGCCATATTTTGGCATCGTCGACGATGGCGTTATGTTCATGCGCGACGGGGCTTTGCTCGCCGCTTGGGAATATCGCGGTCCGGACATGGACTCAGCCTCCTATGAAGAGATGGCGTCGTTGGCCACGCGCATCAACGCCGGGATCAAGCTTGGCAAAGGTGTGATCATTCAATTTTACGCTTGCAGACATTATGGTTCAGAAGTTAACCCATCGAATGAGATGGGGGAAGAAGTTCTGAATCTCATTGAGCTGGAGCGAATTCGTCAGTACGGCCAAATCGGTGCGATTTTTGAGACCCGATATTTCCTTTCGCTGACCTGGATGCCACCAACGACCAGCGAGGAAAAGGCGCGCGGATTCTTCTTTACAGGTCCAGTTCGTGACGCTGGAGGGGCGGCACAACAAGCCCTTTCTCGATTCAAGGAGATTTGTGAAAACTTCGAGGGACGACTCGGCGCCTCGCTGCGCATGCGTCGTCTGAAGCGCGAAGAAAGAAACGATCATCTCATCTCCTTCGTGCGAGCGATTGTCACGAAGGAGTTCTATCCTGCGCATCCCGCCGAGTTCGGTGCCTACCTGGGTCACCGACTCGGGTTTGTCGACTTTATTGGCGGCGTGGCGCCCAAAGTCGGGAACTACCATCTACGGTTGGTGGCGGTTGGTGGCGGCGGTGTCGCAGAACGAAGCGGCTTCCCGCGCACAAGCTACCCGGGAATTTTGGGCGAGCTGGACCGTCTGCCGATCCGGTATCATTGGTCCAATCGGCTGATCTTGCTTGACTCTCATGAATGCCGTTCCTTATTTGAAATGGAACGCCGAAAGTGGGCGACTAAGTCACGGTCGTTCCTGTCGCAAATCATGAACGACCATCGAGGTCCGGTCGATCAAGACGCTATGGCCATGAGCCACGAGTCACAGACGGCAGCGGCCTTGGCGGCGAGCGGCGATGTTGAATTCTGCCTTTACTCGGCCGTTGTTACTGTCTTCGCCGAGACCGAAACAGCGGCAGAAGAAAACGCCCGCGCGGTCGTGAAGCGAATTCAGGCGCTCGGGTTTGAGGCGCGCGTCGAGGACATCAACGCCGTAGAGTCATTCTTGGGAACCCACCCTGGTCAGGGATATGCAGACGCGCGGCGTGTTTACCTTCACACCATCAACGCTGCTGACTTGGCGCCGGTGACCAGCATCTTCGCCGGTGAAGTCGAGAACCCGTCGAAGTTGATGCCGCCAAATTCTGGACCAATCTTCAGCTGTTCAACCACCGGGCACACGCCCTATCGGTTCCATTTGCATGTACAGGACGTTGGTCACACGTTGATGCTCGGCCCCACCGGTGCCGGCAAATCAACCGCTCTCGCGTTGATCGTAGCACAGTGGTTCCGATACCCCGGATCGACGGTATTCGCGTTCGACAAGGGGTATTCGCTTGAAGTCCTCGGCCGAGCCGCAGACGCTCGCCAATACGATCTACTCGGCCCAGAATCCACCTTGGCTTTCGCGCCGCTCCGGACCTTAGAGACCGTGAACGATGTGGCGTTTGCGGTCGAATGGATCGAGGCCCTGTGTGTCCTGCAGGGAGTGAAGTGGACCCAAACGCAGGGGAAGGCCACTTCACGCGCGATCACGCTCCTTCGAGAAGCGCCCGAAGACCGGCGTTCGCTGACGGAATTCAGCACAACAGTGCAGGATCAACTGATCCGAGACGCGCTGCACTCTTATCTCACAGATGGTCCGTTGGGATCACTGTTGGACTCACAGCACGACGACCTACAAGAGGGCCGGTTCCAGATTTTCGAGCTTGAAAACCTCATGCGGCTGGGCGACAAAGTCGTTTTGCCGGTGTTGCTCTATCTATTTCGACAGATCGAGCGGCGCTTGACGGGAAATCCAACGCTAATCGTCTTGGATGAAGCGTGGGTGTTCTTTGGTCATCCGCTCTTTCAGTCGAAGATTAGAGAATGGCTGAAGACGTTCCGGAAGAAAAACGCTTCGGTAATTCTAGCGACTCAGAATCCTTCCGATGTTTTCGATTCGGAAATTGTCAATGTGTTGCTGGAGAGTTGTCCAACACGAATCTTGCTCGCGAATCCGGGAGCGAAGAGTCCCGACTCGACCCGTTTTTATCATCGGTTATCGCTCAACGACAGGGAAATCAACCTGCTCGCTGCAGCAACGCCGAAGATGCACTACTACATCGTCAAGCCAGAGGGCCGGCGGTTGGTCAGCTTAGGAATCGGGCCGGTAGCACTGGCGTTCGTTGGTGCATCGGGAGACCTGGATCGCCAATCGTTTAGGTCCTTGGTCTCGAAGCACGGACGATTGGAAGGTTCGGCAAAATGGCTGGAAACTCGAGGTCAACCAGATTGGGCTGCATATGCCCGCAGCGAGTGGAGAACGGCATGAACAGAATTACGATATTGATTTCCGCGGTTCTGCTGCTGGTATCGGGCACCGCGTCGGCGCAGCAGGGAAGCGTCGCTGACATGCAAGCCCGGGCGCGCCAGCTTGAGGCGCGCTATCTGGATCTGCAGCGAGCGGCGCAAGCACAATCGCGAGCCCAATCGCTTGCGACCATCGGGACATCACCCGATTCGACGCGCTTCACAGGTCTCGAGTGGGTAGCGACTGAGATCACTCAGATTCTGAATAACATCCAGCTCGCTTTGCAGCTGATCGAGCAAGTCAAGATGGTCCGGCTGCAGACCGATCAGCTGGCAGACATGCTGCGGAACAGCAAGCGAGCGCCGAGCTTCGCGTTCAAGGATCTTACGCCGATCCTCGACCGAACCGAACAGCGGTTGAATCAGCGGTTAAATCATTGGGCATCCGTGTTTGCACCCAATCACAGAATGGGAAATCCAGACGCCATCGTCGCAGCATTTCGGAATCTATATGGCGATCGGTATCGCCGAGCAAACAACGCCGCTTATGATGAGTTAGCCTTCCAGAGACTTGAAGGGCAATTTGAAGGTTCTATGCAGGCTGTCGTAGCAGCTAGAGAAAGTTCGGCTGATATTGCGGACGACATCGGACTGCTCCAGCGCCTGACCGCAAACATCGTGACGTCGGAAGGCCGCCAGCAGACCCTGCAAGCCCAAGCCCAATTGGATCAACAAGGCGTTCAGCAAAGCATCCGCATCCGCGAACAGATTAACCAGATGGTCACGCTCATGGCTCGTGAGCAAGCGGATGCGTACTCCAGAGAAATGGCGGATCGGCGGTCATATCAAATGTGGTCGAATCCGCATGGTCGGTCGCCGGCACCGCTGGTCTATCGCGGCCGCTAAACTCGGAGGCTAACAGTGAAAATACAGATCGGCGCCGCTAAATGCGGCGCCTGGGCGGTCTTTTCCCTTTTTTTGCTGACATTCAGCGCTGTCGCGTTTTCGCAAGCACCACCGGCCGCACCCGCTGTGCCGAACCCGGAGCAGGTGCTAGAGAGTGCACGTCTGTTGCAGCAGCAGTGGTACACGACCCTCTCGCAATTCGCGCGCAACCTGTTTTGGTTGCTGGCGACGATCCAGTTCATTTGGGCCGTCGCGCTGTTGACATTGCGGAATTCTGATTTCCAAGATGTGTTCGGTACGCTAATCAAGCAGATCATGTTTATCGGCTTTGGACTAGCGCTGCTGATAAACGCGCCAACCTGGATGAGCGCCATTGTTGACAGCTTCACGACGGCAGGCGAGCGCGCGAGCGGGCTGGAAGGAACCAATCGACTAGCGCCGGGCGAGATGTTCCAGATCGGCACGACCATTGCCGTGAACATGATGAGTCAAATAGGCAGCTGGGATTTGCTGACAAACTTCGGCGCCGTCATGCTGACGTCGTTGTGTGCCCTTTTGATTTTGATTTCACTTGCAGCCGTCACACTGCAAGTAATTGTCATCAAGTTCGAGCTTTTCATCGTCCAGACGGCTGGCGTGCTGATGCTGGGATTCGCGGGATCGCGATGGACGTTCCAGTACGCAGAGCGCTACCTCACATACGCAATTTCAGTAGGCGTCCGGCTACTGGTGACTTATCTGGTCATCGCGATTGGACTGACCATCATTCGGACATTTACCGCAGCCATAGGAATTGGCCAACCGGCGTTCGCAATCTGGGTCATTTTGGAGATGACAGCGTTCTGCTTGGTGTTTTGCATGATCGTTTGGATGTTGCCGAAGCTGGCCGCCGCACTGATGACCGGCGCGCTGCAGTCAAGCGGAAACGAACTCGTCAGTGGCGCTGCGGCGATCGGCGGTGTAGCAGCGTCGGCAGCGCTCGGTGCTGCCGGGTTAGCAGGACTAGGGGCTGCGGCCAGTGCCGGCGCTGGCGCGGCCGGCGCTGGGGCACAGGTGGCTGGTGCGGCGCAGTTGCCTGCCGCCACGGGAGCGGCCGGTGCCGGACCGGCGGCATTCGGTGCGGTGTCCCCGCCGCCGATCACCGCGTCAAACGGACCCGCGCCAGTGACCAACCCGGGTGCTGGGCCGGGTGCTGGGCCGCAGGATGCCGCGAGCGGTAAGGCGGGCGCGAAGGACCCACAAGCCGGCAACCCAACGGCCAAGCCAGCTGGCAACACGGCCGGCAACGCAACGGCCAAGCCAGCGGGCAACCCAACAGCGAACACAACGAGCAAACCAGGTGCGAGCGGTCAAACCGGGAGACCTGGCGCTGCAACGGCCAGTGACGATAGATCCAATGCAGGCTCGATCGGGGCAGACGCAGGAATTGTGTCGCCGAACGCGGTCGGTCCGATGGGATTTGCGGCAGTCGGGCCGCCGCCGGTTGACGCCGAATCGAGCAGCCAGCCCGACGTCGGCTCTGCAGGATCACCCCAGACCGGAGTCGACACACCGCCCAGTGCACCGGAAGGTCTAGTCGGATCTGACAACACCCCAACAGGCGTCGATTCAAGTCTCAACCCGTCGATCTCCACAGCTTCGGCCCCATCGCAATCCGGGTCACTGCCCCAGCGCGCTCTGGGCGCCGTGGCGGCAATGCAGGCGGCAGGAGGGGCGGTCCGCACGTTGATGACCGGTGAAGGCGACGGTGGTCAAGGCGCAGCCTCGACGTTTGCTCGTATGACTTCCAGGGCACAAGTTGGACCTGGAGCCGAAGGTTCGAGCGGCGAACCCAGCGATGCGCCGTCGGGACCGACGACCCCGGCCGCGCCAGCGGTCGAGGGCATAGGTGCGAGCGCCACCGGCGGATCGGTCAGCGCCTCGACACCGGCCGCAGCACCGTCGATCCCGGCTACACCGACCGTCGAGGGCATGGGTGCGAGCGCCACCGGCGGATCGGTCAGCGCCCCGGCGCCGGCCGCAGCGCCGGCAATCCCGGCTACACCGACCGTCGGAGGCATGGGTGCGAGCGCCACCGGCGGATCGGTCACCGCC
>CAYWIF010000058.1:0-8351 GCA_964458265.1 uncultured Hyphomicrobium sp. | reverse complement strand
GCCCCCGCGGAGCCGGCCCGAGCGCGCAAGCGCTCGGAACAGCCGGCGTGAGCGACTAAACGCTAAACTGCATCAGCTTGATCGCGTCGAAATCCTTGATCCCGCCGCCGACGCGCTTGGTCGTGTAGAACAAGACGTACGGCTTGGAGGAATAAGGATCGCGCAGCACGCGAATGCCGACCCGGTCGACAATCAGATACCCGCTCGCGAAATCGCCGAACGCGATCGACAGGCTGTTGGCCGCAATGTTCGGCATGTCTTCGGCCTCGACGACAGAGTAGCCGAGCAGCTTCGACGGCTGGCCCGCGTCACCCGACGGCTGCCAGATGTAGGCGCCATCGGCATCCTTCATCTTGCGCACGGAAGCCAGTGTCGAACGGTTCATCACGAATGACCCGTTCGCGCGGTACGTTCCCTTCACCGCGTAAACGAGGTCAATCAGCTTGTCGGCGGCGTTCGCCGCGGGAAACGCACCCGCCGCACCCGATGTCACGAACCCGACGTTGCCCCACGTCCACGAGGCATTCGCCACCGTCGGATAGGTAAGAAAACCCTTCGGCTTGTTCACGCCGTCGCCGGTCACGAACGCCGTACCCTCCTGCTGCGCGAAGGCAACCCGCACCTCTTCCGCCAGCCAGGCATCGATATCCACCACGCTGTCGTCGAGGATCGCCTGCGTCGCCGCCGGCATGGCGTAGAGTTCCATCGTCGGGAACGACAATTCCGCCAGCGTCGGCGTGTTCGTTTGCGGACGCGCCGCCGTCTCGCCGACCCAGCCGGTCGCCGCCCCCGTCGTCGCAAACGGCACCTTGTATACCGACCCCGACACCTGCCGAATGCCGGCAATCGAGCGGATCGGCGACACCGTCTTCAAAGCCGTGTTGACCGCGCGCTCCGTCTCCTTCGGCACGAGGTACCCGCCGTCCGCATCCGTACCGACCGACAGCGCCTTCTGCTCCAGCGCCGTCAAGTTCGCCGTCTCGCCCTTGCGCACATACCCGTCGAACGCCGACTTGTGCGCCAGCTCCGCGACCGGCTTCGGCGACCCCGTCTCACCCAGCGGCACACGCGCCTGCTTCAGCGCGATCCCGTCCATCGTCTTCTCGATGCGCGCCAGCTTCTCCGCCGTCACCGCATCTTCCGACCCGCGCCGCTCGATCTCGGTCAGCCGGCGGTCGTTCGTCTCCTTGAAGGCCTCGAAGGCCTGCATCAGGTCTTCCATGTCCCGGCCGATCCCGGCCTTCGTCTCGATGGCATCCATATCCAACGTCCTTGTCATGGGGTTGCAGACTTGATGAGCGCCGTCATCCGCCGGATCGCTGCCGCCGCTTGAACAGCCTCATCGTAGGCGTCCGTTCCCGCATCCCGCCGGGACTTCAGACCGCTATATCCCTGCCGCATCAGCGACCGGGCCTCCGCGCGCGTGAACCCGGCATCCCGCACAAGCCACCGCTCGAATTGCCGCTCCGTGGGCAACGTGCCCCCGAACGGCGAACACTTGACGCCGTGCACCCGCGCGCCCGGCATCATGGGAAACGTGACGATCGAGATTTCCCACAGCTCCAATTCCAGAATGCGCCGGATACCGGAGCGCTGTTCGCGCCGCGTCCGCTTTGCCTTGAAGCCGATCGAGAGCCCGTCGATGGCCCCAGCCCGCATGAGGCAGAGCACGTCGCGGGCCTTCTCTGTTTCAAGCGTCAGCCGGCCGCGCACCTTCAAGCCCAGCGCGTCTTCCTCGATCCGCTCCCATACGCCGATGGGATGCGCCGGATCGTGTTGGTAGAGCATCCGCACGCCGCCTGCGCCGCGCTCCGACAAGCTCTGCCGGAACGCGCCGGCCGCGATCACGTCCCGCGCCAGGTCCTCCCTGTCGAACAAACTCGCATACCCCTCGAACACGCCGCACGTATCCGCGTCGGTCAGGTCGAGAGCGGTAAACTTCAGTTCCGGCGCTTGAGACTGGGTGTCCATGTTCGTCATCGTCACGCCTTCCCTCATGCTGCTTCTTCCGGCGGATACCCCGCCGCCTCGCGCTTCTCGTCGCGCGACAGAAATGAGACGGCCTCAAGCCGCCGCCACAACGCCTCGCGCTCGAACGTCAGCGCCTCCACGTCGTCGAGGTTCGGTTTCAGTTCCAGCCCCCCGCCGAACGCCGGCCCGAGCCAGCCGCTTAAGCCCTTCGCCGTGCGATTGACCAGCGGCAGCACCGTCTGCCGCCAGAACGCGCGCGTGGCCTCCTGATAGTTTGAGTATGTGTTGTCGCCGGGAATCCCGAGCAGCATCGGCGGCACGCCGATGGCGAGCGCGATTTCCCGCGCCGCCGCGTTCTTCGCCTCGATGAAATCCATGTCGCGCGGCGACAGCGATAATGGCTTCCAGTCGAGCCCGCCTTCCAGCAGCAGCGGCCGGCCGGCGTGCTTGGCACCCTGATAGCTCGCCTCCAACTCGGTCTTGAGCCGCTCAAACTGTTCCGCCGTCAGCCGCCCCGCACCATTGCCATACACAAGCGCACCGGATGGCCGCGCCGAGTTGTCGAGCAGCGCCTTGTTCCAGCCCGCCGCCGTATTGTGAATGTCGATTGCCGACGCCGCCGCCTCGATCGGGCTCAAGCCGTAGTGATCGTTCGCCGGATGAAAGAGCTTCATGTGCAGGATCGGAGAGACGCCGCCCGGCGCCGTTTCCGCATCCGCCGCAAACCGAACCCTTCCCCCGTTCGCCGTGTACTCGAACCCGTCCGGCCAGCCTTCCGCTCCGGGGATCACTTTCATCCGGTCGGGACGCAAGGCGTGCAGTTCGCGCACACGCTCGTTCAGCACCACGGCCTCGGCATATGAATTGCCGGAAACCAGCAAATACCCATACCAGCACTCGAAGAAATCGGCCGACGTCTGGACCGCGTTCGGCTGCCGGATGAGATCGATGAGGGGATGCGTCTCGTGCTCGTGCACACCCTCGTAAAGAATGAGCGGAATGGAGGCCGCCGCTTCCGCGATCATGCGCACCGAGCGATAAACAATCGGGTTCTGCATGTAGCCTTCGCGCGCGAACGTCTGGTAGTCGCGTGGCGTCCACACCGGCCGGCCCAGCGTCTCCAACGCGATCACCGCGCCAACGCGCGAGGCCTTCTCCTCGCCAGGGCCAATCAAGCCCGCCAGAGAATTGGGCGCAACGCGCCGCGGCCCCGCCCACAGGTGAGCGAACCGGTCCATCCATCGCGCCATGATTTATCCTCTAATTCCTTGTCGAAAAGACCCGCTGCGCTCGCCACACCTACAGCTGTCATCCCGGGCCTTGTGCCCGGGACCCATCAGGCCACAAACACAGGCAAGCAGCGTGCGTTGCGATACCGCCGCCACGCCGTTCGTCGGCACATGCTGACAAACGGGTCCCGGCAATAAATGCCGGGATGACACCGATGGGTGCGCCGCGACCGGCGGCCGGCTCCCCGCAGGGGAGTCGCCGGGCGCCAGCTAAAGAGCCCTGATCCCCGGCCGCGCCATTGGAGTAAGCTTCAGATCCGTCACCGCCCACACGAGCGCATCGAGCCTGTCGGGACTGCGCCCACCCGCCCGGCCGTCGCCGGCAAAGGCCATCATTTGCGCTTCAAGCTTCTCCAGCCGCCCCACGTGCGCCACGCGCCCTTCCGCGTAAAGGGCCGCAACCGGCTCCGCGCGCAGCCACTTGCCCCGCGTCGCCGTCACTTTCTGCACCGGCACGTTGTCGTCCATCTGCTTCAGGATAGCGACCACGAGATCGCCGCCCTGGTTCGTCTCCGCCACGATGTGGTCCGCCTTGAATTCGTGAAAGGCCGCCACCGCCGCCCGCGCCCACACGTGCGGCTCGCGTCCTTCGAGCGTCAGATCGGCCAGAACGAACACGCGGCCATCCTCCGCCTCGCCCGCGACCACGATCCCGCACGCATCTGAATTTTTTGTCGCCGTCACCGGCGGATCGACCGCCACCACAATCCGCCGCAGGTCTGGTGCCAAACCCGCCCGCGAACTCTCGATCCAGTCGCGCCGCCACAGCGCGCCCTGCTCGCCCTCGACGATCTCGCCAAGCAATTCCTGCCGGCCGAGCACCGACCCCTGGTATCGCCGTTCCATTTCCACGACGAACCCCGGCGCCAGGTTGCCGGCGTTGTCGTGCGTCGACGCCCTGTTCGTCACCGTCGCCGGATCAGCGATGAGCGCCTTCAGAAACGGCAGCGGCCGCGGCGTGGTCGTCACGCACACGCGCGGAACGGTTCCAAGCCTCAACGCAAATTGCAGCATGTCCCACACCTGATCCGGCTCTCGCCACTTCGCGATTTCGTCGCACCAGGCAAATTCGAATTGCGGTCCGCGCAAACTGTCCGGCGTTTCGGACGAAAAGACGTGCGCCACCGATCCGTTCGGCCACACGATCCTGCCGTTCGATGCCTCGAACGCGGGCCGCTCATCGTTTGAATGCACATTGAGCAGTCCCGACGCGCCCTCGATCATCACGCGGCGCACATCGGCGAGCGTCTCACCGATGAGCGCGATCCGCCGTGCGCGGCACCTGTTCCCATCCCACAGGCCCAGCGCCTGCGCGCGGACCCACTCCGCACCGGCCCGCGTCTTGCCGGCACCCCGTCCGCCGAGCAGAAGCCACACCCGCCAGTCGTTGAAATCGCGAGGCGGCAGCTGATCGTCCCGCGCCCACACCCGCCAGTCGAAATAGATGTCGCGGATTTCAGCGTCGGACAGTTCATTCAGGCTTGTCCGCACCGTCGAGCCACTTCGCGCTGAGGCGTTCAAGACGCTCCGCAATCTCGCGGCGCATCCGGTCGGCCTCGGCTCGCTCATGGCTCTGGCCTCCATCGGTTTCAGGCACCTTGCCCTGGGTATTGGCAAGTTCGGTTACGCGCTCCATCGCCGTGACCGTCTGTGTCACGGCGCGCGCCGTCTTTTCCTGATCTTGTGGTGTCATGTTCGGGTTGTTCGCCATGGTTCTCTCCAGCTTGATGAGGAGCCGGTCGATAATTCTGTGCAGCCGCTCCAGTCGCTGCTCATGCGTCTCCGCCGGCCGCTCGCTGTCGGAGGGCACGACGGTCATCGGTTCTGCTGCAAGTGGTTCCTGTATCCTCACAACCGGCGGCGGCGGCACCGCGTCGAGACTGATCAACTTGCGCTCGGATCGTTTGACCCACTTTTCCCGATGCGCCTGCTTGTAGATCCGGTCCTTCCCGGTCCCGAAACGGTGAGCGATGGCTTGCACGGGCTCGCCGGTCGTCTCGTACGCGAGGCGAATAGCTGCCCACACCTCCGCGCCGGGATCGAACCGCGCCGCCATGCGAAGCCGCCCCTTTCGCCGCCGATGCGTGAATAGAGAATGCGAGCCCGTCGCCGAAGCCGCGGAAAAACAAAGAGCGGCCGGAATCGTCTCCGCCTCCGCGCCGCTCACACGTCTCGCACCGTACAAATAACTTACTGCACCAGCGTCACGCTGTCAAACAGAAAATCAAAGATTTATACGTTTTTTCAATGAGTTACGCGTTATCACCGGTCTAACATTCCAGTCTAACCCGCCCCGGCCCAGCGGGGATAACCGGTAAAAAATTGCGCCTGTCCCGCCGGAAACAGCGCGGCCCGTTGCGGCATGAGACCTTCATCCCATCAAACGCGCTTCCAACCCCAAGGAACCCAGCCATGTTTCTCAAAACTTTCGCCGCAACGGCCACCGCCGCTCTCCTCGCCTCCCTCTTCCTGACGGCAGCCGCCCACGCAGGCTGCGGTGGCGGCCATGGCGGACACGGCGCCCGCGCCAACTACAGCACGCCCTCGCCGGCCTACGCCGCCAAGCTCCGCGCCAAGAAGGCAGCCGAAGCCCGCGCCGTCGCCGCTGCCAAGCGCAAGAAGGCAATCGAGATCGCGAAGGCCCGCGAAGCTGCCAAGAGCCGCGCCGTCGCAGCGGCCAAGAGCGAGCCGGCAACGCAGAAGGTCGCCGCCGCCGAAACGGCCGTCACCGAACCGGCCGCAACCGAAACGCCGGAAACAAAGACCATCGAAGTTGCAGCCACGCCGTCCACCTGCCGCAAGTTCATTCCCGCGACGGGCACCACCGTCGAAGTCGAGTGCTCGACCGAGTGATCTCTCCGCCACCGGTCGAATGGCAGCCGGAGGAGCCCCGCTCCTCCGGCTTTGTCATGCCGGCCGCAGGCGCAACCATTCGCCGCCTCCCGTCACGCCGGACGATACCGGCCCACGCCCCCTGCCGAAATCGTGTCGCGTTGACCGCGCCGTAAAGGCGCGATTGCCCGGGCTCAGAAGCTCGTCCTGACCCATAGTTGAAAACCCCGGAAGTTCCGTGCACCCGCCTTCGCAATCGTCTACGTCTAGGCCGGAATCTCAACCGGGCGCCATCCGTGACAGTCCTAGAGTTGCTCCTTCTCCTCACGCTCGCTGCCTTCATCGCGGGCTATGTCGATGCGATTGCCGGCGGCGGCGGCCTCATCACCGTCCCGGCCCTCATGCTTGCGGGCTTGTCTCCGGTTGAAGCCGTCGCAACCAACAAGCTGCAAGGCACCGCCGGCGTCGCCGCCTCCAGCCACACGTTCTGGAAGGCCGGTCTTCTCGATGCGGCGGCTCTGCGCGCCGCCGGCCCTGCCGCCGCTGTGGGCTCCGCACTTGGCTGCCTGCTCGTCGGCAACATCGACGCCGAATTGTTGAAGCGCGTCATCCCGGCCCTCCTTATCGCCATCGCCGTCTACTTCGTGCTGCAAAGACCGGCGCCGCAGCCCGGCGAAATCGAGGAACGACCCCCGCTCTCGCCCGAGCGCACTGCACTCGTCGCTTTCCCTGTCGCCGCCTACGACGGCTTCCTCGGCCCCGGCGCCGGCTCGTTCTACATGGCGGGCCTCACGGGCTTTGCCCGCGCACCCCTCCTCACCGCGCTTGCCAATACCAAAGTGCTGAACCTCACCTCGAATGTTGCAGCCCTTCTCATCTTCGCCGCCGGCGGATCGATCGTCCTGTGGGCCGGCATCCCCATGGCGCTCGCGCAATTCGCCGGTTCGCGATTGGGTGCCGGCAGCGCCATCCGTCACGGCGCGACGCTGATCCGTCCTCTGATTGTGACGGTCTCGCTACTGCTCGCCCTGCGCCTGCTCTGGACAAGCTGACGCGCCGCACCGCTCCGCCGGCGCTTGAGGCGTTGCGCCAGAACGTGCCGCATCTCCCGGCAAACATTCACTTTTCGCCAAGCCGGCCCGCCATCCGCCGCAGCGCCACCCGGCCCTGCAAACTGTCATCCACACAAACGTCGAAATCACCATCCGACGGCTGCCACAATTTCCTGTTGTCTGCACCCATCGCTCCTGCTTCGGCAGGACGTTGGACCCAGAAATCGAAAGGGATCGTCATGAAGGTCGCACTGATTGCATTGCTGTCGTTTGGTTTGGCCGGTTCGGCCCTCGCGGGCGACAGCACCGCCCCCGCCGCTGACACCGCCGCGCCGGCCGCCGAAAGCACCGCACCCGCCGCCGATGCGCCGACCGCCGCTGCCGAAGGCCCGAACCTCAAGCAGTGCCAGAAGGGCTGGAAGGACAAGTGGTCCGCGAAGTGGACGCAGGATCAGTACAACAAGGCCTGCGAAACGGTGATGAAGGACAACAAGTCGTAACGCGGCCCATAATCCCGCGCGCCGTTCAGCGCACGTTGCATTGAACGCAACACGAGCTGGCCAGACTTCAAAGGGGTCGATCTCCATAACGGAGACCGGCCCCTTAACTGTTCACCCCCCCCCGCAACCAAGCGCCCACCGCGGGAACCATGCGTTCGCGCTTGCGTTCGCTTGAAAGACCACTCCCAAGCACCGCTACGATCGCGAGGACCTGACCATGGCCGAAGAGACATCGCCCGCCGACGCCCGCGCGAAAGTTTGGGACCTGCTCGAAAAGTTCCAGGCTGCCATGCTCGTCACGCAACCGCCCGGAGGTCAATTGAGCGCCAGGCCCATGTCTCATATCGTGCGCGCCAACGAAGGCCGCGTTTATATCCTGACCGAGCGCGCCACCCAGTCCGCGAAAGACATCGCGGCCCACCCCGCGGCCCTCCTCACGCTCGCGGACGGCAAGCGCTACGTGTCACTGAACGTCCACGGCGAAGTGTCTACCGACCGCGCGCTCATCGAGGATCTGTGGAACCCGGGCGCACAGGCGTTCTGGCCCGAAGGCGCTTCGAGCACCAAGGTGTGCGCCCTCGTGCTGCGGCCGCATGGCGGCGAGTACTGGGATGGCGACAACACGCTCCTGGCAGGCATCAAACTCGCGCTCGCCAACCTCACCGGCTCACCCCCCGACTTCGGCGACCACGGCACCGCCCGCCTCT
>CAYWIF010000057.1:0-8738 GCA_964458265.1 uncultured Hyphomicrobium sp. | reverse complement strand
ACCGTATTGACGAACGTGCACACGATGTCCTCGCCCGCAGCGGGGGTGAAGGTCAGCGTCGCGCTGTTCAAGCTGCCCGGCCCGTTGGCCGGCGTTCCGCCGCCGTTCAGTTCGCAGCTGGCCGAAGTCAATGCATACGGCCCAGCGTTGATCGTCTCCGTCACAGTGACCGCACTGAATGGAGACGACACGGTCGTTGATGACACCATAGACGTGGCGCCAGCGGCGACAGCAAGGTTTGCCTCGTCCAGCGCATTCACGTTGGAGTCAAAGCTGAACGTGCCGCCGGGGCCGCCGACTACCTGCTTTTTGATGGTGATGGTCGCGTTCTGCTGGTTCGTTGCCGGGCCGTAGCACAGGCCACCTGATAGCTGGAGAATGGGACTTTGCGGACTGTTGGTGTTCTGAATGCACTGGGTTGACCATGTCCCCGACGTGCCTGAAGCGACACTAAAGAGCTGAGAAATTTCCCCCGCCTTTACGACGATGTGCGTGACGTTCGAACTCGAACTCCAGGTTCCGCTAGTCCCCCTGTTTGGCGGCACAAAATTGCAATCGACTTCCACCAGGTCGGGGTCGACATTTTGATTTACGAAGTTCAGATTTGTTTCAGGGTTGTTGTTCGGAAGATCTGCCGAGGCAATCAGGGTGTTTGATCCCACGACTGACGGAATTGTGCAGACGTTCGCGCCCTGCGCCTGCGCCTGACCCATCGGCAACATCTGCAACGACAGCAAAAACGCAAATGTGCCTTGCCAGATACGATCTATGAACACTCTACCCAAAAACATACCACCCACCTACGCAACACACTGAACACGTCGTCTCGTTCCGCTCGCGCGGGTGCGCAGGCGGCTGAACGACCTGAGACCAGGTCAAATTTGTTGAGGTCTTCCCCTCGGACTGCTGATCTGTAACTTTGCCGGAACGCCCTTCCGGGAAAGCTCATGCTGCTTTGTGCGAGCCCCAGTCGCACACATGCGGTCGCGGCGTGCCCGGAGGCAGCACCACGCATTCGCCGGGACGCATTTGCGCTTCCGGCCGATCAACCCCGCAATTTTTTGCATGCTGCCCGCATCGCCGACTTGCCCGTTAATTGGCAATCGCCGCGCGTTTGCTGATAGGCCGTGTCCTCACCCGGAATTCCGGGGCCCTCGAGTCCGACGACCAGCTGCAGGCCTGTGCTTTCTAATGTTTATTCACAGGCTATCCACAGCATTTCGGGATATTCTCCCATTGACACACGGGAGCAATGGTTAATTCCAATTCATTAAAATGACAGTGTACTGCATGTGTTTTGCGCGCAACGTTTCTAGTGGCTCAATCACCCCGCCTTCGCGGCCTTGGCGCGTTCGTAGAGGGGCAGAACGTCCTTTAGATTGTCCTCGAACGTTTTGATGCGCGTGTCACCGGAGGGATGCGTCGAGAGCCATTGCGGCGGCGCGCCGCCTGCCGCCTTCGCCATCTTCTGCCAGAGCGTGATGCCGGCCCGCGGGTCGTAGCCGCCGCGCGCCGCCAACTCCATTCCGATCAGATCGGCTTCGGTCTCGTCGTTGCGCGAGAACTTCAGTGCGGCAAGGCTCGATCCCGCCGCGCCGACGAGTTCGCCGGCCTGACCGAACAGCAGGCCGCCGATAACACGGCCGCCGATACTGGTGATGTTGACCTTGGCTGTGCGTTCCCGCGCGTGCTCCCAGAGCGCGTGGCCCATCTCATGGCCGATGATGACGGCCAGTTCGTCGTCGGTCAGTTGCAGTTTGTCGATGATACCGGTGAAGACGGCGATCTTGCCGCCGGGCATGCAGAACGCATTGATTGACGGACTGTCGAAAACGTTGACCTCCCAGTCCCATTTGTCCGACCGGTCGTTGAATTTCTTCGTGTGCGGCAGCATATCGTTGGCGATGCGGCGCACGCGAACAACGCGCGGATCGGCTTGGCCCAACAGCTTCTTTTGCTGGACGGCTTGGCTCGTCATCTGATCGTACTGGAGTTCGGCCGACTTCTCGACACTCTCAGCCGAGACCAGATTGTTGAAGATGGATTTGCGCGGCACCTTGACGCCTTCGCCGTCCTGGGCGGCGGCGGCATTGACTGAGACCACCATGCCAACGGCGGCGGCAACAAAACCCCGGCGGACCTGCATCAAAAGACCCAAATTGTCTTGCATGAACATCGAGCCCTCTTTTGAACCGGCGGTTGCCCGCACGTTTCATATAGGGTGGTTCTTATCGGAGGCCAACGGATGGACGACGGCGGCACCCGCGAAGCGACGGTTGTCAGCCGGATCGCCGACATCTCTGCTAGCGAGTGGGACCGGCTGGCCAACCCCAACCCATCCGCATTCAATCCATTCGTTGCGCACGGGTTCCTCGCAGCGCTGGAGCGCGCGGGCACGACGGGGGCGGAAGCCGGTTGGCTGCCCAAGCACATCGTTCTGAAGGCCGCGGACGGTTCGATCGAGGCCGCGATGCCGCTGTACGTGAAATCGCACAGCCGGGGCGAGTACGTTTTCGACCATGCCTTCGCGGATGCCTACCACCGGGCCGGCGGGCGCTATTATCCCAAGCTGCAAGTGGCGGTGCCGTTCACGCCGGTTCCGGGTCCGCGCCTGCTGGTGTCGCCTGAAGCGGATCGGGATACGGCAGAACAAACCTTGGTTGCGGCGGCGATGACGCTGGCCCAGACCATTGGCGCGTCGTCGCTCCACATTACGTTTCCCGATGAGGCCGCCTGGAAGAGGCTTGGCCGCTACGGACTTCTGCGCAGAACCGGGCAGCAGTTTCACTGGCAGAACCAAGGCTACCGGACCTTCGACGACTTCCTGGCGAGCCTTGCGTCGCGCAAGCGCAAGATGGTGCGCAAAGAGCGGGCAGAGGCGGTGGCAGGACTGACGATCGAAACGGTGACCGGCCCGGCCATCTCGGACGCGCACTGGGACGCCATGTATGCGTTCTATGTGGACACAGGTGCGCGCAAGTGGGGCCAGCCCTACCTCAACCGGGCCTTCTTCGCTGAACTGGGCAGCACGATGGCCGACCAGTGCCTGCTGATGTTTGCCAAGCGCGGTGAAAAGCGCATTGCGGGCGCCCTGCACATGATCGGCGGGGATTGCCTCTACGGGCGGTACTGGGGCGCAATCGAGCACGTGCCCTATATGCATTTCGAACTGTGCTACTACCGCGCCATCGACTTCGCGATTGCCCACGGGCTGATGCGCGTTGAGGCGGGTGCACAGGGCGAACACAAGCTGGCGCGGGGCTATAACCCCGTCACGACCTACTCGGCGCACTGGTTCGCCGATCCCGGCCTGCACAAGGCTGTGGCGCGGTTTCTCGTCGAAGAACGGCGTGCGGTCGCGGACGCCAACCGGCTGCTTGCAGATTTCTCGCCCTATAAGAAGGCAATGGCCGAAGAACAGGACTGATTGCCAGATGTCCGCGCGCGCCTTGACGGACCGCGCACCCCTCCCCTAAGCCGGTGCATCAGACGAGGGCCGAAGGAGACCGAGCATGTCCGCCGCCTACGACACCGGAAACATTTTCGCCAAGATCCTGCGCGGCGAAATTCCGTCGCACCGCGTCTATGAAGATGACGATGTGATCGCGTTCATGGATGTGATGCCGCAAGCGACAGGCCATACCTTGGTCGTGCCGAAGGCCGCGTCACGCAACCTGCTCGATGCCGATCCCGCCGTGCTCGCCAAGCTCATGCCGATTGTGCAGAAAATCGCGAGGGCGGCGAAGTCAGCTTTCGCGGCGGACGGCATAACGGTCAATCAGTTCAACGAGGCGCCCGCCGGCCAGACGGTGTTTCACCTGCACGTGCATATTATCCCGCGTCACGATGGCGTGCCACTCAAGAGCCATGCGCGCGGGATGGAGGACGGCGCGGTACTTGCCGAGAACGCCGCAAAACTGAAAGCGGCGCTCGCGGGGTGAATGCGCGAACGCCGCCTATGTCTTCACTCCGGCATACGGCTCAGGGCGTCTCATACATCTGACGATAGACGGCGGCCTGTTCTTCGGGCATCCGCGGCAGCAGGATGCGCATGGTTTCGTTGCCGACGAGCTTGCCGTTGCGCTTGAAGGTCCAGTCCGAAATCATGTCGCCGCTGAACTCGTAGCGCTGACCCATTTTCACCGTCGTCACGCTCTGCGGCTGATTGCTGATCACGCCGGAGAATTTGCCGTTCTCGCGCTTGATGCGGGTCAGCCAGAAGTGTTCGGTCGACCCGTTGCCGGAAATGGCAACTTTGAGTGCGTGATCGGCTTCGGTTGATGCCGGGGCATCGTAGCTTTTCCAGAAGTCGTTCAGAGAGCCTCTTGCCTTCTGGATGGCGGCGTTCATGTCCTTGTCTTCGGACAGGACCGAGATCACACCGTCTTTCTGCTTAGGCGGTGCAACGACCGGTTTTTCCACGGTCGGCGGCGTCACCGCGGCGATCTTCGTTGTTTCCTTGGCGTGCGAAGCACTCTCGGCGGCGGGTTGCGCTTCTGCCGTGGCAGGTTTTGCCGGAGCGGGTGCGGCCGGTACGACGGCCGCAGGCTTTTCACTATCCTGCGACGGAGCGGTCTTGGCTTCCGACGGCTTGGTTGCGGCTGCTGGAGCGACCGGCGCCGGCGGTGCCACAGCCGGTGCTGCGGGTTTGACCGGTGGCGGCGTGGTCTTGGCCGTATCGAGCGCGGCCATCTGATTGGACGCGGGGGCGGCCAGCGCGCTCATCGCCGGTGTGGCGGGCTTGTCAGGCTGCGCGACTGAGGCTTTGGGTGCTACCGCGACGGGCGGTTTTGCTTCGGTGGCAGGCGCGGTCTTTCCTTCTACCGTTACCGGCGGTTTGGCTTCTGCAATCGAGGCGGGCTTGTCCGCAACCGGCGCGACCGGCTTTGCGGCTGGGGCTGCCGGGCTTGCCTCGGCGGCAACGACGACCTTGGCGCCCGACGCGGCAACATCGGTGGACTTGATCGCTTTCGGCGGTGCCGGCTTGGTCTCGGCAGTAGCGGCAGGCTTGGCAGCTTCGACGGCGACGGAATTGGGCGCCTTCGCCTCGGCTTTCAGTTCCGGTTTGACTGCGTCGATCTTCGCCGGTGCAGGCGTGACTGCCGAGGGTTGCTGGGCAACAGTCCGAGCCTGGTCGATCTTGTTCATCCATGCGCCCGACCCGGAAGATTTGGGAGCCGGGGTGTCCGCACCGGACGGGACTTTGGCGACCGTGGTCATCCATTCGCCGACGGTGACGGTCGTGGGAGCGGCGGCCATGGCGACCGGGCCTTTCGCACCGCATCCGGCCTCGCAACTGATCTGCCCCGGCACGTTCGCAGCCGTGGGCGCCGGCGTTGCATCCGCGGGAGCCTGCCGCTTGGGCACCATCGAGACGATTTCGGCACTTGTGCCGGCCGGGCAGCCGGCGGTGCAGACGACCACATACGCGTCGGGATGGGCCTCCATAAGTGGGTGCAATTCGACCGTGCTGCGGTTCATGTCTTCCTTCAGCAGCTCCTTGGCGCGAAGGTCGTAGTAATCGGGGCCGCGCTTGTCGAGCAGCGGATTGGGCTTGTTCTTGTCCTTGTCGGGATCGCTGAACAGCGCGCGCTTGGCCGCTTCACGGGCAGCGGCCGTGGAGACGGAGGAACCGCGTTCAGGCTTGGCAACAGATCGCGGTGTTTCAGGCTCTTTTGACTCACGTTCATCGGAGGCTTCGTCGCGTCTGTCGCGATCCGATCGCTCCTCTTCGCCGGAATTGGGCGGCGAAATCTCCTTTTCGCTCGTGTCTTCGTCGACGATGACCGGCTCGTTTTCGAAGGCGATCGCCGTCGCAGGCAAGATCACGGCGGCCAGTGCGGCGCAGAGCAGGCCGGCAACGAAGCGCGCGGACACATATTTGATCATGGGAGTTCGCCTGACCGGTAAGACGGAAAATCGGTGAATGGACCGTTACAATCGCAAACGCGGGTAAACGAAATCCTTATGCGGAGCCCAAGCTGGAGCGAACGCCGTCAGCGATCGTGACGGAAGACGCCGGGTTGGCCCGGTGCAGCGTTGAGCAGGACGACGTTGCGGTAGTCGGTGCCGGCCAAAGCGCGGGTTGGTACGGCTATGACAGCGTGATGCTCCACGGCCGCGCCGGCGCCGGACTGCGGGCCCGCTCGATTAGGCTCAACGCGTGCCGCCAAGGGTTCGGCGACCATTTCGGAGGCTGGATCGGGGGCGATGGCGCCGGTTTCGAGGCGCGGTGCGGCCTTTATCTTCAAGCCGTGGAAGGCGGCGACGCAGGCGTCGGTGCGCTTCAAGTCTTCAAGCTGACCCGGCGACACTTTCACGATGCGGCCGCCGTCGCACAGGTAGGCTTCCTCGGCGCGGACGGCCTCGACGCCGGTCGCGGCCAAAAAGCCGAGCAAGAAAAGTCCCGTGCGCGAGGTGCGCGACATGCCCGCCATGGCCGCCTCCAAGGATCATTGGGAACGGCAGGTTATGGTACGGCGCTTAACGGCTCGTTAAGGGACGGCGGTCAGGGCGTTACGGGATAGCGCCAGTAGTCGCCCGCTGACGTTCCGATTTTCTCCAGCAGCGGCACCCGCTTTTCCGGGGGACGTTCGCCGGTCTGGATCAGGAGCTGGAGATCGTTCAAAAGCGCGTTGTTTTCCGCGTAACCGGAATGATTGAGGCCGAAACTGTCGGTGGAGACCGCCGTCACGTCGATGGTGTCGATACCCGGCAAAACGAGCGGGCCTTCGGGCGGCACGTCGCCGGCGCGCGGGATACCGCCGTGGAAGCGGCGCGACGCCGAGAGCGCCACGTCGTTGGATGCGGCGTAGAGCGTGATGCCGCCGGCGAGCCCCTGGATTTCCTTGGCGATGTTTTCGAAGTTGTCACGGTCCACGTCGGGAGCGGCGAGAATGATCTGGCTGATGACGACGCCGGGCGGCGACGACGATTTGATATCGCGCAGCACCTGAAGGGCCGGCTGATTGCCCATGCTGTGGGCGATGACGGAAACCTTCTTGGCACCGCTCTCCTTGATCACGAGGTCAAAGAAATCGCGCATGTAGGGGACCGACTGGCCGGAACTCTCCCGGTCGTAGGTGTAACTCGACAGCCCGCCGCCGGATGGCCAGCTATAGTGAAAGGGTGCGCCATCGAACTTCAAATCGTAGGCGATCTGGGCCGTCCGGTAGATGCCATTGTCGAACGTGGTGTTGTAGCCATGAACGAAAATGAGTGCGTGATCCTTGAAGCGTTCGGACTTGGCCAGCCGTTCGCGCACGATGGCCAGCAGTTCTTCCCGCGTCTGGGCCTTCAGCTCCTTCATCGTGAAGTGTTTCTCGGGGTCCTCTGCCTCCTCATAGACCGTGATGTCGAAGTAGGGGATGCGAATGGCCCAAGGCCGTTCGATCGTCGGCTGGACGTGAGACTTCGGCACGGTCACGAGAGCTTGGCCAAGCGTCAGTTTCCGGCCGCGATTGAAGCCGTAGTCGAGACGCTTCTCGGTGGCGGCTTCCGCGCGGTCGGTGCCGAAGTAGACGGGTACGATATCGAAACCGGCGCGCTGTTCTTCGGCTGCAGTTCCGCCAGGTGGCGGCGGCGCAGCGGGCGCGGGGGCCGGAGGTGGGGGTGGCGCACCGGACGATGTATCCGAGCCGCCCAGTCCGCGTGACGGGGGAGGGTCCGCTGGCGGTGGGCCCGCACCACCTACAGGCTCGGGAGGAGCCGATTCCGACGCGATCACGTCATCCGGCGGCGCGGCGGCTGCCGGTTCCTCCGGTGCAGCTTCGCCGACGACAACCGGGGGCGCCTCGTCATCCGTTTCATATGCCCGAGGTTTGGCGGCCTTCTTTTTGGGCGGCGGTCGGGCGGCGTCGCGTGGCGGGCCGGTCGCGTCTTCGGACTGCGGGGCGGTCGCGACCGGAGGCAAGGCGCGATCGAGCGAGCCGAACTCGCTCGTCAAAACGACGAGGGCAACGGGCAGTATAGCCAGGGCGAGAAGGCAGAGGCGCGCCAGCGCGCGCGCCAGTTTGGGCATGGCCCCCGTCGCGCTCCAAGCGAAGGCGAACAGCAGCAGCGTGGCCAGGACCGCCAAGCCGTAGCGCGCGAATTCGGAAAGTTCCGCCATCGATGTCCCCCTTCAAGCGGCGCGGCAGTGTAGCGGTGTCCCGCGCGCGGGCAATCCCACCCTTTCCGATACCAGCCGAAAATGTCGCCAAGACGAGGGCGTCGCGGGACAATGGGACAACGGCGACGGGACGCACCCAGACCCCTTGCGGCGCAGTGATTTCCTGCACATGGTCCGGCAAACTCCGGCGATGTCCGGGTTGCACGTCCCTCCAGCCACCGCCGGACCGATCTCGCGATGCGCCACACGCCAAACCCGGAAGAGTACAAGGAGCGCATCCTTGGCGGCGACCGCACGGCGCTGGCGCGCGCAATCACGCTCGTGGAAAGCACGAAAGCCGCGCACAGCGCGGAGGCCCAGGAACTTCTGCAATTGCTGCTGCCGTATTCGGGCGGCGCGATCCGTCTTGGCATCACCGGCGTTCCCGGTGTCGGTAAATCGACGACGATCGATCAGCTCGGCACCAATCTGGTCAACGCTGGCCACAAGGTGGCGGTGCTGGCGGTCGATCCGACATCAAAGCGCACAGGCGGCTCGATCCTCGGGGACAAAACCCGAATGGCGCAGCTCGCTCCGCTCGACAACGCCTTCATTCGTCCGTCCCCGACATCGGGCACGCTCGGCGGGG
>CAYWIF010000056.1:0-10186 GCA_964458265.1 uncultured Hyphomicrobium sp. | reverse complement strand
GACTGCAAATCCGCGTACCCCGGTTCAATTCCGGGCGTGGCCTCCAAATTTTCCAATCCACCAAGATGCATGTCGATACCGCGCCGCGCGTGACCGGCAGCGCCAAACCTGCGGTTTAACGCGACGGAAAAGTACTTCTCTCACGCTATGGGTTCTGCTAATCACCCCCGGCGCGCATGGTTCGCGCCTGTTCCGCGGTAGCTCAGTGGTAGAGCATCCGACTGTTAATCGGACGGTCGTAGGTTCGAGCCCTACCCGCGGAGCCAACTCCTTCAATTCGTTGACTTAAACAAGAAATCGCCAGTCCACGGGCCGGGATGCCGATTTCGTGTTGCAACACCACTGCGCGCGGGGTGTTACGGTGCCAATCCGCCGGAGGGAAGCGGGGGCGCGTCGGGGTCGATGACCTGGGCCGCTGCCGCAAATGGCTGGCCGTCGCGATTGTAGATGTCGGTGCGGAACTGGACCTGACCGTTCTGTTCCGCCCACGCTGTGATGTAGGCGAAATAGACTGGAATGGGCCGCGTGAGCTGCACGTCGACGGGAAGTCCGGCCTCGATGACAGCGTCAACCTGACCGGGATTCTCCCAACCGGGCTCATACTGGGCGATCCACGATACGAGCTTGAAGACATCCTGCACGCGCACGCACCCGGCGCTGAAGGCGCGGGCGCGCTGGTCGAAGAGCGTTTTCAGCGGCGTGTCGTGCATGTAGACGCCGTGCTCGTTTTGCATGTCGATGCGCACAAGGCCCAGAGCGTTCTGGGGCCCCGGCTCCTGACGCAGCTTCACTTTCGAGGGGTCGGCCGTGGTCCAATCGACGGCGGTGGCGTCGATTTCGGGACCATTGAAGTCGTTCATGACGACCCGGATTTTTTCCTTTTCCAGGTAGTCGGGCTCTTTCACGAGGCGCGGGAACACGTCGAGCTGGGCGACGCTGTCGGGCACGCGCCAGTGAGGAAAGAAGTTCAGCGCCTTGATCGTCGCGCGCAAGTCCGGCGTTTCGCGCTGCTGGCGTCCGACGACCACGCGATGGCGTTGCGCGACCTCGTAGCGATCGACAGCTTCGAGCTGGAAGGCCGGAGAATTGACGAGCACATACCGCTCTTCCAGAGGCTGCTGCAGCAGGGCAAAAATTCGCTGCCGGTTCAGTTCCAACTGCTGCAGACGTTCATCGGCCGAGACATTGAGTGCGGCGAGCGTCGGCTGATCGACGCGGCCGCTGACGCGCAACCCATGGCGCTCCTGGAAGCGGCGCACGGCATCTTCCGTCGTGCTGTCGAAATTGTAGTCCTCGAAGCCCGAGCCAGACCCTCTCAGTTCACCGGTGGCGCGTAAACGGCGGCGGACAATGGGCAGGCGTTCGTCGTCGTCGCCCGGGCGCATCATGCGATTGCCGGGAATTTTCGGCCAACCGCCTTTGTTGACGATGGCCTGGTACTGGATGATCGCCTTGTCGATGAAGGCGACCATTTCATCGCTGCGAAGTGGCACGGATCCGGGGCGCAAATCGTTGACCACGTCCGGCTTGATCGGCGTGCGCTCGGTCTGGCGCTTGCCGGTAAAGTCAGGGGTGCCGAAGCTCTGGATGCCGTCCCACCAGGTATCTGCGACCGCATTGGCTGCCGGTACCGGAACGAGGACGGCTGCGGCGACCAAGGCGAGCGACGCCCCGTGCGACCTGGGACGGAAGATGGTGCGTGCGAGGCGCGCGAGGGTCTCGCGCATCGTGAACGTCGCGTGATGCATTTCCAGTCAGTCTTTCCCTCGGCGGGGCTGCGGGCCTGTCCTTCGTTGGCCCGGCAAATCACCCGTATGATTCAGCGGTGCAGGCTTCGGTCATGGATGTGGCCAAAGGAAGGTCGGCGCGCAAGCTATCCCGGGACACAGGGCGCCCCGATAATCTCTTAGCAGGTTCACTCCTTCGGGATGCACCCTACGCACATGCGATCAGTCCGATCGTCAGAAATGATCCCAACCCGACGGTTGCAGGGGCTTTTCGCCCTCCGGCGTGTTGAGGCGCAGTTCCTGGTCCTGCCGCACCGTGCCGATGCGCGTAATGCCGAGGCCCACGGCCGCCGCCGCTTCAGCGAGGCCGCGCTCGGAATCCGGGGCGGCGGTGAAGAGCAGTTCATAGTCGTCGCCGCCACCGAGGACACTTTCAAAGACGTGAGGCTCTGCGTGCACGATGCGGCGAACCGGCGCTGAAAGAGGAACGCGGGCGGCGTCGATGATTGCACCTACGGCCGATGCCGCGGCGAGCCGCCCCAGGTCCTTGGCCAAGCCGTCGGACAAATCGATGACCGCAGTGGCATGGATGCGGAGCAGGTTCGCTGCTTGCAGGCGTGGCGCAGGGCGCAGGTAGCGTGCGACGAGGCCCTCGCGTTCGCTCTGCGAGAGCGGCCAGTTGCGCGCATCGCCGTCGCGCCGGCGCAGCTTCAGGCCGAAGGCCGCATCGCCGAGCGTACCCGTAACGAAGATTGCGTCGCCGGCGCTGGCGCCAGCGCGTGTCAGCCGCAGCCCGGCTGGGATTTCGCCAATGGCGGTGATCGTGATCGACATGGGGCCGGGCCGGCGGTCCGTATCGCCGCCCGACAACACGATACCGAAAGCCGTCTGGGCCGCAGCCAGACCCGCCGCGAAACGCTCCATGAACGCGTGCGTCGGAGCCTCAGGAAAAGACAGCGCCATTTGATAGACGCGGGGGCTCGCAGCTTTGG
The DNA here is from genome assembly GCA_964458265.1 of uncultured Hyphomicrobium sp. GTDB lineage: Bacteria > Pseudomonadota > Alphaproteobacteria > Rhizobiales > Hyphomicrobiaceae > JAGVSR01. The sequence continues at coordinate 7,467 of CAYWIF010000056.1, read as the reverse complement.
CTGCGAGGTCGGACACATTTACCGCCAGCGCCTTCCAAGCGATGTCTTCGGGCGCATCGTCCGCGAAGAAGTGGACGTCCGCTGCGACGGCATCGGTGGTGACGACGAGTTCAGCCCCAGGTGCGGGCGTTAGGATGGCGCAATCATCATTGAGCCCGAAAGATCCTGCATGCGCGCGGGCGAGCGGCGCGAGGTAGATTTGGATGAGCTCCGCTTCGCTGGCTATCACCCCGGCCACGCTCGACTCCGTTGCTGCCGGCGTTCGCTTGCCGCCGGCCCGGTACCGCCTATTCCGCGACAGGCCGCTTGCGATCGAATTCCTCAGCCCGCATCTTGCGGCCGAGTTTGTCGAGCACGCCGTTGACAACACGTGGTTCGTCGTCATCGAAGAAGGCGTGCGCGACATTGATGTATTCGTTGATGACGACGCGGCCCGGAACGTCACGGCGTTCCAACAGTTCGAACGATCCGGCGCGCAGGATCGCCCGCAGAATGGCATCGACGCGCACGAGGCGCCAACCGGCGGCCAACTGTTCGTGAACCATCGGGTCGATGTCGCGCTGGCGTCGCACGACGCCGTGCACAATCTCCGAAAAGAACGTCGCGTCGGCCTGTTCCAAATCGGCGGCTGCGTCGTCCTCCTCGAGCGGCGCGGGATCGGAGGGTTTGCCAAAGCGGAGGCGCTCAAACTCGTCGACCACATCGGCGACGTCGGCTCCGGCCAGTTCCATCTGATAGAGCGCCTGGACTGCGGCCATCCGCGCCTTGGAGCGCGGGGTTGCGCCCTTGCTGGCAGATTTTTTGGGAACGGCAGTCATGCACTCGCCTCTGCCAGGCGTTGTTTCAGCGCGATCAGGCCAAGGCAGGCGCGGGCGGCATCGCCACCCTTGCCGGACGGCGCGCCGCCTGTGGCGCGCGCGAGGGCTTGCTCGCGGGTATCGACGGTGAGGATCGCGTTGCCGACGGGAATCGAATAGCGGATGGCGGTCTCCATGAGCCAATGATTGGCGTTGTTGCAGACAATGTCGTAGTGGGCGGTCTCACCGCGGATGACGCACCCAAGCGCGATGGCGCCATCGTAGAGCGAGCCCTCCGCACCGATCGTGCCGGCGGAGACGGCGGCGGCGAGCGCCTGGGGAATTTCGAGCGCGCCGGCTACCAAGACGCGATCGGCGCGGCAACTGTTCGATGCAAGCACGTTTTGAGCACCGGCCAATAGGTGGGCGCTGATGTCGGCATAGTAGGGCGCCTCGATGATGAGAACGCGCGCGCCCCGCGCCAACTGCAGCGAACCTGCTCCGGATCTTTCGTCTGAGGTGCGATCAGCCATGACGCTACTCGATGGCTCGCGTTTCGACGATGCGCAGGCCGAATGCCTCGACGCCGATGTAGATCTGCTCCGGCGAATTTGTGAGCAGTACCATATCGCGAACGCCGAGATCGCAAAGAATTTGCGAGCCGATCCCGGTTTCCACCTGACGGCGGTTCGTGGTTGCCGCCCCGCTGCCAGCCTTGCGGCGGCCGATCCAATCGGAAACGCTTTTGGCGCCAAGATCGCGGATGAGCACGACGACGCCGCGGCCCTCGCGATCGATGGCGCGCAGCGACTTGGCGATGAGGCTTTCGCCGTCCCTGGTTTCGCCGAGGCCCAGAAGATCACCTGGCACGTTGACCGCGTGAACGCGGACAAGCACGGGATCCGGCCCGCCGATGTTGCCCTTGACGATGGCCAGATGTTCCGTGTGATCGACGGTTGTCGCGTAGACCTTGAGATCGAACGGACCGCCGTAGGCACTGTCGAAGCGCGTGTCCGCGACACGTTCGACAAGCCGGTCGTTTCTCAGACGGTAGGCGATCAAATCCTCGATTGTGCCGATCTTCAGTTTGTGACGCCGGGCGAACTCGACGAGGTCGGGCATGCGCGCCATGGTGCCATCGTCGTTCATGATTTCGCAGATGACGGCACTCGGCGCGAGCCCGGCGAGTTTGGCAAAATCGACGGAGGCTTCGGTATGGCCGGCGCGGATAAGGACGCCGCCGTCGCGGGCGATGAGTGGAAACACGTGCCCGGGCGAAACGATGTCGCCGGCGCTCTTGGTCGGGTCGATGGCCGTGGAGATGGTGCGTGCGCGGTCGTGGGCGGAGATACCGGTGGAAATACCTTCGCGGGCCTCGATGGATTGGGTGAATGCCGTGCGATTGCGCGAACCGTTGGTGCGGACCATCATTTCGAGACCCAGCGCTTCCGCGCGCGACGGGGTCAAGGCCAAGCAAATCAGGCCGCGGCCGAACTTCGCCATGAAGTTGATGGCATCGGGGGTCGCCATCTGGGCGGCGATGACGAGGTCGCCCTCATTCTCGCGATCTTCCGCATCGACGAGCACGACCATGCGCCCGTTCTGCAATTCCTCGACGATCTCATGCGTCGGGGATACCGCAGAAGCAGGGTTCAACGTCACGGCGGACGCCTGTTGGCCGCTCGTCTTCGTTGCGCTCACGGCCGGAACTCCAAAAGCCGCGCGACATAGCGCGCGAACATGTCGACCTCGACATTTACGAGGTCGCCCGGCTTTTTGCGCCCCCAGGCGGTCCGGGTCAAGGTGTGTGGAATGAGATTGATTCCAAAACTGTTTTGCTGAACTTCGTTGACTGTCAAAGACGTGCCGTCGAGCGCCACGGAGCCTTTTGGGGCGATGAATCTTGCCAGTGCGGGGAGGACTTCAAGGCCGAACCGAACGCTTTCGCCATCGGGGGTGACTGACTGGATGCGGGCGAGACCGTCGACATGGCCCGAGACAATGTGGCCGCCCAATTCGTCGCCGGCCCTCAGAGCGCGTTCGAGATTGATTGCGCGTCCCGGCTCCCACTCACCGAGTGTCGTCCTGGAAAGCGTTTCATTCGAAACGTCGACGGTAAACGCCGAACCCTTGCCGTCGGGACGGACGGACGTCACGGTCAGGCACACGCCGTCGCAGGCGATGGAGGCGCCGAGGTCTATCGTGACGGCCTCGTAGCCGCACCGAATTGCGAAGCGGCCGCCCTCGCGGCCGATGACTTCGCCGATGTCGGTGACAATGCCCGTGAACATACCGGATCAATCCTGGGAGGGCCGGGTGACACGCCGGCCGTGTCCGCTCATGTCGCGCAGGCGTGGTCGCTGCGCAAGCGCCACATCGTATCGGCGCCGGCGGGGCGTGGCCGGCCTGCGGTGGTCTGCAACGTTAACGACGAAACGTAGTGTTGCAGAGCCGAGTTGGCCTTTTCGACATTCGGCGGGCCGGCCATAAAAAGCACCACCTCGTCGACGAGCCCGGCCGCGGCGAAATTGCGCCAAATGGTGGGGCCTCCTTCGACGAGGAGGCGCGTGATCCCGCGGGCGGCAAGTGCTGCCAGAACGGTTCGTATCGACGTTTCCGGCAATTCCACGACTTCGGCTCCTCTGGCCGCGAGATCGTGGTCGGATGCCAAGGCGGCCCCCGCGCGGATCACCAAGACCGGGACGGCAGCAGCCGTGACAAAAATTTTCGCTGACGGATCGAGTGCGGCCCGGCCGGCAAGCACCACACGAACGGGCGAACGGAGGGCAAGGCCAGGCAGCCGGCAGGTGAGGTCGGGATTGTCCGCACGCAGTGTCCCGGCACCGATCAGGATGGCGTCGGCTTCGGCGCGGAACTTATGGCCTGCGGTGCGGGCTTGCGGGCCAGTGACCCAGCGCGCGGCGGTGCCATCGCCGGCGGCGACCCGGCCATCGGCATCGGTCGCAAGTTTAAGCGTGACGAATGGACGATTGTCCGTGATTCGCAGGATGTGGCCGCGTGTGAGCCAGCGCGCTTCGGGCTCAAGGACATTCTCGGTCACCGGAATGCCTGCGGCGCGGAGTTTTGCAATGCCCATACCGGCCGTGCGCGGGTCGGGGTCAAGGGTGCCGACGACGACGCGCGACAGACCAGCGGTGACAATGGCGTCTGCGCAGGGTGGTGTTTTGCCGAAGTGAGCGCACGGTTCAAGCGTGACGTAGAGCGTGGCGCCGGTTGCACGCGGTCCGGCGCGGCGGATTGCTTCGGTTTCGGCGTGGGGCCGACCGCCGGGTCCCGTCCAACCGCGGGCGATAATTTCGCCGGTCGTTTCGTTGGCGATGACGGCGCCGACCGCCGGATTGGGCGCGGTGTTGCCCAAGCCCCGCGCGGCGACGCGCAGAGCGATGCGCATCATGTCGAGATCGAACGGGGTTGGTAGTGACGCGGTCATGTGGATTTTGGCACCTCGGCACGCCCTCTCTTCTCCACTACCCCGTGCGGCGAGGGGCCGGGGGTGGGGGTTAAGCTTGCGGCGATGGTTGCGGCTTTCATAGGTGCGGTTCTGACAGTGGCGTTTGCATCTGAACCACCCCACCAACTCCGTTACCCCACCAACTCCATCACCCCACCCCTTTCCCCTCCCCGTCAAGGGGAGGGGATTATTTGTGGCGGGCAGACACAGTATCGATCTGGACCAGCCGCATTGAACCATGGGTCCTCGGGACGAGCCCGAAGATGACCGTGGTGGATGGACGCTGAGCCCTGATCGACTGCCAATCGGCGTTAGCTGCCGTGGCGTTTGGTGGGGAGAGGCACGACGGTGTCGTCGCCGGCGATTTCACCCAGCACTTCCTGGAAGTCGGCAGCTTCGCGGAAGTCACGATAAACGGACGCGAAGCGGACGTAGGCCACGGGGTCGAGACCGCGCAGCGCTTCCATGACGCGCTCGCCGATCATGGAGGAAGGTATTTCGGTTTCGCCGCAGCTTTCGAGTTGGCGAACGATACCTGAGACCATCCGCTCGATGCGGTCGTCGTCGATGGGGCGTTTGCGGGTCGCAATGGTCACCGATTTCATCAGCTTGTCGCGGTCGAAGGACACCTTGCGGCCGGAACGCTTGACGACGATCAGTTCGCGCAGTTGCACGCGCTCGAAGGTCGTGAACCGGCCGCCGCAGTCGGGGCATTCGCGGCGGCGGCGGATCGAGGCGTTCTCGTCCGTCGGACGGCTGTCCTTCACGCTGGTATTTTCGCAGGCGCAGTAGGGGCAGCGCATCGCAGGGACCTTTGGGAGTCGCAGAACGGATGGTCAGTCTTTAGGACTTTTCCTTGCGGACTGTCTCGTGGTGCGAAACGTTTCCCCCGCAATACACATGGCAAAAAGCAGAGCGCCGGACGGAATATCCGTCCGGCGCTCTGCCGATTAAACGCGATTGATCAGATCAGCCGTAGATCGGGAAGCGGCGGCAGAGCGCGGTGGCTTCCTTCTTGATCTTTTCCTCGACGGCGCCGTTGCCGGCTTCGCCGTTCTTGGCGAGGCCTTCCAGCACTTCGGCAATCATGCGGCCAACGTCGCGGAATTCGGCAACACCGAAGCCGCGGGTTGTTCCGGCGGGCGAGCCCAAGCGGATGCCCGAGGTCACCATGGGCTTGGCCGGATCGAAGGGCACGCCGTTCTTGTTGCAGGTGATGTGCGCGCGGCCGAGAGCCTTTTCCGAGATATTGCCGGTCAAGCCCTTCGGACGAAGATCGACGAGGATCAGATGGCTGTCGGTGCCGCCAGAAACCAGCGCGAAACCGGAGTTGACGAGCACTTCGCCCATCGCCTTGGCGTTGTCGATCACGTTCTGGATGTAGGTTTTGAAATCGGGCTGCAGGCACTCGCCGAAGGCAACGGCCTTGCCGGCGATGACATGCATCAGCGGACCACCCTGGATGCCGGGGAAGATCGCCGAGTTGAACTTCTTGGCGAGATCTTCTTCGTTGGTCAGGATGATGCCGCCGCGCGGGCCGCGCAGGGTCTTATGCGTCGTCGAGGTGACGACGTGGGCGTGCGGGAAGGGGCTCGGGTAGAGGCCCGCACCGACGAGACCGGCGAAGTGAGCCATGTCGACGAGCAGATAGGCGCCGATTTCGTCCGCGATCTTGCGGAAGGCGGCAAAGTCGATCCGGCGCGGATAGGCCGAGCCGCCGGTGATGATGAGCTTCGGTTTATGCTCGAGTGCGAGCTTGCGCACGTCATCCATGTCGATGAGGTGGGTTTCGGGGTGCACCATGTAGTGCACGGCCTTGAACCACTTGCCCGACTGGTTGACCGGTGCGCCGTGGGTCAAGTGCCCACCGGCCGCCAGAGACAGGCCGAGGATCGTGTCGCCCGGCTGGAGCAGCGCGTTGAAGACGCCCTGGTTGGCCTGTGAGCCGGAGTTGGGCTGCACATTGGCGAAGCCGCAGTTGAACAGCTTCTTGGCGCGTTCGATGGCGAGATCTTCGACGATGTCGACGTACTGGCAACCGCCATAGTAGCGCTTGCCCGGATAGCCTTCGGCGTACTTGTTCGTCAGCACGCTGCCCGCGGCATCGAGGACGGCGCGAGACACGATGTTTTCAGAGGCGATGAGTTCGATTTCGTCCTGCTGGCGGTCGAACTCCTTGGCAATCGCGGAGGCGACTTCGGGGTCGGTCTCTTCCAGGTTGGACTTGAAAAAGCGCTCTGTCGGGCTCGACTTGCCCTTCACGTTGAGCATGGCGTTTCCTCGCTGTTTTGCGGAACTTATTCGGCGGCTTCAGATGAGTTCTTGGAACGGCGGGCAACGTGTGCCGCCGTCCGGCGAAAGTCTTGTGGCAAGGGGATACCACGCGGTGCACGGGCCCCACAACCGGCCCCTCAGGACGCGACGACACTACGCAGGGATTCCCGGAGGTGAAAACGCCCCTGAGGGTGGGTTGGACCAACCCGATGGGCCAATTTCGCGTTCGGGTGCGGCCGTTGGGCACAACTCGCGGGACGGGGATGCCGGCCAACGGCGGGTTGAAGGGCTACCGTTCCGGTCGTGCAGCCGCAGACAGCCGCAGGGCCTGAACTCGCCGCGGATCGGCACGCACCCTCGTTTGACAGCCGCCGTTACAGCAGGATACCAGGATCGAATGCCGACTGAGAACACCACATTCATCGCTGTGCATGTACCTAAATGCGCAGGGTCGTCCGTTGAACGACATATGCTCGAGAATTTGCCGGCAAAAGCCGTTTGGATGCCGCGCAAGCGCTACCGCTCGATGCCGGCTATAAAACCTCCATTCTTTGAGCCGAGGCGGGAAGGCACCGGCGATGTCCGCTTTGTTAGCGGCCACCACATCGGTAAATCGGTTGAAGGCTATTTTCCAGATCACCGGATTCTTCGTTCCGTTCTTCTGCGCGAACCTATGTCGTTTCACCTGTCCTATTACAATTTTCGAAGCATGCGTTACCTCGGCCAGGGTTTGAATACGTATAGCTTTGACGATCATTTACTGTCGCAGCGCGATGATCCCATCAGCCATTTCCTGCTGGAAAGATGGCTTGAAATTCCGCGCGCGAAACTTCTGTCGATGCCGGCTCAGCGCAAATTCGACATCATCAATCGGGCGTTCTCGGATTTCTGGTTCGTCGGCGATCTCAGCCATTGCAATGAATT
>CAYWIF010000055.1:0-10942 GCA_964458265.1 uncultured Hyphomicrobium sp. | reverse complement strand
GGCGCGGGCAACGCCCTCGGCAGCGGTTCGGGTGCGGAGTTCCTCGTCGTCGAGCAGCGTCAGCATGCGCATGGCGAGCGAACGCGGGCAGTTGTTGCCCGCATAGAGCGCGGCGTCGCCCGCCATCTTGCGGCCTTCGATCAAGTCGAACTGCACGAACGGAATGCCGAGCGTCATGTACTCGAACACTTTGTTCATGGATATCTTGTCGTTGTAGACATTCTTGGGGTCGGGGATGATGCCTATGTCGAAGGTCGACATGGCGGTCAGTAATGTGTGTCCGGATTGAAATCCGGGGAACGTGATGAAGTCTGTGAGGCCGCGATCGGCCGACAGCTTCTCCAGATATTGCAACTCGGTTCCAGTGCCGACAATCAAGGCTTGGACGTCGCTCCGGCCCTGTTCGTGGACGATGGCGTGCATCGCCTCGACGATGATATCGACACCGTCCTGAGAGCCCATGATCCCGACGAAGCCGACAAGGTGCTTGCGGCCCTTTTTCAAGCTGGGGTTCGGCTCGACCCGGCGAAAGCGGCTCGTGTCGGGAACGGAGCGGACGATAAAGACCCGGTCCTTTGCCATGCCGCCGCGGCCGGTCGCGATATCTCGAAACGTTTCATTGGTGGCGATCGCCACGTCGGCAACGCGGAACGTCTGGCGTTCGAGGAAACCAAGCAAGCGATGCCAAGCGCCGCGCCGTCCAAATTTGGCTTCGTAAAGCTCCGGGTTGATGTCGTGGTGATCGAAAACGAACGGCTTGCCGAACAGGTATTTCCAGAATCCGCCGATGACGAACAGCAAGTCGGGAGGATTGCAGGCCTGGACGACGTCGAAACCGACCTTGAAGTAGGCCTTCACCGACAGAACGAACTCAAAGAACAGCGCGCTGGAATATTCGGCAACGTAGCCGAGAGAGCCGCGTGCTTCGATCGGCAACGGGTGACGGAAGAGGTGGACGCCGTCGAGAAGTTCGTATGGCGCGGTATATTTCCCGCCCTTTGGGCAGACGACGGAAACTGTGTAGCCGGCGTCGCGCAGGGCGCAGGCCTCCTGCCACACCCGCCGGTCGAGCGGCACGGTCAGGTTTTCGACGATGATGAGGATGCCCGGCTGGCGCGTTCCCACAACGCGATCCTTCGATTGGAATGCTGATTACGGCGACGCCGGTCGCGGCATCGCCTCTCAGTGAGCATCCTGGTGCACCTAAGTAAAAGTTCTGCTTCGGAAGTGGGCCGGAATTTCATGAACGTTGTGCCGTTCCGGGACGAAATGCCCGGTGGGACGCGAATTTCCTCCGGGCATGGTTCTTGCGGATGGCCAAGGGTCCGTTTAACGCTTCGTTAAGTTTCGAAGAGGAGCGCTCGCCCGTGTTTCGCATCTCCCGCCATCGTCCATGGCCACCGTCCATCGATCTCGCGACGGTTCGCGAGACACTTGCATATATGCGCGACGATGCGCGGCTCGTGCCGGAACTGGAGAACGTAGCGCGGTCACTGGATGCCGCCATTACGGAAATCAATCGCGCCGAAGCGAACTTGAAGCCTGTGTCCTATGAACCCCTGGCCTCGCGCTTCTTGCCGGCGCTACCGCGCACCGCGCCTTAAGTCGTTCTAGAATTCGACTTCTACGCTGAGCTTTAGCGTGGCGTCCGGCGTGTTGTCGTTCAGACCCGCGAGCAGACCGACACCTACCGCCAGCTCGCTGTTCTCGATCTCGCCGTTTTCGCCGGGGCGTGGATCAGGCCGGATGCTGCGACCGAAATCGTACGTGTAGTACAGGATCGGGCCGATGCGGTGCTGGTCATGGTCACCGAAGGCGAGAGCCGCTTCGCCGCGCTCGCCGGAATTGCCCAGCCGTTCAACCGTGCCATAGGCCTCGATGGACAATGTCCACGTTTCTGAAAACTCGTAGGCGACCTGGGCGGCGTAAGCGAAGTCCCATTTGTCGTCCTTTATGCCGTCTTCATCTGGATCGCCGCCAAAGTCGTGAACCAGCATCGGAATCGCCGAGAACATCCACGGGCCCGATGCGTACTCGAATATGTGGCCCATGATCAGGCTCATCTGCCCACCGGATTCCAGCGGCCGTTCGAATTCGACGACAGTACCGAACCCGAACCCGTCGCCATCTCGCGGGATCAGAATGGCAATGAGTTCGGTGCCAATTTCGTCGAGTTTGAGAGTGGCGAAATCGTTCGCATCAGCCGGGCTCTGTGGATCATCCATCCGTTCCTGCTCGAACTCGATGCCGACGCGCATCTTCAGGTAGTGGGTAAACCCCATCTCCATTTCGAGCGCCTGGCGTTGGCGGATCACGGAATTGTCGTCGTAGACCGGTTCTGCTCCGCCAGAGAAAGCGCGGCTTGGTTGCCCGAAGGACCAGGCATTCTGACTTTGAAACTCCATATGGCCCGGAGCGGATTCGAGCGTCTTCATCTCGAATTGCCCGATCGCTGGCCCCGCGTATGCCCCGAATGACGCCATGACCAATGAGCCGAGGGTGGCGAACATTGACGCAAAAACGAGGCGATACCAATTCACGGGCCAACCTTCATGCTGGGAAATTTTTCCGAGATGAAGTTATCATTTTTCCCGGTACAGGATCGTCGATAGGAGTTTTTCCTGCCTAAATCTTTGGCTTCAGGGCCGTTGCGTGTCAAGAGGGCCACGCCCGGGCAACTCGCGGCTTGAACAGAATAAGGGGCAGCCCGTAGGCCGCCCCTTGCGTTTGAAATATGCGTTCGCCATTGGATTAGAACGTGAGGCGCAGGCCGCCATAAATTGCGAACGGCTGGGATGGCGAGATGGAACGGGCATCGTCGAAGAAGTCCTCACCGTAGCCAGCGGCCTCTGTAACCTCATTGGCCTCGTCCTTGTCGAAGAAGGCGCCGTAAAGGCCATAGCGCCTGTCGAGCAGGTTCTTTATCAAGCCATATGCTTCGGCATTTTCCGAAAGTTTGTATGAGGTGTGGAGATCGAGGCGGGTGTAGCTGGAAAGTTTGCGGTTGTTGTTGGCGTCGTCGCCGAAGAAGTACTGGTCGGACACGGCCAGGAAGTCGGAGCCGAATTTCCATTTGGGCGTTAACCAATACTCGAAGCCGGCCTTGAAGCGGTGGCGCGGAATGCCGGGCAGGCTGTCGCCGTCGCGAACAAACTGGCACTGCGGTTCATCGTCGTCAGACGGACCGCCGGGACCATCATCACAGTTGAACGTGCCTTCCGGTGTATTCGGGGCCGGGAGGATCAGGTCGTCCTGGTAGGTCGCGTCGATGAAGGCGTAGGAGGAGTAGACCGAAAAAGTGCGCGTCTGATAGCCGACCGCCAACTCAATGCCCTGGCGCAACGTGTCGCCGGCGTTCTGGAAGAAGCCGCGGCCAGGCTCGTCGTTCGAAGCCACGTTGATGATGTCGTCCTGATTGAGCGTGCGGAATAGACCGGCGCTCCACGTGAGCAGCGAACCGTCGAAATATTTCTCTTCGCCGCGCAGACCCAGTTCGACCGTGCGCGAGACAACCTGTTCGAGCGGCGGGTCGTCGGTCAGGAAGCTTTCGATCAAGCAGGGGTTGTCCTCCTCGGCGCAGCCCAATTCAGCCGCGGTCGGGGCGCGATTGGCCTCCGAATAACTGCCGTAGGCGGTGAGACCCTGCATGAATTTGTAGGTGCCGCCGACCATCGGGTTGAAGCGCTCGTACGTGCTCGAGACGTTGAGGTCCGGGAGGTAACCTTCGCCGTTTTCAGTCAAAGACCCGGTTTTATCAGCGATCTTGATGCGCGCGTAATTGTAACGGCCGCCCAAGGTGAGAGCGAACGCATCCGTCACATCGAGCGTATTGGTGAAATAGACGCCCGCGTAGTCGTTCTGCGTTTCGAGCAGACGGGGGGCGAGTTCAGGCGTCTCGAAATCGTCGTCATCCGGATCGGGCTCTTCCGGCGCGGGGATGATTATGCCGGAGCCCGTGACGACGAAACGGTTGCCAATAGCACCGATTTCACTCGACGTGCTGTAGTTGACCTTGCCGTGATCGTAGCTCACGCCGATGAGGAAGCGATTGGGCCGGTTGAACAGTTCGGATGTCTCGACCGCCTGAAGCGAACCGCCGAAGCTCTCGGCATCGGCGTTGATGCGCTCGATCGAGCCGAACGGAAAATCCTCGGGATCTCCGGTATAGCCAAGCGCGTCCGCAACATCGTCGAACAAGATCGGCGGATCGAGCGGCTCTTCGCCGTCGTCTTCTTCGAGGCAAAGCTGCGTCGGGTCGGCTTCACACACTCCCACTTCGCTCAAGTTACCGTCGATAACCTTCGACTTGAATTTGCGGTAATAGCCCAGGCCGCTGAACGTGAGTGTGTCGGTGGCCTGCACCTTGGCACTCAACGTCGGCATGACGACTTCGAGGTCAGTCTCTTGCGGGCTCGTGAAGGTGCGGTTCCAGTCCACATCCAGGACATCGACCGGCGAGGCGGCGACCACGCCCGCGACACTGTGGGAGGCGGTCAGGCTCAGGTGGACTTCCACCGCGCTGCCCCGGAACCCGAGGTCGCCATAAAAGCGCTCGATCTCGGCATCGGAGAAGTCGCGAAAACCACTGTCGCGGAGCAGTTCAAGCGCTGCATAAGCGCCGACCGTGCCTGAGTTCGCACCGGCTTCCATGGCAATCTGACCGCGACCGAACGAGCCGCCCATGGCATCGATCGTGGCACCCTGGAAACTAAAGCCGTCCTTCATGGTGATGCCGATGGCACCGCCGATGGCATTGAGACCATAGAGCGGGTTCGCGCCCAGAATGGTCATGTTGCTGATTGCAATGGCCGGTATGAGGTCGAGGTTGACCGTATCGCCGAATGCCTCGTTGATCCGCACGCCGTTCTGATAGACGGCGAGGGCCTGCGAACGGCCGCCGATCGGTGACGCATCGAAGCCGCGAAACTGGATGTCGGGACGCAATCCGCCACCCGCCGTATCGGTCAAGATGATGCCGGGCACCTGCTTTTGCAGCGCCTCGGGAACTTGAAGTGTGCGTTCAGCGACAATCTGGTCGGAAGAGACCTGGGACACGGCCGCCGGGACTTTCGAAAGGGCGATGCCACCGCTGGACGTGTTGCCGGTGCCGGTGCCGCCGCCCGCTGTTGAAGCTGCGGCAGCCGTTCCAGACCCACCGACGACCGGTCCGGGCGCAACCTGCACCTCAGTGCTGGAGACCGGCGGTCCGGCAACCTGCTTGACGGGCTTTTGCGTGACCGTCACTTCCGGCAGCGCGGCTTCAGCGGGAGACACCGGCTGTGGCTCGGCCGTCGCCGCGGGTGGAGATGGGGGCGGAGGAGGTGTGGGAGTGGCCGTTTGCGGCGGGGGTTGTGGCGTCGGCTCGGCCTGAGCCGGAGGTTCAACGGGGGGAGTTGCAGGGGCCGCTTCGGCTGGAGGTGTAGCCGGTGCCGCGTCCGTTGGTGGCGGAGGTGTCTCACCGTCGGGCGTTTGCGCAGAGACGGAAAAACACGAGCTAGCCAACAAAATAATAGCGGCCAAGCTGCGGAAATTATTGGAAAACATTGTCCCCCCGGACTTTGATTGCTCGGGAATAAATTCCTAAGCATTCCTACTCACGTAACTCCACTATGTCGGTTCGGGGTCGCGCAGCAATTGGGAAGAATTCCCGGATGCGGGGATTGTGTTGGATTTAGAGCCGATGTGTCGCGTCGGCATCGGGAATTTTTCCCGATGCTAGCAGGAGTTCGGGATTCCGATGAGATTGGAACCGTTCTCAGCAATAGTCCTTGATCGTGCCCGGTTTCGCCCGTTATTTCAGTGGCCGCGTTCACCCTGCGGCTCGAAAAAGTGAACGGTCTTGGCACGTGATCAAAACGTAATCCGGCGCGCCTGGAACGGGCCCGAACTATAAGGTTATAACAGAACGGCGGCGCGCAAGCAGAGCAACAGCAATGCGGTGCTGTGCTGGCTCAATCAACGTTATCACGACGGCCGCATTGCAACGCCTGCGGAGGCGTCGTTTCGTGGGTACTTGGGAGAGATGAGTTTGAGAGTTCGTTTCGCATATGCCGGCGCAATCGCGCTGGCCGTGACGTTGATCGCAACAGTCATCACCGCTTCGCCAGGCCACGTCCTGGCCGGCGAGAGTTCGCCGCAGCCAGCCGCTACGAGCACGCCGCAGCTTTCGGTAGAATTGAACAAACTCGAGGCGGTCGACAAGGGTTGCCGCGTTTATACCGTCGTCGATAATCCCGGTCAGACGGTCTTCGAGGCGCTCAAGCTCGACCTCATCCTGTTCCACACCGATGGCGTCATCGGACGCCGGTTGATGCTCGATCTCGCGCCGATCAAAAGCTCGAAGAAGACGGTCAAGATGTTCGATCTTGACGGCACGGCTTGCGACAAAATCGGCAGCTTCCTCGTGCACGACGTCATGGAATGCAAATCCGACAAGGGACCGGTCGAGAAGTGTCTCGACGCGATCACGCTCAAGTCACTCAGCAACGTACAAATCTCGAAGTAGGCTGCGTACCGCAACGCGAAGGAAAGTCCCGTGCTACTGAACGCATCCCCGCAATCCACCATCTCCATCATGGAGCTTGTCGCAGCCGCCGACCCGATCGTGAAGGGCGTTATGCTGTTGCTCGTTCTATCTTCCATCGCGTGCTGGGCCATCGTGCTGGAGAAATCCTACCGGACGTGGCGGCTCAAATCTGACGTACGGGCGCTGGAAACCTTCGCCGACGGTTCGTCGGACTCGACGCAGGCGCATGGACTCGTTCGCCGCGTGCTGGCATCTGCCGAATCTGAAGCCAACGACGGGGCGTCGCGGGGAGAAGGCCGGAGCGAAATCCGCGCGCGGCTGGAACGGGCGATGAAGCTGCGCTTCAAGAGCGAGCTGGAATCGATCGAGGCCGGATTGCCGTTTCTCGCGACCATCGGATCGGCCGCGCCATTCATCGGTCTGTTCGGGACGGTCTGGGGAATCATGAACAGCTTCACCGCCATTGCCGCGCGACAGGACACCAGTTTGGCGACCGTTGCGCCGGGTATCGCCGAAGCTCTGTTTGCCACGGGGTTGGGGCTCGTGGCCGCTATTCCGGCCGTGATGGCCTACAATCACTACGCGGTGAAACTCGGCCGGGCCAGCCAGCGCGGCAACACCGCGATCGGCGAGATTGCACGAAACATCTCGCGGCCCCATGTTGATGCCGCATCGCGGGCCGGCGTCGAGCCGCTGCGCGCTGGAAAGGCGTACTGATGGGTATGAGTGCCAACGTCTCCCCCGGAGACGGCGAGGACGGCGGATACCGCCCGATGGCAGAAATCAACATTACGCCCATGGTGGACGTGATGCTCGTCCTATTGATTATTTTCATGGTCGCGGCGCCGCTGTTGGTGACCGGCGTACCGATCGAATTGCCGAAGACGACGGCGGCAAAGCTCGGACAGTCAAAAAAGCCGATGGTGGTGACGCTGACGGCGGACGGCCAGCTCCAGATCCGCAACGATTTCGTCAGCAAGGACGCGCTCGTGCCAAAGCTTCGGGACATTCTGGCGACCGAGGGCGATGCCGTCATCTACGTGCGTGCCGACAAGAAAAACCCGTACGGCGAGGTGATGGATCTGCTCGGGCTCGTCGGCCAGAGCGGGTATAGCCGCGTCTCACTGCTCTCGCAGAAGCCCAGTGGCGGCGATGCTGCTGCTCCGGGAGCCGCGACACCCTTAACCGCACCTCCTGCCTCGACCCCTTGATCAAGGATTGCCGGTCGCCGTGATGATGCTGAAACCCCTGACCTGGCTGCTGTCGTTCGGCGCGCACGCTGCTTTCGCGGCGTGGATGCTGGTCGTGCCAGGAGGGGCAGCGCTCAACTCGGGCGAAGGGGACGAACAGATTTACGTCGAGCAGGGCATCGCCATCGAAGGGCTCGATATGTGGGGCCAGGATGAAGCGACCGTTCAGGCCGTCGAGGCCGAGCCCATGGAGGCGAGCGAAGCCCGGCCGGCCGTGGAGGAGGTAAAGGAACTCGAAGAGGTCGAGGAGACCCAGGTCATCCAGTCGGCGACAGGTCCTGAACAAGAGATCGAGGAAATCAAGCCCGAACCCGTCACCGAGCCCGTCCCGCCGCAAGTCGCGACCATCGAACAGGCGGCGCAGATCGCCGTCGAAGAAAAGCGGGCCGCCAGCGCGCCAAAGACCGGCGGCGAGGCAACGGCGCAAAGCATGTACCTCGGCAAGCTGCGCACGCATCTGGAAACGCGGAAGGTGAACCCGCGCACACGCAAGGTCGGGACGACCGTGGTTCGCTTCACCGTCGGCGCCGACGGACAACTTTTGACGCGCGAGATCGCGGTCAGCTCGGGCAATAAGCAACTCGATGACGCGGCTCTGGCCTCTGTGGAAAAAGCGGCTCCGTTCCCCGCCATGCCCAACGACCTCAATCAGCCGACGCTGGTCGTTTCAGTCCCGTTCCGATTTACGGTTCGGTAATATCCGCGATTGAATTCAAAGCTTAAGGCGCTGGTTAACCCCGGATTATCCATTCGCCGATAGGCTCGTGCCGATTATCTGACAAACGGCACAACCATGCTTCGGGGTTTCATCAGCAAGCAGAGCAGCGCGTCTCTCATGGGAGACTACGCTTCGCTTATCGGCGACGCGATCCTGCGTCAGCGGACGCGCGAGGCCGAACATGCCGCGCGGATCGAGGCCGAACTCGCCAGCCGCGTGAAGAGCGAATTCATTTCCAACATGAGTCACGAGCTCAGAACGCCGCTCAACACCATGATCGGCTTTTCCAAGATCTTGAGCGAGCACGAAACCCGCCGCATCGCCGATGCCGATATTGTCGAATACTCCAAGCTGATCAATGAAGCGGCGGCACACCTGCTGTCGGTGATCAATGACATTCTCGACATCTCAAAGATGCAGAGCGGACGATTTACGCTCGATGCGCATGAGATCAACGTCGAGGAAATCCTCGAGGCAACTTACTCGGCCAACCGGAATGCCGCCCGTGAGGCGAGCGTCAGCCTCGATCTGGAGGTTTCCGCCAACCTGCCGCCGGTGCGGGGCGATGCCATCAAGCTCCGGCAGGCCTTTAACAACCTGGTCTCGAACGCCATCAAGTTCACGCTTCACGGGGGCGCGGTGAAAATCGAAGCCGTGCGGCTGGCCGACGGCCGGGCTTGCGTCATCGTTCGCGACACGGGCGTCGGGATGACGGCGGAGGAGATCGCGCTGGCGGCGACCCCATTCGGGCAGGTTGACGGCAAACGCACGCGCTGGCGCGAAGGCACGGGCCTGGGCTTGCCGATCGCGCGGTCGCTGATCGAACTGCACGGCGGGCAGCTCAGAATCACGAGTGAAAAGGGCAAGGGAACGGAAATTGGCGTCGTTCTGCCAGCCGCTTCGACGATCAACATACGTGAAGCCCGCGATGCCGTGCTCGGCAGCGGCGCAGCAATTTAGGTGCGGGGATATTTAAGTCATGAACGACATGGTCCATAGCCTCAATGCAGGCACGACACCGGTCAGCCTGACGTCTGTCGACGGCTCGATTGGACGCATTGTTTCGGTGACCGGCTCGAAGGCCATCGTGCTGCTCGACACGCCGCGCGATGGGACGATCCGCAACAACCAGGATCGCCCGGAAATGGGCACGCTGCTGGCCATCGATACGGCAAATACGGTCGTTCTGGCGATTGTCTCGGCATTGAGCGTTCCGGTGCCCGCGCAGCGCGAGGGCGAGAACGAGATCTGGATTGCCGAACTGGGCCTCGTCGGGGAGTTGTGGCGCAACACCAACGGCGCTGCGGCAAGCTTCAATCGCGGCGTGACCGTCTATCCGGGCCTGGGCGACCGGGTCCGCGTGGCGACCAAGGCTGAGCTGACACTGGCATTTTGCGGAACGGATACCCGATCGGTTCGGGTCGGCTGCATCCGTCAGGATGCGACCATCGACGCCCGCGTGCGGGTCGACGATCTCCTGGGAAAACATTTCGCGATCCTCGGCACGACCGGCACGGGCAAGTCGTGCACGACCGCACTCATTCTGCGCTCAATCCTCGACGAGCATCCCGCGGCGCATATCGTGCTGCTCGATCCCCACAACGAATACGCGACGTCCTTCGGCGAACTGGCGGAGGTCATCAGCCCCTGGAACATGCAGCTGCCGCTGTGGCTGTTGAACTTCGAGGAGGCTACCGAAGTTCTCGTCGGCGATCCGGAGCGCAAGCAGGAAATCGAAATCCTGCAGGAGTTAATCCCGATGGCTAAAACCCGCTACGCGGCGGGCCGCCAGTCGGACAGTCAGAAGTTCCGCCGTGGCGGGCTCGATCACAACCGGTTCACCGTCGATACGCCGGTCCCCTATCGCATCTCGGATCTGACGAGCCTCATCGACGAGCGCATGGGCAAGCTGGAGAACAAGCGCGATCTGGCGCCCTACCGGAACTTGCGATCGCGCATCGACACTATTTCGCAGGACGGACGCTATGCGTTCATGTTCGGCTCGCTGACCGTTTACGACGGCATGGCGCAGATCCTGTCGCGCATCTTCCGTGTGCCCGTGCAAGGCAAGCCCATCACCATTCTGGAACTGACCGGCATCCCAACCGAGATCGTCAACGTCGTCGTCTCGGTTCTGTGCCGCATGACATTCGATTTCTCGTTGTGGGGCGAAGGCAAGGTTCCCGTCACGCTCGTATGCGAGGAAGCGCATCGCTACGTGCCGCTCAACCCCAATGCCGGCTTCGAGCCGTGCAAAAGAGCGATTGCCAAGATTGCGAAGGAGGGCCGCAAGTACGGCGCTTCGCTGTGCATCGTGACGCAGCGGCCGGCCGAGATCGATCCCACCATCCTGTCGCAGTGCAATACGGTCTTCGCCTTGCGCATGTCGAACGACCGCGACCAGGCGATCGTCACGTCGGCAATTTCGGACACCGGGTCGGGTCTTCT
>CAYWIF010000054.1:0-11364 GCA_964458265.1 uncultured Hyphomicrobium sp. | reverse complement strand
CGACTCAAAATCGCCTTCTACCTATTTTTCTAAGCCAAAAACCACGCAAAACCAATGGTTTGAGTAAGGTCGAGACTCCGAAAAAGACTTACACAAGTCTTACACACTTTGGAGTTTTACACATGCCCGTAGAGAGCCATGTTTTGATGGATGGCGCGCTGCACGTTTACAAGCGTGAGGGCAGCCGCTTCTGGCAATGCGCGACCTACCTCGGCAGCCGCAATCACAGGCAGACGACGAAGGAGACGAGCCTTGCCGCCGCCAAGGATTTCGCGCGCGACTGGTATATGGAGCGGTGCGTCGAGGACCGCCAACGACGGCGCGGTGGCGTCCCCCTGATCAACGGTTCCGCCCAGCCTGCCGTTGCCGAACCCGGCCCGGCGGTCGATGGCCGTCGTCGGCCTAAGCCGACCGGCCCCAGCTTCGAGGATGCGGCGACGGCCTTCGCCAGCGAGTTCGAGGTCATCACGATGGGCGAGCGCAACGCAGGCTATGTGAAATCGAAGTCCGACATCATCCGCGTTCACTTGACGCCGTTCTTTGGTGATACCCCGCTGGAGGACATCACGGCGGGCAAGGTTCAGGAATATCGCGCGCACCGTCAGACATCGCGGGTCGATGCCAAGACCGGCAAGCCCAAGAAACCGGCCCGCGCGACCTTGCACCACGAGATCGTGACGTTGCGTCAGATCTTGAAGACCGCCAACCGCAAGGGCTGGATCTCGGCGATCCCGGATATGTCCGCCCCTTACAAGACGTCCGGCAAGCTGGAGCATCGCGCCTGGTTCTCGCCCGAGGAATACAAGATGCTCTATGAAGCCACGCGCGAGCGGGCGAAGAACCCGCCCAAGCCGCGCTGGCGCGAAGTCTGCGAGAATTTTCACGATTACGTCCTGTTCATGGGTAACACCGGGCTGCGGCCTGACGAATCGGCCCGCCTTGAGCTGCGCGACGTCAAGATCGTGAAGGACGAAGCGACGGGCGAGCGCATCCTGGAGATCGAGGTGCGCGGCAAGCGCGGCGTCGGCTTCTGCAAATCGATGCCCGGCGCGATTATGCCCTTCGAGCGGATTCGCAAGCGCAAGGGCTTGAAGCCGACCGACCGGGTGTTCGGCAAATCGCCGCGCGAATTGATGAACACCGTGCTCGACGAGCTGAACCTGAAATTCGACCGCGATGGTCATATCCGCACCTGTTACAGTCTGCGGCATACCTACATCTGCCTTCGCTTGCTCGAAGGGGCGGACATCTACCAAGTTGCCAAGAACTGCCGCACAAGTGTCGAGATGATCGAGAAATACTACGGGCGGCATTTGAAGAACAACATCGACGCATCCGCCGTCAATGTTCGCAAGGCGCGGCCCGGAACGGATTTGGCCGGAAAGAAGGTCGCGAAGTCAACGAAATAGGATGCTTTGTTTGGATTCTCCGTTGCGCAATTTGATCTTGGCGCTATAGGCGAGGCCCTGCGCGGGTGTGGTGAAACTGGTAGACGCGCGGGATTCAAAAACTTTTGAAATCCAGAAAAACCTTGCAAATACGCCAGTTTTTAGCCATATTTTTCGCCAGATGATCTAGCGCACTGCTAGCACAAAATGGCATTGGATGGCGCGATGGCAACACGGCACTCCCTGCTGGACAACAAGGTTCAGCTCTACATGCGGCCCAACAGCCCGCACTGGCAATGTGCCTGTTCGATTGCCGGAAAGCAGCGCCGCACTTCGACCAAGGAGGAAAGCCTGTCCCGCGCCAAGGATGTTGCGCGCGACTGGTATCTTGGCCTGATGGGAAAATACCGCGCCGGGGAATTGAAGGAAGGGGTGACCTTCCGGACTGCGGCGGAGCATTTCGTCAAGGAGTTCGAGGTCATCACCGAGGGCGAGCGCAACAAGGAATATATCAAGAGCCTCTCGATTTCGCTCAATGTCCATTTGCTGCCCTTCATGGGCGACCGCGTGGTGACGGACATCACCCCCGGACTCGTCCAGGAATATCGCGTCCACCGCATGACATCGCGGATCGACAAGAAAACCGGCCTGCCCAAGCGGCCATCGCGGTCAACGATGCACCACGAGATCATCGCGCTGCGACATGTCCTCAAGACCGCCAACCGCCACGGCTGGCTACCCTATCTGCCGGATATTTCGGCTCCATATAAAATGTCAGGCAAGATCGCCCATCGGGCTTGGTTCTCGCCCGACGAGTATAAGGCATTCTACAAGGCGACCGGCGAGCGCGCCAAAAATCCGAAGAAGGAACGCTGGCGCTCGGCCTGCGAAGACCTGCACGACTATGTGCTGTTCATGGTCAACAGCGGTCTTCGCCCCGACGAGGCCAAGCGGATCGAGATACGCGACATCGACATCGTTGCCGATGGACCGGGCAACGAGGAAATCCTGCACATCGCCGTTCGCGGCAAGCGCGGCGTCGGCTATTGCAAGACCATGCCCGGAGCCGTGCTGCCGTTCAAACGGATGCAGGCGCGGCACAGCCTCGAAGCGAACCAACTCCTGTTCCCGAAAATCCAGAGGGAACTGTTCAACACGCTGCTCGACGAACTCGGCATGAAGCATGACCGTGAAGGCAACCCCCGCACCAGTTACAGCCTGCGGCACACCTATATCTGCTTCCGGTTGATGGAGGGGGCCGACATTTATCAAGTTGCGAAGAACTGCCGCACCAGTGTCGAGATGATCGAGAAATACTATGCCTCGCACATCAAGAACATGCTGGATGCTTCGGCGATCAACGTGCGCCGCGCCAGATAAGGCAAGCATTCGCGGACTCGACCATTTTTATTGCAATAGTCCATCAAATCAGTTGGCTAAAATCAATTCGCCGTCTATGGGCTTCGACGGCGTGCCCCTGTGGTGGAATTGGTAGACGCGACGCACTCAAAATGCGTTATCTTCGGATGTGCCCGTTCGAGTCGGGCCAGGGGCACCATCGTCAAACGACCCGGAAATCGGCCCAGAACTGGGCTTTGGCTCTTGCTTTGCCGGGGTGAAATGCACCGAACGGGCATCACCCCCAAGCTCGCGAAATGACAGCCGAACGCCTGTCATGCTGGCCGTCAGAATCCCGGACGGGATTCGGCCATCGCCTGCCAACCAAACCCGCGCAGCCCGATTTGCAATGCCTCCCGATCAGAACCGGCACCATCCAGATAAGTGTCCGTGGAGCTTCGGAACTCGGTGACAATCGGCTCGCCGTCCGCTAGTCCCAAGAAATCTCTGGGAGCACCACTGCGTCACCCGGAAATCACCAATCAATGGCATCCCGAGAGGTGCTGGAAAATATAGACGAATGAATGGAGTAGAAATCGATCAAGCGGTATCTGAACTGTTTCAGCAGCCGTTCGATGCTGCCGAATTTCCGTATCAATTTCTCGCCGCGTTTGACCGGAACGAGACAACGCTCAAACCGCTGCGCAGCCGCATTACCAACCGTTCCGACATTACCGATGGAGTCCTCCAACGCGGGCATGTCCATATCGCCGTCGCGCCCGATGGCAAGGTCGATGCCACCATCGCGGCGCTGCGCGACACCCCGCGCACTGCACCGACAATGTTTTAACTCCCTCCCATATGGCTGCACCGCAGCCACAGTTCATGTGCGTCGATCCGCAATTTGGCTTCGGCGCGCAGTGCATCGGCGCGGGCCATCGACTCGGCGAGCATGGCGTCCTTGGCCTGGCGCTCGGCATAAAGCAGTTCGGCGAGATCGACATGGCCGAACTGGTAGCCTTCGCACAGCTGCGCCACGGCTGGCCGCCACGCTGCAACCGCCGGTCCGGCCCGCGAGAAGTGCAAGCCACGCCTTGCTGGCCGAACTGGTCAACGCGCGCGACGGCCTCGTGCATGATCGCACCGCGCTCAAGAAACGGGAGAAGAACCTCACCTTGGCCATCCTCAAACGGCACTGCAAGCAGCGCCTCGACCAGATCGCCCGCCATATCGAGGCCCTCGATGCTGAGATCGCCGGGATCATCGCCGCCGATCCAGCGCTCGTCCGGCGTCACCAAATCCTCACCAGCATCGACGGAGTCGGCGTGCTCACCGCGAAACAGCTCATCGCCAACATGCCCGAACTAGGAAGCCTCGAAATCAAGCAAGCCGCATCGCTCGCCGGCCTGGAGCCGGTCGCACGCCAATCCGGCCAGCGGACAGGCAAGAGCTTCATCCGCGGTGGAAGAGCCAACGTGCGCCAGGTGCTCTACATGCCAGCACTCGTCGCAGCACGCTTCATTCCCGAACTCAACGCCAAATACCGGCAACTCATCGAAACCGGAAAACCAGCAAAGATCGCCATCACAACCGTCATGCGAAAGCTCATCGTCACCGCAAACGCCTTGCTCAAGGCAGACCGATTGAGGGTCAAATCCCTCGCTTGCCCATCACGGATACTCTAACGATCAGCAAAGCACCTGCTCGACCACTCACGGGTGACCAACCGCGGTGCGTACTATAAAGGTCGGCGAAGACTTGGTCAAACAGTGGGGTACAAACTGTTCGGCACGTCTGGATAGGCCAGAACCACATCTCCCAGTGCGTCGGACAATGGCGCGAGCCACGGCGCAAACTTCTTCCAATGATCCACGCCGTCGGTGAAAATCGGCTGCCGCACCTGTTCCGAACTGGCGGTACGCACCGCTCGGTCGTTCTCCCAGAACGCCAGGCACGCCGCTTCGAACGGCACGCCGACATACGCCAGCAGCCGGGTCACCTCAGCCTCGGTATCGGCGACCATGCGTTCATAGATCACGCGGTGGACAGCGCCAGGCGCCACCGTATCGATGTGCGCCATCATCCGCACATAGTCGCGATAATAGCGTCCCAGCTCGATCAGATCATAGGAAAAGGTTTGGCCGCGCGCGAAATGCTGCTTCCACGCCGAAAAGCAGCAGCCCAACGGATGGCGGCGGGCGTCGATAATTGTGGCATTGGGCAGGATCAGCCGGATAAGCCCGCTGTGCTGCCAATTGTTGGGCATCTTGTCGATGAACCGCGCTTTGGCAGATTGACGATGCACGCGGGTGCGATCGAGATATTCCTCGCCCAAACGGGTGCGGTCTGCCGCCGATAGCGACGACAGCATGGCCGCGTAATCGGCGAACTCGCCTTCGTCGACGCGCGATTGCAGGCGGCTGCCTATCGCCATCATCTCCGGCAGTTCCATAGTGCCTTCGATCTGGCTGTGGCTGGCCAAAATCTGCTCAACCAGCGTGGAGCCCGACCGTGGCAGGCCAACGATGAAGATCGGATCAGCCGCCTGGCAGCCGCCATCGCGGCGCGACGCGAGAAATGGAGCCGCAAGGGCGGTGATCGTAGCTGAAACATCTGCGGAAAACGCATCGGCATCGTGGCGGATCAGCGTGCGGCGCAGGCAGTTACCGCGCTCATAGTGATCAAAGGCGGTGGCAAACACACCGGCATCCTCATGGGCCTTGCCCAACGCGAAATGTAGGTGAAAGACGTCCTCCTGCCGTGTGTCGGAGTCTTTGGCCAGCGATGCCAGCGCTACCTGCATGGCCGCGATGTCGTCCGCGTTCAGCTTGACCGTCTTCAGGTTTGCGAGGCTCCACCACGCCTCCCCTTGCGTTGGCTGATGGGTGACCGCTTGGCGATAGGCGTCGATGGCTTCGGCCTGTCTTCCCAGGGTCTTGAGCACATGACCAAGATTCTGCCACAGCAGCGGCTGCGCTGGCGAGCGGGCAAGGAGCGTCTCATAGATAGCACGCGCCTCTTCCTGCTGGCCCAACCGAACCAGCACCGTTGCCTTGAGTAGCTGATAGCCGGGATTTTTCACCGGAGACTTATTGAGGATTTCGGCGTGGCTCAGCGCTTCGGTCAGACGATTGCTCTGAAGTAACAGCCGGATGAGGAATTCGCGGGCGAGGTCAAAGCCTGGCGCTAGGGTCACAGCGCGTTCCACCAACGGCAGCGCCCGACCCATGTCGCCGCGCCGCCATTGGATCTCGCCCATCAGACGCGTCGCCGGTGCATCGTCGGGCACGGCCTCCAGCCGCGACGCCAGTTGGGCGGCCGCGTCGTCGAGCCGGCCTTCGTTCATCGCTACTGCGGCCTGCAACAACAGCGGATCGGCAGCCGCAGCGTTCACGCCCGACAGATCGGCCCGCCACGCCGCCTCGCTGCGTCCGGCTGCGCGATACTGTGTGCCAAGCAGGAACCAAGCGTCGGGCACTGCCGGCAACTGCCGCGTGAGCCGTTCCAGCGCGGTAATCGCCGCGTCAGTGGCGCCGATGGCACTCGCTGACTGCGCCAGTTCCCAAGTCACTGCGGGCACCTGCGGATGCTGCTGCGCCAGCGCGCTCAGGCGGGTGAACGCCAACTGCGACTGATCCAGTCGGCGCAGCGCCTGCCCCGCCAGAAGTTCGGCCTGGGGCATTTCGGGCTGAACGCGCAGGACCGCCTCGGCCCGCGCCAGCGCGGCGGCGGGATCTTCTTCGAGTAGGCGAGCAGCGATGGCCACGTCATGCGCCGCTTCGCTGTCGGCCCGGCTGGCTGTTGTCATCTTGATGTTCACCCGTCTGATCTGTGCGCCTGGTCCTGCCGGACATGCGCCAAAGGAATCAACGTACGCTTGCAAATTCTGATTCGACCGGCAACTGCTAATGTCCTAGGTTACCGAATCTAGACGCGTCCAATGCTAAGAATGTTGACTTCAGGGGTCGAGTCTTGTAATCTTGTTAGGCATGACAGCACGCTGAAGCCAGAAAAAGCCGGCTGAGTTGAATGGTGTAGCGCGCCACAATCGGCGCGGTCGCGTCACCTGAAAGGTGGTGCTAGATCGTTGTATCGGTTGCTCGGGGGATCTCCGTGTCGTTTTGCCTTTTGAGCAGGCTGCATACGTCGTTTTGTTTGGGGGATATGACTGATGATTTCGCAATATAGCCGCAAGCCGCAATTTCTTCGCGCCTTGGCTCTGACCACCATCCTCTCCGGGGTGGCGTCACCAGCCTTTGCCGATCAACCCGCAGCGGCCGGACAATCGGAGGAAGCACAGGCAGATTCCTCGACGTTTGAAGAAATCATCGTTACCGCCACGCGCAACGAGCAGTCGATTCAGAAAGTGCCGATTTCCATGCAGGCGCTTACGGCCGATGCGTTGACCGAGCGCCAGGTTAAAGGTCTTACCGATTTCGCCACGTTGCTGCCGTCCGTGTCATTCGCCGGCGTCGGGCCGGGCCGAACCGAAGTGTATTTCCGGGGTATCGTTCCAGCTGGCGGCGCTTACCCGGCCACCGGATATTATCTGGATGACATCTCGATCAACGTGGCCGACCTGCCCGATGTCCATATCTACGACATCGAACGGATTGAGGCGCTGTCCGGCCCGCAGGGCACACTGTTCGGCGCCGGCTCGCTGGCCGGCACGCTGCGCGTGATCACCAACAAGCCCAGGTTGGGCGAGTTTTCCGGCGGCATGGATCTGGAGGTCAACAAGTTCGGGAGCGGAGATTTCGGCGGCCAGGCGCAAGGCTTCCTCAACGTGCCGGTGGCCGAGCGGCTCGCGCTCCGCGCCATGGCGTATTATCGCAAGGAAGGCGGCTATATCGACAATGTGCCCAACAACGGGCGCTTCAGTGACGGTCGTCCGTCAGTCCTGCAACTGGGCGACAGTAACCCGTTAACCAGTTTCGCGCTCGACAATTCCAGCATCGCCCGGAACAATTACAACAGTATCGAGGAAGTCGGCGGTCGGCTTTCGTTGCTTTGGGAACCGGCGGACAACTGGTCGATCAATCCACAGATCACCGCGCAACGGCAGATTTCGCTTGGCTATTTCGGCTTCGATCCGCGGGTGGGCGATCTGCAGGTGCGGGATTATGTAGACACGCGCAACGACGACAAGTGGTTTCAGGCGCAGGCGACCATCCGCGGCCAAATCGGCGATTTCGACGTGGTGAGCGCCACCGGCTATTTTAACCGCAACATCAAGCTGCAGAATGACTATACCTATTACTCCGTCACTTATGACAGTTTCGGGCCGGGCTACGAATCCTACTTGCAGTTCTTTGACCAAGCGGGTTGCACTGGTACCGGGCCGTCGCTTCGCTGCACCACCCTAATCAATCCGGTGCAATATTATCTCGGCAAGCCAAAGCAACGCATCTTTACCCAGGAATTGCGGTTCAAGACGCCGAGCAGCTGGCCGGTCGATGTCACGTTCGGCGGCTTCTATCAGTGGCAGAAGTCGTCGACCAATAACGACTATGTCGTCCGCGGGCTAAGTCAGGTGGCCGGCTACACGGAGTCGGGCGGCGGCGACCGTGCCGACTTCGCTACGTCGTTCGGCGTGCCGGTCGATCAGGGCGGCAGCATGATCCGGGGGACCCCTGCCGTTGTGCGAGACGCCTTCTATCTGTTCGAGAACGACAGGACGACGCGCGATACGGCGCTGTTCATCGAAGGCAATTATAACATCACGCCGGAACTCAAGATCACCGGCGGCTTCCGCTACTTCTGGACCGAGCTGGACTATGTCGCTTTCAGCGGAGTGGCTGCTTCGGCGCGCAATTCGCGTAGCTTATTCGTGCCAACCGGCGGCGCCGGCTGTCCAACGCCGCTGCCCCCCAACGAGCGCCTGCAATGCCTGAACTCCAATTTTGCGGCGCCGGATCAGTATCTGCGCTACCGCGAGCAAGGCAGCACCCAGAAGGTGGCGTTGGATTGGCAGTTTGCACCTGACAAGATGCTCTACGTCAACTATTCAACCGGCTTCCGGCCGGGCGGGCAGACCCGACCGCTGCGTATCGGCGGGCAGATTTACACAGTCGATCCTTTCCGCTCCGAAGATCTGATCAACTATGAAATCGGCTTCAAAACGACGTGGAGCGGGATTTTCCGCCTGAATGCGGCCGTCTATCTGGAAAAGTGGAACGACCTGCAATATTCCGTGGTGGTCGCGGGCACTCAGGGTTCGGGCATCACTGGAAATGCTGGCAACGCCGAGGTGCGAGGAATCGAATTCGATGCCGAGCTTCGACTGGGCAAGTTCACCATCACATCAGCGGGGGCCTATAATGACGGCAAGCTGAAGGGGAATTTCTGTAACTTCGCCGCCGATCCCGCCACGCTTTCCGTCGCCCGGCTGCCGGACTGTCAGGTGGGTGAGTTCGTGCCAGGCAACCCACCGACACCCGAAGTGGCCGCCGCAGATGGCACTCGCCTGCCACGCCAGCCCAAGTTCAAGGGCACGACCGCGGTGCGGTTCGATACGCAGTTCCGGAATTTGGACGCCTATGTGCAGGCGGCGGCGCTTTACCAAACCGGCGCGACCCAGGATCTCAATGTGTCGTTGAATTCTCTGCTCGGCAACACATCAGGTTTTGTTTCGTTCGATTTTTCGGCTGGGATCAAGAATGAGAAGTGGAGCGTGGACTTGTTCATCCAGAATGCATTCGACCGGCGTGGCATTCTCACCACCAACACTTTCTGCGCGATATCGCTCTGCTCAGATTCGTCGCGCAGCTTCCCGATCAGGCCGCAATTTTTTGGACTGCGGCTAGGCCAGCGTTTTTGATCAGCAAGGGGGCGGTGTCGACGACCCGTCCCCTCGGCTCACCGGTTGGTTATGGCGGCGCTGGAAGGTGAATATTCCTTGTCCGTCGTCAGATGATTTGGCGCTTTGGGCGGCGTGATCGAACGAAGAAATCGGCTTCGTCTGGGGGTTGACGTTAGGCGGCGAGCTTGCGGTGTTGCAAGCGCCGATGTTCGATGGTCTGTCGCTTGATCCTTTCGCGCTGTTTGATGATGGCTGGTGCCCTGCCAAAGTAGGCGCCAGTGGGCACATGGGTTCTGATCAATGCTCATTGGTATAAGCAGGATGCGGTTCTCTAGGGTCTGGTCCAGCGCCTGATCAGCCATGGTCTGGCATCCCGGTATCATGTCCAGTTGCGGGGTCGAGTTGCCGTTGGACTTGATCGGGTCGGCTTTGAGCTGGCCCACATCGCAATCGGGCATTCCAGCCATCTGCCCGACCATTGCCGCCGACTATCCCATTTGCATTACGGGGCAGGGCACGCCCGCGAACGCCGCACCTTGCCCGACTATGCCAAGCACGGCCGCAAGCAACAGAAAGTGGCGAAACAGGGTTTTCATATAGGTATCGAAATGCTCTTGGCGGGTGTGAAAGTCAAATGTCCTTCGTCAACCGGTCGGTTTGCTAATGCGCAAGACGGTAACGAGACCACGGCGCGCAAGTTGAACAAACGACGACACACTGATTCTATTCGGCAATATCAGGCTTTGTGAGGCACCCAACTCTGCAATCGAAAGCAGATTTTCAGTAATCCATCAAATGGCAGTGCTATCGGGTTGGTCACTGCCTAACGGCAACCCGCTCTATCCGCTGGCGCGGACCAAGCCTGTAGTCTTGGCCCTTCGGGTGACGATCGGGAGTGTGGGCAAATGAGCGGGATTCGTTAGGGACGCACTCTGTCCCGCGCTGCGCGCTCCTGAGGGTGCGGCGCTTTTGAGCTGACCCGCTGGCTCTCTCGCCTCTCGACTGACCGGACGCCCGCTGGCCCACAGGCCCGCGCGCAGGGCGTCCGGCTGGCGTCGCGCCGTGCAAGGGTGCCGTTCCTGTGCCGCGCTGCGGCGGAGGGGAGGCTGATCGCCTCCGTTTCCTGATAGGCGGGAACGCCAAGGGCTTTGCCCTCTCATTTCCCGAAGCAGAATAGCCGCCCCCGTGTGGCGGTCGCGTTGCGCCCGCTGGCCCGCGCCAGGGCGTCGATTCGGCTTTCCTTCCCCCTCCCATCCTCGCCGGAAGGCAGAGCCGCAGGTCGCAGAGCGATGCGGCTTTCAGCCCAAGAGGAGGCAGAAAATGTGTGATTTGCAGTTGATGTATCGTCAGTGCGGTGCGGAGACCCGTGACGATTATTTGCGCGGCATTGCCAATGAGAACGGTTTGCCGATTGCCTGTGTCCGCAAGATCGCCGACCGGCTTGGCGAGCGCGAGGATTTCGGGGCGTTGATCCTGATTTGCGAAACGCGCGCAGCGCGCAGCGTCAATCAGTCACGGGGGCGCGGCCAATGAGCGCGACCCCTATCAGCCAGCGCGAGCGGACGGCGCGGATTGCCCGATTGAATGATCGGGCGCGGCAGGCGATGGGGCTGGCCTGCACCGCTTTCGCAACAGTCGGGTTTCGGTCGTTGCCCGACGCGGATCAGTCCCGCGTTCGCGAGCTGATCGAATCCTATGACGCCTTCGATGAGGACAGCGATCCGCATGGCGAGCGCGATTTCGGGGCGGTCTATCAGCTAGGCGATGGCCGCTGGACGACCGAGCGCCCGAGGGTGCGCGCCGACGAGCGCGAACGGGTGTTCTGGAAACTGGACT
>CAYWIF010000053.1:10810-12571 GCA_964458265.1 uncultured Hyphomicrobium sp. | reverse complement strand
CCCGATCACGTGGCCGAAGTTCGGAGCCGACGCATAGGATGGATCGAAAAGACCCGTGCCGCGGTGAAGGATCGACTTACCAAGGAAATCACTTATTGGGACCATCGCGCCGAACAGTTGAAACTCCAGGAACAAGCAGGCAAGGCCGGTGCGCGTCTCAACTCCCAGGAGGCGCGCCGCCGCGCCGACGAACTACAGGGACGGCTCGAGCGACGTCTCGCTGAGCTTGATGCCGAGGCGCAACTCTCGACCCTGCCGCCGGCGGTGCTGGGGGCGCTGGTGGTGGTGCCGTTGGGGCTCTTGAGCAAGATGTTAGGGCGGACTACGCCGGAAGTGACCAGTCCGGCCGACACGCAGGCCGCCGCGGCGCGTGCCCGCCTCGTAATAATGGAAACAGAGCGTCAGCTTGGCTTCGAGCCCACAGACCGCGAGTTCGAAAAGCTGGGGTACGACATCGAGAGTCGCGTTCCCGGAACTGGGCAGCTTCGCTTCCTCGAAGTGAAAGGACGGGTAAGTGGTGCATCCACTATCACCGTCACGAAGAACGAGATTCTCTATTCGCTCAACAAGCCCGACGACTTCATCCTTGCAATTGTCGAGTTCCTGGATGACGCGAGTCACCGCATACATTACTTGCGCAATCCATTTCAACGGGAACCTGACTTCAGCGCGAGTAGTGTGAACTATGACTTTGGCGATCTCATTCGGCGTGCAGAGCGTCCGCGTTGAGCCGCTGGGCCAGCCGACCACTGGGGACCACCGCAACCGCCTTCCTGGATGCGGTTCGCTCAGAGGTCCCTGTGTCACTTATCGCGACGGCTCGGGTCGATTTGCTTTGCTGCGTGGCAAACCGATGGGCCGAGATTGAAGCCGATCCACGTCTTACTGATTTCGATCAAGTGCCGCTAACTGATGACGACGGAAATGACATCGTGGCTGTTTTTGTCAGGGGCGAAGGCTTCACCAACCTTCGGGAAGGAATGTTCATGGCGGCAGATGCGCCGCTTATCTCGTACCTAGAATCCGCCGATCAGGGGCGATTTCGGTTCTTGCTGCAGGACCGCAACATTTCCGGACTGGTAACCCTGTCGGATATTCAGAAGCTTCCCGTTTACCCGGTCCTGTTCGGTGTCGTCATCGCGATCGAGATGCTGCTTATTGAGTGGATTCGGAAGCGGTGCAGAACGAATCCCGATGAATGGCTTGAACTTCTTGACAACAGGCAACGTAGGTCGATTGACGCCCATTGGGAAAAAGCAATTTCCCAGAATGTGGCGATCGATCGCCTATCGTGCGCTAGTTTCGGCCAGGAGCTCCGCGCTGCCGCCGGACTTGGCCTTTTTGATGGGGAAAATGACTCCCGAGAGAATGTCGAGAGTCTTGAGCCGCTTCGCCACCAGATTTGTCATGCAGCCGAGTTTGCGCTAACACCCGAGCAAGCATTATTGATTCCCGGGCAGGTGCGACAGGCACGTGAGATGGCTGCATGGCTGCAGACGAAGATTGACGGACTGTGATTGTGAAACAGCATAGGAAGCTCATCGAAGTCGCATTGCCGCTTGAAGCAATCAATGCCGCGTCGGCGCGCGAAAAGTCCATCCGGCACGGACATCCGAGCACGCTGCATCTATGGTGGGCGCGGCGCCCGCTAGCCGCCGCGCGAGCAGTGCTCTTCTCTCAGATGGTGGACGATCCATCGGCGCATCCAGATCTGTTTCCGACGGAAAAGAAACAGGACAAGGAACGCCAGAGGTTGTTTGG
>CAYWIF010000053.1:0-10800 GCA_964458265.1 uncultured Hyphomicrobium sp. | reverse complement strand
CATCATCGAAGAACTGGTCAAGTGGGAGAACACCACTAACGAAACCGTACTGGGGTCTGCCCGCGACGAAATCTGGGCGAGCTGGCGGCGCGCCTGCGCGGAGAACGCAGATCATCCGATGGCCAAAGTTCTATTTGACCGAAAGAAGCTCCCTGGATTCCACGACCCCTTTGCGGGCGGAGGGGCGCTTCCACTGGAAGCTCAGCGCCTTGGGCTCGAAAGTCACGCGAGTGATCTAAACCCAGTGGCGGTGCTCATCAATAAGGCGATGATCGAGATTCCGCCTAAGTTTTACGGAAAGTCGCCCGTGAATCCCGCGGCGCGCACCGACAGGGCGTTGTTCACACGCAATTGGAAGGGTGCTCAGGGTCTAGCCGAGGACGTCCGCTACTATGGCGAATGGATGCGCGATGAAGCGGAGAAGCGCGTCGGTCACCTTTACCCAAAGGTTGAGGTCACCGCAGAGATGGCGAAACTCCGGCCGGACCTGAAGCCATACGTCGGTCGAAAACTCACCGTAATCGCTTGTCTTTGGGCACGTACCGTTCCGAGCCCGAATCCTGCCTTTGCAAAAGTAAACGTTCCGCTCGCCTCAACTTTCATGCTCTCTACTAAGGCGGGCAAGGAGGCGTATATCGAACCATTAATCGAAAACGATGACTACCGATTCACGGTGAGGTTAGGAAAGCCGAAGGATCTGCAGACGGCGGAAAACGGCACGAAGCTCGCACGCGGTGCAAATTTTCAATGTCTGATGTCAAAGACACCAATCGCAGGCGACTACATAAAGGCGCAGGGTAAAGCTGGGCGAATGGGAGCACGCCTAATGGCGATAGTCGCCGAGGGTGATCGCGGGCGACTCTACCTCCCTCCTACTTTGGAGCAGGAGACGGTGGCACTTAACTTGAAGCCCGAATGGAAACCGGAAGTAGCAATCTCAGGGAGTACGCAGTATCTCGGTGTGAAGCCCTACGGCATGGACCGGTTTGATCAACTGTTTACACATCGTCAACTTGTCACACTATCAACGCTATCTGATCTCGTGCGTGAAGCGTCCGAGCGGGTGAAGAGCGACGCTCGCCTCGCTGGCATACCTGACGACAATAAGGCACTCGTTGATGGCGGTACGTGTGCCACAGCTTATGCTGACGCGGTCAGCGTTTACTTGGCGTTTGTGGTCAGCAAGGAAACCGTGTTCTTGGTTACACAAGCTCGCTGGCGAGCTGGAGAAAGCAAATCTGCCCCTGCGTTTGGCCGACAGGCTATTGCAATGGTTTGGGACTACGCGGACTTGAATCCGTTTGCGGGTGCCGGTGGCGACATTACAGGAATAGTCGACGCATTCCGTAAGACGCTCGAGAACGGTCCGCTACTTGGGTACGGACGAGCCGAACAACTGAACGCAATGACTCAGACACTGAGCAGGTCAAAGGTAGTTTCGACCGACCCACCATATTACGACAATGTTCCGTATGCGGATCTCTCCGACTATTTTTATGTTTGGTTGCGCCGATCACTCAAACTGGTGTTCCCGGATCTCTTCTCGACACTTGCAGTACCAAAAACAGACGAACTGGTCGCCTTCGCATATCGTCATGATGGCAAGGCAGGCGCAGAGGCTTTCTTCCTCGATGGCATGACGCGGGCAATGCATCAACTTGCCGAGCAGGCACATCCAGCGTTTCCCGTAACTATCTACTATGCCTTTAAGCAAGCGGAAAGCGATGACGACAAAGGGACAGCAAGTACTGGTTGGGAGACCTTCCTAGATGCCGTAGTTCGTGCCGGTTTGTCCATCACCGGCACATGGCCAATGCGAACTGAAGGCGGCACTCGGCTACGAGGACAAGCTTCCAACGCGCTCGCTTCGAGCATCGTTCTTGTCTGCAGGCCTCGCGCTATCGAATCGCCTACCGCTACACGGCGCGAGTTCATAACGGCGCTCAAGGCAGAATTGCCGGTGGCGCTCTCACATTTGCAGCGCGGCAATATTGCGCCAGTGGATCTTGCACAAGCGGCGATTGGCCCAGGCATGGCGGTGTACACACGCTACGGCAATGTTCTCGACGCTGAGGGAAAGCCATTGAGCGTGCGCGAGGCGCTTGCGCTAATAAATCAGACTCTAGACGAAGCACTGGCCGAACAAGAGGCGGATTTCGACGCTGACAGCCGTTGGGCGCTGACTTGGTTCGATCAGGTGGGATTCGCTGATGGCGATTATGGCGTGGCCGAACAGCTTTCCAAATCCAAAAACACAAGCGTTCAAGGAATGAAGGATGCTGGCATCCTCGATAGGAAATCGCCAGGCGGCAAGGTACGCCTATTAAGGCCGAACGAACTGTCCCAGGATTGGAACCCGGCTACTGATCCGCGATTGAGCGCATGGGAGGTCGTGCACCACCTGATCCGTGCGCTTTCAAGCGGCGGAGAAGGCTCGGCTGCCGAACTCGTTGCTAAGCTCGGAACTAAAGCCGAGGTCGCACGGGAGCTTGCGTACCGGCTCTATACGCTTTGCGAGCGCAAGAAGCGCGCAACTGAGGCGCTTGCCTACAACAGTCTAGTGCAAAGCTTCCCGGAAATCGTCCGGCTGGCACGCGAGGGCCACAAGCCCCAGGCCGCGCAGGCAGGCCTTTTCGCCGACACCGAGGAATAGTCGATGGCCATCACTAACCAGGAGCGCGTCGGGAAGGCCATGGAACTTCTAAAGCAGGGGTTGGCTCCATTTGTCGAGCGCGAATTTAAGAGTGCTTACGGTGCCTTAGCCCAGTCCGAGGTCCAGCGGATCCTCGGCGACGATCGGCTATACAGCCGCAAAACCATTGCTCAGCTCGATGTTGCAGCGCTCCTCAAAGTTGTTTGGGATAGTTGGAACAACCTATTCGGTCGAACGCTTGGCCGCGCTGAGCGATCTCTAGTCCAGGAACTCCGTGACTGGCGAACCAAATGGGCACACCAAGAACCATTCTCGAGCGACGACGCGGACCGCGCTCTTGATTCGATCGCACGTCTGCTCACGGCTTGTTCGTCATCGCAGGCCGATGAAGTCAATAAGATGAAACTGGAGCTACGCCGCCTTACCTACGACGAGCAGGTACGCCGAGAGAAGCGCAAGGTGGGTGGCTCGCTAATTGAGGCCACCACTTCAGGCTCACTTAGGCCGTGGCGCGAAGTTGTTACGCCCCACCCTGATGTGGCCAGCGGGCGTTACCAACAGGCCGAGTTCGCCGCGGATCTTTGGCAAGTTCACCTCGGAGAAGGTACGGACGAGTACCGGAAGCCAGCTGAGTTCTTCCGCCGCACGTTCCTTACTGAGAGCCTCAAGCGTCTCCTGGTGGGCGCTGTGCAGCGGCTTTCCGGTAATGGCGCAGATCCAGTTGTGCAACTTCAGACGAACTTTGGGGGCGGCAAGACCCACTCAATGCTCGCCCTCTATCACCTATTCTCGGGCGCCGCCCCAAGCGAGCTGATCGGCGTCGACGCTGTAATGGCTGTGGCAGGTGTCAATGCGCTGCCAAAGGCAAAGCGCGTCGTGCTCGTGGGAAACAAGATCTCTCCGGGTAATCCGGTCACAAAACCAGACGGCACCGTCGTGCGGACCCTATGGGGTGAGCTGGCCTATCAACTTGGCGGGAAGAAGGCATTCGCGCGTGTGGCCAAGGACGACGAAAAGGCGACAAGCCCCGGCGACGTGCTGCGCGAGTTATTCGTTGAACACGGTCCCTGTCTCGTGTTGGTGGACGAGTGGGTGGCTTACGCGCGGCAACTCCATGATCAAAGCGACTTGGCAGGTGGCAGCTTCGAGACGATGTTCACCTTCGCGCAGGCACTGACAGAATCCGCCAAGCTTGCCAAGAACTGTCTACTTGTCGTTTCTCTGCCGGCATCGGATACCGCTGGGTCGCCACACACCGCGACCGACGACGTGGAGGTGGGCGGCATCCGCGGGCGCGAGGCGCTTGATCGGCTTCGCAACGTGGTTGGACGCATCGAATCTTCTTGGCGACCGGCAACCGCCGACGAGGGATTCGAAATCGTGCGGCGACGACTTTTCGAACCGCTTGCAGGGGCCGATGCTTTCAAGCAACGTGATGTGACTGCGCGTGCATTTGCCGATCTGTATCACGCGCAAGCTGCAGAGTTCCCCGTTGAGTGCAAGGGTAGCGAATACGAAAAGCGCATTCTGGCCGGCTACCCCATCCATCCCGAGATTTTCGATCGGCTCTACACGGACTGGTCCACGCTCGTAAAATTTCAACGCACGCGCGGCGTGCTGCGACTCATGGCGTCTGTGATACACAGCCTATGGGAAAAGGGTGATAGAAATCCGCTCATACTACCCTCGACCATTCCGATCGACGATGGGCGCGTTCAGTCGGAGTTGACACGTTATCTCTCCGACAACTGGGCGCCAATTATCGAGAAGGATGTGGACGGTCCGGGCTCGCTGCCACTCAAGATCGACGCCGAGGTTCCCAACCTGGGCAAGCTGAACGCGACGCGGAGGGTGGCGCGCACAATTTATCTCGGTTCTGCACCTACGACCGCAGCAGCGCATCGTGGTATCGAGGACCGTCGCATCAAGCTTGGTTGTGTCATGCCTGGTGAAACACCGGCCGTGTTCGGCGACGCGCTGAGGCGACTCGCGTCCGCATCCACGTATCTCTACCAAGACGGCCCACGCGCCTGGTATGCCACGCAGCCAACCGTGACCAAGCTCGCTGACGATCGAGCCGAGCTGCTCAAGCGTGACCCGGACAAGATGTCGGCGGAACTGGACGCGCGGCTTCGGGCCGATCTCAGGAAGACTGGCGACTTTTCGCGCGTTCACCCGCTGCCACGCACTGGCGCCGATGTACCGGATGACCTCGATACTCGCCTGGTGGTATTGCCTCCAGAGCAGACATACAGCAAGGAGGGCGGGAGCGCTGCGGAGGTCGCTGCAAAAGCAATTCTCGAGTCTCGCGGTAGTACACCGCGACTTTATCGAAATACGCTGGTATTTCTCGCAGCTGACAAGGTGCGATATCAGGACCTCGACGAAGCATTGCGTAAGTACCTTGCGTGGTCATCAATCGTTGCGGAGAAGGATCAACTAAACCTCGACCCGCACCAGGCGCGGCAGGCGGAAACTCAGAAACTAGCCGCGGATGGCGCAGTCAACCTACGCCTACCCGAGACCTACCAATGGGTCCTCGTGCCTGAGCAGAAGTCACCACAGGCGGCGGTGACTTGGAGTGCGATGAAGCTCGCGGGGAACGACCCGTTAGCTGCCAGAGCCAGCAAGCGACTGCGGAGCGATGAGCTGTTGATCGCCTTACTGGGGTCGACGATGCTGCGCAGGCAGTTGGATCAGGTACCGCTGTGGCGAGATGACCACGTCGCCGTGCGGCAGCTCGTCGAGGATTTCGCGCGCTATCTGTACTTGCCACGAATTGCCGGTCCGGAGGTGCTGATACAAGCGATGCGCGATGGCGTCAGCTTGCTTACGTGGCAGTCGGATACGTTCGCGTATGCGGAGAGTTACGACCAAGCGGAAGGCCGGTACCGTGGCCTTCGCGCGGGGCAGGTAACCAGTTTGGTAGCAGAGGACGCTGGCCTACTGGTGAAGCCTGCCGTTGCGCGCCGGCAGATGGACGCTGAAGTTCCGACGGCAGTACTGCCCGGCACTGCAAAACCAATGCCCGGTGATGAGGCGGGTGCTGCGGCTGCAAGCAGTGATCGTGTTGACAGCCCCGGTGCAACTTCAGGCGGCGGGCTGATGCTGCCGCGTCGTTATCATGGCACCGTGATACTAGACCCCGCGCGCGTCGGTCGTGATGCGGGCCGCGTCGCAGAGGAGGTAATCGCGCACTTGGCCGGGCAGGTCGGCGCAACCGTGACGGTCACGCTTGAGATCGAGGCAACGCTGCCGAAGGGCGCGCCAGAGCAGATAGTGCGGACCGTTACCGAAAATAGCCGCACGTTGAAGTTTGGGAGCCACGGTTTCGAGAAAGAGTAGCGCGAACTCTCAAGACCGATGACAACCGTACAGTTATTTCCACAGGTCCAAGGTCGTCAGTGAAGGGCGCGCGAGCCCGCCGACGAATCGATCGGTGAGATAGTCCAACTTCTCAGGCGCGTTCGTTCGACAACGCCGGCGGCGATTACCCCGACTATTCGATCGCCAACCGGATCTCCGTAGAGTCCAATGCGCGGTTCGAACTCACGAAAAAGCCGGAGGGGCCGCGCCATTGCGGGTACAAAGATGCCCCCCATTTCAGAAACATAGGCGCTCCAATCGCCGGCATCCGCTACTGCGCGTACAGTTTCGATGACCGGTACCGTTGAACTCTCAATTCGGCGCAGCTCGCGATAGACGGATACGGGTGGACCGCCGATCTGCTGGAACTGCCGAATGCCGTGCACGGAACGCCACGCGTCAACGCGTAAGGCGGTCAAGCGGGCGTTCGATTGTGGCATCGCAGCCTCATGGTCGACGCCGACGCCATAGCCATCGATGTTCTTGGCGACGTACTTGGCCAGGTAGCCCGCCGCGCTGCCTCGGTCGGGGTCAATATTGACCACCGTTACACGGTGCTTTGCGGCGCCTGGCTCGTCAGGATTATCGCCAAGCAGGAAGTACCGGACGAAGCAGGCGTGGATCCGTGGCCTGTCCTCGGGCGCGGAGAAGATAAGCAGGTGCCAATGCGGCGTTCCATCGTGATGGGGCTCCGCCACCCGGAAGCCGAAGATGGTGATCTTGTCCCGATGTAGCTTGGCCCGGGCCCGACGCCACGCGACGTTCAGCCATTCCTGGGCGTCGCGTGGCGTGGAACGCACGAAGAGCGGATTGGACTTTCCGCTGCGACTGAGCACCGGGTGAAACCGGCTAGGGGTGGTCACTGTGTAGAGGCTACAAGGCCAATGGATGGCGCTGGCAGCCTCCTCAAACCCTCGGATGCGGGTCATTAGCTCAGCCCGACGAATGCAAGGATTGCTCACATTGCGGTCGGAAAGCTCGGCGAGTGTGAAGGTCACGCCGTCATCGCTGGTTGCCTGTAGCTGGGAAAGATGAGCCTGATTGCGCTCGATCTGTTGGAGTCGCATCCGGAACACCTCGTCCGAGACGTAGAGCGCGGCGCGCGAGTGAACCAACCCACAGGCCCTCAGCGTTTCTTCTGTTGATCGGCGGTAGGCCTGCCTCATGGTGCGGCGCCACCAGGTTGATGCCTTGAGTCGGCCCAGACACGCAGCCAGTGAACGCTTGCCGTACACGGGAACTGGCGGGCGGATGCCTTTGCCGCGGGCATACGCGCTCGCCCGAGCGTACTGAATCTCGAGCGTTGTCGCGACCGTCATGCGTGACACGAATTTCGCTGCGTGATCTGCGAGCTGGCAGATGTCTTCGTCGTTCAGCCCGAGATGAACTCGACCGGACCGCAAGGCTCGGGATGCCGAGCCCAATTGGAAGTTGGCGAGATTCCAGGTTCTTGGCGAAAACCCTACGCGGTCAGCGAAGTCGAACTGGGCACCCTCCAGGGGCGTGCACTCAATGCCAGCCGTATGGAGGTAGCGGTCGAGCAGGGACGCGCGAATGCTCGGCGGAAAGCCCCGAACTTCACGTTCGCGAAATCGCCTGTCCTGGCCCACGCGATCGATCGGGCCAAGCGCTGTGACCAGCGCCTCGTAGCGAGCCTCGTTGTGGGCGGCTGCTGCATTGAGTTCGGCGAGAGCGCCTTTGATGGTGGCCGCGGACATCGGGGTGTTCGACGGAATGCGCCTGATGTGCCGAGCGTTGCTTGACACGGGACCCTCGGCCGGCTGTGGTGCGCGCGGCCGAGCCCTGGCCCCGCGATGCGGGGCCAGGGCCGCGCCGCTGGCGCTTACCACAGCCGGCCCTCCCGTGATCAAGCAACGCTCGTCCAACGGATTTGCCGCGAAACCGTTATGCGAGGCGTTGGGGATGTTGTGGGAGTCCATACGTCCTACCCTCAATCGTCGTACTCGGTGTCGTCGTCCTCGTCGTCGATTTCGCCCGTCGATTCGAGTGACTCAAGCAGGGCCTGGATATCGTCAGCGTCGTAGCGAATCAGGCGGCCGAGCTTGAAATAGCGAAGGTCATGGCGACCGCTGCGGCGCCAACTGGCCAGGGTCTGCTCGGACTCTCCGAGGGCCTCAGCCGCCTCTTTAGGCGTGATCAAGTTCAATCGCTGCATAGGTCCAACTCCATGGAATCAACGAAACGATTGGGTGCGACGGGCGCGCGCAATGGGAGCAAAGGATCTGCCACGAGGCCGCTTAGCCAGCCAGTCGCGAACCTCGGGCTCCAGCCAGCCCACCGAATTGGTAGACAGCTGTACGCGCGTGGGAAACAATCCGATGCGCTCCAGGCGCCAGATGGTCGTTCTGGAAAGCCCCACGAGGTCCGCAACCTCACGCACGCGAAGTGCTTTCAAGCCTGATCTCCCGTCAGCGGCTAGTCGCAGCCGCTTTCGCCAGGATTCAGGCTAGCGACGGAATCGGAACGGAAGTAGGTGTTCCGTTTTGTCGAGACCTAACGTTTGGGTGGTTGTCGGAGACCCAGCTTCACAAAGCGCTTGCGCAGATAACGCTCGCCACCAAACTTCTTGGGTCCGACTCGATCGAGGATCGTCGAAACCAGCTTGTGATTGGCGATCCCTTCCTGCCGCAGTTTCCGAACAAACGTTGTCAGCGCTTCGTCAGAGTCCGGCGCGTCGGGTCGCTTGTGCTTGCGTTCGCCCGTGCCGCCGCGTCGGCTGGATTCAAACTGGTTGGCGCCACGTTGGGCGAGCCCAAAGTAGTGGTCATCGAAGGTTTCTTGCTGGATCTTGACCAGGAGCTTGACTGCGTTCACATCCAAGGAAGTCGCCGCACGGTCAAGCATGAGATCGAGCAAATACGTCAGCGCCAGCGGCTGATGCGGGTCGAGCTCGGCCAGTAGCTCGTTAATGCCTTGCGTTCGCTCCTCGTGCACCAGCATCGCGAGGCCTTCGATGTCGTTGACTTGAAGTGCGCGTGCCGGCTTCGGTTGGGCGAGAAGGTGCCACTGGCGGCGTTCAACGCCCTTGCGCTTTGCCACGACCGGCAGGTAGCCGAGGTCCAGCAGGTCCTGCGACAGGCAGTGGTCCAGTCGCTCCAACGCGCGCTCACGCACTGCTATTGCTAAGTTAGCAATCCGCTTCCGCGACTGTTGGACCCGCGAATGGCGGCCAAGCCTGGCCGCGGTGATTCTCTTTGGCGCCACAGTCGAACGCTTCGCTAGGCGGTTGCGCGGCGCGACGTGGCACGATCGAGGGCGACCACCTTGCGGGCTTTGCCCGTGACGACGGACGCGAGATGGTCGGACCACAGTTCCAAGGCCCGCCGCATATCCGGCAGGTAGTCGTTCTTGTCGTACACCGCGGTGATGCCCTCATCCGTGTGATTGAGGACCTTGGACACGTGCAGGCGGGGGATACCCAGCATGGTCATCATGCTCGCGGCCGTACGGCGAAAGTCATGCGGGGTGAAGTGCGGGACCCCGAAGTGCGCTTCGTTGTTCCGAACGGCTCGCGACAGGCTCTGCTCGACGATATGGGAGCCATCCTGGCGGCCGGACGGGAACAGCCAGACCGGGCTGGTCCCCAGCGTCTTGAGTTCACCCAGGAGCTCCAAGGCTAGGGGTGACAGCGGGACGCGGTGGGTCTTGCCGTTCTTGGCGTGCTCGGCAGGAATAGTCCAGAGCGCCGCCGCGAGATCGATGTCCTTCCACTGGGCGCGTGCCAGCTCGCCCCGACGCTGGGCGGTTACGAGAAGCAAGCGCAGGGCCATGCGGGTCGGCGCCGTCAGTTTGGCGCTGTCGAGTCGCTGCCAGACGGTTTGCACTTCCTCCTCGGTCAGAAGGCGGTCGCGCGACGACTCCCGGCCGCCGGGACGTTGCAGCGCGACGCAGGGGCTCGCCGTCAGGAGTCCGCGCTGGACGCCGAACTTGAACATCTGCGAGACGACCGCGGCGACCCGATTGGCCATGACCTTGGAGCCGCGATCGACCACGCGGTCGAGCAACAGGGTGACATCCCGGGGCGTGATGTCCTGGGCCTTCCGGCGCCGCCAGAACGGCAGTACGTTCCGATCGAGCATCTGCTGGACCTGTTCCGGGTGCTTGCGCTCGCGCAGCACGTAGCGCTGGACGAATTCCTCAGCGAGCTCTGCGACGGTCCCTGCGTTGGCTTCCTGCAGGCGGGCCGACAGCCGGAGGGTGGCCGGGTCCCGGCCGAGCTGCAGGAGTTTCACGGCCTCGGCATGGGCGAAATGCGCTTCGACCAGCGTGACGGCCGGGTAGGGGCCGAGCGTCAGTCGGCGGGTGATGCCGTGCCGGTGGTAGCGGAACTGGAAGCTCTTCTGGCCGCTTGAAAAGACCCGGACCTGGAAGCCACGCCGTCCGGGGTCGGTCACGTCGTATCGCGCTTCCTGGGGCTTCAGGTGCCGCAGGAAAGTGTCGGTGAAGGGTCGCTCGGCGCGCATCGTGTCACCTCAACGGGTGGTCCCATTGCGGCGTGGTCGATGCCGGGTTGAACCAGACAATGCACCTGCCGCAAAACTGTACCCCGCAGACAAAGGGTTTCGTGGGGTACTAATTGGGGTACAGTTTCGCGCGAGCTTACCTGAATGCAATTGAAACACTCTGCATCAAGGAAGCGGTGTAACGCGATGACGAATCAGGAACGCGAGCTGTTCACTCGGTTGCAGCGCGTTTCAAAAATATCGCATGGGGTGCAAGGGGTCGCGAGTTCAAATCTCGCCGCTCCGACCAATCAGCCT
>CAYWIF010000052.1:0-14871 GCA_964458265.1 uncultured Hyphomicrobium sp. | reverse complement strand
AGAGCCAGGCCGAGGACATGCGTCTCCGACAACGGCACCGAACTGACCAGCATGGCGATCCTTAAATGGAGCAAGGCCAGCTGCGTCGACTGGCACTATATCCAGCCCGGCAAGCCGCAGCAGAACGCCTTCGTCGAGAGTTTCAACGGGCGGCTGCGCGACGAGCTCCTGAACGAGACGCTGTTCTCCACGCTCGACGAAGCGAGAACGCTGCTGGCGACGTGGCGCGACGATTACAATCGTGTCCGACCCCACTCGGCTCTCGCCAACCGGACACCGGAGGAGTTCCACGAGCACCATCTGGCCCTTGCCGTGATGATCGATCAGGTCCAGAAATTGAGCCCAGGACTCACCCTCTGACTGGATGAGAGAAGGGTCTCAGGTCACGCGCACGCGCGCACGTACTGCGGCGAAAATAGACTGCTGACGTGCAGAGAAAGCGCTGTCCCGGCACCGCTCAGAACGGCAAGAGATCGTCGTCTATTTTAGGATGTGGCGGCGAGTCTACGAAGGACACAATAGCCCGTACATACCAATCAAAGCGCTTTAGGGCGCCGTCATCTGACCCTACGAGCGCGCGTGCGGCTGGATGCGTGCAGACCTCATAAAGCGCCGCGGGATCGCAGTTAAGCCATAAGTGGAAGCTGTCATAGGTTAAGTCGGGCATTGGAAGTAGCCTGCGCTCTTCATCTTCAGCGCAAGACTGCGCAATTTCAAAGATTTCCCGACCCCACGCCATCGCACAATGCTCGCAGGAAACCGCAAATGCGCTCATCATCAGGGCATCTGGGAATGCTACTTCCTCACGCAAAATGGCGAAGCCGATCACGCTGCTTTCATCGAATACTTCAATGTAAATCTCGTCGAGACCGCCCCACCACGTTTGTATTTCGCCTTGTGACACGAACATTTCTCCTTTTAATGGCTCCAGCAACTACGGGTATCCGCGGCGCTGTCATTACGCGCGCGTACCGCGCGGAAATTTTGGGTTGGCCACAAGTCTCAATGTCGCCGCCTCCGCTCTCCCGCTCGGCTCGCCACCTTTCCCACCTCCTCGCCCTCGCCTCGGCTACCCGTCGTTTCCCGGCTGTAGTCCGCGCACCGGTGGACATGCCGCCGTGAAGTTTGCAGCGACCGTTCTTCATTGATGGCGCCTGGCACGGCGAGCCTCGACGGGTTTTCGCTCCGCACCGATGCGGCTCGCGTCGTGGCTTAGGTGGCGGAGGTTGGAACTCCGAAAGCAGTGCGAGGTCTGGAAGGACTCCCAGTATCGCTCGTCGAACTTTTTCATTCACGGCTGGCACCCCATGACGCGTACGCGCGCGCCTGCGCGTACCGCGCAAAAATTGTGGTTTTCACACAAGTCGCACGCCCGCTGATGGCTTGATAAAGGACATCACTCCGGCGTCTAGAAACGCTTGCTGCATGAGGCGGCAGGCAACCGGAACAGAATAACCCTTGTGGGGAATCTCTTCGCGGGCTTCCCAGTATGCGACTGCGTTCACGTGCAAATTCGAAGCCTCGGCAAGGTCCCGCTGGGTCCAGCCAAGGAGAGCTCTGGCTGCCGCAATCTGCCGGCCAGTTGAGATCATGATTGTAA
Source organism: uncultured Hyphomicrobium sp. (assembly GCA_964458265.1). Taxonomy (GTDB): domain Bacteria; phylum Pseudomonadota; class Alphaproteobacteria; order Rhizobiales; family Hyphomicrobiaceae; genus JAGVSR01. The sequence goes on along the minus strand of CAYWIF010000052.1, from coordinate 13,271 downwards.
CCCCTGCTGCCAAATGGCCTCTCTCTCGCGAAGCCCCATTGGCCTCCCGGGCCTCCTGCTCTGGATCTTCGAGAACCGTTTGACCGAGAAGCGATGGGCGATCCATCGCGTGATTGGATCGACCTCGCGCACACATCCTTAGGTCTTCGCGTAGCGATGCTAATATTCACTGAGAGCCTTTCGGTTTCGGTTGTGCGACGATGGCATTCAGCGAGACCCACCAAGGCGCGAGGGCGTCACCGCCAATCGGATACCGGGGAAAATTCACGGGCATTCCTGACGATGCGCGCAGGGTCACGGCGTCCGCCGTCACGGCCGCGATGCGAAGATTCCGCATGGTGCCTAGAGCTAGGTGAGGGACGAGGCCGCATTCACTCATGCGTACGGTTGGAGCAGCTGGGTCTGGGTGGACGCCGTAGAGCGCGCACGCGTCCCAGCCAAGTGCGATGGCCTGCCGATGCCATGGCGACCGAACGAAGGCTACAGTGTGCCGGTGCAGCAGGCCCACAACGGGGTGATGTGCGACGTACTCCACGACCGCCATAACGTGCTCGACATGTGCCGACCACTGGGCCGCTAGGTCATCCCGGGACGCCAAGTCGTACTTTGCCCGTGCTGTGAGGTTCGATTCTGTTCGGGCCAGTTCTGCAGAGGTCGCAATCACGGCCGCTCGCTCGGTAATCTTGGCTGGGCAGGGTGGGATGACCGCTAAACTTTTGCAGGCCTCCGCGACGGATTGCGAATGTTGAATTTTAAGGGGTACTGCTTTCGCAGAGTTAGCGGCATTAGCGCGCCCCACACCGCCAAAGTCGGACGTTTCGTTAGCAAGTTTCGCAGCTTTAGCGGCCTGTCGGGCCGTCTGACCCCGGTTATTCGACTCCCCAGAGGCTGCACCATGCGAAAGTGGCGAAAGCTGCAAAAGCGACCGCGACCGGCGCCGCACGGTCACGAACCCTTTGAAGTCGTCGTCGGACATCTCAATCATTCACCAGTCCTCCATCCAACAGGAACGCCTCCTTGCGCATCTTTCCTCGGATAAGAACCCCGTCTTTCATTTGGTGGAGCCAACCGTTCTCCACGAGGACGGCGCAAGCGAGCCTCGCCTGTCCAGCTTGGCGAATGGACGGCGGCCCGTTCTGGCAGATGTCGGCGACCGAGACGTGCCGCTGGCGTAACTCGCTCCACCACTTGCGGCGCAGCCAATCGAGGAGCGCTATGGCGTCCGAAAGATGCCGCGGCAATGACTGGTTGTGACACAGGCGCAGCTGCTCCTGCGTATAATATTCGAGCAAGAGCTTGGCGTTTTCGAGGTGGACAGGGCCGATCTCCTTGACGTTTGGATCGCTCCACCAGGCGAGCACCGCCGCGATGCGAGCGGCGATTTCGGGGACCTTCGCTGCGAACCCCGAAATCTGGGCCAAGGGCTTGTCCGGCGCCAGTAGGCGTTCAATCTCGTCCGCGAAGGCGAACCAGATCTCGACGGTCGCGGCCGCCATAGTCAGCTTGCGAGGCTCTAGCTCTCGCTTGCGGCCCTCGCAAAGCGGCGGCGGCGCGCAGAGCCTCGCCAGTAGCGCCCGCTTATACTCATGGAGCACCGCGATGGACTGCGACTTCGGGGAACGCCGCAGGCGCGTCCCCATAAGAGTATCTGGATAGGCCAACAAAAATCGCGACATGAGCCCCTGCCCACGCAGCATCTGGTCAGATGCGAATTCCTCGGCGACGTTCGGCTGGAAAAGAAGGTGCATTGACAGCCTTCGGCCGACAAGCGTGTGGTGCCCGTCCCCCGCCCGAGTTCGCGTGGCCTCGCCGGCGTCCCACAACTCGGAGAGAGCGGCCGCGGAACGCAGCTTCGCGTCGTCGCTCATGGCATGGCCGCCAACGAACTGCCCGCCTTCCGCCGAAAAGATGCCCACGCTCGGCTGGCCGGTGAGATACAGTTTCACGACTCCTTCCAGCGTCGGCTCCTTCAGGAGTACCGAGGGGCGGACGGGCACATCGGGGCATGGACCAAGCGCTTCAAGATCGACCCGCTTCGAAACAGACGATCCCCCTCGCGAAAGAATCTTTCGACGTTCGCTTTCCCAAAGCTCCACTGCGTTTTTCCAAGCGCCAAACTCCTTGAGATAGATTTCCCGGAGTTCGCGTTCTCGTATCTTGAGTGGCGCTATTGCGTGCCGATCGGTGGCGCTCTTGCGCTCACCGCTCTTTCCAATCGTCGCAAAGTAGCCGGACACAGGTGACACGGACGTTTCATCGAACGGCAGCGCCACGTCAACGTGGGCCTGGGCGGCCAGAGTGACGGCGGCCAGTACGCTATTTGCGCACATTGCGACCGGCGATTGAACCACGTCGTGGATGGCGAGCACAACAGGGGCCAGATCGCCGAGACCGTCAGCGGGAAACGGACGAGCCGCCGCCATTGGTCTAAGCAGTGGCGTCGGCGTGGCGTCCATTACCTTCTGGTCCATGCGCTCTTCATCACGAAAATCAAATCGATTGGGTCTCATGCTGCCCCTCGGATGATATTTGAGCTATTGATTCCGGACCCGATCGTGCGCAGTGCCTCACGGCGAGGCAGACCTATCTCGATGGTGACAGGCAAGAGATGACTGACGATCTCGTCGTCGCGAAGCCCGAGCCGGGCAAGCCTGCGCGCGGCGCAGTAGAGTTCGAAATTTCGACCGCCCACGCCCGCCGCTCGCAGATCGGCAACACGCCGTTCGACGACCCATCGAACATTTCGGTCCGCGTAGGCAATCGGGGTGCGTGGCCTCGGCGGCGCCGCCAACGGGATCCACGGCGAAAGTGCTTCTGCGATCTCGGTCACGACCTCGATCGGCAGAACCGGCAGGTGGCAAACGTGCAGATCAAAGAGACTAACTTCGCCTAGCCATGCGTACGGTCGGCCGGTATTTGGATGGATCGTAGGTGGCAGCACCTTGGAGCCACCGCTGCCCAGCACGTCGAGGACGCCTGCAAATCGCCGGATCTTCATGCCCGTGATGCGGCAGAAGACGGTTGCGCCTTTGCTCCCGCGGCACGGCGCGACTAGTCGTGAATGCGCGGCAAAAATGTCCCGCAGGGCGTTCACCTGCGCTAGCGTACCGCCGTCGAAATCGAACGCCACGAGATCATTGAAGCCGGTCGCCACGGCAATCCCAACATCAGCCTCGGGATCGAGGAATCGAGGCCCGATCTCGTCGTTTATAAGCGGCCGGTGACAAGCAACATTCCACCCTTTTATCGGGCAGACCTTCCCGATCGTCGGGATCGGAGAAAGACCACGACCAACCGCAAGCTCTCGATACTTGAGAAAAAGATTTCTGCCCATCCGTCATCCCCTGATCGTTGGACTGCGCCGTTGCAATTGGCGTTGCGGCTTTGGCTTCTTTCGCCGTCCTTTACCGGATCGTGCCGGTCGAGGATTCAACATCACCTCATCGAGGCCTGCGCAGTTCCAAGTGCGGCAAGTTCCGGAGATAGACTTGAAGATCAGCGCAGAGGATCAGGGTCCGTCGACCCGACTTCCTCGCGCGTAGGCTACCCTCGCGGATCGCTTGATAAATGACGTCGCGGCATACATTCGCCTGACGCGCCGCTTCGTCGACCGAATACGCAAGCCGATAAGGAGCGGTGCTCGCATTTCCTCCCCGAACATAAGTCGCCGGAGTCGAGGCCGTTTCGTTAGATCGATCTTCAGTCATCGTCGGTCTCCTATTGACAGGTGATGACGTGAAGATCGCCGCTTCGAGGTGGACAGGATAGCGGCAGTTATTCTTCGCGATTAAATGCCATCGGGGTCCTGCGGCTTGTGGCTTTCAAGAAGGCGGATAACCTGCCCCATCGATGGCAGGAACTCCAAGACGAACTGCGTCTGAAAGTCCGTCGCGTTGTCGGTCCAGAACGCCGTCAGAGCCTCTCCCATCTGCTGTGATAGGTCTCGGATGGTCCTCGGCTTTAGGCCCTTGCCTTTGAGATAAGTCTCGCTCTCGCCGAGCATCACAACCTCACCCTGTGTAAGAGCGCGTCGTTCACTCATTTTTTTGAGGTACCAATAGACAAAGAGGAATCTGGTGCCCACCAGATCTAATTTCAGCGGCTTTTTCGCTTGCTTGCCGCCACTTAGAATCTCGCGCTTGACCTGGAACGCAGGCACATGGTCCTCCGCCAGCGCCATAGCCAGTTCCCAGCCCGCCGACGGTGATCTGACATCAATCGAATAATGTTTGAGAAGTAGCTCAGTGCACTCGGATCGCCATACTTTGAAAGCTTCCCTTGCGCTCAATACGTGCTGCTTCCACTTAGCTCGGAAATCTACGTCGGCGGACTCTGGATTGTTCGCGTCGACAAAGAGAACCACATACCAGACGGGAGGATTCTCGGGATCGAGGAAGGCGGGATAATATGTTTTATAGATTGGAGGGGGTTCACCCAGTATGCCTGGGTAGCTGTTGCCAGCAGATGATGAAGTTCGGACTTTGCCGGAAGCTGTCTTAGGTCGCGCCATATATCTCTCCAAGATCACCCGACTAAACTTCGCAGGTTTCAGCTGGAGTGCCGATCCATCGGGCACGAGTTTGGCATCTCAATTTCTTACTCGACCTATAGCGAGAGTAGCTGGCCCCTTAAGGTCTTTCGCCACAGTACACTGTCCATGCCTCCACCAAACTGCGTCGCTTCTCAAGCATGTCGCCGCGCCGATAGGCAGCTTCGACCGCACTCGGCATCGTATGCGCCAATGCGAGTTCCGCCACCTCACCAGGGAACGTTGTGCATTCGGCAACCCAATCCCGGAATGATGATCTGAAGCCATGTGTGGTGATGTACCCGTAGCCCATACGCCGCAGGAGCATGAGCAATGACATCTGAGACAGAGGCCGCCCGAGCTTCGCTCCCGGGAAGATAAATTCGTTGATCTTGAGTTCCGCCATCTCCGAGAGAATCGTGGATGCCGGCGATGACAGAGGAACGCGATGATCTTTGCCAGCCTTCATACGTGAGCCCGGTATCGTCCAAAGACCACGATCCCAGTCGATCTCGTCCCAGGAGGCATTCAGGGTTTCGTTGGTTCGAGTGGCGGTCAGAATGAGGAACTCAAGGGCGCGAGCAGAAAAGCCCACTTGCTGGCGGAGCACCTTCATGAAGGCTGGAACTTCTGAATAGGGTAGCGCCGCATGGTGAACGACTTTGCGCACCCTGCCCTTGGCAGGCAGCAGATGGTCGAGGTGTCCGCGCCACTGGGCCGGGTTCTCCCCTGCCCGGTATCCACGGACCTTGGCCCAGCTCAGGATCACTTCGATCCGGCCTCTGATCCGTGAGGCCGTCTCAGGCTTGGACGTCCAAATCGGCTCCAGGATCTGCATGACATGAGATGTATCGACGGCCTTTACAGGTAGCCGCCCAATGATGGGGTAAACGTAGGTCTTCAGCGTCGCGTGCCACTGCGCCCGGTGCTTGTCGTTCTTCCAGCCCGCCTCATGGCTCGCAACGTAGGCCTTGGCGCACTGCTCAAAGGTAATGGCACGCTCCGCCTCCGCCTGTGAGGCTGCCCGTTGGCTCTTGCGCGCCTCGACTGGGTCGATGCCCGCGGCGATCTGCTTTCGGAGCCGCTCGGCTTCGTCGCGCGCCTCGGCAAGGCTGACTGAAGGGTAGCTTCCCAGTCCTGCATCCCGGGTCCGGCCCGCGAGGGTGAAGCGAAAGATCCAACCCTTGCTGCCTCCGGGCGCGATGCGCAGGTGGAGGTTTCCGCCGTCGGCATATAGACCGGGCTTCTTCTGGTTTTCGACGGCCTTCGCCGTGAGCCGGTGCTTCGTCCTGGCCACCAAGCGCCTCCCAGGCATGGGCGCGTCTGCCCATCTTCCTGCCCATGTTCAGGACGTCGATAGTGCCAGACTTTGGCGGACAGTCACAGACGTCCACCACATGAATTCGCAATGTTTCAAAGGGAAAGCGTCGATATTGGCCTACATGGGCAGACGCTGGGCGAGGTCACGGTGGCGGAGAGGGAGGGATTCGAACCCCCGGTACGGTTGCCCGTACTTCGCATTTCGAGTGCGACGCGATCGACCACTCTGCCACCTCTCCGTAGCCAAGGTCGCCTGACGGCGGAGCCCGCTTCTAAACGCTGCGCCGCCCCGGTGCAAGTCCCCCTCGGCACCCCAGAAACAGGGGCCCATTGCAGTCGTCCGGCCGGCTGACTGGCCTGGCGCGGGGCAGAAGTTTGCCGTGAAACAATCGATCCGCCGCTCGACCGGCATCGCCGTGGGTCGGCGCAACGAAGGCCGCCGTCCTTCAGATCATTCATCGGCGAAAAACAAAGATCGGCTGCGCGCGCCGCAAATGCGAAACCGCTCCAATCACCCCCCGTAGCTCCTTGCACCGCAGCAGCCCGCGATCCTATCGCCAGCAGCGACGGAAAAATCCGCAAGAAAATATGGAGGAACGTCATGTCCATCAAACTGAGCATCCCGCTGACTGCCGTGATGCTGGCACTTGCTACACCGGCAATTTCGCCGGTCGCACTCGCCAAGACAACCGTCATCGTCGGCGGTCAGGAAATGTTTCCAAGCAAGACCATCGTTGAAAATGCCGTGAACTCTGCGGACCACACCACGCTCGTCACTGCCGTCAAGACAGCGGGCCTCGTGGATACATTGTCCAGCAAAGGCCCCTTCACCGTCTTTGCACCCGTGAACGCCGCATTCGCGGAACTCCCGTCCGGCACGGTCGAGACACTTCTGAAACCGGAGAGCAAAGACAAGCTCACCGGCATTCTCACCTATCATGTCGTGGCAGGCCGCATCACTTCGGTTGACCTGAAGAAGCGGATCAAGAGCGGCAAGGGCAAGGCAATGTTGAAGACCGTCGCCGGAGGTATGCTCACGGCAACCATGAATGGCCCCAACAATGTGGTCGTGACGGATGAGGGCGGCAACGTCGCGAACATCACAATCTACGACGTGATGCAGTCGAACGGCGTCATTCACTCCATCGATCACGTTCTTCTGCCGAAGAGCTGACACGCCGGCGCACCAATGCGCCGAACGGAAATGTTCCCATTACACAAGCGTAATGGGAACATTTCGCGCGTCGCGTCCATGAATTGCCACAAACGATGGCGTGAAACGTGGCGCGGCGAATCCGGATCACAAATGCTCCAAAAAGATACCGGAACTATCGAGCAATCCGTACCGCCCGCCGCGTCGTTCTCCGTGGTGTCTGGTGGCCCTTGCTTCCCCGTGACTGCGCCACACAGATTTTTGCGGGCCGCACGTAAGCAAGCCTAATTGGCGTGCTTGCGGCGCGTTCGTATCCCTGAAACGAACCGAGGAGTTCAACGATGAAATCTGTTTTCGCGATGATCGTGGCTGCATTCATGGCGCTGCCGTTCTCGGCGGCCCATGCGGAAACCAAGGATATCGTCGACACGGCTGCAGGCGCCGGCAAGTTCGAAACCCTGATCACGGCGGCCAAGGCTGCGGGTCTTGTCGAAACGTTGAAGGGCGCGGGCCCCTTCACGGTCTTCGCCCCGACCGACGACGCCTTCGCCAAGTTGCCGAAGGGTACCGTTGAGGATCTGCTGAAGCCCGAGAACAAGGAAAAGCTTGCCGCGATTCTGACCTATCACGTCGTGCCCGGCAAGGTGATGGCGGCCGACATCAAGGGTAAGAAGACCAACGTTAAGACGGTCCAGGGCGGCGAACTCGCCGTCGACGCAACCAACGGCGTAAAAATCAACGACGCGACGGTCGTGACCGCCGACGTCGCGGCATCGAATGGCGTGATCCACATCATCGACACCGTCGTGATGCCGAAGATGTAATTAGGCCTTCCAATTCCAATCGAAAAGTTCGTCCAACTCCGCACCCGGTGAGCAACCCTCACCGGGTTCTTCTTTCAGGCCGTCCGCTTCGCGATCTGATCTTGCTCCCAGCGCGCCATTTCGCGTGGCTTCAATACGAAGGCGGCGTAGGCGTGAAACGCCAATCCGAGTCCCCAGCCGAGCCCGACCCAGTGCACCCACATGCCGGTGCCGCCGATCACGTCGAGCACGGCGAGCAGCAGCATCACCGGCACAAACACCATGACATGAACGTAGAAGCCGCGAATGGCCTCGTATTCCTTGCGGGCGCGAATGTCGTGCAGGTCTTCCTTCATGGGCAACTCGTCGGAATGGGCGGTGGACGGTAAGGGTATGGCTTCGATTGGCTGTCTACCACACCTGAGATGATATCGCCGCGCCGTTCCCCAGGGAACACCGCCCGGCCGCTGACGAGGCGCAGCCGGTCATGCGGTCAGTGTGAGGAGCCGTGTGGCCGGGGTATGATCTTCGAACCCCTGAGCGATCAGCGCTCCCGAACGCGCGTCCGCCACCATCGCGATCCGCGTCCGCTCGTTAAGGACGGGTGCCCGCAACCAGCTGAAATCCGTGTCGAGATCTGCCTGAACTCCCGCCATCATCGCCGCCCGGCCCGCGCTGTCGCCGCCGCGGGGATGCCCGGCCCAGCCGTGGGCCTGCCAGTGGTTGGCCGCGATCCGCTCGCCCTGATGGACGCGGGACTCGGTTTCGGTGCGCTCGATGACGGCGGTGTCCCGTGCCATGATGCCGGCAATGGAAAAAATGGCGGGCGTTGAAATCGGCGCTTTCGTCAGCAGCGCCACGGCATCCTCGAACGTCGCGGACTCATCGAACACGGTGCGAAGAAGATGCGCCGGCGTTGGATGCGGCATGTTCCAGACGCGCCGCCGGTTGGCAGCCCAATCCAGATAGAAAAAACCGACCGCCTTGCGCATCGGCGCCTGATTGAGAGCCGCCGCAAACCGGCCGGGCGCCACCGCCGTCAGCACGCCGGTATATCCGGGCCACGTCAGCGTAACATACGGGCCTGCGGGAGCCGCAACCCGCGCCGCGACTGCGTTGCGCCCCAGGCCCGGCGTCTTCCAATCGAGAACGCGAATCAGCCGCGCGCTGGACCTGTCGGGTGAGGGCGCCACGCGGCAGGTGCAGCCCCACTCGTAATTGACCGAAAAGAAGTAAGCCCCCGGCCGGTCCAGGCGCCGCGCCACCGCCTCGATTTCCGGCAGATGCGCGTTGTTCCATTTGACGAGCCATGCACGCGAAACCCGGTCGAGCTGGCGCAATGCGGATGGCGGCACGCGCGCCGTCGCGAGATCCAACAGCGCGTGTGCACGGGGCAGGAACGCATCGAGCGTTTCGAGGGGAAATTCGGCCCCGCAGTCCAGCACCGGGATTTCGGGCAGCGGCGTCCCTGGGGCCTTGTGCAACGAGACCTCCCAATTGGACCTGCATCCCGGTAATCCGTGGTCCCGCGCTCATCTCTTCGGATTATAGATGCGCCGGTGCCAAATGTTGACTTTCGGCCCCGCCTCGACGATAACCGGCCCGCACGCGGGGTCTCTTCGGAGGCGCCCGCGAAAAGTCGCTGCCCGGGGCTCCGGTCGACCGCAAGGTCAACCCCTTGAAAGTCCGCAATTTTTTGCGGCGCCGCAGGGCGCGGATGAGACCCTATTGCGCGAAAACCGCGCGGAAAGAGGCCAAAGATGTTCGCAGTCATCAAGACCGGCGGCAAGCAGTACCGCGTTTCCAAGGACGATGTCCTGACCGTCGAGAAACTCGACGTGAAGGACGATGGCAAGATCGAATTCGCAGAAGTGCTGATGGTCGGCGCCGGTGCCGACGTCAAAGTCGGCGCACCGCTCCTGTCGGGCGCCAAGGTGACGGCCGAGTTGGTCGAGCAGACCCGCGGCCCCAAAGTCATCGCCTTCCGCAAGCGGCGCCGCAAGAATTCGCGCCGCAAGATCGGTCACCGGCAAGACCTGACGACCATCCGCATCACCGGCATCACCGGCTAACGAATTTTCCGCCGGCTCCTTATAGGACGCCGCGCCCCGGCATCGAGGATCAGTTCATGGCACAAAAGAAAGCAGGCGGCTCGACGCGCAACGGCCGCGATTCCGAGAGCAAACGCCTCGGCATCAAGAAGTACGGCGGCGAACACGTCATTCCCGGCAACATTCTCTGCCGCCAGCGTGGCACCAAGTGGCACCCCGGCAAGAATGTCGGCATGGGCACCGATCATACGATCTTCGCGCTCGTCGAAGGCCAGGTGGAATTCAAAGCCAAGGGCAACGGCCGCACATATATCTCGGTTAATCCCGCCAAGGTGGACGCCGCCGAGTAGCGGCTTTTACCGGCAGGGGAACAATCGAGGGGAGGTGCGAGGATCGCATCTCCCCTTATTGCTTTTCTGCGCTAGGCTGGCGAACAGTCACGAACGCTTCACGGACGGCATGCGGACCAAGCGACTGATCCTGCGCGAATTGAACCACGCGGACGCCCGGCGCATCGCCGTGCTCGCGGGCGACTTCGACGTGGCGCGCATGACGGCGCGGCTGCCGCATCCCTACACCGAAATCGACGCCGAGGAATGGATTCGCGGCATCGAGACGAACGAGTTCGTGCGCGGCATCGAATACGACAGCTATTTGATCGGCCTCATCGGCTATACCATCGATGCCAACGATCGCTCGGCCGAACTTGGCTATTGGATCGGCAAACCGTGGTGGAGCCAGGGGTTCGTCACCGAAGCAGCCGAACCGGTCATCCGCCACGCCTTCAAGGCGGCGCGTGCGCCGCGCGTCACGTGCTGTCACTTCATCGACAACACCGCGTCCGCGCGCGTCATCGAAAAGCTGGGGTTCCGCTGTGTCGGCGTGAACAAGGCATTCTGCCTCGCGCGCAATGCCGAGGTCGACACGATCATTTATGAAAGGAAGCGCCCGATGACCGCCTTCCTCTGGCGAGGCGCGGCATGAAATTCCTCGATCTGGCGAAAATCTACATCAAGGCCGGCGACGGCGGTAACGGGTGCATCGGCTTCCGGCGCGAAAAATTCATCGAGTTCGGCGGCCCCGACGGCGGCGACGGCGGCAAGGGCGGCGACGTCTGGGTCGAGTGCGTCCAAAACCTCAACACGCTCATCGACTACCGTTATCAGCAGCATTTCAAGGCCGAACGCGGCGTCAACGGCATGGGCCGCAACCGCGCCGGCGCAAACGGTGAGGACGTGACGATCAAGGTTCCGCCCGGAACGGAAGTGCTGGCTGAGGACCAGGAAACGGTCATCGCCGATCTGGTCGAACCCGGAGACCGCTTTCGCATCGCGCGCGGCGGCAATGGCGGTTTCGGCAACGCGCATTTCAAAAGCCCAACCAATCAGGCCCCGCGCCACGCCAACCCCGGACTTCCTGGCGAAGAATTCACGATCTGGCTGCGCTTGAAGCTCATTGCCGATGCAGGGCTCGTCGGCCTGCCCAACGCCGGCAAATCGACGTTTCTCGCGACGGTGTCCGCCGCCAAACCCAAAATCGCCGATTACCCCTTCACCACCCTCCACCCCAATCTCGGCGTCGTCCGCGCGGGCTCGTCCGACTTCGTTCTTGCCGATATTCCCGGCCTCATAGAAGGCGCACACGAGGGCGCCGGCCTCGGCGACCGGTTCCTCGGCCACGTCGAACGCTGCCGCGTGCTCTTACACTTGGTCGATGCCACATCCGAGACGGTTGCCGAGGACTACCGCGTCATCCGCCGCGAACTCAAAGCCTACAGCCCCGAATTGGCGACAAAGAAAGAGATCGTCGCATTGTCCAAATGCGACGCCCTCGACGACGCAACTCTTGCGGAGCGATTCGAAGAATTGAAAAAGGCCGCGCGCAAAAAGCCGCTGACGCTGTCTGCCGTGAGCGGCCAAGGCATCAAGGACGCGCTGTTCGCGCTTGCGCGCGAAATTCATCGGAAAGATACCGAGGAAAATGCCGGCGACATTTCGGAACCCTGGCAACCGTAATGCGGTGACGTCCAACAATTCGTAGCCGCCGTATGGGTCCCCGTAGACAATTATCGAATGCGGACCTGCAAATGCCGGCGCAACAAATTCCCCAAAAAACGCATCGCGATCGATAGGCAGTGCACGCTAGTGACTTCTCCGTCACACGATACGTACACAGACCACAGCCCACGCCGCAACGGACGATAAGTCTGAAAATTTTACATTTTCCGTTTTCAACACTTTGGAAAAAGCGTGGTCGTCAGAACTGTGCATCCATTAACGCAGCGCCTTTGACAGAACCCTCTTCATTGCGCCCTTAATTGAAGGACTGAAGCAACTTGCGTTCGGAGTTGCGTTCGTGGTGTGAAGGGAGCGTACCTATGCACAGGATCCCAAGTGTGATTGCCGTCATTTGCGGACTGGCAATTTCCACCGCAGCATCAGCTCAAACGCCGACTGTCAATTGGACCGGCTTTTATATCGGCGGCCATGGCGGCTATCAGTGGTCCACCGTTGATCTGGGATTCAAAAAGGAATTGCCGGGCCTCGGCGACGGCGTCAGTCTCAACACCGACGGCGCGATGGGCGGCATCCACGGCGGCGTTCAGCAGCAGTTCGGAAACTTCGTTATCGGCATCGAACTCTCCGGTGACTGGGGAAACGGTGACGGCTCTGCAGCCGGAGAGTGGGGTCCTGTAGGTAAAATCATATGCGGCTTCGGATGCTTTGGCTTTGAAGCCGAAGGCGCTGAAAACGTCAGCGTAGACATTGACAGCCTATTTTTGGCTACGGCTCGCACCGGGTATGCCTGGCAGAATATTCTAGTCTACGCCAAGGGCGGATTTGCATCCGCCGAGATTGGCACTGGTGCTTCACTGATTGGTGAAGCCGAATTCTGCGTCTTCGGCTGCCTTCCCTTCGAATGGAATGCCAGCGGATCGACTGAAAAGCGCCACAACGGATTTGCGCTCGGCGGAGGCATTGACTGGATGATCTGGCAGAACGTCTCTGTCGGGCTGGATTACACGTACGTGAATCTCAGCTCGGAAACACACCGCGGGACATTAAACGGTGACGTGGACTTCTGCGGCAAATGCGGCTTCGACTTTGCAAAAGACTACAAGATCAAGGTCGATCCAGATGACATCCACTACGTGAATGCGCGTCTTACATTCCACTTCAACAGTGCATCGCCGTAACAGCCTTGAGACACCCATCGCCTCGCGCCGGGCCGGTCACACCGTCCCGGCGTTTTTTGTTCGCGAAATATTTCCACGCGGCTGCAGTGCGAGGAACGTGCGCGGAATTGCCCGAAATTTCGAACCGGAACCACCGCGCGCAGGGCTGGCGTGGCGGCTGCGCGCCAACAAAAAGTGGTGGAGCCGAGGGGAATCGAACCCCTGACCTCTGCAGTGCGAT
>CAYWIF010000051.1:0-15029 GCA_964458265.1 uncultured Hyphomicrobium sp. | reverse complement strand
CGCCGAAAAGCCGGTCGAAGCCATCGAGGCTGAGAAGGCCTGCATCGGCGACTAAATCGGACCAGACGGCATGGGGCGCGGCGGTACATCGAACCGCCGCGCCGTTGTATTGAGAGCCCGCGCCCGCATCCCGGCCCGCATGACAAGAACTTCATGTGCAGGTCCGTTTTCCCGACCCTATATGTCTTAGGGCAGGCTGGATGGTTCCCCTCGGCACGGGATCGTTCATATCCGATCAAGAAACTGAGGGTTTTCACGCCGCGTCCCGCCGCGTCGAAAACCGGGAAAGCGAAACGAGAGCCCGATGAAACGACTACTTCTGGCCGTCATGGCCGTATCGGCCGGTATTGTTGCTCCGGCGTCCTACGCTGCCGACGGCAACCTCGCCGATGCAGTAAACCGCAAAGTTCTGCGCGTCTGTTCGATCCCGGAAAACATGCCCTATTCCAACGACAAGGGCGAAGGCTTCGAAAACAAGATCGCAGAAGTGATCGCCGACGAACTCAAGATCCCGGTCGAGTACACGTGGTATCCCGGTGGCTTCGGCCTCATTCGCCGCACGCTCGCAGCCAAGAAGTGCGATCTCGTGCTCGGCACGGTGCAGGCGGACGAGTACACGCTGAACACCAACCACTATTACCACACAACGTATGTGATGTTTTACAAGAAGGGCGGCGATCTTGAGGGCGTGACCTCCTTCACCGATCCCAAGCTGCAGGGCAAGCGCGTCAGCAACCAAGGCGGCCCCGTCGGCGACCAGCTCGCCAAGGCGGGCTTGATGACCACGGCGAAGGCTTATCTGATCAACGTCGACCGCCGCTATATCAATCCCGAGCAGGAAATCATCGACGACGTCCTGAAGGGTGAGATCGATGTCGGCGTGCTGTGGGGTCCGTTTGCGGGTTGGTTCCTGAAGCCGCACCTCGACAAACTCACGGTTCATCCCATCACCGAGCATTTGCCTGGCACGGCAAAAGTGACCTATCGCATCACGATGGGCGTGCGCGCCAACGAGTCCAACTGGAAGCGTCAGTTGAACGAGATCATCAAGAAGCGCCAAGGCGACATCGACAAGATCCTGCTGGACTACAAAGTTCCGCTTCTTGACGAAGATCTGAAGCCCGTCACTGAGCCGCGCAAATAGCATCGTCCCGCCATGGGCTTGCGACCGAAAGAAAGTCAGCGCGCGCGGCCGGCGATACATTTCGCCGGCCGCGTTCTTGCGTTCGCGACCGCATCGCTGTGCTTGGCCGCATGGAATTTGCCGTCGCGCGCCGAGGCCCCTCACGTCGAGCCGAAATTGATGACGCCTCCGGTGGTCAAGGGCGAGGTGCCCGAGCCGCCGGATTACCGCACGGACGGCTATCGGATGCCCGTCCCCCGCACGCTGAAGGGAGCAACCGTCATCGATCCGGATGCAGCGGAACGCCTGATAAACAACAACGCTGCGGTGTTCATCGACGTTTATCCGCGCGCGCCCAAGCCTCCCAACTTGCCGGCAGGCACCATCTGGCGCGATCCGCCCCATGCCTCCATCCCGGGCGCGCACTGGCTGCCGAACGTCGGCTACGGTGTGCTGTCGCCCGAATTCGAAAGCTATTTCCGAACACGGCTCGAAAAGCTCACCGGCAACGACAAGGCCAAGCCGATCGTCGTTTTCTGCCTGAAGGACTGCTGGATGTCCTGGAACGCGGCAAAGCGGGCGCTGTCTTGGGGCTACACGTCCGTTAAATGGTTTCCGGAAGGGACGGACGGCTGGCAGGACATCGGCAACGATCTGACGCCCGCGACGCCCGTCCCGTGAGCTCTATCGTCATGTAAAAAAGCGAAACGCCGCGCTCGTTGCCAGGCGCGGCGATTGCTATTCAGGTTTGGCGCGAAGCGTTATTTGGACATCTTCGAACGGATGTGCCGCGAGAGCGCGAACAGGCGCTCTTCCAGCAGCGCGGGCAGTTCGCACGCAATCGGAATATTCGACTGCCGCTCCTGGAAGATCCGGCCCGCCCAGTAGAGCTTCTGTTCTTCCTCGCTCTCGGGAACAGCGGCGGTGTCGTCAACGACGATGTCGCCCTTGAGCTCGGCGAGATTGACGCCCTGCTGTTCCAATTCGGCGGCGCGCGCCTTCTGTGAACGCTGGTACTTCTCGATACCGTTGATGATACCGCGGCGCTGCGTGTTCACCGTGTCGAAAAGGCCGGCAAACAACTTGGTCAACTGAGCGTCGCGGTCAGCCTCCGGAACCGACGCTGCAAATTCGTCGACCGCCGCTGTGGCCTTCTCCAAGGGCACGCGTCGCGAGGCGAGCTTCGTCACAATGGCCGGAATTTTTTCCGCGCTGAACCATTGCTTGTGCTCCTCGATCGAAGGCCCGTCCCAGATGGCCGTGACCGAGAGGTTTTCGACCTTCTTCTGGACGCACGGCCAGTCCGGATTTTTCGGGTCGACGGCGGACATTGTGCCCGTCGAAAGCGCAAAGAGTCCGGCTGTCGCCAACAGTGCCGCTTTGAAGGTGTTACGCATCATCATCAAAGCTTCCTTTCCAACTCAGCTTTTCTTATCATGATCGCCGGGATCATTTCCCGCTGCATCTCACGTGGGTGCGTGCCTTTCAAGATTAAAGATCGGCCACTTTAACCAGCGTTACCGCCGCCCGGTCCGCCGCGCCTGGCGATGAGGCCCTTCGACGGATTGTAGGCAAAAACCGCCGCTCCCAGGAACAGGACGGTGCAGGTCACGACGACGACCAGATGGGTGAGATCAAGCAGCTCACCCGATGCGAGGGGGATGAGAACGCCATCGAGGCTGACACCGGCCTGAACCGGGGTCATCGTCGGGTCGATTTTCGCGCCGATCTCGCCGTAGAGCGCGAAACGAACCAGTTCGACGGCGTGCGTGAACGGATTGAATCTCGCGATTTCATAGAGCAGCGGGCTGCCCTCGCGAATGCGCCAGAGTGGATAAAGCGCGGACGAGGCAAAAAACATCGGGAAAATGACGAAGTTCATCACGCCCGCGAAATTCTCAAGCTGCCGGATTAACGAAGACATCAGCAGCGCCAGCGCGCCCAGCATCAGTCCCGAGAGCAGCAGCGCGGGCAGTACCGTGATGTAGCCGTACCAGGGCGGAACGATATCCCAGAGGTACGCGATGACCAGGAACGTATAGACCTGCAACACGGCCACGGCCACGCCGCCGATGAGTTTTGACAGCAGCAGAAAGGAACGTGGAAACGGCGCCACCAGTAGCGTGCGCATCGCACCCGTTTCCCTGTCATAGACCATCGACAGCGACGACTGCATCGCGTTGAACAGCAGGATCATGCCGATCAGCCCCGGCGTGATGAACGTCTCGTACAACACGTAGGTCGTATAGGGCGGAATGATCGAGACGCCGAGAACCTGCCGGAATCCCGCCGCGAAAATGAAGAGCCACACCAGCGGCCGCACCAGTGCCGAGAAAAAGCGCTCGCGCTGATAGAGAAACCGCAAAACCTCGCGCCACACGATGCCGCGAAAGCAGGCGCCATAGGCACCAAGCCCATGCCGGCGCGGCGCGCGCGCTTCAAACGAGCGCATGGGAATGTCGACGTTCATGCCGCCTCCGCGGAGTCGTCTGTTCCGGTCATCGACCGGAAGGCTTCGCGGACGTTGGCCTGACCGGTGGCTTGCAACAGCCCTGGGACTGAGCCTGTGTAGAGTATCCGGCCCTTGTGCATCACGACCACGCGATCCGTCGGCGCGATTTCATCGATGAGGTGCGTGGCCCACAAAACGCCGAGCCCCTGCCGTTCGACCAGTCCGCGCACGATCGACAGGACGCTTTCGCGCGAACCGATGTCAAGGCCGACGGTCGCCTCGTCGAGCAGCAGCAATCCCGGACGGTGCAGAAGCGAGCGCGCGATCTCAACGCGCCGGGCCTGCCCGCCGGATAGATTCCGGATCTTTTCGTGCGCCCGGTCGGCCAGCCCCACTGTCGTAAGCGCTTCGGCCGCGCGCACCTTGGCATCGGCTTTGCGGATGCCGTGGAGGGCCGCGTGGTAGAACAGGTTCTGCTCCAGCGTCAGATCGCTGTCGAGCGTCCGGCTTTGAAAGACGACGCCGAGCTGCTGCAGCGCGGCGGTGGGCCGGCGCCGCACATCGTGCCCGAGAATTCGGATCTCGCCGGAGACATTGTCATAGAGGCGTGTGATCAGCGCGAACAGCGTCGACTTTCCGGCACCGTTGAGGCCGAGCAGGACCGTGAACGCCCCCCGCGCCACCGATAGCGAAACCTTGTCGAGCACTTGCTTGTCGCCGAACCGGTGACTGACGCCGTTGACGACGAGAGCATCGGCCGCCGCTTCCGATGCCGCATTGGCCGTGTCTTGAGTGAGTACTGTCGTCAACGGAAACCTCTTATCGTTGGGCCCTGGAAGCCGGATCGGACGCGAAAAGCGCCGGGGATTTCCCCGGCGCAATTGTCGCTTACTTCGGCGCGCTGGTGTCGGCGGCCTTCACCGGTGTCAATCCGGAGACCACGCCCCAAGGATAGCGCCCGGTCTTGATTGACTTGAGCGCCTTGTCCGAGGCGGCGTCGATCACGGTCACGTCGTTCGATGTGCCGTTGGTCGCAAACAGCAGTTTGAAGTCGGGCGTAAATCCGAGGTTCCATACGCGCTGGCCGACGAGGATATACTTCTCGACCTTGTAGGTTTTGGCATCGATCACGGCGACGCGGTTAGCCGGCCCGAGCGCAACATAGGCCTTCGAGTTATCCTGGTTGAACCGGACGCCGACCGGCTGGATGGCATCCTTTGTAATGCCCTGGATTTCGAAGGTGATCTTGCCCTTGATCTTGCGGTCGGCGGGATCGATGATCGTCACCGTGCCGCCGATCTCCGCCGACACCCAAACTTCCGATCCGTCGCTCTTGAACTCCGCCACGCGCGGCCGGTTGTCGACGAGCACGTTGTCGAAATTCTTATAGCCGTCCGTCGTGATGAAGTGCGCCATGTTCGTCGTCTCGGACGTGTTGACGAGAACCTTGCCGTCCGGGCTCATGCCCATGCCCTCCGGTTCCACACCGACGGGAACGTCCGTGATGATGGTTCCTTTGAAGATGTCGACGACGGTGACGAGGTTGTCGTCTTCGTTCGAGACGTACAGCGGATTGCCTGACGTATGCAGGATAGGCAATTCCGGATCGGGGCCGGAAGGCAGATCCTTCACGTATTGGAACGTCTCCGCGTCATAGACCTGCATGCGGTTGTCGTCCGACGTGCAAACGATGACCCACTTGCCGTCCTTCGACAGAATGATGCCGCGCGGCCGGTTGCCGGTCTTGATGGTGTGAATAACTTCCATCTTCTCGCTGTCGATGACCGAGATGGTGTTTTCCTTTTCGTTGGAAATAAACACCTTGTATGCCGACGCCGGGCTAGCGCCGAGCGCGAGGGAAGTAAGCGAGAGCGCGGCGATCGCCGCTGTGGTCTTGAGAAACGTCATGTCGATCCTCTAAGGCGTGAGGGTTGGCCGAAAGTTGGCGGGCGGAGCGGGCGCCCACCGCGTCACTTCTGATACGCCCGGCATTTGGTTTCGGGTCTGTCGATTCCCATCGTGTCGAGTTCGGTGAATTGATGCAGGAAGCCCGGCTGCGGCGAGACCGTTACGTGCATCTTTCCCGTCGCGAGCACGATCGGCTGGCGGAGCTGCCCGTTCCACGCGCGATAGGTCAGCTTGCGGCCCTTGAAGGCGGCCAGTTCGAATTCGGGTGACAGCATGTAGTCGATGAGCGGCTTGCGCTCCACCGACTGCTTGCGCGTTGCGGCTTCTCCAATCGACCGCACGGCCATCCAGGCATTGTAGTCGAGCGCCCGCATGTTGCGATTGGCCAGCCGCTTGAACCGGTTCTGGAACTGCGTCCCGCCCCACAATTCGATCGCCGGATGCCAACTCGTGGGATAAAGCCCGGCCGTACCCACGACGGGTTTTGCGTCCCAAGTCCGATACGGGAAATACTCGCCGAACAATTCCCCTTCGTCCGCCACAACCAGCACGTCGTGCTCGGGCAGCTTCTGTGTGAACGTCGGGATCTGCTGCTGAATCTGTTCGAACCCGCCGTCCGACCGGCGGCTGCCCGGATCGTAATTGAACGTGCGCTCTTCGACGATCTTCATGCCGAAGCGTTGGGCGGAACGGCGCAGCGCTTCCGCGAAAGCCTTGTCCTGCGGCGCGGGCCCGACAACAAGCACCCAATTTCCCCACCGCTTCCACGCGAGATACTGAGCGAGGGCGTCGGACAACATCGCGCGCGACGGCGCTGTATGTTTCAGATTTGCCCGGCAGTCTTCTTCGCGAATATTCTCGTCCGGTGCCGACGCATTGAAAATGACGGCATCGAGGCCCTTCAACGCGTCCGCCAGTTCGAGCGTCGGCTTGGCATCGAGATCCGTGACGATGAACCCGATGCCGCCTTCGACTCTCTTCTTGGCTTCGGCGATCAGTTCCGCCGTGTCTTCGCTCTCGATGAGTTCAAGTGCGAAGTTCTGCTTCAAGAAGCGTCCGGTCGTGTTGTTGTCGTCGATGGCAAGCCGCGCTCCGGCAAGTCCGTCGTCCTTGGGCGGCAGATCGAGCAGCGACAGCGGCGGCAGACGATCCGGGCGCAACTGCCGGACCATCAGGATCGGCAGAGACTTGACGTCGGCGGCGGCCTCGCTGGCGCCCGGCTCCGCGGCAGGCGACGCAGGGGGAGGCTGAGCGACCGCCGGAACGGCAACGGTAAGCGCGGCGATAGCCAACAGGTAATGGGGAAGGCGCCATTTCACTGCCGCAGCAGCGCTAAGGACTGGCCTAAATGGCTTGTACCCCGCCATTTCTGGCGGGGTGGGCTCGGGGTTGGCTTGCGTCACGAGGCGTTTCCATTTTGTTACTTTATACCATACTGAAATCGGCATCCTGACCCAAATGTCAAGCCGGGGGCGAAACGGGTAGCGGGAATGTTATAACATTTGATAGTGAAAATGCGGAAGTCTGCTCGCAATCTGCCACGGCCATTGCCACGTTAAGTCGAAAGCTCAATAAGGCACGCGCGCCCCGGCAGAGCCGGTAAAGCGCAGCGGTCAGGAATCGGGAGGCATGATGAGACGGGCCTTGATAGCAGTGCTGGCAACCATGTTGGTGGCGGCAACCGCACACAGTGCCCTCGCGGCTCAAAAAACCGTCCTGCTGCCGTTCGATCTTGTCCTTCAGAAGAAGGAAGAGGATTTTTTCATTGGCGCCGGCAAACCCTCGCCCGCCGAACAGGCGCGGTTGAAAGCCATCAACGAGGAACTCGCCAAGATACTGTCCAACGACGGCGTTCATGAGCTGATCGACACCACGTCGATCGCCAAGGAGATCGAAGACGCCGCCCCGTTTGTCGACTGCAACGGTTGCGAAGTCGACATCGCCAAGAAGCTGAACGGCGAAGTGCTCTATACCGGCCTGGTCGACAAGGCGTCTGAAACGCTGCTCAACATGCGCATCATGGAAATCGATGTCGCCAGTGGAAAATTAAAGCGCGCGGGCAATGTCGTTATTCAGGGCAACACGGACGAAGCGTGGTTGCGCGGTGTGCGCTGGCTGATGAAAAACAAGCTCTCGGCCGCCGACGCTGGCTCTGGGAAGTCAGAGGCCGGCCCATGAACCTGTCCCGTCGCGTCCTGATCGCCGCCGGGCTTGGCGCAGCCGCCGCGCAAACCTTCGGCGGCCTGCTCCACTCGCGCTACGCCCTTGCCGATGCTCGTAAACTTCGCGTTGCGTCCGTCAAATTCGGCACGCTGGCGTGGCTCCTCGAGACGATCAAAGGCGAAAAGCTCGACGACAAACACAATCTGGCGCTGGAGATCGTCGAAACCGCCACCAATCAGTCGAGCCCGATCGCACTCTACGGCGGCAGCGCCGATGTCGTGGTCACCGACTGGCCATGGGCGCTGCGCCAACGCGCCATGGGCGAGGCCGTCAAGTTCGCGCCATTTTCAGGTGCGCTCGGCGCGGTCGTCGTTCCGGCCGACAGTCCCATCAAATCTCTTGCCGACCTGAAGGGCAAGAAACTCGGCGTTGCCGGTTCCTCGACGGACAAGAGCTGGCTGCTGCTGCGCGCCCATTCAAAAAAAGTACTCGGCGACGACCTCGCCGATCTCGTCCAGCCCCAATATGGCGCCGCTCCTCTCCTCGCCGAACAGCTCAAGGATGGCCGCCTCGACGCCGTCCTCAATTTCTGGACGTACACGTCGCGCCTGGAAGCGAACGGCTTCCGCCGCGTGATCTCCATGGCGGATGTCATGACCGCGCTCGGCATCGATCCGCAACCGGCACTCGTCGGCTTCATCTGGAAGGAAAGCGCCGAGGCGGAACTCCTGCCGTCGATCGACAGCCTGCTCTCCGCGGCCCGCGAGGCGAACGCGTTGCTGGCCAACAGCGACGCCCCTTGGGAACGCCTGCGGCCGATCATGAAGGCTGCCGACGAGAAGGAATTCGAAGCTCTGAAGGCGGGCTACCGCGCCGGCATCCGCGGCTACTGGAGCGACGCCGACATGCAGTCGGCGGCCAAGATCATGGACATTCTGGTCGCGGGCGGTGATAGCGATCTGGTCGGCAAGGACACCCGCTTCGATCCCAAGGCCTTCTATGCTCCTGGCGCGTAAATTCCCTGCGGGCGCGACCGGCGAACGCCTGCTGTGGACACTGGCGTCGCTGACGACGCTTGTTGCGTTGTGGGCGATTTCCGCGCAACTCGCCGGCAGCCGTCACCTTCCAGGCCCCGGCAAAGTTCTCGAAGTCATTGGCCAGGAAGCGGCAAGCGGTGCTCTTTGGGACAACATGTCCATCACGCTTGTGCGGGTGGCGTGCGCGTTTCTCCTGGCCATGTTCATCGGCACGGTCATCGGCATCCTGATTGGCACCTACAAGCGCGCCGACCAGTTCTTCGACAGCTGGCTGGTCCTGTTCCTGAACTTGCCGGCGCTCGTGATTATCGCCCTTTCCTACGTCTGGCTCGGCACAACCGAACTCACGGCGATCTTGGCTGTTGCCGTCAACAAAATCCCGAATGTCGCCGTTCAGATGCGCGAAGGCGCCCGCCAGCTATCGCGCGACCTCGCTGAAATGGCGGCCGTGTATGGTTTCGGGCCGTGGAAAACCTTGCGTCATGTGACGCTGCCCCAGCTGGCCCCCTTCGCCGCCGCAGCAGCCCGCTCGGGCCTGGCGCTCGTGTGGAAGATCGTGCTGGTCGTCGAGGCCCTGGGCGGCCACGCGACGGGTGTCGGACATCAGATCCATGCGGCCTTCGGCAACTACGACGTGCCGACCATTCTCGCCTACGCGCTGGCCTTCATCGTGGTCATTCAGATCGTCGAATTCGGCATCCTGCAACCGCTCCAGGCCCGGGTGATGCGATGGCGCCGGTGAATTCCGATCCGGGTACGCCGGTTCGGGTACGCGTGAAGCGCAAGACTTTTCCCGCGATCGGCGGCCGCGACGAGAACATCGTGCTGCGCGACGTGGCATTCGACGTCAGCCCGCGCTCCTTCGTCGTGCTGACCGGCCCCTCCGGCTGCGGCAAGTCCACCCTGCTCAACATCGTGGCTGGTCTCGATAAGGACTACGAGGGCGAAATCGATCTCGGTCCCGGCTCGCCGCGCATGACGTTCATCTTTCAAACCCCGCGCCTGCTGCCCTGGCGGACGATCCGCGAGAACCTGATGCTCTCGCTGCCCGATGGCGACCCGCGCCAGTCGAACGTCGACGGCATGATCGAACGGGTGGGGCTGACCGAAGCCACCCACGCCTACCCGGAGCGAACATCGCTCGGCATGCAGCGCCGGGCCGCCCTTGCCCGCGGCTTCATCCAGGAGCCCGACATTCTGCTGATGGACGAGCCGTTCGTCTCTCTCGACGATCCCACCGCCCACGGCCTGCGCGAACTGCTGGTGGATCTCTGGAACAGCCGCCCGACGACCGTGATGTTCGTGACCCACGACCGCAACGAGGCGGTGATGCTCGGCACCCGAATCTTGCGCCTTGCGCCCGGCTCTGCGAGTATCGTCGCCGACGAGACGGTTCGCTTAAGCCCGTCCGACCGCACCGACCGCGGCAAGCTCCAGGCGGAACTCGCGCGCATCTTCGAAAGCCCGGACGCGGGCCATTCATAAGGGTGATGATGATTATGCCGGCCGGGTCCGCCGGTCGCCCGCGCTTCCTGGCCAGCGTCACCAACGTTGCCGAAGCTGAGACCGCCATGGCGGCGGGCGCCGACATCATCGATTGCAAAGACCCTTCGGCCGGCGCGCTTGGGGCTCTGCCGCATGGCACCGTGCGCGCGATCGTCGACACAGTCGCCGGCCGAGTACCCGTAAGTGCCACTGTGGGCGATCTGCAGCCGATGCCGGATGTCCTCTGTCACGCCGTTGTAGGCATGGCCGCGACCGGCGCCGGCTACGTGAAGATCGGGTTTTTCGAAGGCGGCGATGCGGCCGCCAGCATCGCCGCGCTGGGCCGGCTCGCACTCGCCAACACGCGCCTTATCGGCCTCCTTCTGGCCGACCGCCATCCGGACCTGCGCCTCATCCCTGCGATGGCTGCGGCTGGGTTCGCTGGCGTCATGCTCGATACGGCGTCAAAGAAAGGTCGTGCCTTGCCCGATGTCATGCCTGTCGCGGAGATGGCCGCATTTATCGCCGCCGCCCGGTCGGCCGGAATGTTGGCGGGACTGGCTGGCGCACTTCGCCGCGAGCACATCCCGGCCATTGCGGCGCAGGATCCGGATGTCATCGGCTTCCGGGGTGCGTTGTGTTCTGGCAACAACCGCGAAGGAGCGTTAGAAGAAGGCCCTGCGCGCGCCATCGCGAACGCGCTCGCCGCCGTGGCGCGCGCTCCGGCGCCGCGTCACGCCAGCCTTGAGGCCCTCCCATGACCGACCGCCGCAAAGGCGCCGCCACCATGCACGCAGTTCCGTCGTCCGCCGCGCACGCGAGCGACAAGATCTTCGTCAAGGACTACGTCAAGGACGCCAACATCGGCGTCTACGCGGAAGAAAAGGGCGTCACGCAGCAGATCCGCCTGACCGTCGATGCGTTTCTGGCCCCCGGCGTCGTCTCCACGGTCGACGAGATGGTCGAGGTGCCGTCCTACACGGACATCATCGACACCATCGATCACATCATCGGGCGCGGCCACATCAACCTCGTCGAAACGCTGGCCGAGGAAATCGCAACCATGCTCCTGCGCGATCAGCGCATCGGCTGCGTTCGCGTGCTCGTCGAAAAGCTGGAGCGCGGTCCGGTCCGCGGTGTTGAAATCTCGCGCACCCGCACCGGCTGATGGCCCAGAGCCTGCTCGTCCTCAAGCTCGGCGGCAGCCTGCTCGAAAGTGGCCGCCTCACAACAACGCTTGACGCCATCGCCAAGCGGACGCGCCCGGTTATCGTCGTGCCCGGCGGCGGCAAATTTGCCGATCAGGTTCGCCAGTCTCAAATCGCGAACGGTTTCGATGACGCGACAGCCCATCGGCTGGCACTTTTTGCCATGCATCAGATGGCCAACGTGATCGCGACCCGCTCGCCGCATTTCGTGCCGGCAGCGACAAAGGAAGAGATCGGCCTCGCCGGCATCAACGGCCTTGTGCCCGTCTGGTTGCCATCGGCCATGGCCGAAGCCGATCCGTCGATCCCGAAGTCTTGGGACATGACGTCCGACAGCTTGGCTGCATGGTTCGCCGGCACGATCGGCGCATCGGAGGTCGCGCTCGTCAAGTCATGCCCGGTCGATCCAGCAGCCACGCTTCCGACCCTGACTGCCGCCGGCGTCGTCGACCCCCTCTTTGCAAGTTACGTCGAACGCCATGCGCTGCGCTGGACCGTCATCGGCGGCGGCAGCGAAGACCCTCTCTCCCGGCTCGTCGCTCCATCGGGTGAATAGCATTGACTTTTCCCCGAGCTGAGTATCGACGCGGGGTAAGCCTCGTGTTAGGGCCGACGCCATGACAAAAGATGCAAAAACGCCCCGCTGGGGCTGGGCGCTGACCGGCTCGGGTCACTTCGTGAAAGAGAGCCTCGCGATCATCAAGCGGCTACCCGATCTCGACCTGTTCCTGTCGTCGGCGGCCGAGGAAGTCTTGAACATGTACAAGCAGGATTTGGTCCTGCCCGAAGGCACGCGCGTCTATAAGGATCGCACCGCCAGTTCCGTCCCCGTCGGCAATTTCTACTATGGCGTCTACCACACGCTGATCCTTGGTCCCGCCACCTCCAATACCGTGGCAAAGTGCGTATATGGAATCTCCGACAACCTCGCGACCAACGTGTTCGCACAGGCCGGCAAATGCCGCGTTCCGGCAATCGTCTTTGCCTGCGATACGGCGCCCGTGATGGACACCGAAGCCCCCAAGGGCATGGTCAAAGTCTATCCGCGCCGCATTGACTTGGAGAACACGGAGAAGCTCAAGACGTTCGACGACACGACCGTTGTCGAAACGATCGAAGAGTTCGAACAGGCGATCGATGCGCGGCAGAAATGGCTGAGCGGCTCCTCTTCCTGACCGGCCATCTGGCCGAGCCCCGCCTCATCGAGACGATCAAGGGGATCGGGCTCGAAGAGGGAAGCTGGCGCGTCCGCAATATCGGCATCAAGGTCGCGGCGCTGATGACCGACGCGATCATCCGCAACCGATTGAAAGGCCCGCTGGCCGCCGACCGCGTGATCCTGCCCGGCCGCGTGCGCATGGACCTCGAGGTGCTGAAAGACCATTACGGTGTTCCCTTCGTGCGCGGCCCCGACGAACTCATCGATCTGCC
Source organism: uncultured Hyphomicrobium sp. (assembly GCA_964458265.1). Classification (GTDB taxonomy): domain Bacteria; phylum Pseudomonadota; class Alphaproteobacteria; order Rhizobiales; family Hyphomicrobiaceae; genus JAGVSR01. The sequence continues at coordinate 2,222 of CAYWIF010000051.1, read as the reverse complement.
GGCCTATCTCGGCAAGGGTGGAAAACCGCCCGACCTTTCCCGGCACGACATGCGCATCTTTGCCGAGATCATCGACGCGCCGGGCATTCCCATCGACGAAATCGTGACCCGCGCGCTGACCTATGCCGAAAAAGGCGCCGACGTTATCGACATCGGCTGCCAGCCGGATGTGCCGTTCCCCAAACTGGAAGCAGTTGTCACGGCGCTGAAGGACCGCGGCCTGAAAGTCAGCGTCGACAGTGGCGATGTGGCCGAACTTGCCCGCGCGGCCAAAGCCGGAGCCGACTACGTCCTCTCCCTCGACGAGCACACTCTGGATGCCGTCGCCGGCACCGCGTGCGTGCCGATCCTCGTGCCCAAGCCCCACGGCGAATTGGCTTCGCTCATTCGCGCCATCGACGCGGCCAAGGCGAAAGGGATTCCCCATATCGCCGACCCGATCCTCGACCCGATCCATTTCGGCTTCACGGCATCCATCGAGCGTTATGCGGAATTGCGCCGCCTCCGTCCCGATGTCGAAATACTGATGGGTACCGGCAACCTCACCGAACTCACCGACGCCGACAGCCAGGGCGTGACGGCAACGCTTCTCGGCATCGCCTCCGAACTGCGCATCCAGAACGTGCTAATTGTTCAGGTCTCGCTGCACACGCGCCGCACGATCGAGGAACACGACGCCGCCCGCCGCCTGTTCTTTCGCGCGCGCGAAGATCAAAGCCTGCCCAAGGGGCTTGGCGGCGGCTTGCTCTCGCTCCACGATCTCGTGCCGTATCCCGCCAAGCCGGCTGAAATTGCCAAGTGGGCAACTGAGGTCCGCGACAATAATTTTCGCATCGAAGCTGCCGACGACGGCATCCATATCTACAACCGCGACGGCCACCACGTTGCCGCCGACCCCTTCGATCTCTACCCAAAGCTCGGCGTCGAAGGCGACGGCAGCCATGCGTTTTACCTCGGCTACGAACTGGCCAAGGCCGAGATTGCCCGCGCACTCGGCAAACGCTACGCGCAGGACAATCCGCTCGATTGGGGCGTCGCGGCCGACAAGAAAAGCGAAGACTTGATCCGCCACGCGCCGGAAGCGTCCACCGTCACGGCCGCGCGCGAAGCCAAGCGCAAAGCACAAAAGGAGAGGCGCGATGCCGAGGATCGTCGAGACGATTCTGACGACCCTGAACGCGAAGGGTGAACCCCACATTGCCCCTCTGGGGCTGATCGACGACGCCGGTACCGGCTGGATCGTGGCGCCGTTCCGTCCGTCGCGGACGCTCGACAACCTCTTGGGCAATCCGTTCGCGGTCGCCAGCCACGTCGATGACGTGCGCGTCTTTGCCGGCTGCATCACCGGCCGCCGCGACTGGCCGCTCGTCAAGGCCGATCAGGTCAACGGTGTTCGCCTCGAAAGCGCCGTCTCGCATTGGGAACTGAAGGTGGATCGCCTCAACGACCACGAACAGCGCCCGCGCTTTCACTGCCGGATCGTCCACGCCGCCATGCAGCGGCCCTGGCCGGGCTTCAACCGCGCCCAGGCCGCCGTCCTCGAACTGGCCGTACTCTCGACGCGGCTCAATATGCTGCCGGCCGAGAAGGTCGAAGCGGAACTGAAATATCTCCAGATCGCGATCGACAAAACAGCCGGCGAACGGGAGTTGGAAGCGTGGGGCTGGCTGATGGAACGCATCAGCGCCTGGCGCCGCGGCGACGCCAGTGCGGCCAGCAAAAACTAGGCAGCCGCTCGCAACTTTTCGTCGTCGATACAAGTTTGACCAAAGGCTGGGGGTTTCGGGCGGCATCTGGCTCGCAGTCGGGTTGACCCCGCCGGTTGATCGATGCGCTCCCTTCCCATGGTCGCCGGAAGCAGGTATCAAGCCCGCAACCGGCCCAAGGCCGTCGGCGGATGTAGTTCAATGGTAGAACGGCAGCCTTCCAAGCTGCATACGTGGGTTCGATTCCCATCATCCGCTCCAAACCCATCATATCTGCAAGCAAATGCTTTTGGGCCTCAGCAGCTTGCCGGCGCTGGCTCCGTTGAGTTTCTGTCGCGCCATCGCCCCTCCTTAGGGCTTGAACTCACGTTTTGAAGCCACTAGACAGGCCGCGAACTCGTGTGCCGCGCCACGCGGCTGCGGCGTCCGATGCCCATGAACTGCGTATTGAGGACCGATTACGATGGCGAAGGCAAAATTCGAACGTAACAAGCCGCATTGCAACGTAGGCACGAT
>CAYWIF010000050.1:13018-16318 GCA_964458265.1 uncultured Hyphomicrobium sp. | reverse complement strand
AATGGTGGGCGCTAGAGGGATCGAACCTCTGACCCCTTCCATGTCAAGGAAGTGCTCTACCGCTGAGCTAAGCGCCCTTAAAAGCCGCGCCGGGTCATGCGCGGAGCCCCGTATATCGGCATTGCCGGGTCGAGGCAAGCGGACAAGCGGTACCCTTGATGGCGCCCATCCGTCGCGCCGGGCAGCGCGTGTTGCCGGCCCGCGTCAGTCTTCGAGCAGCCGCTCGACTTCCCGCACCAGGTCTTTGAGATGGAATGGTTTCGACAGCACCCGCGCGTCCTTTGGTCCCTGATTTTCACTGTTGAGCACCACGGCCGCGAAGCCGGTGATGAACATGATTTTCAGGTCCGGATCGATTTCGCTGGCGCGCCGGGCCAGCTCGATGCCGTCCATGCGCGGCATGACGATGTCGGTGAGCAGGAGCGTGAAAGGTTCCCGTTCAAGCCGCTCCAGTGCTTCCACGCCATTGGCAAAACCGGCGACATCGTAACCGGCCCGCGCCAGCGCGCGTTCGAGGAAGGCCCGCATACTGTCGTCGTCCTCCGCCAGGAGGATGCGATGCACGGGGACGCGGGATGGGCTGATCGACATGAGACGCTTTGCTACCGGCGGGAACGCTGAAGCGCGCAATTTAGCGCGGCGGGAATGTGATACCAGCCGAATCTGACTCGACTTTGGTAAATCTAGAATGAAGGTGTAAGAGTGCCTCAACACAAAGTTGACCGCACACCCGGGCATCGTGTGAATTCCCGGTGGAATGGCGAAGTCGCCGTGGACAGAGGCGCCATGGGTTGGCAGAGTGCGCAACTATGGTGCGCCGCAGTATCTGGTGACATCGATGCGGCCCAATGCCCGCGTAAGCCGCTGGCCGGCACCGGGCACGTGTAATCTCGGGCGCGCCGAGAGACGAAGTTCCGCCAGGGAAGGATGAAAACGTCGATGGCCTCGGCCGAGGAGCATTCAATCCGCGAGGAATTGACGCCGCCTTTCGAGGTGCGCGAGCCCCACTCAGCCTTGTCGCCGTTCGTCTTCTGCTCTCCCCACTCGGGCCGCGTCTATCCCCGCCATTTCCTCGCCCTTTCGCGGCTCGATGCCACGGCGCTGCGCCGGTCCGAGGACTGCTACGTCGACGAACTGTTCATCCGCGCGGCGGCTCGTGGAGCGACCTTGCTGTCGGCGCGGTTTCCGCGCGCCTATACCGACGTCAACCGCGAACCCTATGAACTCGATCCGGAATTGTTCGTCGAACCGCTGCCGGATTGGGCCAATGCGCGATCCGTGCGCGTTGCCGGCGGATTGGGCACCATTGCCCGCATCGTGTCGGACGGCGAAGAAATTTATGATGCACCGTTGGCGCTCGGCGACGCTCTCGCCCGGATAGAACTTCTCTACAAACCGTTCCACGCGGTGCTGCGCAGCCTGATCGAACGTGCGCAGCGCAACTTCGGTTACGCCATCCTGATCGATTGCCATTCCATGCCGTCGGCCCACATGGCCACTGGCGGCGTTCAGCGGCCGGATTTCGTGATCGGCGATCGCTTCGGGACGTCGTGCGATCTGCGCCTCACGAAGTACATTCGCGCGGTGCTGACCGACCTTGGCTACGAAGCCCAACTGAACCGCCCCTACGCCGGCGGCTACATCACGGAGCACTATGGCCGGCCGCTGCGCAACGTTCACGCCATCCAGCTGGAAATCAACCGCGGCCTCTATATGAACGAGAAGACGCTTGAGAAGACGCCGCGCTTCCAGGCCCTCGAACGCGATTTGCTGCTGTTCGCCAAACAGGTGTTTGCCGAAGCCCCTCGCCTGCTGGAGCGCCGTAGCGCTGCGGAGTGAGTCGTCCCCAAAAAGAAAAATGGGCCATCCGCGAGGATGGCCCAAGTCTAGGGAGGAAACGCCCGAGAGGGCTGCAAGAGGACGAGCACGCTCGCCGTTGCATGAGAGGAAACTAATGGTGCGCCGCAAAAAGCTCAACTGCGAAAAACGCAGAGCTGCCCATCGTTTCCCGATTAACGACGATTAAACCATTGAAGTCATTGATAATTTTATTGATTTTTGGAGCGCTGGCGGGAAGCCGCTCGTGTTGCGGTGCGACAGGCCGCCGCGACGACGGGGGTCGAACGCCCGCCTGAATTGTGCTTCCGCGGAATGAATTGGCCATGAAAAGAGGCCGTTCGTGCATAACGAACGGCCCAAGTCTAGGGAGGAAACGCCCAGAGTGGGCAGTGAATGACCGGCAGTGCGGCCGACCATTCACATCAACAACGATGCCTCTGTTCGCTTGTCCCATCAACATGGACGGGAAAAAGTGCATAATTTTCCCTCCACACGCGACAGTTGAACCACACATCGACAAATCCGCTTGGGATTAGAAGATCTTGGCGGTACGTCGCCGGTTGCCGCGCACAGCGGTCCGGCGCAATTATGCAATCACGATATCTTGAGGGTGACCACTTGCCAGTTCTTCAGAACGCTGCCGATCCGGCACTGGTCGCCTGCGCCCATGCGATGGCGGATCGCGCTGCCGTGGCAACCATGCGTTACTTCCGGACGCCGATCGCGATCGACAACAAGGACGGCAACGGCGGCTTCGATCCCGTCACCGCTGCCGACCGCGCCGCCGAGCAGGCCATCGCCGAACACCTCGCCCAAGTCTGCCCCGACCATGGATTGGAGGGCGAAGAGTTTGGCGTCACCCGGCCCGATGCCCGCTACCGTTGGGTGGTGGATCCCATCGACGGGACGCGGGCCTTCATTACCGGCTCGCCCATGTGGGGAACCCTGATCGGACTTCTCGATCGCGCCGATCCCATCGTCGGTCTCATGGACCAGCCGTTCACCGGCGAACGCTTTTGGTCCGATGGCGCGACGAGCTTCTCGCGGCGCAACGGGGGTCGGCCGGTCCAGATGCGCACGCGGTCATGCGCGAGCCTCGCCACCGCCGTTATGATGACGACCGATCCGCTCCTCTTCGCGCCAGGTGACGAGCGCCACGCGTTCGAGCGTCTGCGTTCCAAGGTGCAACTGACCCGCTACGGTGGCGACTGCTACGCCTATGCGCTGCTGGCGTCCGGTTTCGTCGACATCATCGTCGAGTGCGGGCTGAAGCCTTACGATATCGTGGCGCTCATTCCGATCGTCGAGGCCGCTGGCGGCAAGGTCACCGAGTGGAATGGCGGCACGGCGGCGCGCGGCGGCTGCATCCTCGCAACCGGCGACCCGAGCCTCCACGACGAAATTCTCTCGGAATTGAACCGTAAAGCCTAGCTTCGCCGCGTCCGGCTCGCAGCGCGGGCG
>CAYWIF010000050.1:0-12918 GCA_964458265.1 uncultured Hyphomicrobium sp. | reverse complement strand
GCGCGCCACCGGCGTGTCGGACGCGGCAAACTTAAAAGCCTCACGCCGCGCGCTGCGCGATGCCCATGTAAGCATCGAAGGCCGCCCAGAAGCGCATCCGCAACGGATCGTTCTCCTGCAGAATTTCATGCTTCGAGCCCGGCAGCCGGACAAGTCCACCGACCTTGAGCTGCACCGCGAAATCCTCTGCCGCGCGGCTATCGACGATCCGGTCCGCCCCGGCGGCAAAGACGAGCATCGGCACCTGCACGCGCTTGGGACAGTCCGCCTCCTGCAGTTCGGCCATGGTTCTGAGCGCGGCCCTGAGCCAACCCACCGTTGGCGAACCGATCGCCAGTTCGGGTGCCACTTCAAGAACGCCAGCCATGCGCTGCCAGCGTTCGCGGTCGGATGTCAGCTGGTTGTCGTCGAACCGGAACTGGTCCGGCATCGTCTCGTGGCCGCCGGGTATGTAAGATCGCGAAAACCCCAGTGCCGCCACTTCCGCGTAGATCCGCACGAGCGAGGCCGGGTAGCCCATCTTCTCCTGCGAAAACGCGATCATCGGCGCAGTCACGACGATCCGGTCGAACCACGATCCGGGCCGGATTGCATTGCGCATCGCAATCGCGCCCCCCATCGAATGTCCGAGCGCCGTATACGGCGGCGGGCAATCCGGCAGCACGATTTCCTTCATGAACAATTTCAGGTCACGGTCGTAATCGGCGAAATCATCCACATGACCCTTTCGCGGATTGTCGAGCAGCCGGTCCGAGCCGCCCTGCCCGCGCCAGTCCATCACCGCGACGGCAAATCCGCGCCGGCGCAATTCTGCGACGACCTCGAAGTATTTTTCGATGAACTCGCCCCGCCCCGGCGCGATGAGCACCGTCCCCCGCCGGGGTCCCCGTGTCGCCGGCCATCTCGCAAACCTCAGTTTGACCCCGTCTTCCGCGGTCAAATGTCCGGTGATGGCCCCGGTGGGCACCGGATTGCGCGCGATGGAGACGAGCAGCATGGAGCAGCGGGATCCTTGAGGCTTTAAAACAACGCTCTGGGCGCAAATCAATCTATGCCGGTGAGTTTACCACGCCCGGTGCCGATCCATCCACGGCCCGAAGGCGCTCCGAACACTTCCCCCGTTGCGGCTCTTGAACCGCAAAAGCCACAACCTAAATCAGTCTTGCCCGGCCATCCGGCGGGCACCTCACCACCGGCGCTGCCCCTTGGGAGGGCCGGACCCACATGTCGCTTCTGATGGAGGATATGTCATGCGACACTTCGATTTCTCCCCCCTCTACCGCTCCACGATCGGCTTCGATCGCCTCGCCCAGCTTTTGGACGGCGTCGGCGGTGTCGATACGGAAGCGGCGTATCCGCCCTACAACATCGAGCGCCTCGGCGAAAATCGCTATCGCATCAGCATGGCTCTCGCCGGCTTTGTCGAGGACGATCTGAAGATCGAGGTCAAGGAACAGACCCTGACCGTGAAGGGCGAGAAGAAACCCGATGCCGCCGAGCGCCACTACCTGCATCGTGGCATCGCAACCCGCTCGTTCGAGCGGCGCTTCCAGCTTGCCGACCACGTTGAAGTCAGCGCGGCCGCCCTGAAAGACGGGCTGCTCGATGTCGACCTCGTCCGCAATGTGCCTGAGCGGCTGAAGCCGCGCAGCATTCCGATCGGCACTGCCGCCGATGTGGCCGGGCAAATCGAGGGCCATTCGGCCTCATAAGCCGCCTGCCCCGCTTTTCGCACCCTGCGACGGCGCCGCACACCCGATGTGCGGCGCCGTTTGCGCGTCGATCCCGAGGTACCATTCCGTCTTGTGCGGGTTGGCAAAAGATGCAAAATGCGCGACGCGAAAGGTCAGCATTCCTGTCCTTTATCTGACGATGGTCGCCGCGCCGGAACGGGCCCGGAGGCCGTCGTTTCGCGCGTCTGGACTGGTCGAAGGCCGGCAGCGATGGAAGCGAACCCCAGGGCCAACCTGGTCCTCCGCATCGGACGCGGTGGCCGTGGGCCGAGGTTGCCAATGCCCGGCAGGTCGCAAGGGCAGGTCGCGATCTGCCGGCGATGCGAAAAGACGACGTTACTATCCGAGGATCGAAGATGACGAAGCCCCAGTCTGTTTCCAATGGCGCTGCACCGGACGGCTCCGCTCCGCACGGCTCCGCCACCGCGGTCTGGGAGCGGCCTGAACGCCAGGGCCTGTTCGATCCCGCATTCGAGCGCGATGCCTGCGGCGTCGGCTTCATTGCCGACATGAAGGGCCGCAAGTCGCACAAGATCGTCGAAGACGCACTTCAGATTCTGGAGAATCTGGAACATCGTGGAGCCGTCGGCGCTGATCCGTTGTCGGGCGACGGAGCCGGCATCCTCATTCAGATTCCCGATGCATTTCTGCGCGACGAGGCGGCCAAGCTCGGCTTCAAACTTCCCGAACCCGGCCGCTACGCGGTCGGCCATGTCTTCATGCCGTCCGACGAGCGCCTGCGCCACCATTGCGAGCGCGTCTGGGAGCGCTGCCTGAAGGAAGAAGGTCTGGAACTCCTCGGCTGGCGCTCCGTACCGGTCGACAATTCGTGCCTGTCCGAAATGGTACGCACGACCGAGCCTGAGCACCGCCAGGTCTTCGTCAAGCGTCCGCTCGGCCTGCGCGATCAGGAGGACTTCGAGCGCAAGCTCTTTCTCGCCCGCAAGGTCGTCTCCAATTCGATCGTCAACGCCTACAAGGGACGCGACATTGGTCATTACACCGTGTCGCTGTCGAGCCGCACGCTCGTCTACAAGGGCATGTTCCTCTCCTATCAGGTGAAGGCGTACTACAAGGACTTGTCCGATCCGCGTTGCATCTCGGCGCTGGCGCTCGTCCATCAGCGCTTTTCCACCAACACGTTTCCCTCGTGGAAGCTTGCGCATCCTTATCGCATGGTGGCGCACAACGGCGAGATCAACACGCTGCGCGGCAACGTCAACTGGATGGCGGCGCGGCAGGCCTCCGTTTCGTCTCCGTTGTTCGGCGACGACATCTCAAAGCTCTGGCCCATTTCTTACGAAGGCCAGTCCGATACCGCTTGCTTCGACAACGCGCTCGAGTTCCTCTACCTCGGCGGTTACCGGCTCGCGCACGCCGCCATGATGCTGATCCCCGAAGCCTGGGCCGGTAATCCGCAGATGGATGCCAAGCGCCGCGGGTTCTACGAGTATCACGCCTGCCTCATGGAGCCGTGGGACGGCCCGGCGGCCATGGCCTTCACCGACGGCCGCCAGATCGGCGCCACGCTCGACCGCAACGGCCTGCGGCCCGCGCGCTACCTCGTCACCAAGGACGATGTGGTCCTCATGTCTTCGGAGTCTGGCGTGCTGCCCGTCGCCGAAGCCGACATCGTCAAGAAGTGGCGTCTTCAGCCCGGCAAGATGCTGCTCATCGATCTGGAAAAAGGCCGCATCGTCGCCGACGAAGAACTCAAGGCCGAGATCGCACAAAAATATCCCTATGAGACCTGGGTGAAGCGGACCCAGATCATGGTATCGGATTTGCCGCTGCCAACCAAGAAAGCCGCGAAGAAAACCAACGTCAACCTGCTCGATCTGCAGCAGGCGTTCGGCTACACGGAAGAAAGCCTGAAATTCCTCATGACCCCGATGGGCGCGCGCGGCGAGGAAGCCGTCGGCTCGATGGGCAACGACGCGCCGATTTCCGCGCTGTCATCGAAATCGAAGCTGCTGCACACCTACTTCAAGCAGAACTTCGCGCAGGTGACGAACCCGCCGATCGACTCGATCCGCGAAGAACTCGTCATGAGTCTCGTGTCGTTCATCGGCCCCCGCCCGAACATTCTCGACCTCGAAGGCACCTCCAAGGTCAAGCGCCTGGAAGTGACGCAGCCGATCCTGACCAACGAGGATCTGGAGCGCATCCGCGCTATCGGCGAAGTGAAGGACAATCATTTCAACTCGATCACGCTCGACATCACCTATCCTGTCGAAAAGGGCGTCAGCGGCATGGGGCCCGCGCTCGATGTCGTGTGCGCGGAGGCCGAGGAAGCCGTGCGCTCCAAGGACTATAACATCATCATCCTGTCCGACCGCGCGTTGGGTCCCGATCGCATCGCCATCCCTTCGCTGCTCGCGACGTCGGCCGTCCATCATCATTTGATCAAGCAGGGCCTGCGCACGTCGGTCGGTCTTGTCGTGGAGACGGGTGAAGCCCACGAGGTGCACCAGTTCTGCACGCTCGCCGGCTATGGGGCCGAGGCCATCAATCCCTATCTCGCCTTCGAAACCCTCGAGCAAATGCTGCCCGATCTCGGCGCCAATCTCACCGCCGAAGATGTGAAGAAAAAATATATCAAGGCCGTGGGCAAGGCGATGCTCAAGGTCATGGCCAAGATGGGCATCTCCACCTACCAGTCCTATTGCGGCGCGCAGATTTTCGATGCCGTCGGTCTGCGCCAGTCATTCGTCGAACGCTACTTCACCGGCACGCACACGCAGGTTGAAGGCATCGGTTTGCGCGAGATCGCGCGCGAAACGGTCGATCGCCACAACCTCGCATTCGGCGATGTGCCCGTTCTGGAAAACGCGCTCGAAGTCGGCGGCGACTACGCCTACCGCATCCGCGGCGAAGCCCACGTCTGGCGTCCGCAGACCGTCGCCGATCTCCAGCATGCCGTTCGCGCCACCGCCGTGGATGACGCCACCGCCGGCCGCATTCCGCAAAAGTATCGCGATTTCTCAAAGGCCATCAACGACCAGTCCGAACAGCTCTATACGCTGCGCGGCCTGTTCCGCATTCGCGCTGCGGAAGAGTTGGGCCGCAAGCCGGTGCCCATCGAGGAGGTCGAACCGGCCAAGGATATCGTCAAGCGCTTCGCCACCGGCGCCATGAGCTTCGGCTCGATCAGCCGCGAAGCGCACACCACGCTGGCCATCGCCATGAACCGCATCGGCGCGAAGTCGAATACCGGTGAAGGCGGCGAGGAAGCCGACCGGTTTGTGCCTCTGCCCAACGGCGACAGCATGCGCTCGGCCATCAAGCAGATCGCATCCGGCCGCTTCGGCGTCACCACCGAGTACCTGGTCAACTCGGACATGATGCAGATCAAGATGGCCCAGGGCGCCAAGCCCGGCGAAGGCGGTCAGCTTCCGGGCCACAAGGTCGATGCCAACATCGCCAAGGTCCGCCACTCGACTCCGGGCGTCGGCCTCATCTCGCCGCCGCCGCACCATGACATCTACTCGATCGAAGACCTCGCCCAGTTGATCTTCGATTTGAAAAACGTGAACCCAGCCGGCGACGTCTCCGTGAAGCTCGTCTCCGAAGTCGGCGTCGGCACGGTCGCCGCAGGCGTCGCGAAGGCGCGTGCCGACCACGTTACGATTTCCGGTTACGAAGGCGGCACTGGCGCGTCTCCGCTGACCTCTATCAAGCATGCCGGTTCGCCTTGGGAAATTGGCCTAGCTGAAACCCAGCAAACGCTCGTCATCAACCGCTTGCGTTCGCGCATCGCGGTCCAGGTCGATGGCGGCCTGCGCACAGGCCGCGACGTCATCGTCGGCGCGCTGCTCGGTGCGGACGAGTTCGGTTTCGCCACCGCACCCCTCATTGCGGCCGGCTGCATCATGATGCGCAAGTGCCACTTGAACACATGCCCGGTCGGCGTCGCCACGCAAGACCCGGTCCTGCGCGCGCGGTTCACCGGCAAGCCGGAGCACGTCATCAACTACTTCTTCTTCGTTGCTGAGGAAGTTCGCGAGATCATGGCCTCGCTCGGGTTCCGGAAGTTCAACGAACTGGTTGGCCAGACGGAAATCCTCGACAAGGAGCGCGCCATCGAACACTGGAAGGCGCGAGGACTGGATTTCACCAATCTCTTCTTCAAACCCGCCGTCCCCGACAGCGTTAGGATCTACCACTGCGAGCGCCAGAACCACGGCCTGGAAAAAGTCCTCGACAACAAGCTGATCGAACTGGCGAGGCCCGCGCTTGAGAAAAAGACGCGGGTGAAGGCCGAAACGGCCATCAGAAACGTCGACCGCTCGACCGGCGCGATGCTCTCCGGTGAGATCGCCAAACGCTTCGGTCACTCCGGCCTGGCGGAGGATTCGATTTGGCTGACGTTGAACGGTACTGCGGGCCAGGCCTTCGGCGCCTGGGGTGCGCGCGGCCTCACGCTGGATCTCGTCGGCGAAGGAAATGACTACGTCGGCAAGGGATTGTCCGGCGCCAAGATCATTGTCCGGCCCGCGCCAGATAGCGGCGTCGTACCCGAAGAGAGCATGATCGTCGGCAACACGGTTCTCTACGGCGCGATCGAAGGCGAATGCTACTTCCGCGGCATCGCGGGTGAGCGCTTCGCGGTTCGCAACTCCGGCGCCTCCGCCGTCGTCGAAGGCACAGGCGACCACGGCTGCGAATATATGACCGGCGGCTGCGTCCTTGTCATCGGACCCACCGGCCGCAACTTTGCCGCCGGCATGTCCGGCGGTGTCGCCTATGTCCTCGATGAAGACGGAACCTTCGAAAGCCGCCTCAACAAGGAAATGGTGGAGCTGGAACAGTTCACCGCCGATCCGGGTTCGCTCGAAGCATTGGCCAAGCAAGGTGGCGAGGTGGCCGTCGCGCTGAAATCGGTCATGGGCGACATGCGCGTGCAGGACGTGGAGCGTATCCACGCGCTGCTCGTTCGCCACGCCCACTACACCAATTCGAAGACGGCCAAGACGATTCTGGCGGAGTTCTCGGCCTACCTGCCGAAGTTCCGCAAGGTCATGCCCGTTGAATACCGCCGCGCGCTGGCCGAGATTGCCAAGTCCGCCGACGTGGGCGGCGAGAAATCCCGCCCTCAGGCATGACGTACCGAACCTGAAGCATCCGTCCGCACGACGGGAAAGAAAGACTGAAAGACGATGGGTAAGCCGACAGGGTTTCTGGAATTCGAACGCGCCGACCGCAAATACGAGCCGGTCGAAGCGCGCGTGAAGCATTGGCACGAATTTGTCGTGCCGCTGGCCGAAGACGAATTGAAGACGCAGGCGTCGCGCTGCATGGATTGCGGCATTCCGTTCTGTCACAACGGCTGCCCGGTCAACAACCAGATCCCCGACTGGAACGATCTCGTCTATCGCGGCGACTGGAAGCGGGCGGCACTCAATCTTCACTCCACCAACAATTTCCCCGAAGTGACGGGCCGTATCTGCCCCGCACCGTGTGAGGCCGCCTGTACGCTGAACATCGACGACGTCCCCGTCACCATCAAGTCGATCGAAGGCGCCATTGCCGACCGCGCGTGGAAGGAAGGCTGGGTCGTGCCCGAGCCGCCGGAAAAAAAGACCGGCAAGAAAGTCGGCGTCATCGGGTCTGGCCCCGCGGGTCTTGCCGCCGCCCAGCAACTCGCCCGCGCCGGCCACGACGTGCACGTTTACGAGAAGAACAGCCGACCCGGCGGACTGCTCGTCTACGGCATCCCCGATTTCAAGATGGAAAAGGACATCATCGCCCGCCGCGTGCAGCAGATGGAGGCCGAGGGCGTGACCTTCCACTGCAACGTGCAGGTCGGAAAAGACGTCACCGCGCATGACCTCGAAAAGAAATACGATGCCGTGCTCCTCGCCATGGGCTCCGAGCATCCCTTCGACTTCTTCGCAAAGTCGTCGGGCCGCGCGCTCGACGGCATTCACTACGCCATGGACTTCCTGCCCCAGCAGAACCGCCGAGTCGCCGGCGAAAATCAACGCTCGGGTACGCGCGAAATCTCCGCGCGCGACAAGCACGTCATCGTCATCGGTGGCGGCGACACCGGTTCCGACTGCATCGGCACGTCGTTCCGGCAAGGCGCCAAAAGCGTCACGCAACTCGAAATCATGCCGAAGCCTCCGGTGAAGGAGAACAAGGCGCTGTCCTGGCCGCACTGGCCGATGAAGCTGCGCGTCTCGTCCTCGCAGGCCGAAGGCGCCAATACCGAATTCTCGATTTCGACAACCGGTTTCGAAGGCGAGAACGGCGTTGTCCGCAAACTCCACTACACGCGCGTTGACGACAAGATGCAGCCGGTGGCCGGCAGCGAAGGTACGCTCGATGCCGATCTCGTACTGCTCGCGATGGGCTTTTCCGGCCCGATCGAGAACGACGTGGTGAAAGAACTCGGCCTCTCCGTTGTGCCGCGCGGCCGCTTCAAAGGCCTCGACGCCAGCGAGCGCGACTACAAACTGCCCGGCGACAACAAACTCTACGCGGCCGGCGACGTGCGCCGTGGCCAGAGCCTCGTCGTCTGGGCAATCCGCGAAGGCCGCCAGGCCGCGCACGCCATCGACAAGGCTCTGATGGGCACAACCACCCTGCCGCGGTAATTCGCGGTGCGCGTAAGGTCAGTCAATTTCGTCCCCCGAACCGCGTGAACGTGTGCGCCAATATCCCGGCCGCCGTTTCGCATGGGCGACGGCAACGATGACGGCATCGGACCCATCGACCAGATAGATGATTGCAAATGGAAATCGCGCTAGCCGAATGCGGCGTGTCCCCGTGACATGGTCGAGCGGCCAAGCTTCCGGATGGGCTTTGATGAGTTTCAGCGCCCGGGCAATCTCGTCAAGAAACGCATCTCCGAGGCCGCGAAGTTCCGCATCATAGTATTTTGCTTCGACCAGCAGTTCGCGCCGGGCCGGCGGAATGAAGCGTATCCTCACCGTTTGAGTTCGGAACGCGCCAGAGCCAGAACATCGTCCTCGTCGGAAAGTTCGAACTCACCTCGTCCGTAGGCCATGACCCGTTCGCGAACCTCATCCGCCCAGGCGCGTTGAACCTCGCTTGGCGCGGCCTGAACGCTCTCCAGAATGAGGTCCACCAGTTCGACGCGGTCCACAAGTTCAAGCTTGAGGGCCTCTTTTGTGAGCTGCTTGATGCGGTCGTTCATCAAATCGTCCCTGGTTCTATATGGATTTCATTATAATCGCGCTATTCGCAGTGCGCCATCGCTGACTGATACTCTCTTCTCCTTGCTCCCGCCCCCAACGCGCCTAATATCAGTTGTGTGACACCCGTCACGGATGAGCCGAGAAGCGAAAGGCATCGCCCATGAACACCCCGCTCGAAATCACCTTCAAGGGACTCGATAGAAGCGCCGCCATCGAAGCGAAGATCCAGGAAAAGACGGCCAAGCTCGAGAAGGTGTTCGACCGGATGACCCACTGCCGCGTGGTGGTGGCGGCCCCCAACAAGCACCACCACAAGGGCAAGTCCTACGAGATCAAGATCGACATCGGCATACCTGATCATGCGCCGTTGATCCTCTCCCACGAAAGCGCAGTCGGTGATGCGCAGGAGGACTTGCAGATTGCCTTGCGCGATGCGTTCGACGCCGCCAAGCGCCGCCTCGACGAGATCGCGGAACGCATCAAGGGCAGCGCCAAGGCCGAACGCGGCCGCCGCCGTCCTGCTCCGGCCATGCGCGACGAAGAATAAATACGAAGAACGATTATGATTAGGGACGCCGCTTCTTCGCCGGTGGAGGCTCTTCCGCCGGCGGCGGCTCCGCGCTTCCCGTCTCCAGCGGGTCAAACGCCGGCTTGATCTCGATTGGCTGCGGTTCCGGCCGTGGCCAGACGAAATCGTCGGCCCGTCCCGGCCGCGGCGCCAGCCGCTCGCCCTTCACGAGTACGCGATAGTAAGCCGATTGTGTCGGCGACAGCCGTCCCCTCCCGGTCCCGCCGGAAGCCGCCGACGACGGTGGCGTAAAGGTGCTCATCACGTTGATGCCGGAGGCGATCCTGTCCACCAGCACGTCACCCAGTTGCGAGGCGCGATCCGGGCTTTCCTTGCGCGTGACGAGGGCAACGACGGAAGCCGGGATCGCCGGCCGCACGATATCGAGCGTCACCACATCTTCGCGCCCGCCGGCCGTCACCGTCTTCAAGCTGATGCGGCCGTTGTCCGCCGCCTGATCGCCCTGCGACGGCGTTCCCGCGACAGCCGCCGCGGTGGTCGAACCGCCCCCTGCGGCATTGGCCGAAGCACCGCCCGCGCCCTCGTCGTCGGTCTTCACCACGGCCTTACCGGGATTGATCTTCGCCTGCTCGTCTTCTCCGCCCAAAAGCGGCACGCTGCGCGCCGCTTGCGCTTGCTTCAGATCGCGCCTCAGATCGCGTTCCAGGAAGTGTGCAAGCTTCCGGTTGCCTGCCATCGTGAAGTAAACGCCATCGCCGTCTCTGAGCTTCACGATCTTGCCGGTGAGATCCGGGCCCCAGCCGCTGAACCCGCCGTTCTCGTCGAGGAAACCGGCATACGTGTCGATGAACTTCATGCCGTTGAGATACGCGCGCTCGCGCAACACCTCGTTCATCATCTGCACGTCTTCGTTGGCATCCCACTTGCGCACGTTCGGCAAACCGAAAAGATAAACGGCAATGTTGAGCCGCTTCATCATTTTCAACAGACGGTCGGCGCGCTGCGAATACTCCTGCCGCCACTCCGGCGAACCGACGGGAAAGCGCTTGCCCGACGCCGTCCGCAGCGAAACGCGATCCCATGCGCCGAGCATCAGCGCGGCCACCACCGGCGGATCGCGCTTCAGGTCTTCCTCCAGTGCGACCGCTTTCTCATCGTGATCGGGCCGCATCAGGCCGTTGAGAGAGATCGGCTTCGGCCGCACCTGCACGCGGGCATCGGCCGCGAATGTCTCCTGCAATCCGTAGAACAGGCCTTCCGCCATGTCGTCGCCAATTGCGGCAATCGCGTACACATCGCCCTTGGGAAACGGCGGCAGGAAGCTCGTCGACCCGTCCTCCTGCGCGGCCGCAGGCGCCGTCATCGCCACCGGGGCGACGAGCAAGATGGTGGCGGCGATCAGCAGGCGGCGGAGCATCGTGTTCAGCGTCCATCGTGAGAAGCCGGCATTTTCGGTGCTTCGCCGCATCGGCACAAGCCTCAACGCACCGCAGCGGTGCTGCGAATGTGGGACAACACCGCGTCCGACGGCCAGCAATCGACTTTGAGCCCGTTCGCACGCTGGTACAAGCCGATCACCTTGCGCGTGTTCGACCCGATTTTGCCGTCGACTTTCTCCACGTCGAACCCGGCTTTGCCGAGCCGCGTCTGGATCTCCTCGATCACCTTTGTCTTCTGCGCGCCCGTGCCGCCGAACGCATGGACGAAATCACCTTTGCCCGCGATGCGATCGGCCAGGTGCCCGACGAAAACCGCGTAGAGGTCCGACATGTTATAGCGGCGGATGACTTTGAAGTTTTCAAACACGAGGAACGACGGCCCATAAGCTCCGGCAGGGCTCATGAGATAGGCTTCGACGGATTGATATTTGTCGCCCCAAGGCTGACCATCCGCGCGCCGGTAGCCCAACGTCTGCCATTCCGCGATTGGCCGCGCCTGCGTCGGGCCTTCAAAGCCGCAATCCGACGACGCCGGAATGATGACCTCATAGCCCCACGTCTGACCGCGCACCCATCCCTTGCCCGCCAGCTGCGCCGCACCGGACGCCAGCGCATCGCCGACATTGCGGAAGATGTCCTTTTTGCCATCCCCGTTGAGATCGCGCGCGTGGGTAAAATATTCCGACGGCATGAACTGCGTCAGTCCCACGGCGCCGGCCCACGACGCCCGCATGTCGGATCGCGCCACGCCCGACTGCAACATTTTCAGCGCCTCGATCAGTTCGATACGGAACATGTCCTTGCGCCGCCCGGTCCAGGCGAGCGTCGCTAGCACCTCGATGGCATCATGCGGCAGCTTGTGATTGCCAAATGCGGTCTCGCGGCCCCAGATGGCCAATATCGAATAGCGGTCGACACCGATGTCCCGCTCGATCTTTTCCAGCTCCGCCTTGTGCTTCGTGGCGAGCTGCCGCCCCGTCGCCGCCAGCCGCTCCAGATAGGCCCCGTCCAGATAATCCTTCGGCGCGCGCGTGAACTCCGCCTGTCCCTTCGAACCGTCGCTCGGCTTCCCCGGCAAATCGAGATCGGGCAGTTTCAGGTTCGGCTGCAGCCCCGCGAACGCCCGGTCGAAGGTGGCGCGCGACACCCCGGCGGCCTGCGCCTCGGGCCACAACCCCGCGATGAAATCCGCAAACGGCGGCCGGTCGTCGGCCTGCGCGGCGCCGGCAAGCATCAGCAACCCGAAAACAGCCGCAAAAATTGGTCTCAACACAGATCTCACCTGCCCACACGACTCCTCGATTTTCGCCCCACAAACCCCGGCTTCGCGGCCCTTTTGCGGCCCCGGGGGCTGGGTCGGTGCCCGCTATCCCCCTCACCCCGCGAAGAACGGGGAGGGGGGACTGCAACACGAAAGCCGCGTCCTCCCAACGCGCCTTCCGGCTCGCAGCGCAGGCGCTTGCGCAGCGTGCCGGCTCCCGGCAACCCAACACCGGCCTGCCGAGTGTTGGTCACGGAATGCTGTCGGAAGGCGCCACCAAATACGCGCCTTCCGGCCGGCTCCCCGCAGGGGAGTCGGAAGGCGCAACCCAAAAACGTGGCACAAAAACCTCTGGAACAAAAAGTCGTTGCCTTGAAGGGGAGCGGACGCGCCGATAGCCTCATCCCATCACGCGCGTGCGTATCCGCGCCAGTTCTCATGTCCATTCCCGAAAGATGAGGTAGGCGATGACCACGTTGCAGGCCGCCGCGCAAAATCAGCTGCGCCAGTTCGTCGAGCAGATCGAACGGCTCGAAGAAGAAAAGAAGGCGCTGGCCGCCGACATCCGCGACAAATATCTGGAGGCCAAAGGCGTTGGCTTCGACGTCAAGGCCCTGCGCAAGATCGTGAGCATGCGCAAAAAGAGCCAGCAGGAGCGCGAAGAAGAAGAAGGCATCCTCGAAGTCTACCTGCACGCGCTGGGCATGCTGGCCGAAACCTCACCGACAGGCAGCGTGCGCATGGAAGCTGCGGAGTAGGGGAGGCCGCGACGGCCGGTCACTCAAAGGCGCTC
>CAYWIF010000049.1:271-16832 GCA_964458265.1 uncultured Hyphomicrobium sp. | reverse complement strand
ATCGTGCCTACGTTGCAATGCGGCTTGTTACGTTCGAATTTTGCCTTCGCCATCGCCGGCTCTCCTTCGCTTCATCTCGTTTTCCGGAGTTGCGGGGCGCTTGGCTCCGTCGAACTCCAGGGTTTTTTACGTTTCTAACCTCAGGCGTACTTCGCCTTGACTTCTTCGGCCACGTTGCGCGGCACATCGGAATAGTGAGCAAACTGCATCGTGTAGGATGCGCGTCCCGTCGACATCGAGCGCAGCTGGCTGACGTAGCCGAACATGTTGGCGAGCGGCACGTACGCGCGGATGACGGTTGCGTTGCCGCGCATCTGCTGATCGCGGATCTGGCCGCGGCGGCCGTTGATGTCGCCGATGATGCCACCGACGAAATCGCCGGGCGTCACCACTTCCACGTCCATGATCGGCTCGAGGATCTTGATGCCGCCCTTCTCGCAGCCTTCCTTCATGGCGGCGCGGGATGCGATTTCGAAGGCGATGGCCGACGAGTCCACTTCGTGGAAGGCGCCGTCATAAAGGGTGACCTTCATGTCGACGATCGGGAAGCCGATCAGCACGCCGTTGCCCCAAACCGAGGTGACGCCCTTCTCGACGCCCGGAATGTATTCCTTCGGGACGGTGCCGCCGACGATCTCGGTCTCGAACTCGTTGCCCTTGCCGGTCTCGTTCGGCTCCAGGCGGAGCTTGACGCGGGCGAACTGACCCGTGCCGCCGGACTGCTTTTTGTGCGTGTAGTCTATATCAGCGGCGCGCGCGAGGGTTTCGCGATAGGCGACCTGCGGCTGGCCGACATCGGCTTCAACGCCATAGGTGCGCTTCAGGATGTCGACCTTGATGTCGAGATGGAGTTCGCCCATGCCCTTGAGGATGGTCTCGCCCGACTCCTGGTCGACGGAGACGCGGAACGAGGGATCTTCGATCGCCATGGTGTTGAGCGCGATCGCCATCTTTTCCTGGTCGGCCTTCGTCTTGGGCACGATCGAGAGATTGATGACCGGTTCGGGGAATTCCATCTTCTCGAGAATGACGGGCTTGGCGGGGTCGCACAGCGTCTCGCCCGTGCGCACGTCTTTCATGCCCTGCAGAGCGACGATGTCGCCAGCGAAGGCTTCCTTGATCTCTTCGCGGTCGGCGGCATGCATGAGGTACATGCGGCCGGCACGCTCCTTCTTGTCGCGCGAGGTGTTGGCGAGCGCCATGCCCTGCTCGAGCTTGCCGGAGTAGATGCGGCAGAAGGTGATCGAACCGACGTGCTCGAAGGACATGATCTTGAAGGCGATCATGGCGAGCGGATCTTCGTCCGACGGACGGCGCGGGGATTCGTTGCCGGTCTTGGGATCGATGCCCGGATAGGCTTCACGATCGGAGGGAGCAGGCAGGAAGTCGACGACGGCGTCGAGCAGGAGCTGGACGCCCTTGTTCTTGAACGCCGAGCCGCACATCATCGGATAGAAGGCGCGCGTGATGGTCGCCTTGCGGATGAGCCGGCGGATCGTGTCCTCGTCGGGCTCGTTGCCTTCAAGGTAGGATTCCATGACCGTATCGTCCATTTCGACGGCGGCTTCGATCATGGCGGCGCGGAATTCGGCGGCTTTGTCGGCGAGATCGGCGGGGATCTCGCTCTTGATCATCTTGGCGTCCTTGTGGTCGCCATCCCAGGTGATCGCCTTCATCTCGATGAGATCGACGACGCCTTGAAAGTCGCTTTCGGCGCCGATCGGAATTTGCAGCGGAACGGCGCGGGCGCCGAGCTTGTCCTTGATGTCGGCGAGGCACATGTAGAAGTCGGCGCCGGTCTTATCCATCTTGTTGGAGAAGATGATGCGCGGGACGTTGTATTTGTCGCCCTGACGCCAGACGGTTTCGGTCTGGGGTTCGACGCCCTGGTTGGAATCGAGCACGCAGACCGCACCGTCGAGCACGCGCAGCGAACGCTCGACTTCGATGGTGAAGTCGACGTGGCCGGGAGTGTCGATGATGTTCAGGCGGCGCTTGCGGCCGTCGCGGCCGGGCCAGAAGCAGGTCGTGGCGGCCGACGTGATCGTGATGCCGCGCTCGGCTTCCTGCTCCATGAAGTCCATGGTTGCGGCGCCGTCATGGACTTCGCCGATCTTGTAGGACTTGCCGGTATAATAGAGGATCCGCTCAGTCGTCGTGGTTTTTCCAGCATCAATGTGGGCCATGATGCCGAAGTTGCGGTAGTCCTCGATGGCGTATTGACGGGCCATGATGGTCCTCGAAATCCTAAAAAGCCTGCCTTACCAGCGATAGTGCGAGAAGGCGCGGTTGGCGTCGGCCATCTTGTGGGTGTCTTCGCGCTTCTTGACCGCGGAACCGCGGTTCTGAGATGCGTCGAGAAGTTCGCCCGAGAGACGGTCGACCATCGTGTTTTCGTTGCGGGCGCGCGCGGCGTTAATAATCCAGCGGATCGCGAGGGCCTGGCGGCGCTCGGCGCGGACTTCAACGGGCACCTGATAGGTTGCACCACCGACGCGGCGGGAGCGGACTTCGACGGCCGGCATCACGTTTTCGAGCGCCTGATGGAACATGGCGAGCGGATCGGACTTGGCTTTCTTCTCCATCGAGTCCAGCGCGCCATAGACGATGCGCTCGGCGGTGGATTTCTTGCCTTCCTTCATGACCGCGTTCATGAATTTGGACAGGATGAGATCAGCGAACTTCGGGTCAGGGTTGACCTCACGCTTCTCTGCTTTATGGCGGCGAGACATAGCTCAAGATCCTTCGATCCAATTCTTCGTTCCTGTTCGAGATCCCAGATCGCGCTCGGCTGCGCCTCGCTTGCCCGGGATACTCCGCAAACCGGCCTACTTGGGCCGCTTTGCTCCGTACTTCGACCGGCGCTGACGGCGGGCGGAAACGCCCTGGGTATCGAGCACACCGCGCAGGATGTGGTAGCGAACACCGGGCAAGTCCTTGACGCGGCCGCCGCGGATGAGCACCACGGAGTGCTCCTGCAGGTTGTGGCCTTCGCCGGGAATGTAGCCGATGACCTCGAAGCCATTGGTCAGGCGCACCTTGGCGACCTTGCGAAGCGCCGAGTTCGGCTTCTTCGGCGTGGTCGTGTAGACGCGGGTGCAGACGCCACGCTTCTGCGGGCACTGCTCCATGTGACGCGATTTCTCGCGGTACGTCTTCGGGTGCCGGGGTTTCCGGATTAGCTGTTGTATCGTCGGCATTCGCCTCGTCCGTCGTTGGGTGCCGCGCGGTTTAAGGCCGCGCAAACGCCAAGCCGATCCTGCCGGGCTGCGCTGACGCGCGGCCTGGCACGAAAAAACCAGAGGATCAACCAGCCCGCCGCACGGCAGCCCGGTGATCTTGGTCCAGAAATGTCCTCTGCTTAGAGACGACAGTGTTTAGGTCCGCTATGGGCGCTAATCGATGCGCGAACGGCCTACGACCTACCGTGAGAGTGGGGTGTCTATATACAGAGCCTATTGCGTGGTCAACACCCGGCGGGCACGGCCTTTCACTTTTTTGAGACGTTACGGGAGCTTCACCGCGCTGCGAGCGAGTTTGAGGCCTGCGACAAATGAAACGGCCGCCCCGCGGGACGGCCGTTCAATCTCGTGAGTGAAAAAAGCTTACTCCGCAACGCGCCGGCGGCGGCGGGCGGCAACGCCCCCTTCAGCCGGTCCGGCAAGCGCGCCGGCGGCGTCGGACCTGGCCTTTTCCTTGGCGATCAGTTCGTCGCGTTTCGTGGCTTCGCGGCGCAGGCGGCGGAGCATGCCGCCGGTGCCCGCCGGGATGAGACGGCCGACGATCACGTTTTCCTTCAGGCCCTCGAGCGTGTCCGACTTGGAGACGACGGCGGCATCGGTGAGGACGCGGGTCGTTTCCTGGAAGGAGGCGGCCGAGATGAAGGAGCGCGTCTGCAGCGAAGCCTTGGTGATGCCCAGCAGAACCGGCGTGCCGGAGGCCGGACGCTTGCCCTGCTTTTCGATCTTGGCGTTGATCTCGTCCATTTCGATGCGGTCGAGCTGCTCGCCCTTGATGAGACCGGTTTCGCCGGGATCGGTGATCTCAACCTTCTGCAGCATCTGGCGAACGATCACCTCGATGTGCTTGTCGTTGATCATCACGCCCTGCAGACGATAGACGTCCTGGATCTCGTTAATCAGGTAGTTGGCAAGTTCCTCGACGCCCTTGACCGCCAGAATGTCGTGCGGCGCGGGGTGACCGTCGTAAATGAAGTCGCCGCGCTCCACGTGGTCGCCGTGCTGGACGGACAGGTTCTTGCCGCGCGGAATGAGGTATTCCACGGGTTCGGCGCCTTCCTCGTCCGGGGCAATCGTGATGCGCTGCTTGTTCTTGTAGTCCTTGCCAAACTCGATCGTGCCGGAGATTTCCGCGATGATCGCGTGATCCTTCGGCCGGCGCGCCTCGAAGAGTTCCGCCACGCGCGGCAGACCGCCCGTGATGTCGCTCTGCTTGGCAGAGGCCAGCGGGATACGCGCGAGCACGTCGCCGGCCTTGACGGCGGTGCCGGGCTCGACGGAGAGCACGGCCTCGACGGGGAGCAGGTATCGCGCATCGCCACCGCGCGCGACCTTGATCGGCTTGCCCTTGCCGTCCTTGACGACGATGGCGGGCTTCAGGTCCGCACCGCGCGGCGTTGCGCGCCAGTCGATGATGACGCGGTTGGTCGTGCCCTTCATTTCGTCGGTCTGCTCGCGAACCGAGGCGCCGTCGATCATGTCCTCGAAATCGACGGTACCGGAGGCTTCGGTCAGGATCGGGCGGGTGAAGGGGTCCCACTGGGCAAGGCGCGTACCGCGCTTCACCTCGTCGCCCTCATCGACGTGCAGTCGCGCGCCGTAGGGCAGCTTGTGGGACGCCAGTTCCTTGCCGGACTGATCGATGATGACGATGGACATCGTGCGCGCCATGGCGACGAGGCGGCCCTGGCTGTCCTTCATCACGGCGCGGTTCTTGATCTTGACCGTACCGTTGAAGTTTGAGTCGACGAACGACTGGTCGACGACGTTGGCCGCGCCGCCGATGTGGAACGTGCGCATGGTGAGCTGCGTGCCCGGCTCGCCGATCGACTGGGCGGCGATAACGCCCACCGCTTCGCCGATGTTGACGGGCGTACCGCGCGCGAGATCGCGGCCGTAGCACTTGGCGCAAACGCCGGAAATCGTTTCGCACGTCAGAACCGAGCGAATGCGGACTTCCTGCACCTCGTGCTTGCCGATGAGGTCGGCGTGACGCTCCTCGATGAGTTCACCCGTCTTGACCAGCACTTCGCCGGTGCCGGGCACGGTGATGTCTTCGGCCGCGGTGCGGCCCAAGACGCGCTGTGCCAGCGAGACGATCACCTGACCGGCGTCGACGACGGCCTGGACATTGATGCCGCCGTCGGTGCCGCAATCATCCTCAAGAATGATGGCGTCCTGGGCAACGTCGACGAGGCGGCGCGTCAGGTAGCCGGAGTTCGCGGTCTTCAACGCCGTGTCAGCGAGGCCCTTGCGGGCGCCGTGGGTCGAGTTGAAGTACTCGAGAACCGACAAGCCTTCCTTGAAGTTGGAAATGATCGGCGTTTCGATGATCTCGCCTGACGGCTTCGTCATCAGGCCGCGCATGGCTGCGAGCTGGCGCATCTGGGTGGGCGAACCGCGCGCACCAGAGTGGCTCATCATGTAGATGGAGTTGATCGGCCGTTCGCGGCCGTCCTTGTCCTTGCCGGCATTCGAGATGCGGTCGATCATTTCCTTGGCGATCTGATCGGTGCACTTCGACCAGGCGTCCACCACCTTGTTGTACTTCTCAAGCTGGGTGATGAGGCCGTCCTGGTACTGCTGCTCGAACTCGAGCACGAGATCGTTGGTTTTTTCGACGATCTTGGCCTTCGTCTCGGGAATTTGCATGTCGTCCTTGCCGAACGAAATGCCCGCCTTGAACGCGTGGTGGAAGCCGAGCGCCATGATCCGGTCGCAGAAGATCACCGTCTCCTTCTGACCGCAGTTGCGGTAGACGGCGTCGATCATGCCGGAGATGGCTTTTTTGGTCAGAAGCTGATTGACGAGCGAGAACTTGACGCCCGGACGGCGCGGCAGCACTTCGCCCAGCAGCATACGGCCCGGCGTCGTTTCATGCAGTTCGATGACCTCCTCGCCTTCGGGACCGACGGCGCGGAAACGGGCCTTGATCTTGGCGTGCAGAGAGACGGCCTTGGCTTCGAGGGCGTGGCGGATTTCGCCGACCGACCCGAACACCATGCCTTCGCCCGGCTCCTTATCGCGCTGGATGGAGAGATAATAGAGCCCCAACACGATGTCCTGCGACGGCACGATGATCGGCTGGCCATTGGCGGGATGCAGGATGTTGTTCGTCGACATCATGAGCACGCGCGCTTCGAGCTGTGCTTCGAGCGACAGCGGAATGTGCACGGCCATCTGGTCGCCGTCGAAGTCGGCGTTGAATGCCGCGCAGACCAGCGGATGAAGCTGGATCGCCTTGCCCTCAATCAGTTGCGGCTCGAACGCCTGAATGCCCAGGCGGTGCAGCGTCGGCGCGCGGTTGAGGAGGACCGGATGCTCGCGGATCACTTCGTCGAGAACGTCCCAGACTTCGGGCTTTTCCTTTTCGACGAGCTTCTTGGCCTGCTTGACGGTCGCGGCCTGACCGAGGGTCTGGAGGCGTGCGTAGATGAAGGGCTTGAAGAGTTCGAGCGCCATCTTCTTGGGCAAGCCGCACTGGTGCAGCTTGAGTTCAGGTCCGACCACGATGACCGAACGGCCGGAATAGTCGACGCGCTTGCCGAGCAGGTTCTGGCGGAACCGGCCCTGCTTGCCCTTCAGCATATCGGCCAAGGACTTCAGCGGACGCTTATTGGCGCCCGTGATGACGCGGCCGCGGCGGCCGTTGTCGAACAGTGCATCGACCGCTTCCTGAAGCATGCGCTTCTCGTTGCGGATGATGATGTCGGGCGCGCGCAGCTCCATCAGCCGCTTCAGCCGATTGTTGCGGTTGATGACGCGGCGGTAGAGATCGTTGAGGTCGGACGTGGCAAAGCGGCCGCCGTCGAGGGGGACGAGGGGGCGCAATTCCGGCGGGATGACGGGAACGTGCGTCAGGATCATCCACTCGGGCCGGTTGCCCGATTCCATGAAGGCTTCAATCACCTTCAGCCGCTTGCCGAGCTTCTTGGGCTTCAGTTCGGTGGTGGCTTCGGCGATCTCCTGGCGCAGGTGTTCGGCGATTTTCGGGAGATCCATGGCGGAGAGGATTTCGCGGATCGCCTCGGCGCCGATGCCGGCGGTGAAGCTATCCTGGCCGTGCTCTTCGATGGCCTGGTTGTATTGCTCTTCCGTCAGAAGCTGCAGCTCCTTGAAGGGCGACACGCCGGGTTCGACAACGATGTAGTTTTCGAAATAGAGGACGCGCTCGAGGTCCTTCAGCGACATGTCGAGAAGCAGGCCGATGCGCGAGGGCAGCGACTTCAGGAACCAGATGTGGGCGACAGGCGCGGCCAGCTCGATATGGCCCATGCGCTCGCGGCGGACCTTGGCGAGAGTGACTTCGACACCGCACTTTTCGCAAATGAGGCCCTTGTACTTCATGCGCTTGTACTTACCGCACAAGCATTCGTAATCCTTGATCGGCCCGAAGATGCGCGCGCAGAACAGGCCGTCGCGTTCCGGCTTGAACGTGCGGTAGTTGATCGTTTCGGGCTTCTTGATCTCACCGAACGACCACGAAAGGATGTCGTCGGGCGACGCGATCGAGATCTTGATCTGATCGAACGTCGGCGCCGGCGCCTGCGTCTTGAAGAGGTTTGTGATCTCGTTCATCGGGCTCTTCTCTCCTCGGGGAGCGCTTAAGGGAAACGCCCCGGAAAAATTCGAACGGTGGTACCGGGGTCAGGAGCGACCGCCAAAGCGGATGCTGCTCCTCACCCCGAGCCTCGCCCCATCGAAGACGATGGGGAGAGGGGAAGTTTTACTCAGCGGCCTGCGGCGGAAGCTGCGGCTGCGGCTCCGCGTCGGCGGACGGTTCCGGGGGCACGATGTCGGTATTCAGCAGTTCGACATTGAGACCCAGCGCCCGCATTTCCTTGACGAGAACGTTGAAGCTTTCCGGCACGCCGGCCTCGAAGGCATCGTCGCCACGGACGATCGCCTCGTAGACCTTGGTGCGGCCCGCCACGTCGTCCGACTTGACGGTGAGCATTTCCTGCAGCGTGTAGGCGGCACCGTAGGCTTCGAGCGCCCAGACCTCCATTTCGCCGAAGCGCTGGCCGCCGAACTGCGCCTTGCCGCCCAGCGGCTGCTGGGTGACGAGCGAGTAGGGGCCGATCGAACGGGCATGGATCTTGTCGTCGACAAGATGGTGCAGCTTCAGGATGTACTTGTAGCCAACCGTCACCTTGCGATCGAACGGCTCGCCGGTCCGTCCGTCGAAGAGCGTGACCTGACCTGACGAGTCGAAGCCTGCCTGTTTGAGCATTTCGACGATGTCGGGTTCGCGGGCGCCGTCGAAGACGGGCGTTGCGATCGGAACGCCGCGCTTCAGAAGATTGGCGGCCGAGACCAATTCGTCGTCCTTCAGGTTCGATTTGATCTCGTTGTTGCCGTAGATCTTCTTCATCTCTTCGCGCAGGGCGTCGGCCTTGCCGGAGGCATGGAATTCCTGCAACGCCTCGTCGATGGCGCGGCCGAGACCGCGGCACGCCCATCCCATGTGCGTTTCGAGAATCTGGCCGACGTTCATGCGCGAGGGCACGCCGAGCGGGTTCAACACCACGTCGACATGCGTGCCGTCCTCGAGGAACGGCATGTCTTCGCATGGCACGATACGCGAAACGACGCCCTTGTTGCCGTGACGGCCGGCCATCTTGTCGCCCGGCTGGATCTTGCGCTTCACCGCGACGAAGACCTTGACCATCTTCATCACGCCGGGCGGCAGTTCGTCACCGCGCTGGAGCTTGTCGACCTTGTCGACGAAGCGGCGCTCGAGGCTCTTCTTGGCCTCTTCGTACTGCTTGTTGATGGCCTCGAGTTCGGCCTGGGCCTTCTCGTTGGCCAGACCGATTTCCCACCACTGGCTGCGCGGGATGTCGTCGAGGATGGCGTCGTCGAGCTTGGTGCCCTTGCGGGCGCCGCGCGGACCTTTCGACACTTCCTTGCCGAGGAGCGCTTCCTTCAACCGCGCGTAGACGTTGCGGTCGAGGATCTGCATTTCGTCGTCGCGGTCCTTCGCGAGACGTTCGATTTCCTCGCGCTCGATCGCCATCGCGCGCTCGTCCTTCTCCACGCCGTGACGGTTGAAGACGCGGACTTCGACGATGGTGCCCGAGACGCCCGGCGGCAGGCGGAGCGACGTGTCACGCACGTCGGACGCCTTCTCGCCGAAGATGGCGCGAAGCAGCTTTTCTTCCGGCGTCATCGGGCTTTCGCCCTTCGGCGTGATCTTACCGACGAGGATGTCGCCGGGGTTCACTTCGGCGCCGATGTAGACGATGCCGGCCTCGTCGAGGTTCTTCAGCGCTTCTTCCGAGACGTTGGGAATATCGCGCGTGATTTCTTCGGGGCCGAGCTTGGTGTCGCGGGCCATCACCTCGAATTCCTCGATATGGATCGAGGTGAAGATGTCGTCGGACACGACGCGCTCGGACAAAAGGATCGAGTCCTCGAAGTTGTAGCCCATCCACGGCATGAACGCGACGAGCACGTTTTTGCCGAGCGCCAGATCGCCCAGGTCGGTCGAGGGGCCGTCGGCGATGATCTCGCCGGCGTCAACGCGATCGCCCACGTTCACCAGCGGCCGCTGGTTGATGCAGGTGTTCTGGTTAGAGCGCTGGAACTTGCGCAGACGGTAGATGTCGACGCCGGGCTTGGAGGCATCGGTCTCTTCCGTTGCGCGGATAACGATACGCGTCGCGTCGACCTGATCGATGATGCCGGAGCGGCGGGCGGCGATGGCAGCGCCGGAGTCACGGGCGACCACCTCTTCCATGCCGGTGCCAACGAACGGCGCTTCGGCTCGGATGAGCGGCACGGCCTGACGCTGCATGTTCGAGCCCATCAGCGCGCGGTTGGCGTCGTCATTTTCGAGGAACGGAATGAGTGCGGCGGCAACGGAGACGAGCTGCTTGGGCGACACGTCGATGTAGTCAACCTTCTCGCGCGGCACGAGCAGCACGTCGCCGGAGAACCGGCACGTGATCAGTTCGTCGACGAGCTTGCCCTTGGCGTCGAGTTCGGCGTTGGCCTGGGCGACGTGATGGCGCATTTCCTCCATGGCGGAGAGATAGACCACCTCGTCAGTCACGCGGCTGTCCTTCACGCGGCGGTAGGGGCTTTCGATAAAGCCATACTTGTTGACGCGGGCGAAGGTCGCCAGCGAATTGATCAGACCGATGTTGGGGCCTTCCGGCGTTTCGATCGGGCAGATGCGGCCGTAGTGCGTGGGATGCACGTCGCGGACTTCGAAGCCCGCACGCTCGCGCGTCAAGCCGCCCGGACCCAGCGCCGAGAGACGGCGCTTATGCGTGATCTCGGAGAGCGGGTTGGTCTGGTCCATGAACTGCGAGAGCTGCGAGGAGCCGAAGAACTCGCGCACGGCGGCGGCCGCCGGCTTGGCGTTGATCAGGTCCTGCGGCATCACCGTGTCGATGTCGACCGACGACATGCGCTCCTTGATGGCGCGCTCCATGCGCAGGAGGCCCAGACGGTACTGGTTCTCCATGAGCTCGCCGACCGAGCGCACACGGCGGTTGCCGAGGTGGTCGATGTCGTCGATTTCGCCACGCCCGTCGCGCAGATCGACCAGCGTCTTGACGACGGCGACGATGTCCTCCTTGCGGAGTACGCGCATAGTATCGGGCGCGTCGAGTTCGAGACGCATGTTCATCTTCACGCGGCCGACGGCGGAGAGGTCGTAGCGCTCTGAATCGAAGAACAGGCTGTGGAACAGGGCGGTGGCCGCTTCGATGGTCGGCGGTTCGCCCGGACGCATAACGCGGTAGATGTCCATCAGGGCTTCCTGATGGTTGGAGTTCTTGTCGATGTGCAGCGTGTTGCGGATGAACGGCCCGATATTGACGTGGTCAATGTCGAGGATCTGGAATTCCTTGATCTTCTGATCCTTGATCTCGGCCAGCAGCTTGGGATCGAGTTCATCGCCGGCTTCGGCGTAGATCTGACCGCTCTGAAGGTCGACGACGTCCTCGCCGATGTAGCGGCCGGAGAGGTCTTCGGGCGAGACCAGTATTTCCTTGAGGCCGCCTTCGGCCAGTTCGCGTGCCTTGCGCGCGGTGATCTTTTCTCCGGCCTTGGCCACGACATCGCCGGACTTGGCGTCGATGAGATCGCCGAGCGGAGTCATGCCGCGGATCTTGGCGGCGTCGAACGGCATCTTCCATCCGCGCTTGGATTCCTTGACCGGAATCTGGCGGTAGAACGTGGACAGGATCTGTTCGTCGTCGAGGCCCAACGCATAGAGCAGCGTCGTCACCGGCAGCTTCCGGCGGCGGTCAATGCGCACATAGACGATGTCCTTGGCGTCGAATTCGAAGTCGAGCCAGGAGCCGCGATAGGGGATGATGCGAGCGGCGAACAAGAGCTTGCCGGAGGCGTGCGTGCGGCCGCGATCGTGGTCGAAAAAGACGCCCGGCGAGCGGTGCATCTGGGAGACGATGACGCGTTCGGTGCCGTTGATGACGAACGTGCCGTTCATGGTCATCAAGGGCATTTCGCCCATGTAGACGTCCTGCTCCTTGACGTCCTTGATCGACTTGGAGCCGGTCTCTTCGTTCACATCGAACACGATGAGGCGCAGCTTGACCTTGAGGGGCGCCGAGAAGGTCATGTCGCGCTGCATGCACTCGTCGACGTCGTACTTGGGCGGG
Organism: uncultured Hyphomicrobium sp.; assembly: GCA_964458265.1. Lineage (GTDB taxonomy): Bacteria > Pseudomonadota > Alphaproteobacteria > Rhizobiales > Hyphomicrobiaceae > JAGVSR01. The sequence continues at coordinate 4,957 of CAYWIF010000049.1, read as the reverse complement.
TCGAACTCGTAGCGCACGAACTCGAGCGTCGACTTGCCGGAGAAGTCGGAGATCGGGAACACGGACTTGAAGACCGCCTGCAGGCCGTGATCATCCTTGCGGCCGCCCGGAGGCTCCTTGACCATCAGGAAGTCATCGTAAGAACTCTTCTGGACCTCGATGAGGTTCGGCATTTCCGCAACTTCGCGGATCGAACCGAACTTCTTCCGGATGCGCTTGCGGCCGTTGAACGTCTCAGCCATATCCGCTCCTCGTTTTCATGTCGGCGGGAGTGCGATCCCGCGCTTCGTTGCTTCATGTGCACGTGAGGCCCGCCAGCCCCGTGCCGAAAACCGCCTCTTGAAACGGCTCACCGGAGGACCCGAGCAGGGCTTTTTGGGCCCGCAGATCCTCCGGAAAATCGTTTTTGATCGTGCCCGGCGACTCCGCTCCGCGGAGCCGGCCGCCGGGCACGGAGGTGCTTACTTCAGCTCGACCTTGGCGCCCTGGTCTTCGAGCTGCTTCTTCATCTTGGCGGCGTCGTCCTTGGAGACGCCGTCCTTGACGACCTTGTTGCCGGCCTCGACGAGGTCCTTGGCTTCCTTCAGGCCGAGACCCGTGATGGCGCGGACTTCCTTGATGACGTTGATCTTCTTGTCGCCACCCGAGACGAGCACGACCGAGAACTCGGTCTGCTCTTCGACGGGAGCGGCAGCAGCGCCCGCGGGAGCCGCGGCAACGGCAACGGCTGCGGCAGCCGAGACGCCCCACTTTTCTTCGAGGAGCTTTGCCAGTTCGGCAGCTTCGAGAACGGTGAGCGACGACAGGTCGTCGACGATCTTTTCAAGCTTGGACATTCGATACTTTCCTTCCGGTTTGAAATTTTTGAGCGCGGGCTTTCACTCAGAAATGCCCGCGTGGATTGCTCATTTGACCCATCAGCCTTGAGACGCCTTCGCCTGGATGACGCGTGCGAGCTGGCCACCGGGCTCCTTGATCGTGCGGGCGATCTTGGTCGCCGGCGCGTTGAGGAGGCCGATCAGCTTGGCACGCAGTTCATCGAGCGACGGCAGCTCGGCGAGCGCTTTCACGCCCTTCGCATCAAGAACCGTCTTGCCCATCGCGCCGCCGAGGATGACGAGCTTGTCGTTCCCCTTGGCGTACGTGACCGCTGCTTTCGCGGCGGCAATCGGATCCTTGGAGAAGGCCAGAATGGTCGGGCCTTTCATCAGATCCGAAATGTCGGCAGTCGCGGTGTCCTTGATCGCGAGCTGCACCAGCTTGTTCTTGGCCACCTTCACGGAACCACCGGCGTCCTTGACGGCGCGACGGAATTCCGCGGATTGGGCAGCCACCATGCCGGTGTTGTGGGCAACCACCACCACGCCCGCGTCGTCAAACACGGTATGGAGACGGTCAATGAGCTCACGTTTCGCGGCTCTATCCACTGCTCACTCCTTATTGCGAGAGACCAAAACGGCCCTCTCGCGGGTTGCACCAGCCGCGCGCCGATCCTTGTTGGAACCGGGAGCGCAGCGCTTTGTCTGTCCTTCCGCGCGGCCTTCGGTGAGAAGGACGACACGGTGCTGACCCAGAAGTTTCAAACCGGAATGGGCGGCGCTTTCGCGCGTTGTCATTCCGGGTCGCTTCTGTCTCATGCGGGCCCGCTGCGAATACGGTTCAAGCCGGTTTCCCGGCACCCACAGTCTCGGACAGTCGAACCGGAGCGTCCGCCTTGCGGCTTTCCGCTCCGGGCCACCCGGGTTGTGCCCGGATGAGAGAAGGATCAGGCCGCCCTAGTGAGCAGCCGGACCCGATGCCACGGAAGAGGTCTCGATCTTGACGCCCGGCCCCATGGTCGAGGACAGCGAAACCTTCTTCAGATACGTACCCTTGGAGCCCGTGGGCTTGGCTTTCACCACCGCATCCACGAACGCCTTGATGTTCTCGACGAGCGCCTTTTCCGTGAAGCTCGCCTTGCCGACGCCGGCGTGCACGATGCCGGCCTTTTCGACGCGGAACTCAACCGAGCCGCCCTTGGCGCCTTTAACGGCGCCGACGACATCCATCGTCACCGTGCCGACGCGCGGGTTGGGCATCAGACCGCGCGGACCCAAGACTTTACCGAGACGGCCCACGAGACCCATCATGTCGGGGGTCGCGATGCAGCGGTCGAAGTTAATCTGACCCTTCGACACGGTCTCAACGAGGTCTTCCGCGCCGACGATGTCGGCACCAGCGGCCTTGGCCTCCTCAGCCTTCGCGCCACGGGCGAAGACCGCGACGCGCGCGGTGCGGCCCGAGCCGTTCGGCAGATTGCACACGCCGCGAACCATCTGGTCGGCATGCTTGGGATCGACGCCGAGGTTCATCGAGATCTCGATGGTTTCGTCGAATTTCGCCTTGGCGCGCTCCTTGATGAGCTTGACGGCTTCATCGACAAGGTAAGCCTTGGTGCGGTTGACGCCCTTGGCGATGGCAAATGCGCGCTTGCCACCGGCTTCGCGGGTGGCCTTCACGTCGGCTGCGGACACGTTGCTCTTCGTCATCGGATCACTCCACCACCTTGAGGCCCATCGAACGGGCGGAGCCTGCGATCGTCTTGGCGGCCTGATCGAGATCGTTCGTGTTCATATCCTTGATCTTCAGCTTCGCGATGTCGCGCAGCTGGGCCATGGTGATTTCGCCGGCCACGTCGCGGCCGGGATTCTTGGAGCCCGAACCGGGCTTGCCGGTCGGCTTCATACCGGCGGCCTTCTTGATCAAGTACGTCGCCGGCGGCGTGCGCATTTCGAAGGTGAAGGAGCGGTCGGAATAGACCGTGATCTTCACCGGGATGGGCGTGCCCTGCTCGAGATCCTTCGTCTTGGCATTGAAGGATTTGCAGAACTCCATGATGTTGACGCCGCGCTGACCGAGCGCGGGGCCGATAGGAGGCGCCGGGTTGGCGGCACCCGCAGGAACCTGCAGGTTGATGTAGCCGTCTATTTTCTTAGCCATCTGTTCCCCTGGAACGTGATGGACGGATCACCTTGCGATGAGGCCGTCCGAGGGTTAGCGGTTGAGCGAGCCTTCCGGCTTCGATTGCGAGCTTTCCGGCTCTCCCGCGGTTTTCCGCCATGCCGAAAATCCGGCGCGGCGGGTTTCATCCGGCGCGGCGCGCCGGAAGCCTTAGGAACCGCCCGCTTGCCGCGCGCGGCTCATGAAATTCTCTAACTGGCGACCTTCTCCACCTGCTGGAACTCGAGTTCGACCGGAGTCTTGCGGCCGAAAATCGAGACGCCGACCTTGAGGCGCGAACGCTCGCCGTCGACTTCCTCCACCTCGCCCTGGAAGGAGGCGAAGGGACCGTCGATCACCTTCACCTGTTCGCCGATCTCGTAGATGATCGACGGAGCCGGGCGCTCCACGCCATCCTTCACCTGATTGAGGATGCGCATGGCCTCTTCTTCCGGGATCGGCATCGGCTTGTTGTCTGCGCCAAGAAACCCGGTGACCTTCGGCGTATTCTTGATGAGCAGAAAGCCGGGGTCGGTCATTTCCATCTTCACGAGCACGTAGCCGGGAAGGAACTTACGCTCGGCATGGATTTTCCGGCCGCGCTTCACCTCGATGACATCTTCGGTCGGCACCATCACTTCGTCGATCAGGTGCTCTAGGCCCGAAGTCTTCGCGCGCTCCTTGATGGCGTCGGCCACCTTGCGTTCGAAGTTCGTATAGGCGTGGACAATGTACCAGCGCTTGGACATGTGTCGCGTGTTCTCTCGTCTCGTTATTCAGGAATCGAGTTAGATTTTCGAAAGTCAGCGTCCGAGACCGAGGACCGCATTAATGAACCAACCCAAGAGCTGATCGGCGGCGAGGAAAAAGAGGGCGGCCAACGTCACCATAATGATGACCATGATGGTCGTGACCCAAACTTCTTTCCAGGTCGGCCAAGTGACCTTGGCGACTTCCTGTCGAACCTCTTGGATGAACTGCAACGGGTTATACATCGCCACCGACGCTGTCTTTACCGGGCGCATGCGACAAAACAGCACGGCGCCGCCGGAGGTAGCCCCTCCAGAAGCGCCATCCCATCAGAACCGGCCCGGCGCCCTCGCCGCGAGCCTGCTCGTAATCCAAATGGCAGGGGCGGCAGGTCTCGAACCTGCGACCTTCGGTTTTGGAGACCGACGCTCTACCAATTGAGCTACACCCCTGTAGGTTCGCAACCCGCCGTTTCAGGCCGGATCGAACCAGGGCCGCCACCCTTAGCGGATGTTTCCCCCTTTGTCACCGCCGACACGGTGAATTTTTTGACCGGCTACGTAAGAGGTTCGACGACGACGGCCGTTCCGTAGGCCAGCACCTCGGTTACGGCCGATGCAATCTCGTTGGCATCGTAGCGGAACGCGAGAATGGCATTGGCGCCCATCTGCTCGGCATTCTGAATGAGCAGGTCGAAGGCTTCCTGACGGGTCTGCTCGGCGAGCTTCGTGTAAACGCTGATGTTGCCGCCGAAGAGGATCTGGATCGCAGCACCGATGTTGCCGACAACGCTGCGCGAGCGGACGGTGAGGCCTTTGGCGACGCCCAGTGTCCGGACGATGCGATAGCCGGTGAGGTCGTTGGTGGTCGTGACGATCATGTCGCGCTCCGCTATCGGCATCCGGCATCCGGCATCCGGCATCCGGCATCCGGCATCCGGCATCCGGCATCCGGCAT
>CAYWIF010000049.1:0-171 GCA_964458265.1 uncultured Hyphomicrobium sp. | reverse complement strand
CCGAGGGATAGCCTATTCGCTGCTCAATGCCACTGGGAATGAAAAAGGCAGCCACCGCTTTCGCGACGGCTGCCTGTTGCCTGTTGCCGGTTGCCGGATGCCCGATGCCGGCTTACTCGACGATCTTGGTGACGACGCCGGCGCCGACGGTGCGGCCGCCTTCGCGGATGG
>CAYWIF010000048.1:16334-17612 GCA_964458265.1 uncultured Hyphomicrobium sp. | reverse complement strand
CGATTTTGAGCGGGGCGAGACTACCGTAAGTTATTGTAACTTATGCCATAATTTTCTATAAGTCAAGAACTGTGTAAGGTTTTGTGTAAGTTTTCAGCCTCAATCAATGCAAATAGTGATCACTTGGACTGCGTTCACCTTCCTTTAATTGGGCTCAAAAGCCTCGATGATCGGGCATCGCCCTGAAGCTCCATCTGCGCACTCATCTGCCAAGCGCCGCAATGATTTACGCGCGGTTTTCAAGGCGGCAATCCTCTCGTCGATCTCCCCAATGCGCTTGTTCGCAAGCTCCCGTGCGCGAGCGCGATCTTCGGTGGCGTCGAGCGCCAGTAATTCGGCGATCTCGGCAAGCGTGAACCCTCCGGCCTGAGCAGAACGGATGAAGCGCAAGCGGTTAAGGTCGGTTTGATCATATCGACGCACACCACCGTTCCGATCCGGCTCCGCTAGCAAGCCACGGCGTTGATAAAAGCGGACGGTTTCCACGCCGACGCCGCCTGCCGCTGCCAGCTTTCCAATGGTCATCGCATTCAAGGCTTGACTCCGTACTATGATACGGGACCTATATAGGCCGGGTGACGTTATCCGCCAAGAAGGAACACCCGTGACTCAAGCCTCAATTTCACCACGAGCTAAGGCCGGCGCCGCCGCGAAAATTGCCACTATCTATCGCATGGTCATGCCGGGTCATACCTGCCCCTATGGCCTCAAGGCATTCGATCTCTTGAAGCGCAAGGGCTTCACCGTCGAAGACCACTGGCTGACCACGCGCGAGGAAATCGATGCGTTCAAGGCCAAGCACAATGTCCAGACCACGCCACAGGTTTTTATCGGCGGCGAACGCATCGGCGGACATGACGATCTGCGGCGCTATCTGGGCCTCAAGGTCGCCGATCCGAAGGCAACGACTTACCAGCCGGTGATCGCGCTGTTCTCAATGACCGCTTTGATGGCGCTGGCAGCGAGCTTCGCGGTCTATGGCACGCCGTTGACGATCCGCGCAGGCGAATGGTTCATTGCCTTCAGCATGTGTATCCTCGCGATGCTCAAGCTCCAGAATGTCGAGAAGTTCGCAACGATGTTCTTGAACTACGATCTTCTCGCAAAACGCTGGGTACCTTACTCGCGTATCTATCCGTTCGCCGAAGGTCTGGCGGGCGTTTTGATGGCGGCAGGCGCACTCAACTGGCTCTCGATCCCGGTCGCGCTGTTCATTGGCAGTGTCGGCGCGGCGTCGGTGTTCAAGGCAGTCTATATCGACAAGCGCGAACTCAAATG
>CAYWIF010000048.1:2710-16234 GCA_964458265.1 uncultured Hyphomicrobium sp. | reverse complement strand
GGCTGCGCGAGGGGCAGAACGTCAAGTTCAACGTCACCAATCATCTGCGCGAAGATACCTCGATTCACTGGCACGGACTGCTCGTTCCGTTTCAGATGGATGGCGTGCCGGGCGTCAGCTTTCCGGGCATCAAGCCGAAGCAGACCTTCACCTACGATTTCCCCGTGCGTCAGGCGGGCACCTACTGGTATCACAGTCATTCGGGCTTGCAGGAACAGCAGGGCCATTATGGTCCGTTGGTCATCGATCCAGCGGGTTCCGAGCCGGTGGCCTACGACCGCGATTACATCCTTTTGCTGAGTGACTTCACGACGCTCGACCCGCATTTCATCATGAATCGGCTGCGGACTGGCGAAGGCTATTTTAATCGTCAGCTGACGAGCTGGACCGACCGTTACAAGCTTTCCGGTGCCGAGCGCCGCATGTGGGCCGAGATGCGGATGCCGCCGACCGACATTATGGATATCGGCGCGCCGACCTATACGTTTCTCGCAAATGGTCATGGCCCAACCGAAGGCCTTGAATATCTGTTCCGCGCCGGTGAACGCATTCGCCTGCGGGTCATCAACGGCTCGGCACAAAGCTTTTTCAACGTGCGCATTCCGGGATTGCCGATGACGATCATCGGTGCCGACGGCCAGAACGTCCGCCCGGTCGAGGTCGACGAGTTTCAGATCGGCACCGCCGAAACGTATGACGTGATTGTCGAGCCGGGCAGCGCTGAAGCCTATGCGATCGTCGGTGAGTCGATGGATCGGTCGGGAATGGCACTCGCCATGTTGGCCAGCCGACCGGGTGCGCGCGCCACCGTTCCGGCGTTGCGCGATCCGCCGCTGCTAACGATGGGCGACATGGGCATGGACCACGGGTCGGGCGGTATGGACCATTCGGCAATGGGCCACGGGTCGATGACAAAAGCTGCGCCCGCCGCAGATGCAGGGGTGGCCGCGGTGGACCATGCCGCAATGGGTCACAACGCGCCCACCACTGGAGCAGAAGCTGTCGATCATGCAGCAATGGGGCATGGCGCGCCTGCGGATAACGTCGCGGGCGCGGCAACGGGCGCGATAAGCATGGACGGTATGAACATGCGTGATACGTCGCTGCTGCCGCCCGACGTGAAGGTCGGACCGGGGGTCGACATGGTGTCGATGTCGCCCGTCGATAAGACTGGCGATCCCGGTCTCGGCCTGCGCGACGTTCCGCACCGCGTCCTCAACTACAGGATGCTCGCGGCGCTCGAGCCTAACAAGGACACACGCGAACCGTCGCGCCTCCTTGAGCTTCACCTGACCGGGAACATGGAACGCTATATGTGGTCGTTCGACGGGCGGATGTATTCGGCCGTTAGCGACGTCCCGATCCGTTTTGCCTGGAACGAACGCGTGCGGGTCAAGCTGATCAACAACACCATGATGGCGCATCCCATCCACCTGCACGGCATGTTCTTCGAACTGGTGAACGGGCAGATGCCCGCGCAGCAACCGCGTAAGAACGTCGTCATCGTCCAGCCGGGCGCGAGCGCGACTTTCGACCTGACCGCCAATGAGCCCGGCGACTGGGCCTTTCACTGCCACCTCATGTATCACATGCACGGCGGCATGATGCAGACCGTGACCGTCATGGGTCCGAAAGGCGGCGCATGACCATGCGGCACCTTCTTTCAACCGCTGCGCTTGTCACGGCTCTGTTCGCAACGCCAGCGATAGCGCAGCACCAGGGGCACACAATGCCCATGCCAGCACCGGCTCCCAAGCCTGCGGCGTCCCCGGCGCCTGCGCCCGCTCCGGCAGACCCGCACGCGGGCCATGTGATGCCTGCCGCTCCGGTCGCAACACCGCCCGCGAGCGATCCGCACGCGGGTCACACCATGCCCCCGTCCGTTCCGTCAGCGGGACCGGATGAGACTATGGACGGCATGGATCATAGTTCGATGGACCACGGCACTACGGAAAGCGCTGACGCATCGCCTGGGCCTGATATGGAAACCCCGCCCCCGCCCGAAGCCGGAAGTGGTCCGCCGCGCGCCGCCGATGCGATCTGGGGTGCCGAAGCGATGCGAGGACCGCGTGACGAGCTGCGCCGCACACATGGTGATTTTCCGGTCTTCTGGTTTCAGGGCGATCGCTTCGAGACTCAAGCGCGCAAGGGCCGGGACGGCTATTTGTGGGACGTTCAAGGCTATTACGGCACGCCGACCAACCGGTTCTGGTTCAAGAGCGAGGGCGAAGGAGCGTTCGGCGAGCGCGTCGAGGACTTTGAATTGCAGGCGCTGTATTCGCGCGCGATCACGCCCTTTTTCGATCTTCAGGCAGGCGTGCGGCAGGATATCGCCGGTCCAAACACGACCTATGGTGTCATCGGCGTTCAAGGCTTGGCACCCTATCTCTACGAAGTTGATGCTGCGTTGTTCGTTTCCCACCGTGGGGACATTACCGCACGGGTTGAAGCCGAACTCGATCAGCGCATTACGCAACGCTTGATCCTGCAACCGCGCGCCGAGGTCAATTTAGCGGCGCAGAACATTCCCCGTCTCGGCATCGGTGCCGGTATCGACAAGGTCGAGGTCGGCGTTCGGCTGCGCTACGAGATCGTCAAGGAATTCGCGCCCTATGTCGGGGTCGAGCAAAGCTGGAAGCTGGGGCGCAGTGCAACCTTTGCCCGTGCCTCTGGCGAGGATCCGAGCGTCACCAACTATGTCGTCGGCATCCGTTTCTGGTTTTGAAATGAAGGAAGATACTATGAAATTCATTACTCTCTTTTCGGTTGCTGCACTGCTCGCAGCCCCGCTCACCGCGCCGACGGCTGCGCTTGCGCACACCAAGGTCGTTGCCTCGACACCTGCGCAAGGCGCGAGCGTCAAAGCGCCTCGAAGCCTCACGCTCACATTCAGCGAAGCGCTGTTGCCGCCGACCGCTGCCGCCAGCATCGTGATGACGGCGATGCCCGGGATGCCAAACCACGGCGAGATGGTGATCCGCAATTTCACGACAGCTTGGAGTAACGGCAACAAGACCATGACGCTGAAGCTTAAGCAGCCCTTGCGTGCGGGCAGTTACGATGTGCGTTGGCAGGCGGCGGGGGCGGACGGCCACCGCATGAAGGGCACTGTCAGCTTCACCGTCAGCTGATCGACGGCGAATGGATGACTGGCTCCAGCTTGCACTGCGGCTTTTGCAATATGTGCTGCTTCTAGGGCTCTTTGGCTGGATCACCTTCCGCGTTACCGGGTTGCGGGCCGCGCGCTGGCTCGACGCGGAATACGGCAAGAACCTCACGCTCATCGCGGCCGGCCTCGCACCCGTCGTTTCCGCCATCCTCATGCTTGCCTCGATCGCGGCAATGATGGGCCAGCCCCTGGTGTCGCTGGAATGGCCGATGATCGAGGCCATGACGCTGAGCACGGACATGGGTTGGGCGTTTTTGCTGCGCACCGCTCTGCTGATTGCGGCATTTGCAGCTTTATTAGTGAGGCGTGGGGCCGGGGGGCTGATCGCCGCGCTTTGCTTGGGAGCGGCGCTTATGACCCTGGGGTGGAGCGGCCACGCGGCTGCAACCGAGGGTATGCTCGGTTTAGCCCATCGGATCAGTAACGGCATACACTTGCTTGCAGGCGGCCTGTGGCTTGGTGCGATCGGCTGGTTCCTGCACCTTTCGGTTGTCGCCCATCGCGACCCCGAACGGATGTCAGCGGAAGAGTTGCTTGTCGTCCTGCACGGCTTTGCGCCACTCGGCGTGGCACTGGTCGGAACTGTGTCGATTACCGGCCTGATCAATGCCCAGATGATTTTCGGCATCGAAGACAGCGCGACCACCTTTACGACCGCCTACGGTCAATTACTCGCAGCCAAAATCGCGGTTGTGGGCTTAATGCTCGCCTTTGGCGCGCATAACGCCCGGACCAGCCGACGCAGCGTTGTCGAAGGCGTCGACACTGACGGCGATCACAGTGTCGCACTGTCCACACTCTGCCGCAGTTTGACACGCGAACTCGCGCTCGGGTTCGTGGTTCTCGGGTTGGTGGCGGTCCTCGGTATGCTGTCGCCGATGGTGATGGAGTGAAGATCGGTTGGATCGGAGAAAAAACGATGACGAAAGACAGGGAAGTATTGTTGAGGGGCGGGCGTGCAACTAAGGCAGCTCTGGCCATTATGGCCGCCGTGGCACAGATCGCTGCTGCAAATCCAAGCTCCGATCACAGTCCAACTGCTCAGGTCAACGCTGTGTCGGCGGCCAATGCACCGGCGACCGCTGTCGACGCCTTTCATGCCGCATTGTCCAAGGGCGACACGCGCACCGCGCTAGATCTTCTTGCTGAGGATGTGCTGATTTTCGAGTCAGGCGGCGTCGAGCGCAACCGCGCCGAATATGCCAGCCACCATCTTGCTGCCGATGCCGCGTTCAGTGCAGCGGTTCGACGCACCCTCGTCAGCCGGTCTCACGGGGATGCAGGCGATGCAGCGTGGGTCACAAGCGTCGAAACTGTCGCCGGAACCTATCGCGGACGAGCCATCAACCTCCGCTCGGTCGAAACGATGATTCTTCGTCGCGTCGCCGGCAAGTGGCGCATCGGACACATTCATTGGTCGTCAAAAGACCTCGTCACGAAGTAACGCTTAGGAAAGGCAAGGTGACAGGAGGCCATCAAAGTCTGTCAAGTGATTGTCATGTGGCGCCAACTGCCCTTTCGACGTCATGCTCCCTCGCTTGCCATTGCCTCGCAACTCTCGGCGCAGCGGCGGCAGATGTCGGCGCAGTCCTGCATCCCGTCGAGCCGGTCGCAGCTTTCGGCGCAGGCTCGGCAAATTTCGGCGCACTCGCGGCAAATATGGGCATGATGCGCCGAGCCGCGCGCCATGAAGTCGGCGGCGGTCGCGCAAATCTGGGCGCAGTCGAGCATCAGCCGCATGTGCGCCGGCTCTACATGAGCTCCACCCATTTCGAGGCAGTGCGTCGCGGCCATTTGCAGGCAGGTCATGTGGCAGGTCTGGCAGGCGTCGATGCAGTTCTGCATCTCGGATGATTGGTGGTGCATGATCGTGTTTCCTATTGCGCTGCCAAGCCCTTGTCGGTCAGCATCTTGTTGAGTTCAGCGATATCCTTGGTCTGCATGTCGATGGTTTTCTGGGCCATCTGGCGAACCATCGGGTCATCGCTTTCCTTAAGCGCGATTTGCGACATGGTTAGCGCTCCGCGATGATGCTCGATCATCTTGCGCGTCCAGGTTTCGCCGTCATCCGCGCCCTTCGCGGCCATCATCTTGTCATGCATCGCCATCTCGGCGGGCATGTAGGGGTTGGCGGGATCGGCCTTAGCCTGCGCTCACGCCGGTGCTGGGCTGCGCTTGTGCCTGATTGTCCTTCTGCTCGGCACAGGCGGGTGCGGTCAGAGTCAGCAATAACGCGGGAGCCAAAAGATGTCTCTTCACGGTCGTCTCCTAGAAAGCCGGCGAGACAGGTTAAGTCGTCAGGGGGCGAATGGTTCCCTTTGGCCGCCTTACGCGTATCGGCAAGCGCGCGCGATTGCGGACGGTTGAAGAATGACGGCTTGTTTGCGGGTGAGCGCGAAGGGCAATCGTCGGCTCTCCGCACATCATAATTGCGCGCGATGCTTCATACCTATGTAGCGGCTTGCACCGCCGGTTTGATACTAGCCACCACGTTCAACACGGTGCCTTCTTCGCGGTTTGGCCCGGTCAGAGTGCGCAGAGCGCGGCAACACTGACCGGTCGCCCCAAGTCGTTGCTACGAAGTCACCGAAGCTATTGTTTCTTTTCGCGACGTAATTCCACCAGGTCGTGTTTCTCAGCACTACCCGATATGAGGGTTGCATGAGCAAAATGCGCATCGACAATGTGCTCGATGCGAATTTGCCCGACCTTGTCCCGGCGGAAGGTCCGTGCACGTGGGCCAGGATCAGCGCTGACCCGAACGACGTCGAGCACTTGCCCCGGTTGTGCACCATCCTCTCGGCCGATGCAGACGACAAGACCATCTCCGCCGACGTCAACAACCTGGCCGCGCATCAAAAATGTGTGTTGCAGACCTTGTGCGGCCACGCTCGTAGCGAAAGGCGACATACTCGCCAATGCCAGACTGGATGCCAGCCCTAAAAACACTGATTTCATCATGATAGTCTCCTGTTTGAATAATCCGGCGAGGCCCGCATTACCGGGCCTCGCCGACATGATTTAGCAATGATTGTGCATCTCGCGGCAGCAGCGTTCACAGGCCCGGCAGGCCTCGGCACAGCGCTTCATTTCAGAACCGCCAACCGCTTCGCAAGCCTCGGCACAACGGCGGCAGGCCTCGGCGCAAAGCAGACAATGCTCGGCGTGAAGTGGAGAGTTTCGCGTCATCAGGTCGGCGCAGCTGCCGCACAATTGGATACAGTCGAGCAGTGCATTGATCAGTACAGCTTCGCCGTGTTTCCCGCCTTGCTGAAGGCAATGTGCCAGCGTTTCGAGACAGACTTGCTCGCATGCGCGGCACTGGTTGATGCAGGTTTTCATGTCCATTGTCCTACTCCTTCGTCGATGCGGAGGTGCCGAGACGTGAGGCATCAGGATACGCGACCGCGAATAGGTGCAGCAGGATCGGACAATCGTCGATCGGCGCGTCGGGCGGACAAGCGTCTGCCAACCGGGTCAGCGCTTTTTCGATGACCGAAAGATCCTCGATACGCGCCCGCAGATCGGCGATCTTTGCCCGGGTCAAAGCAAGCACATCGGCGGCGGATGCCGTCGCGTCTGCCTTCAACGCAAGCAACTGGCCAATTTCCGCCAGCGTAAAGCCCAGATCGCGCCCGCGCCGAATGAAGCGCAAACGCTCGCGGTCCTCTGCTCCGTATGATCGGTATCCCGCATCGGTCCGAGCCGGTGCGGGCATCAGACCAATCCGTTCGTAATGCCGAACGGTATCGATGCGAACTCCCGCAGAGCGAGCCAGTGAACCTATGCTTATGCCTTGCACGAATCACCTCCATCGTAGGATATGCGGTCTGGACCCCGGTCCAAGGTCAAGCGAATAGATTGTCCAACGAAATGAAGGCATCACGTCGCTCAGATCAGCCCGTTCCGACATTTTGGTCTTGACCGAGCGGTGGCGTCGCTTCGTTCTCTTGGCTGCAGACCAGAGGCAATCAGTGCCGCGCGTAGACGAACGGCTTGCCATTACCAAAGGCGACTACTGCATAGCGATCCGCTTTCACGCCCGGCACTTCCATCCCCGGCGACCCAATCGGCATTCCCGCGACCGCGAGGCCGCGCACACCCTTGGGCTTGGCAGCAAGGACGCGCTTCATGTCGGCGATGGGAACATGGCCCTCGAAAGCCATGCCGTCGATGAAGGCGGTGTGGCAAGACGCAAGCTGCGGCGGCAGGCCGACCCGCCGCTGCAATGCAGGGCGATTGGCATCGTCGACGATTCTGACGCTTCGTCCGAAGGATTTGCGAACTTGCTCCGCCCATTTGACACAGCATCCGCAGCCAGGATCGCGGTGCATAACCGCTTCGGTCGTCGCGAGCGCCGGGGTTGCGACCAGCGCTAAGGCCATTGCTAAAGTCGATGTTTTCATATTCTCTATTCCTTGAGCAGCGAGAAAATCGAAATCGTCCCCGTTGGCGTGTCGAGGCTCCATTCCGCCGTGACCGACACTCCGCCAATTCGCGCAAGTTCCGCTTCCAGAAAGCCATCGGCATTCGGCTGCGTGTTGGTGCGGCCGTCTGCGGATTGGACGATTTTGAACGCCTGTCGCATCAGCCAGCTATTCTGCCGCGCATAGTCGGCGACGATGATCCTGCCGCCTTGCTTGGCTGCGGCGAACATGGCGGCAAGCCCTGCCTGCTTTTCGGCGACTGGGACTTGATGAAAGACAAGACTGGAGACGACCTTGTCAAACTGCCCAAAATTTGCCGCGTCGCGGGCAAAGCCAGACATCCATTCGATCTCGATGCCGGCAGCCGCGGCCTTGGCTTTGGCGATGCACCGCGCATGTTCATCGGGATCGATCCCGACGACCTCGGCATATGGCGCAGCCTGCTTCACCAAGATGGCGAATGAGCCTGTGCCGCAGCCGACATCGAGGATGCGTTCGCCGTTTCGTGGAGCGAGACTTTCCAGAAGCTCGGATCGCCACCGTGCTTCGCGCGTCAAAACCGCAAGCAGCCGGTCATAGGCGCTTGTTGGAAGGAAGCGGCCAGCGGCGGGCGTGAAGTCGTTGGATTGGGACATGGTGGATCGCGACCAGAAGCGAAGCGCGGGGAATGGCGAACCACACCCCGCGCCCTCACCTATTTGTGGTCCATGCCACTCATGTCATGGCCTGCATGGTCGTCGGACTTTTCATCCTTGTCCTTGCAACAGGCCATTTTGCCTTGCTCGTCCTTCTTGCAGCAACAGCATTCCTTTTTGGGTGCTGGTGCCGGTTCGGCGGCGAAGGCGGCGGTGGACATGGTGAGCGCAAGTGCGCCCAGCAGATATTTGGTTTTCATGATTATACTCCCATTGAATTGTCAAAATCTCGCGTGGGTGCCACGCGCGGGGGCGGTGTTGGCGGTTTGAGCGCAGCGCCGGTCAATTGTTTGGCTGCCGGAGAAACCGGAACCGCGAAAATCATCAAGGGCTGTTTCAAAGCGCTTTTGGCTTCGGGTGGGTAAACGCAGGCATGGCACGTGCGCCCCGTATCACTGCCCTTCCGACCGGGCTTATCGCCGTGATGCTTTGGACCTTGTTCGCAGTCCGGCATCATCGCGGTCGCATCGGCTTGCACGGGCTTCGCGCAGATTGGCGCTGCCCGCAGGAACAGCGAAAGCGCCAGCATAAAGGCTGCAAGAGCCTTCATGACGACCGCCGCCCGCAGCGTATCGGCCGACGCATTAACAGCAGCGCCATTGCGGCAAGACCAAGAGGCAGTGCGCCAATCGCGAAACTGAGCAACCACCAGGTAATGCAATCGACTTGCAGTCAATTGCACTCTTGCGCGTACCGACCGCTTCAAACCGAAAACCCCGCGCCATCCTTTTCCCCTAAATCGCTCGGTCAAGCAGAGCGTATTCCCCCACAAAACGCGCCACGTGCATTGTTATACGTCGGCCAAGCGAACACCCCTCACCAAAGCTCGAAATGACCAAGGTAATGTGCTGGGTCATAACATTTGATTATAACCTTGAACGAAATGACAATGGCCGTTGATATTTTCTGGTCCGTCCCACGCCGTGCGCCTAACCTACCGGCAAGAAAATAGAAGAGGGGTGGGCCATGACCAGATTATATGCAGGAGCAGCCTTGGGGGCATTCGCGATTGCGCTTCAAGCATCGCCGACAATGGCGCAGGAGGCTCCGGCGGCTGCACAGTCGTCGGATGAGCCTCGGCAAAGCGAAATCATAGTAACCGGCACGCGCCGATCCGACCTTACGGCTGCTGACGCGGCGCTGCCCATCGACATCATCAGCGGCGACGATCTGATCGAAAAAGGCGCGTCGGATATGAATGATCTGCTGCGGACCGAGGTGCCGTCGCTGAACATCCAGCGCCTCGTCAGCAATGACGGCGCTGTATTCACGCGGCCTTTCTCGCTGCGCGGCCTGCCGCCCGATCAGACCCTTGTTCTGGTAAATGGCAAGCGCCGCCATCGCGGCGCGACCGTTCAGTTCACCAACGTCCCCTATATCCGAGGCTCCCAGGGGCCTGACCTCGCCGCAATCCCGTCGATCGCCGTGGGACAGCTCGAAGTATTGCGTGATGGTGCATCGGCACTTTACGGATCTGACGCGATCGCCGGTGTGCTGAACTTTGGGTTGAGGCGCGACCGTGAGGGCGGGATCCTGATCGCGCGCTACGGCCAATATTACGAAGGCGACGGACAGGATTTCCTCGTTCAAGGCAACCTGGGCCTGCCTTTCACGGACATGGGGTTCGTCAACATCAGCGGTGAGTATGTCAACAGCGATACGACCTCGCGGGGTATCCAGCGCCCGGATGCGCAGGCGCTCATCAATGCAGGCGTGCAAGGTGTGCCTGTCCCGGCGCAGCGTTGGGGCAACCCGAAAACCGAGGCCGCGCGCATCTTCGTAAATGCGGGCTTGGAACTGTCCGACAACATGGATTTTTATACCTTCGGCAACTACAGCTGGAGCAAGGGGACAACGGCGTTCTTCTATCGCAACCCGAATACGACGTTCATTGCAACGTCGATTCCGACGACAAATGTGGCAGGCGGCCCGCGCTTCAGCTTCCGGCAAAACTATCCGGGCGGCTTTACGCCCGACTTCGGCGCGACGATCACCGATGCGGCTCTCGCCGCAGGCCTCAAGGGCGAATTCGGCTCGGCGTTAACCTATGACGTCAGTGCATCATACGGCCAAAATCACGCGTCCTACCGCATCGACAATACCGTCAATCCATCCCTCGGGCTCACTTCGCCAACCTCGTTCAAGCCAGGGCAGCTCGAACAGCGCGAACTCGCCTTCAATCTGGACCTTACCTATCCGATCAACATCGGTGCAGCCGATCCGCTGACGCTCGCTGGTGGCCTCGAATATCGCAAAGAGACCTATGAAATCACCGTCGGCGATCTCGCTTCGTGGCAGGTCGGGCCGTTCGCGTCGCTGATCGACCCGGACACTGGCCTCCGCACCGGACTCCCGGTCGGCTCGAACGGCTTCCCCGGTTTCAGCCCGATCCAGGCTGGCGAATTCAGTCGGAGCAACTTGGCCGCTTATACGTCGCTTGAAGGCAATTTGACCGACGCGTTCCAGATGGGCCTTGCTGGTCGTTATGAGAATTATTCCGATTTCGGATCGCGGTTTACATGGAAGGTGAGTGGTCGCTACGATTTTTCCGACGTGTTCGCGGTTCGGGGGTCGGTGAACACCGGGTTCCGCGCGCCTACGCCGGGTCAGTCGAACGCGTCTCAGGTGCAAACGAATATCGATTCCGTGACCGGCGCGCCGCTTACCTCCGGTATCATCGCGCCGCACAATCCCGTCGCCCAATTTTTCGGCGCGACGCCATTGAAGCCCGAAAAGTCGTTCAATTTCGCTGGCGGCATCGTCATCAAACCGAGCAGCGCGATCACCTTCACGCTCGACTATTTCAACATCAAGGTTGAAGATCGCATTGCCGTATCAGGAAACTTCAATCTGACCGCCGCTCAACGCGCCCAGCTTGCAGCACTCGGTATCCCGGGTGGCGATTCATTCCAGCAGGTCAGCTTCTTCACCAACTCGTTCGATAGCAGGACGCAGGGTGTGGACGCGGTGCTGACGATCCGCTTCGATCTGGCTGGCGGCAAAGCGACGTTCGGTCTCAACGGAAATTACACCAAGACCGATGTCACCAAGGCTTCGCCTGTGATCAGCGCCGATCGCGAACGGCTGCTCGAACTCGAAGGGTTCGTTCCGAAGTGGAAAGGAAACGCTTCGTTTAATTATGAGGGCGATCGGTTCGGCTTCATCGCGCGGGCCAACTATTATGGCAAATGGACCGACTACGGCGCTAATCTGGCGGCCGATCAGACTGGCGGTGCCGAAGTGCTGGTCGATCTGGAAGCATCGTACAAGATCAACGATATTTTCAAGATTGCAGTAGGTGGCGAAAACGTATTCGACAATTATCCCGATGTTGAGGCGCGGCAATCCCAAATCAATAACGGCATCCGTTATCTCCGGTTCGCACCGACCGGTTTCAACGGCGGCTTCTGGTATCTGCGTGGCACGGCTAAGTTCTAGTCCAGTGCCACGCGCCCGGTTTTCAGGAAGGCGTCCCGGTGTTGTTCGAGGGTCGCGATAAACGCCTGCGCCACTTGCGAGACCGGCCGCAGTTGAGACGTGAACAGCATGTAATCGAACGCGACGTCTGGCTTAAACGGCCGGACGGCAAGCCCCCGATCGGTATATTCGGCGGCGGTGATGGGATTGAGTATGGAGCAGCCGAGTCCTTGCAGAACCAGCGCACAGATCGTCATCGCATATTGCGTCTCGATAATCAGGTCGCGTTCGACCCCTGCATCCTCGAAGATGCGGTCGATCCGATGACGAGTCCGGTCTTCAAGCGCGAGCGAGATGAAGCGCTCGCCCCGCAGATCGGCAGGCGAAATGCTGTCCTTGCTGGCGAGCCGGTGGCCAGGTGGCACGACACATGCCCCGTAGCACTTGAGGAACGGCGCTATGGTGATTCCAGGCAGTTCCCGTGCCGGGGTAGCCAGGCCGATGTCAAATTGCTGGTTGGCCATCCACTGCCTGACTGTCGACGAACTGCGCGTTTGCAGCTGAATGGAAACACCGGGATGGCGGGATCGAAACGTGGTGATGACAGCAGGCAGAAAACTGACGGCCAGCGCCGGCAGGGCTGCAATGCGAAGGGTTCCGGTCGAAGTATTGCGGATGTCTTCGGCAGCGCGTTTCAGCACGGCAATTCCGGCAAAACTTCGCTCAACCTCATGGAAAAAGATATCGGCCTCGGGGGTCACCGTGAGGGCAACGCCTTTGGACCGGACGAACAGTTTGAAACCGACCTGATGTTCGAGGTCGGCCAGCAATTTGCTGACTGCGGGTTGGGAAATGTGGAGCGCGGACGCAGCCTGTGTCACCGACCCCGACAACATCACGGCACGGAACGCCTCAAGCTGTCGAAGATTCATTTTTGGCCTCGGTGGTCATGCGCTTCTGTTATAGCACACCCGAGCATGAAAATGAAAAGCTATAACCATGTCAGCTGACTCGTTCGATCGGAAAGGGCATAGCGCAGCGGCGGATTCAACCGCGCTTGTTCATGCCAATTCGCCATCGGGCCGGGCAGCTGGACTCCTCAATCCGCCAATCCACCGCGCTTCGACCATCGTTTATGATCGTGTCGAAGACTATCTCGACCGACACAAGCACCTATACGACGGCGTGATTTATGGTCTCTACGGAACTGAGACGAATCACACGCTGGCCAGCTCGCTTGCTGAACTCGAACATGGTCACATGTCTGTCCTCACATCTTCAGGGACCGCAGCGATTTCGATCAGCCTGTCCGCGTTCTTGCGATCAGGCGATCACCTCCTTGTAATCGACACGGCCTATCGCTCCACCCGGCGCTTTTGCGACGATGTTCTGGCTTGCTATGGTGTCGAAGTTACCTACTTCTCCCCGGGAATCGGCGCGGAGATTGCAGCGCTCATTCGTCCGAACACACGCATGGTGTTTCTTGAAACACCCGGCTCGCTTACCTTCGAACTTGCAGATGTCCGCGCGATCACAATGGTGACGCGCCCTCGGGGAATCGTGACCGCACTCGACAACACTTGGGCGACCCCGCTGTTGTTTCGACCCATCGATCATGGTGTTGATATCTCGATCGCATCCGCCACCAAATACCTGTCAGGCCACTCCGACGTGATGCTTGGGGCGATGACGGGGGCCAACGAGGCCATTTATCGGCAGCTAAAGGACACGGCTGCTCGCTGGGGCAGCTCGGCCAGCCCGGACGATTGTTATCTGGTCCAGCGTGGCCTTCGCACCCTGGACGTGCGCCTCGACC
>CAYWIF010000048.1:0-2610 GCA_964458265.1 uncultured Hyphomicrobium sp. | reverse complement strand
CCATCCATCGTCGCGCAATCGCACTGACCGGCGCGGACTTGATTGTCGCCGAAGATACGATGGAACGGTGGGCGCTCGTTGCCAAAATGGCGCAAGGCCGGGACTGCTTCCCCGCAACCAACTATCTCGCTCCGCCCGTTGGCAGCAATCATTTCGGTGTCGAGGGTCTGAAGACCGTTGCATTTGAACTGGTCGAAGACATCGGGCCGAGAATAGATGCAGTGCTGGTCCCGACGTCTCGGGGCGACCTTGTTTGGGGCCTCTACGCGGGGTTCCAGCGGATGATTGCCATTGGAAGCATCGAGCGAATGCCGCGACTGTTTGTCGTCGAGCCGTTCGCGCGGCTAAGCAAGGTACTCGCCGGGGCTGGAACCACCGAGTCATTTTCCGGTGCAACCTCGCTATTCTCTATCGGGGGGTCAACCGTCACCTATCAAGCGGTCGAAGCGGTCCGCCGGTCGGGCGGCGGAGCCGTCGTCATCGACGATGCCGCTGTCGTCCGCGACGCATCGCGGCTGGCAAGACATGGATGCTATGCGGAGCTGTCCTCTGCAGCGACGCTCACGGGCGTTGAGACGCTTCTGCGCCAAGGGAAAATCCGATCCGATGAAACGGTGGCCCTGATCGCGACGTCGAACGGATACAAGGATGTGCCGAGCGGGGTAGGGTTGCCATGAAGCAGACGCCGACCGGGCCGGAATCGCATCTAAAGCGCGAGATTGGCAGAATCGGTGTCGCGACCATCGCGATGAACGGCGTAATCGGCTCGGGCATTTTCGCGCTGCCAGCGGTGGCGATCGCGCAAGCTGGCGCGTTCAGTCCGTGGCTCTTTCTCCTTTGCGGCATCCTGATCCTTACGGTTGCGTTGACGCTTGCCCGGAATGCGAGCTTCTTTGAGACGACGGGCGGACCGATCGTCTATACCACCGCAGCCTTTGGCCGGTTCGTCGGATTTCAGACCGGCCTGCTGATTTATGTCAGCCGGGTCGCCGCTATCGCCGCCAGCGCAAACCTGCTCGTCAGCTACGCTGTTCCCTTATGGTCTCCGCTGGCTTCGGGAACGCCGCGGACGATTGCTGTGGTGAGCTACATCCTGCTTGCAACCGTTCTCAATGCGGTAGGCGTGCGTGCAGGAATGACCGTCCTTTACCTCATCAGCATCTTGAAACTTCTGCCGTTGCTGCTGCTCATTCTGGTAGGCGTCCCTGAAATCGAATGGGCGACAATAGCCGACGCCAAAATCGCTACCTCAGAAACGGTTGGCAGCACCATGCTCGTGCTGATGTATGCTTTCATTGGCTTCGAATTCAGCCTGATCAATGCAGGTGAAACGCGGGACGCGCGATCGGCGATCCCGCGCACACTCGTCAAAACGGTCCTTGCGGTCGCGATTGCCTATGCCCTGATCCAGCTTGTCGCTGTGTCGATTGGTCCCGACTTGGGCAACAGCGAAACGCCGCTGGTCGAACTGGCACAGCGGCTCATGGGACCGACAGGCGCATTGTTGCTGAGTGTCGGCGTCGTTTTCTCAATCGGAGGGGGAAGCTTGACGTCGTTGCTTACTGCACCACGGCTTACATATGCTTTGTCGCGCGACGGGACACTGCCTGGTTGGTTCGGCGCTGTGAACGAGCGCACGCACGTTCCGGTCAATTCAATTCTTTTTTGCGGGGCGCTCAGCATCGCGCTCGCCGTGTCCCAGCAATTTATCTGGTTGGCAACGCTCAGCACGATAATCCGCCTGCTTACCTATGCGCTCTGTATCGCGGCGCTTCCCGTTATCGAACGCAAACTGCCCACGGAGGCGGGGCAGTTTCGCATCCCCGGCGGACTTATGATCCCGGGCATTGCGCTTGTCCTGACAGTCTGGCTGCTGACGCACTCGACGTTGCAAAGTGTCTTGATCACAGGTGTAGTGGTTGCCGTAGGAAGCATTGTGTTCGGGTTCTGCACGAAGTGGAAACTAGACACAGTGGGGGCTGAGTCAGCTGATTGACTTGAACTGCTGGAAACTTGTTACGGTTGGTCGATCTCGCTTGCCGGTCCATCGGCGGTCTCGCGCTGCAAGTTTCCGCCTAAATTGGTTCCCGCGATGCGATGCTTTAATTCGGCGCGCGCTCGATAAAGCCGGGTTTCGACGGTTTTTTCTGTAACGCCTAGCGCTTCGGCAGCCTCCGCTTGCGACATGCCTTCGACCGCTCTCAACACCAATGCTTCGCGCAGCTTCGCCGGCAGTTCGGCGATAGCCGCGTTCACCCGGCGCAACTGCGCCCTGTCGCCGGCCTCATCTTCGGGAGAGGCCTCGTCGCTTGCCAGCCCGAAAGCATCGTCGAGCGGCGCGGCCCGCGTGAAGAAAGCGCGCACCGCGCGCCGCCTTGCCCAATCCCGGCATTTGTTGAGCGCGATGCGCGATATCCAAAGCCGGAACGGGCGTTCACGGTCATAGCGTTTCAACGCGGCAAAGGCCGAAACGAAGCTCTCTTGCGTAACGTCGAGCGCCTCCTCACCGTCACGGATGGTATTGCGGACCATTCGGTAAACCGGCTCGCGGTAGCGCCGCAAAAATTCGCGATAGGCGCGCTCTTCGCCGCCAAGCGCAAGCGCCGCCAG
>CAYWIF010000047.1:0-18090 GCA_964458265.1 uncultured Hyphomicrobium sp. | reverse complement strand
AGAAGGCCAGTTGTCCCCAAGTCAGCGACGACGGATCGAGATCGCCGCCGCTGCGCCCCTCACCAACAGTGCCGTCGACAGCCACCTTGTCGCCGGGTCGAACCCGCATAAGGTCGCTCACTACGATCTGGTCGAGCGAAATCTCCTCATCGGTGCCGTTTTGCGAAACACGCCAAGCCGTCTTAGGCGCAAGATCCAGTAATGCGCGGATAGCACCGCCCGTGCTTTCGCGGGCTTTGAGTTCGAGGACTTGCCCCAATAGAACCAACACCTTGATCACGGCGGCGGCCTCGAAATAAACGGGCACGGCGCCCTCTAACGTGCGGAACGCCGCTGGAAACAAATCCGGAATGAGGGTTGCCACAACGCTTTAAATCCAAGCAACCCCAGTGCCCATGGCAATGAGCGTGAACATGTTGAGGTTGCGGGAGCGCAGCGAAGACCAGCCCGGTTCAAAGAACGGCCATCCAGCCCACAGCACAACAGGCGTTGCCAGAATAAGCTGCAGCCAATTGGATACGCGTGGCGCGATCAGCATATGCAGCCCGGATAAGTGCCCGCCCATCTCCAAAATGAGAATGGGAATGGTCAGCGCCAGACCGATCCGGAATTGCCGGGACATATCGGCAAGTTCAGGATTGCGAACGGAATCATGACTGACGAGTTCCGGCTCAAGTGCCATGCCGCATATCGGGCAAGCACCCGGGCCAATCTGTCGGATTTGGGGGTGCATGGGACAGGTGTAGATCGTGCCCGAGAGCAGGGCACGAGCGTCGGCGGTGCTCTTATCCAATTACGTGGTGGTGTTCGCTACAAACTTTGTGCGGCACCCGTCCGAGCAAAAATAATACGGATGTCCCTCGTGCTCGGCTCTGTGCTTGGCGATATGAGGATCAACATCCATGCCGCAGACAGGACCATTGACCAAAGTCGAATTGCCGACTTGAGCACTATGGCCATTGGTTTGTTCGCCGTTCGCGCAGCACGCGCCGTCAGAGCGGTTAGTGTGTTCGGGAATCGCTTTACCGCTCCATGCTGCAAATTCGTTGAGGATAGTTCGTAGATATCTTTACTCACTGAGAAATCTGACCATTGCGGTTGAGCAGCAGTTGTCGTCGGGCGGAATCGAATTTTGTGCGCCGAGCGGCTGACGAAACATCGCCTGTCCAGTTGGCCTCATTCCCGGTCACGTTCGAACAGCGATATCGCGCATCCATCCCAGATGACTGGGTGCGACAAGGAACGGAGTAGCGCCTCGTCGGGGCTTCCCAAGCCGGAAACAGAGCAACAGGTGGCGCTCCGAAAAGTGCGAACTCCTTTGCCACTTAGATAACGGGCGACAATTCACACTTTCTGAGGGTTCAACATTATTACCATCGCAGCAAGCGCGGCCCCAAGAGAGCGCCAGCCAAAGTGCACATCACAATCGCGCCACCGTACCAAAGTGCGATGAACGGAATTGAATCATCCGTGCAGTGCAGCGCATAGCCGGCGGCGCTTATGCCACCCGCAACGAAGCCTGCGAGCGCGCCTGTTCGTGCCAAGTCTGTCGGCGCCATCCGCCGAACGGCCCAGACAACAGCCGCAAACGGAACCACCGCTATGATAGGTATGGAAACCAGGCACTCGAGCCAGCCATGACCCATCGCCATGTTGTGCCAGTGCCAAAGTGGCGCCGAAACAAGACTTACTGTGGCGATTGCGGCGACAGCCACTGGGGGCCAAGGCAGTGGTACCGACCTTGTTGGAGAGACGACGCCGGGACGAGCCAACCGCAATAAATACGCGGTTCCTGCTATCACAATCACGGTTGCGAAGATTATCTTCGCGCAGAAATACGTCAGCGCGTTTGGTGCGCCTATATCCATCCGCATGCCAGGCAACGCCAAGGCCGATCCGATAGCGACGACGATACCTAAAATAACCGCAGCAACGACTTCTCGTGACAGTTGCCGGCGATCGATGGGCTCGACATTTGTGCTGAGTACGGTGATCAATTCGTCGGTCTTCATGATTTTACCTCGCGCGAGATCATGTCCGCCAACTTCTTTAGTCCACGGTGGATGTTGACCTTGACCGCTGATTCCGACATGTCGCACCGCTCTGCGGTCTCAGCGATACTCAGCCCTTCAATCTTCACATGCCGAATTGCCAGCTGCATTTTAGCGGGCAGTGCGGCGAGAAGCCTTTGAAGATCATAGCTGCTCTCAACAGCGTTTCGATCGTCGTGAGCCTCCATCTCCGAAGTCATGCCGTCGAGCGGGATGTCCGCAAACCCAGTATTCCGGCGGCGCAAATGGTCGATCAGTTTGTATCGCACAATCGCATGCACCCATGGCGTGAACAGTTGGTCAGGACTGTAGGTATGACGTCGCGTGTGAATGGCGATAATCACATCCTGCACCAGATCTTCAGCGTCGGCGGAACTGCGGCCGTAGTTGATCAGCTTCGATTTACAGTAGCCGCGCAAGTGCCGGCTCAAATGATCGAGGAGTGTGCGATACGCCGCCGCGTCCCCCGCTTGGCCGGCAATCATAAGCCGTCTCAACTCGGGTTCATGGGCTCTCATCTGCGCTCCCTATTACTGCTAATCCGCAACTGCGGCGGCTTTGGTTACATCACGGCAACAAAAATGGGCCGAACGGGACGCAGGGCTGCTGGTTTGGCAGCGAAGAAACCTGCCCCCCACCTGTAACCTGCAGCAGGTAGCCCCCGAACTAGAAAATGGACCCAACACAGCCAAGCAAAGACCGCAAGTAAGGAGCACAACACATGTCAGCCCGTAGGATTGCATTTGCCGCAATTGCTTTGGGAATGTTCGCCACGGCCGGCGCGGCGTTCGCCGATGAGGCGAAAAGCTTGCCCATGATCAAGGGCGAAGTGACCAAAGTCGACGGTGCCGGCGACAAGGTGACAATCAAGCACGAGGCCATCACCAACCTCGACATGGGCGCAATGACCATGGCGTTCAAAGCCCGCGACCCGGCGATGCTGAAAGACGTGAAGCCCGGCGACAAGGTCATGTTCACCGCTGATACGGTCAACGGTCAGATCATCGTTACGAAGATTGAGAAGGCGAACTAACGGCCTACCTTCGCGTCGCGGCGGCTGGATACAGCACCAGGCGCCGCCACGCGCTGTCCCCGGCGCGCGTGGGGTGACCCAACGACGTGAAAGTTTATGCAGAATGAGAGACTTGAGGGCACCCAGACGTTGGGTACCCGTACAAAAATGCAAGAAGCACGCGCTGCCAAAGACTCTTAAATACCCGGAAACACCCCGTGGCCCGGCTGCGTAGACATCCTGGTAACACTTGTTTCGGCTAGGTGTGCTATTGTTCACGTTAGCTGAATCGCTCCAACACGCTGGAAATATGAGCCCCTCACGAACGATCGCTGTTCTATTCTTGGCCCTGGGGTTTGCCCTTGGGTCCATGATCGGCGTTGCCGCAGCAACCGAGCAGGCCTTCGCGACACCGTGCCCGATGCATGGTCAAGGCGGCGACGCCGACTGCTGCAAAGGCAACTGCGACGGGGCGATGATGGGTTGTTCTGTCAAATGTTCGGCGCCGCTTGCCGCGGCGGCGCTTACCGATACAGAGCCGATGTTCGGGTCAGCCTTGGCATCGACTGTCGGCTGGAATTCGACGGTCTACGCCCCATTCATTGCCAGGCCGCCTCCCCCAATCCCTATCAATTGATCTCCAGAACGTTCGTGCGTGTTTTGCAGTCGTACGCTTAATCGCGTCCGCTGTGAGCAAGCGTACACGAGCTGCGCATCTGCGCTGCCGACTTCGTGTCATTTGGAGATTGAAATGAAAATTGTCTCAGTATCCGTGCTGCTTGCCGGCATTATGGCGACTGCGAGTGCTGTTGCCGCACATGCAGCCGCTGGTGATTATGCGTTCGAGCCAGTTAACGCCGAAGCGCGCAACGGCGCCGGAAGTGAGATTGCCGTCAGGCTGGTCCACAAACCGAGCGGCAAGCCGGTTGCGGGCGCAGTCATTTTTCGTACACGCCTCGACATGTCGCCCGACAGCATGGAGTCCATGACCACGACGGTCGAACCGCTGACCGAAAGCGAGCCCGGCGTCTACAAGTTTAAAGCCGATTTCACGATGGCCGGCGGGTGGGCGCTGAAGCTTCAGGCGAAGGTCCAGGGTGAGCCAGAGACCGTGCAGGGCACTGTCGTCTTCACGGCGAAAGAGTGAGGACAGACACCATGCGCAAGTTGGCGTTCATACTGGCCGGTCTTTTGACGGTTTTGGTGCCGACCGCGATCGGATATCGAATCGGTACGGGACATTGGCCACTCGTTTCTTCGAGCACGATGGTCGATGGCGCGCCGATGGCGCAACCAGACCCTATGTCAAGTGCGAGCCGCCGCGTCCTCTATTGGCGCGATCCAGATGGCAAACCCGCTTATGCCGCAAGTCCGACCAAGACCGCAGACGGCCGAGACTTCGTTGCCGTTTACGACCATGAAGAGCCACCACTTCCTGGCGATGCCCCGGCTGCCTCTGAAACCGCGAGGAGCGACGCCCCTTCGAGCGGCGAACGCAAGATCAAATTCTATCGCAATCCCATGGGACTTCCCGACACATCTCAGGAGCCCAAAAAGGATTGGATGGGGATGGACTACATTCCTGTCTACGAGGGCGAAGAAGAAGAGGATGGGTCTACCGTCAAGGTCAGTCTCGATAAGATACAACGTGCCGGTGTGAAGTCTGAACCTGCAGAGCTGCGCAAACTGGCACGACCGGTCAGCGCGCCGGGCGTCGCCAAGATCGACGAACGCACGTTGCGCGAAATCACGCTGCGTGCCGATGCCTACATCGAAAAGCTTTACGTCGCTGAGATGGGCAAGCACGTGAAAGCGGGCGAGCCGCTGTTTCGCATTTATAGCCCCGACATCGTCAAAGCCGAGGTCGATTACAGGACGGCGCTGCGGGCCACTGCCGGACAGTCGCGCAATGATGCCGAGAGAGATTTGCAAGGCGCCGCCATGCGACTTGAAAACCTCGAAGTTCCCAACACCATCATTCAATCTCTGCGAAACAGCAAAGATATGCCGCCCATGAAAATCGATTGGCCGTCCCCGGTCAGCGGCGTGGTCATCGAAAAGAAGGTGATCGAAGGCCAGAAGGTCGAGGCTGGCGCCATGCTTTATCAAATCGCCGATCTCAGCAGCATCTGGGTCGTAGCCGACGTCGCTGAGCAGGACATCGGACCGATTAAGGTGGGTGCGCCGGCCAAGGCAATCTTCCGAGCATTTCCGAACGAAACCTTCGAAGGCAAAGTTACGTTCATTCTCCACGAACTAGCCATGCAGACTCGCACAGCAAGAGTGCGCATCGAAATCGCTAACCCGGACCTCCGCATCCGTCACGACATGTATGCCGATGTGACGATCGATACCGGCAGCGGAGATGATCTGCGCCTCGTCGTCCCGGCCTCGGCCGTTCTCGACACCGGCGCACGGCAGGTCGTACTGCTCGACAAGGGCGAGGGCCGTTTCGAGCCGCGTCCGGTGAAGCTCGGCTATCGCGGCGAAGGTTACGTCGAAGTCACCGAGGGTCTGGCTGCTGGTGATAACGTCGTCACGTCGGCAAACTTCCTGATCGACGCCGAAAGCAACCTCAAGGCAGCGCTGCAGGGCTTCACCGCGGACGCTCCGTCTCCGGCTGGGGCGACGCTGACGACTGACCCAATGGCTTCGCCGAAGTCGGACTCCATGAAGCCGGCGGAGGGCAGTGGCACGGGCAAGACGATGTCCGAGCCCATGCCCAAGGCATCGCCTGCCAGGATGTCGGCGCCTCCGATGACGGACAGCCCGTTGTCCGAGCCGCCAATGTCGGAACCGATGAAACCAGCCAAAGGCAGCGCGGAGGCGAAGCCATGATCGCCCGCCTCATTCGCTGGTCGGCGAACAACCTTTTGCTGATTGCCGTCGGCGTGATCTTCGCGACCGGCTTTGGAGCCTATGCGGTTAAGCACGTGCCGCTCGACGCTATCCCCGACCTCTCGGATACCCAGGTCATCATTTACACCGACTATCCCGGGCAGGCGCCCCAGGTGGTCGAGGATCAAGTCACCTATCCGTTGTCGACGGCCATGCTGTCAGTGCCGAAATCGCGCGTGGTGCGAGGGTTTTCTTTTTTCGGCGTGTCGTTTGTCTATGTGATCTTTCAAGACGGCACCGACATCTACTGGGCACGATCGCGCGTCGTCGAATATCTCAGCGCCGCGCAACGCAATTTGCCGACAGGTGTCACGCCAACGCTCGGGCCGGACGCAACCGGCGTCGGCTGGGTCTATCAGTACGCCGTCGTCGCGGCCAAGCGCACGCTTGCGGAATTACGTACGACACAAGACTGGCAAGTCCGTTATGCGGTCGCCAAAGCCGAAGGCGTCGCCGAGGTCGCGAGCGTCGGCGGCTTCGTCAAGCAATACAGCATTGTCGTCGATCCTTCGCGCTTGCGCAGCTACAGCATCCCGCTGACGAAAGTTCGCGACGCCATCCGCTCCAGCAACAATGACGTCGGCGGCCGCGTCATCGAACTTGCCGAAACCGAATTTATGGTTCGCGGACGGGGCTATCTGCGCAGCGTCGACGATATCGAACAGATCGTACTGAAAGAGGAGAACGGCGCGTCCGTTCTGCTGAAGGATGTCGCACGCGTCGAAATTACTCCCGACGAGCGACGCGGCATTACGGAATTGAACGGCGAGGGCGAAGCCGTCAGCGGCATCGCCGTGCAGCGCTACGGCCAGAATGCACTTGATGTGATTGACAACGTCAAGAGCCAGCTAGAGGCCATCAAATCCAGCCTGCCGGACGGCACCGATATTATTCCAGTCTACGACCGCTCCGAGCTGATTCACCGCGCCATCCAAACTCTGAAGATAACGCTTATCGAAGAAAGCATCATCGTCGCGCTCGTGTGCGTCGTGTTCCTATTGCACTTCCGCAGCGCCTTCGTCGCGATCCTGACGCTGCCGCTCGGCATCCTGATCGCCTACATTTTTATGCATGCGTTGGGGCTTTCATCCAACATCATGAGCCTTGGCGGCATCGCCATCGCCATCGGGGCGATGATAGATGCGGCGATCGTCATGATCGAGAATGCGCACAAGCATCTGGAGCGTGCGCCACCTGACAAGCCACGCACAGAAATCCTCATTGAGGCGGCGAGCGAGGTTGGCCCGCCACTGTTCTTCTCGCTGCTCATCATCACCGTATCGTTCCTGCCGATCTTCGCGCTCGAAGCGCAAGAAGGGCGGCTGTTTCATCCACTCGCCTACACCAAAACGTTTGCTATGGCGGCGGCGGCGTTCCTGTCCGTCACGGTTGTTCCCGCTTTGATGATCATCTTCGTTCGCGGGCGCATAATTCCTGAACACAAGAATCCGGTGAATCGATTCCTAATCTGGGCCTACCGGCCGATGATCCGCGGTGTGCTGAAGGCTAAGGCGCTTACGGTCATTGTTGCTTTAGCCATCCTTGCGGGCAGCGCCTGGCCGGCGACAAAGATCGGCTCCGAGTTCATGCCGAACCTGAACGAAGGCACGCTGTTCTATATGCCGGTGACGTTGCCCGGCTTGTCGATCACCAAAGCGGCCGAGTTGTTGCAGACGCAGAACAAGATCATCAAGACATTTCCGGAAGTGGACTCGGTCTTCGGTAAGGCGGGCCGTGCGGCGAGTGCGACCGACCCGGCGCCAACCGAAATGTTCGAGACACTGATCAATCTCAAGCCTGAGGATCAATGGCGCCCGGGTATGACGCTCGACAAGCTCACCTCCGAAATGGACAAGGCGCTGCAGTTTCCCGGCGTGTCAAACGCCTGGACCCAACCGATCAAAGCCCGCATCGACATGCTGGCGACCGGCATCCGCACGGTGGTGGGCGTCAAGGTCATCGGCAAAGACCTGAAGGAGATGGAGAAGCTCGCGCGCGAAATCGAGACCGCAATCAAGGGCGTGCCCGGCACTGCGAGCGCCTACGCAGAACGCATTATCGGCGGCTATTACCTTGAAGTCGAACCGGACCGCAAACAGCTCGCGCGCTACGGTCTGATGGTCGGCGACGTCCAGGACGTTGTTGCTTCCGCACTCGGCGCTGAGACGGTAACGACCACGGTCGAAGGGCGCGAGCGCTACGGCGTCAGCGTCCGCTATCCGCGCGAACTCAGGTCCGATCCGCAAGCCATCGCCCGCGATGTACAGGTTCCCATGGCCAACGGCTCTTCAATTCCGCTGGGTCAGGTTGCGACGGTCAAGCTGACCACAGGTCCGGCCAGCATTCGCACCGAGAACGCTCAACTCGCCGCCTATATTTTCGTCGATGTGCGCGATCGCGACCTCGGCAGCTACGTCGCAGATGCCAAGAAGGCGGTTGAGGCGAACGTAAATTTCCCGGTCGGCTATCAGGCCATCTGGAGCGGGCAGTTCGAATACTACGAGCGCGCCAAGGCGCGTCTGGCGATTGTCGTACCACTGACGCTGATGATCATCTTGTTGCTCTTGTACTTGAACTTCCGCCGGGTGACCGAAACCCTGATCGTGATGCTGTCGCTGCCGTTCGCTCTTGTCGGCGGCTTATGGCTGATGTGGTGGCTCGGGTTCAACTTAAGCGTGGCCGTCGCCGTTGGCTTTATCGCGCTCGCCGGTGTCGCCGCTGAGACCGGCGTCATCATGTTGATCTATCTCGACCATGCGCTGATCGATCAAAAAGCCAAGGCCGCGCGGGAGAATCGCACGTTTAGCCGCGAGGATTTGCAAGCCGCCATCATGGAAGGCGCCGTCGAGCGTGTGCGGCCAAAAATGATGACGGTTGTCGCGATCATGGCGGGTCTGCTGCCGATCCTGTGGAGCACCGGCACTGGTTCCGAAGTTATGCAGCGAATCGCCGTGCCGATGATCGGCGGCATGGTGTCGTCGACCGTGCTGACGCTGATTGTCATTCCGGCGATCTACGCGCTGGTCAAAGGCTATCGGTTGCCAAAAACCTCGACCGCGATGGAAGTCGGGGCGGAGGCAGCAGCATGAGTGTCGATAACCTCATGCGTGGTCCCGATCGGCACCGGTTCTTGAACTATCGTCAAACCGCCGCCGCGATTCGATTCGCCAACCGCAAATGCCCGAGTTCAAGTCTTGTGTTCATGCAAATTTGAAAGAGAAACTGGACACACGATATGCAGATATCTCCTTTGCTGCTGGCGCTCTTCGTTTTCACGGCTCTGAGCCATCCAGCTTCCGCGTCGGAACTGACCGGCGCTTTCGAAGCAGCCTGCGAACGAACGCCGGACATTCCGGCGCTGGCAGCGCGGCGCGCCGAGATCAGCGCGAAAGCCCATGCCACCGATGCGCTCCTGCCTGGCGGACCCTGGACTACGCTCGTACATCGAACAGATGCGCTGACCAATGACCGGGGCACGCGTGAATATGAGGCCGAATTCGGCGTCCCGATCTGGTTGCGCGGCGAGCGCGGCGCCGCGCTGGCCGCCGCCCTAACGGAAGGCGAACGCATCGAGGCCGAGATTGCTGCAAAGCGGCTCGATGTCGCCAAGCGCGTCCGCGATGCGTACTGGATGGTCGCTGAAGCGCGCGAGAAGCTTGTCATCGCCGAACGCCGCCGCGCCACAGCGAGCGCTCTCGCAAAAAGCCTGCGCGACCAGTCTCAATCCGGCCAGGCTCAATTGGTTGACACCAAGCTTGCCGATGCCGACGCTCGCGATGCTGACGCGGCGATCGCCGGACTGCGCTCGGAACTCAATCAAGCGAAAATTGCATTTGAAGTTTTGACCGGCGTCGCGGCTCCAGCCGCTTTTCGCGAACATGACTCACATAGCGCGGCGCCCTCGAACCACCCGCGTGTCGTCCTACGCGCTGTCGCGATAGAGAAGGCCAAAGCTGACGAAAGCTTGGTGTGGGCTGTCGATCGCGAGCGGCCTGAGTTCAGCGGCTTCGTCAATAACAACACGGATACGAACGCCGAGCCGAACGTCACATCACTGGGCGTCCGCCTGAAAATTCCATTCGCTTATGACGCCGTCAATGAACCCAAGCGTGCCGCTGCGGCCGCCGAAGTCGTTGCAGCAAACGAGGAATTGGCGCTTGCCGAACGCGAAGTCAGCGGCGACGTCGCACAGGCCAATGCCCGTCTCGATGGCGCACGTCAGCAACTGGCTGCATTGGAAGCTCGGCGGCAGGCCCTCGGCTCAGTGGTCGAGTTGACCCAATCGGCGCAGCGCGCGGGACAGTCAGAGTTGAACGATTTGATCCGCGCACGCCTACAATTGTTTGAGGCCGATTTATCGCGCGTTACGGCCCGCGTTGCTGTTCAACGAGCACGTTCCGACATCAATCAGGCTCTGGGAATCGAGCCGTAAGAGCCACGTTTTTGTAACACAGGAGTAAGCTCATGAAATACGCATATAGGCTCGCCGCACTGTTGGCACTGATGTCGAGTCACGCTGCTGCTGAGGACGTAATCAACGCCACGCTCTACAAAAATCCAAGCTGCGCGTGTTGCGATGCTTACGCTGACTACCTGCGAGTGAATGGCTTCGAAGTTCGCGTGATTGAGCACCCGAATATGAGCCAGATCAAACAGAAGCACGGAGTGCGCAAAGACCTCGAAGGCTGTCATTCGACAGTCATCGGCGATTACGTCGTTGAAGGCCATGTCCCGGTTGGCCCCATCAAGCGGCTGCTTGCCGAGCGACCGGCAATCAAGGGAATTTCGCTGCCTGGAATGCCGGAAGGTTCGCCGGGAATGAGCGGCACGAAGGAAGGCGCCTTCGAAATCCTGACGATCACCGGCAAACCAGAACCGGCGCAACTTTACGCCAAGGAGTGAATTCCATGATGGATCAGCCCATGGGTGGAATGATGTGGGGTATGGCAGTAGGTCGGCCATGATAGCGATCACCTATCAAATAGATCGCCAGGCGGTATTTCCGGATGGCGCTGCCGGCCGCTACCTTTCCTTCATGCCGAGGACCGGCACGGTCAGCAAGGAGACCCGCATGTCGAAGTGGATTGTCGTCCCTGCAGCCATGATCGCTGCCTTGGCCGTCATCATGTTCCTGTGCTTCCGCTTCGTCGGCTCGGCCCACGCCGCCGAGCCGGGCGTCCTACAGGGCGCAGGTGGTCACAAAGCTTCCGGGCATGTGGAGATTGTCCGCAGCGGCGAAACGGTCAAGGTCGTGCTTAAGGACGATTTCACGCTTCAGGATGCGCCCGCACCGCGTCTCGCGTGGGGCAAGGACGGATACAAGCGCGGCACCATTTTCGCGACGCTCGCCAAGTTCAAGGGTGCGCAGGCGTATACAGTTCCGGCTGGAACCGATCTCAGCCAATACAATGAGTTTTGGATCTGGTGCGAGAAATTCGACGTGCCGTTGGCTTCAGCAAAACTCCAGTGAGGTTGCCATGTTTTTAGGTCTTGCGACTGTCGCAGTGATAACAACCATCTCCCTGCTCGTCCGGGTTCAACTCAGACAACAGCCGATGTCCGCTCCATTTCTGGCCCGCTCACATCAAGAGTGAAATAATGTCCGTTCGACGCATCGTGGGATTCGGTCTGGCCACACTTTCGGTCGCCGTTCTTGCCCTTGACCTCACAAATGGATTCTCGGCCTCGGGCCTTTTCGGCTTCGCGACTTTGGGGGACCTTTGGGCCCGGATCAACGGTGCGAGCCTGAACCTCGTGCAGGCCATCGTGCAGCGATATCTGCTCCCGGCACTCTGGGATCCGATGCTCGTAACGGTCTTGTTGCTGCCGGCTTGGCCGGTGTTGGGTGCCATCGCCGCGCTCGTTCTTTTGCGACACAATAAAGGAATGCGTGAGCCGAAATCCGCGGATCGGCCTGTAACCAATTCAACGACAGATCCGAACTCACTATCATGAAACGTCTTCGACCATTGCTGGCCCTCTTCATCGCCCTGACGCTGGCGTTCTCGCCGGTGGCCGGGTTTGCGATGACAATGACTAAGTCGTGTCAGGGCATGCAGCAGACAATGGCGGACGACGGCACGGGTGCCGGAGACATGGCGGCGAACGGCATCATGGCCGATTGCCCTTGCCACAGCACCATGCCGAATTGCGGAACGACGCCGCAATGTCAGACTTCCGCAGGTTGCGCCAGCCAATGCATGGCGTCATGCGGTATTGTATCAAGCGAGTCGACGCCGTTGGCGCCGGACCACGATGTCCTGACGTTGGCGGCTCTCGCGCTCGGCCATTCCCACTCGATTCAGCCGCCCGCTCCGCCACCGCGAGCCTGAGGGTTTAAGCGTCGCTTCAAGCGGCGCAGCGCATCATGTGCGACCATCGATGGTCGTGTGATTGCGAGCGCGTGGCCCGCGCACCCTGAAAATATCGCCCACGACATCTTGCGATCCGAACCGCCTCAACCCGCGCCACTGAGCGCACCAGGCTATCTCGGGATTCCTCGCTTGATCGTCGAAACCTGAACTCTCGATTGAGAAGGACTACGACCATGAAGACGATCATCAAGACAGCCATCGTTACGCTGACCCTCACTGCCGGCGCCACCGCTGGCCAGGCCGAAACCGTGTGGCATTTCCCTTACAAGGGCGCGCCGTACGCGACGCAGACTGCACCCGCGGCACAAGCCGCGCCGGTCAAAATCGTGCGTCACGGCAAGCACGTTCACAAGCTGGTCGCAGGCAAAACGCAGGCCATCCGCTGACCTGCGGTCTCGCGCGCGGGCCGGGCTTCAAGGTCCGGCCCGCGCGTAGCCGCCCGCCATTCATCGCGATCAAACATGAGCAATGCTCGGAAATAAAGGACTAAGACTATGAGAATCTCCATCACATCGACCCTCGCGGCCCTTACGCTTTTAGCCGGCATGTTCGCCGGTCAGGCACAAGCTCACACAATGTGGCGCTTTCCGCCCAAGGGCGGTGCGCCCTATGTCGTGCCGCATGAACATTACAAACCGGCGGTGCGTTCAAACTCCGTCCGGAAGCACATGCACCGGCACGGTGCTATTGCCGATAAGCCCGAGATCGTCATCGCACACCACAAGCCGCCGTATCACGACGGCCTGCCGCGGACGTCGCCTCCGACCGTTCCGCAGCCGAGGAAGGTCGGCAAGTCGACGACAAATGTTGCGCTACCTGATGTCGCGGCCCTTGCCTGACGTGCGTTGACATCAAAATAAGGCTGCCTGTCCATTCGCGGCGGGCAGGCCTCCATGATCAGCCGCTGGCATCGTATTGCGCCGGCCGCTGTGATAGCGGACAACTATGGAACCCTTCGCTGATTAGTACTTCATTGGCATTGAAGACGAGGATAGGACAGACCCTATGACAGACCTACAATCGACGATCACATGTCCGGAGTGCGGTCATCAGTCGACTTCAACCATGCCGACCGACGCCTGCGTCTACATCCACGAATGTTCCGGCTGCGGGCACGTATTAAAACCCAAACCCGGCGACTGCTGTGTGTTCTGTAGTTACGGGACCGTGCCATGTCCGCCGGTGCAAGCAGAGGTTCGCGAGGAAACGCCGGTGAATTTTTCAAAGGCGCAAGGCTTGCGTATGGAGAAGTGAGATGAACATCAGCAAGCCCCCAAAGTGGAATCTCAAAGAGGCCCTCGCGACGCCTGAGAGCGTCTTTGCCAACCGGCGCGAATTCCTCGCCGGCATGGGGTTAGGTATCAGCGGTCTTGCGGCGGCTGTTGTTCTCTTGGGGCAAGACGGGCCGTCCACCATACCCGCCGAAATTGATCCCTCGGCCGATCTCTATCCGGTTCCGCGCAACGCAGCTTTCACACTCGACCGAGCGCTCACGGCTGAAAGCGTCAACGCCAAGTGGAACAACTTTTATGAGTTTGGCTCGCACAAGGAGATTTCAGGTGCGGCGCAGGCGTTGAGAGTCCGTCCCTGGATGGTCACCTTCGACGGGTTGGTCGAAAAGCCGTTTGAAATTGGCATCGACGATCTGCTCGCCAAGATGAAGCTCGAAGAGCGCCTCTATCGCCACCGCTGTGTCGAAGCGTGGTCCATGACGATCCCGTGGTCCGGCTTCCCGATGAAAGACCTCGTCGCGCTGGCCAAACCGCTGTCGTCCGCCAAATACGTGCGGATGGAGACGTTCAACAATCCTGCTGTCGCGCCGGGCCAGAAGCAGACCTGGAACCCGTGGCCCTACGTTGAAGGATTGACCATCGAAGAGGCGACCAACGAGTTGGCGCTCATCGCCACGGGAGCCTATGGCAAGCCGATGGCCAAGCAGCACGGCGCGCCGTTGCGTTTAGCCGTGCCATGGAAATACGGCTTCAAGCACATCAAATCGATCACGCGGTTTTCGTTCGTTGCCGATCGTCCGGTCAGCTTCTGGGAGAAAATCCTGCCGGCCGAGTATGGCTTCTGGGCCAATGTCAATCCTGAAGTTCCGCATCCGCGCTGGAGCCAAGCGACCGAACGTGTCCTTGGAACCGAGACCCGCGTAGCGACACTGCCGTACAACGGCTACGGCGAACTGGTTGCGCATCTCTACCAGAACATCAAGGGCGAGCGATTGTACACGTAGCGTTGGCGCGGGCAGGCCAGCTAGCTGACCGTCGGTAAATCCGCGACTGTGTTCTCATGATGGGTTGCTCTTCGAAGGGTTGTCCGTGTGCTTTCCCAAATAAGTTATGGCAAGCAGGAGTATGACGCCCACCGCGATTGCCGTATCCGCGAAATTGAATGCCGGCCAGTGATAATCCCAGACATGAAAGTCCAGGAAATCAACAACCACGCCATGCCGAATGCGATCCAAAGCGTTGCCAAGCGCGCCGCCAATGATCAATCCAAACGCGGCGGCCTCCCACCGTGCGGTTGATCGGATCAGGAGAAATGCAAATAGCGCAACGATGAAGAGCGTAATTCCAGCCAGAAGCAAAGGGTGGCCCGCGAATGTCTCCGCGAACATGCTGAAAGCTACCCCTTGGTTAAAACTGAGACGCAGATTGAAGAATGGCAGCACGGATTGAGCGTTTCCACGCTCAAGCGCCGCTAATGCCATCAACTTCGTGGCTTGATCCAAAACGAAGGCGATAAGGACCGCCCCCAATCCAAATAGTCGTGTCAGGCGGGGCGGTGCCAAGGTGTCCATTACGCTGCTCATGCAATCTCCTGAGACGATGCTGTCGCTGCCGGACGAAATCGCAGCAGGCGCAATGCATTCGCGGTCACCAACACGGTGGCCCCTGTATCTGCGAGGATGGCCATCCACAGCGAGCTGACGCCGAGCAGTGTTGTGACCAGAAACACGGCCTTCAGCCCGAGCGCGAGCGCGATGTTCTGCCAGATATTGGACAAGGTCGCCCGCGCGAGATTGACAAGTTCGGAAACGCCGGTGACACGGTTGCTGAGCAAGGCTGCATCGGCGGTCTCCAGCGCGACATCGGTCCCGCCCCCCATTGCGATGCCGACTGAGGATGCCGCAAGCGCAGGCGCGTCATTGATGCCATCGCCCACCATGGCCACTGGGCCAGCCGTCTTGAGTTCAGCAATCGCTTGGAGCTTGGCGTCGGGCAACAGCTCCGCGCGTACATCGAGGCCAAGGGCGCTGGCTATGGCTTGGCCCGTGCGCCGGTTGTCGCCGGTCAGCATGATGGTGTTCACGCCGAGCGTCTTTAGCCACTTGATCCCTGCTACGGCATCGGTGCGCGGTTCGTCGCGGAGGGCGATGAGGCCGAGCGCGCGCTCTCTCGTGGCAACGATCACCACAGTCTTGCCTTCGGCCTCAAGCCTCTGCACTGCGTCGTCAAATGAAGGCGGCAACAGATTGAGCTCAGCTGCGTGGCGCGGCGAGCCGACGGATAAAAAACCCTCGCTCAGGCGAGCGACGACGGCCTTGCCGGGCACGGCGGATGCGTCCCCATATGCTTGGGGTATGGCGAGAGAGCGAGCGCGGGCCGCAGCAATGATCGCATACCCGAGCGGATGGTTGGACCCTTGCTCGACGGCGGCAGCTTTCGCCAGCACCTCATTGCCATCACCTTCAATTGCAATGACATCGGTCACCTGTGGCTTGCCAACGGTTAAGGTGCCGGTCTTGTCAAAGGCGACGGTCTTGATCTTGCCCAGAGTCTCCAAGGCTGCACCGCCCTTGATGAGAAGCCCGCGGCGGGCCCCCGCCGCGAGACCGGAGGCAATGGCGGCAGGCGTCGAGATTACAAGCGCGCAGGGGCAGGCAATGAGTAGGGTAGCGAGACCGCGGTAGATCCAGGTTTCCCAGTCTGCCCCAAAGAGCAACGGTGGTATGATGATGATCAGCGCCGCAGCGACCATTGCCGCTGGCGTATAGTACGCTGCGAACTGGTCGATAAAGCGGGCCGTAGGCGCTTTAGAAGTCTGTGCTTGCTCCACCAGATGAATGATGCGCGCGATGGTGTTGTCGGCTGCGGTCTTGGTGATTGATATCCTGAGCAAGCCGTTGCCGTTAATGCTGCCGGCATAGACCATCGCCTCAATAGTCTTCAGGACGGGAACCGATTCGCCCGTGACGGGGGCTTCGTCGAGTTCCGACGTTCCCTCGATGATTTTTCCGTCTGATGGAATCCGGTCGCCGGGTCGCACTACGACGATATCGTCGACACGCAATTGTTCGACAGGCACTTCCCGCACGTCGCCGTCTTGCTCGATTTTGGCGGTGCGCGGCACCAATCCGATTAGTGCTTTGATGCCAGCCCTTGCGCGGCCTGCCGCGACGTTCTCCAGAAGCTCGCCTACGGCAAAAAGGAAAATCACAACTGCTGCTTCCTCGGTCGCGCCGATGGCAACGGCTCCGGCCGCCGCTACGCTCATGAGCGTTTCGATGCTGAAAGGCGTGCCAGACATGGCGCCCATGACCGCGCGGCGCGCTATGGGGACAAGACCAATGATGGCGGCTGAGAGATAAGCGTAAAATGAGAGGTCGGGTGCAACCCAGGCGACAATGGCCGCCGCTGCAAGCAGGGCTGCGCTCACAAGGACGAGTTGCCCCTTGCGCGTTTGCCACCACGGCCGATCAGCCCGCTCGGTCGAATGGGTCGAGTTGACCTGCTCAGTCGCCAGTAAACGCGGCGTGTAGCCAAGGCTGCGGATCTTGTCCTCAATGGCTTGGCGCGAGCTCCGATCAGCGTCGTGTTTCAGGGCCAGCGTCTCGGCGCCATAGTTGACGTTGATGTCGGTGACGCCGGGGAGACGCTTCAGGGCGTTCTCGATCTTGAGCGCGCACGCGCCGCAATCCATGCCCTCGACGCTCATCCTGAGCGTGTGGATCTTTTTTAAGGGTCGTTCGACAGCTGTCACGTTCTTTCGACTTTCTCTCGTTAAGAGGTCATATTGCACCCTGTAGTAACTACAGGGTCAACACTCATGAGTTCAGGCGTCCTCACGATCGGCGATTTGTTCAAAGCAATCGGCACCAAGGTCGAGACGATCCGCTATTACGAGCGGATCGGATGACTTCCCGCCCCTGATAGGACGAGTGGAAACTACCGCGCCTATGGGAAAAGCGATCTCGGTCGACTGAGCTTCATTCGTCGTGCCCGCGATCTGGGTTTTGGCCTGGAGCAGGTGAGGGAACTTCTGGGTCTGTCGGATCAGAAGCAGCGTTCCTGCGAAGCTGTCGATGTCATCGCGCGTAACCATCTCGCAGACGTCGATCGCAAACTGGCCGATTGAAAGGCTCTACGGCGCGAACTCGACAGTATCATCCGCCATTGCGGTTGCGGCACCATTGCCGAGTGCAGGATTATTGAAGCGCTGGCTCCGATCGATCCTCGACATTGATGGAAGCCTGTGGTGGAAACGCTTCTTGTGGCCTGGCTAGTGCAGGCCGTGGTGCTCTACACCGTTACGGCAGTCTACGTTTTCTATTTGAATAGTCACGTGAGTGATCTTGAATTGACGGGAAAGCATAGCCGCCACCTGCTGGCGCACCTCGTCGGCGTTAGCGCCGTCCGTAACGATCACGTGCACTGATAGTGAAGGCAGATCGCTCGTCAGCGCCCATACGTGCAAATCGTGAATATCGGCTACGAGAGGCGTCGCCTTTAGCGCGGAGGCAATCGCTTCG
>CAYWIF010000046.1:0-18449 GCA_964458265.1 uncultured Hyphomicrobium sp. | reverse complement strand
GCTGTCGGTGATGAAAATTCGCCCAATGCTCAGTCCGAAGCCGCCGCCGGCAAGGATGCCATCCTTGTTCCAGACCTCGAACGAATGGGCCACGCCGCGATCGAAAAGATCGGCGTAAACGCGCATCACTTGAGGTGTGATCCATGTCAGTCCGTGCCGGCGATAGGAGCGGCGGCCCGCGCAGGCCACGATCACGTCTTCAAACGCGGTATCGAAAGTGACGCGATACCCTTTGTTTTTCATATCGCGCCGGAGTCGCTTGGCTATGTGGTTCTCATCGAAAAAGAGCACCATGCGGTCCGGGAAGGTCAGCCACTTCTGTGGTCCGATGTGACACCATGCCGAAAATCCGACTTTCGCAGCCTCGATTATGGATGTTGCGTCGTAGCTCCGGCAGACGCCTCCGAACAGATCCGGGCAGGCAACGACGCGCTCGGGATCGGGCACCTGCGTGCCTCCCCGGAGAAGATCCGCACCCACTGCCGACAGCAACCGCGGCAAATGCTGAACACGCCCCGGTAGCAGGGCAAAATGTGTCCCCATGACCATGCGCTCTGCAAACCGGTAGGGCGTTTCACGAAACGAGCGCGCTCTAAGTTTCTGCCGTTCGTGCGGCGCCAGTTCGTCCGCCATCGCCGGCACTGGCGTCGCGCCCAAATAAGTGTCCGACATCGGCCGTGCCTTCTGTTGCCGAAAAAGTCCGAAAAAAGTCCGGCGGCCCCGGCCGCGCGGCCCACCGCTCGCGATACTTCCGCCAGCCGGGATGCGCCAACAAGCAGCCGGTCACATCGTCCTTAAAATCGGTGAGCCGTGGAGGCGCCGACGACCGGATCGTTCACGATGGACCTCAGCCGGTCGACGAAATGACCCCGCGTGAACGCCTGTTCGTACCGGGCCCGCGCGCGATTTTGGGCAGCGAACAAGAGCTCCCGGTCTTCGGCGTACATTTTAATGATGTTCCGCGCCCGCAGTGTCGTTGATTGCTGATCGGCACCCGCAGGCAGGATGTGATCTGCGAATTGGGGTCCCGCAATCGAAACAATTCCACCGGTGTCGAGCGAGATAGGGACCGCACCGAACGACATCGCCTCGATCAACACCAGCGGCGCATGATCGTGGCGGGTGGGGTAGATGAAGAGATCAAGCCCCCTGAAGAACTCCGTCTTCGCGGCACCATAGACCGGCCCCACGATCTCTATTCGATCGGCGAGACCCTGAGCCGCAATGTGTTCGCGAAGTCCGGCGTGACTGAGGTGGGGCGTCGCCGGCCCCGCGATGACGCCGCTGACCGGAATACCCTTCGATGCCGCCGCGCCGACAATGTCGACAAACTGCAGGATCCCCTTCCGGGGATCGAGATTGCCCAAATACCCGCAGACGATGTCCGGCCTTCTTGCCGGTCCCTCATCGCGCGGGCGCCAACCTGGATCGTCGGTGAAGTTCGGCAGATCATGAACCGCCGAAAACAGGCCGCACCCTTCGGCTTCCTGCCTTGTGCCGGGTGTTATTGCGATGATCTCGCAGCCACGTAACAGGCGCCGCATCAGCGCGGTGCGGGTCCCCGGACCCTCGATCAG
The DNA here is from genome assembly GCA_964458265.1 of uncultured Hyphomicrobium sp. Taxonomy (GTDB): domain Bacteria; phylum Pseudomonadota; class Alphaproteobacteria; order Rhizobiales; family Hyphomicrobiaceae; genus JAGVSR01. Next base: position 16,872 of record CAYWIF010000046.1, on the reverse strand, counting down.
AGACGTCAGACCTTCGCCATGAACATGCACCACCGTCCGTCGCGCAATTCTCTGCGCCATGCCCGCCAGAAGCGCGTCACGCGGTGCCGACTTTGCCCAGGGCGCAAGCGTGAGATACGCAAGGTCAAATCGGTGATCAGGCCGTAGTGTCGCCAGTTCGAGCAGCAGCGTCGAGAAACCGGCCGCCTTCCGCACTCTGGACGATCCGATATCCTGCAGCGAACTTGCTCCGCCCCGCCAGCGATGCTCAACCCTCACGTCCGGCATGTTCAGCAGGACGGTGCGAACATGCCCGCTCATGACGGTAACACCGTGCACAGGTGGCGGGAGTTGCGCCAGAACCAGGACCGAGATCGTCATTAAGGGTGATGGACTACAAACGATTGATGATAAGCGACCGAAGCGATCCTACCTGATGTGAGGCGGCGACGACGTCTTGCCTGCAGAGTTGGTAACAGCCGGCGATTAACCAAGACGGTACGCATCGCATTTCACCCGCAAGCCGCCCGACTAGATTGGCCGGGCAACCGTGCAATGCCAACGTTAGGCTCTCAAACATGTCGAGCATCAAGCGAACCTATGCTGCCGGCAGGCGTGAGCGCAGAAACGGATCTTTGACGGGCCTGCACAGCAGACTACAACGCGGGGCAGCCACCTCAAGCATGCCGCCGATGCCCGGAAGCGAGTGATGGAAATCCAATTGAGTGGTTCACTCGCGCCAGTTGATTGTCTGGGTCAGCCCGGCCAGGCGAACGGCCCACTCGTGCCGGCTTCACCGGAAACTTTCGCGGTCTCGCGATCGGCTGAATGCGAAACACCTCAAGCCGCAACGCCTGTTCCGCCTCAGGCCGTCACGCAAGCGACCGGTGGCGCATACCAGATCCACGTCTTCCGCAATCTCCAGCCCCTCGCGGACATTTGGCAAGAGTTTGAGAAAGACGCAGCCTGCACCGTCTTCCAATCATTTCGCTGGGTGTCGGCATGGTGCCATACCGCCGCGGCCGAAATGGGCGAGGAGCCTGTCTTCGTCATTGCGCGCGAGCCCTCCGGCGCCGTGGCCTTTCTCTTGCCGCTGGCAACGCGTCGCGTTCTCGGTGCGCGTGTTCTCCAATGGCTCGCGCAGAATCAGTCAGCCTACAACTTCGGTCTCTTTCGCAAAGACATTGCCTCTCAACTGAGCGAACGCGATCTGCGCGCCGTCTTCGCGGCAATCCGCAGGAGCGGCGTTGCCTTCAACGCGGTGTGCTTTCGCGGACAGCCGGCTTTGTGGGACGGGCTCGTCAATCCGATGGCGCAGCTCTCGTGCATCCCAGTTGCAAGTTGCTATGAAGTCCCGCTGCAACGGGATTTCGACGCCGTCTGTCTCCGGCAACTCAGTAGCGACAAAAGACAGGATCTGCGGCGTCAGTGGCGCCGTCTTTCCGAGCATCCCGTCTCTGTCGGCATCGCCTCGCGATCGTCGCGGGATATGATCGACACGTTCGTCGCCCACAAGACGGAACAAGTGATCGCCAACGGACAGCCCAATCTGATAGGCCATCCGGCGATTGTGAAATTCTTCAAGGCGCTGTGCGACCCCGCCGCTCCGGAAACACGGCTTGAGCCAGGCTTCATCGCGGTCGACGGCGACACCGTGTCGACGATCAATGGTATGCGCTTCAAGGATCGCTTCTATCACCTCAACGGCGCCATCGCACCGACGCCGTTGCGACGCTGGTCCCTCGCGCAACTCTTGATTCATGACCTCATGTCCCGGCAGTGCGCGCGCGGGGCCCGAGCCTGGGACTTTGGACCAGGCGACGGCAGCCACAAGGCCTTGTGGCGACCCAACGAAATTAAAATGTTCGACACGCTGATAGCGCTCGATCGCTTCGGCGCAGCGCACATTGCTCTTCAGGACGCCGTCCGTTCCGCGCGCCGAGCGGTTTCCGCCAACCGTCGAATTCACGCGGTAGCCGCCGCGATTCGGTCGCACTATCTGCGGCTCATGATCAAGGAACGATAGCGTCCGCACTGCATCTCGCGCATATGCCGGCGCCGGCCCTAGCCAATCGCGCTCCGGCCTGTCACCCGTTCGAACAGACGTCCGTCAATTCTCAGATCATCCAAGTTGTGGTCTATCGGCCGATCGAGCAACCATCCCGTCCGATGAATGGCAAACCGATCGCCGGTGTCCGCGGTCTGCATCCCAGGTATTCCGGTTGCAATCGTCTCAAATCCGATATCGCGGCAGTAATCGCGCAAGGCGGAAGAAAAGAACCGCCGCATGCCGTATGGAAACGAGAAGTGCACAATGGGCGCTCCGGTCAGGTCTTCCAGAATATCCTTCGAGCGCCTGATTTCACTGTCCCACTGTGCGCGGGGAAGCGAGGCGAGGCTGAAATGCGAATGCGAATGGCAACCGATCGTATGCCCGTCGCTATGAATGTCGCGCAACATCTCAGCTGACAAGGCCTGCCGCTCTCCCTTGTGAGCCAGACGATCGAAGTAACGGTCTCGTTCCGTCCCAAATGCTGCGTCGAACGGCAAGGTATTGACGTAGAATGTGGCCTTTATCCCGAGTGCGCCAAACAGCGGGAGCGCCCGGTGCCAGCTTGCAAAACTATCATCAAATGAAATGAACAGCCTCTTACATTCATGAGAGCCGTTGACGAACGCCAGCGGATCGACCGGCTTGTAGTCCGCGGCCTTGAGCCATTCGATGGCCGCTTGAAACGCCGGCCAATGCGGCGCCTCAAGGTCATGAAAGTAGATTGCGAGCCGGTCAGGCAGTGGACCGAGCGCAACAGCGCGATGGACACTTCGAATGCCGCTGAATAGGAGGGCTTTCATGTTGCCGCACCGTGCTTTGGGTCCAAAGTGATGCCCGCTGCCTTCGCAGTGGACCGCCAGAATGCCTCGACCGCGGCCTCCACGGTAAACCATGCGCACGCCGCCGGACATCCGGCCTGATGCGCAAGCCAAGCGGCCCGGTCCTTGCGCGCAAGCCGGATCGCATGCTCCGTCCAGACAGCCGCCTCGAGAGGCAGCACGAGTCCGGCACTGAATCGGTCAACGAGTTCGACGCCTGACACGGCGTGCCGCGATGCGATGACGGGCGTACCGCATTGAAGCGCTTCGTTGGCGACCAGTCCCCAGGGATCGCCGCGCGAAGGAAATAGCAGGAGGCGCGCCGACGTGTAAGCGGCCGGCAGCTCGTGCTGCTGTAGATAGCCGTCAAAGTGAGCGTCGATGCCGCCGGCCTGGAATCGCTCCTCCAATGTCTGTCGCAACGGTCCGTCGCCGGTCACGCGAACGCGCAATTTGTAGCCGCATGCCGCCGCCCTCGCTATGACATCGGCAAAGAAGAGTGCCCCCTTACGATTGTCGTCCACCGCTCCGCTGAACAGGACGTCGAACGGCCGGTCGTCGAAGCCTGCGAACTGTGATGGCATGGGTCCGTCCCACGCTGTTGTAATCGGAACGATGATGCCGCGTTCCGGAGCCAGCCCATACTGGCCGAGCAACCGCAAACTGTCTGCGCTGGCTCCGATCCCTACAACAGCGCGCGGAACGATCAGATTGCGCATGGCGCGGTGAATGAACGACTGCTGGCCTGGATCGGTCTCGACGGACCCGTCGGTCATTACGCCGATGGGAATTCCCATCGCGCGTGCCGTCAGGGCGGCAAGCGCCATGGTTGGCGAAAAGCCTTCGATCAGGACGATGTCGGGCTTCGTCGCAACGAGGTGATGAACGACGCCAGGATTGAAGTAGATGTGGCTCGTGTAGCTGGCGTGATAGCGGATGCCGTTCAGCAGCTTGAAATCGTAGCGCTTCGGCGACGGCACATCCCAATTCCGCTGAGGTTCACGAAACTCGCAGGCAAGGACTTCCAGCTTGATGTCGAGTGAAGAAGCGCAGGCATCGTAGAAGCGGTTCGTATAGGGCGCGATCGCGCCGGTCACGATGGTCACCTTGAGCGGCCGGCTGCCACTTATTGCAATCGGCCGGTCATCTGGAATACCGGCATCGGCTGTCGCCAACGCCGGCTCCGCAACGATGCGCTCCGAGTTGCTCTCAATGCGCATTCTGCAATACCTTTTCGCGTTCAAGTCCGGCCAAGTCGGACGGCAGGTAAGGCAGTGCGGGCTCGATCAGCCGTTGGACCGAAGTGCGTAGCAGATCGGTCGGACTCGATAGCTCAGAGAGCGGCGGCACAAGGCGAGGGTCGTCCGCCGCTATGGAGACGTTACCGGCAATCGATTGGGCTTCGAGCGAAACTTCGGGAAGGATCTCGAAGTCCTGGCCGCCGATGAAGACGTTGTTGCGGAAGACGTTGCCACGTGGAATTCCCGCGTCGGTGTTCAACAGTCCGGCCAGCCGCGGATACTGTTCCACCCACGGCTTGGATCTAAAGGGAACGGCGAACAGCCTCTGCCAAATCTCGCTCTTTCGATCCGTAATCGCGGTCCGCGCCCACGTCAGTCCGCGGCCGTCGAGTAGAATTGCCGGCTCGGAACGAATGAATACGTTGCCTTCCACCGTGTTGTCGTGACCGCCGCCAACGAAGGCCGGCCAAGGCGTATTGGCGAAAATGTTGCCGCGCACGACCGTTCCGCTTGCTCCATCGTCGAGGTACACGCCCTTGGTATCGATCTTGCCCAATCCGTCGCCGATGTTATGGACAAAGTTGTGCGTGATCGATGTGCCGAGCGTCGCCCAGTCCCGGCCGGTATAGATCGCGCCCATGTCGCTTGTTTCCAGAACGACGCGCGTAATCTCATTCGACGAGATCGTGTGATTGTTGCCCTGAAAGCGGATCGCGTAATGCTGGGCATCAGCAATAAAATTGCCGACGACGTCGTTGCCGACCCCAACCAGGTCGGCTGCACCACGGTAGGATCGCGTCAACCGTTGAAAGCGGCGCACGGTGGAATTGCGCAGGAAATGGCGTCCGGGTGCGAGCGCGTGACGATCCCCGCCCGTCAGTAGAACGCCGCCGTCACCCGTATCGCTGATCGAACACGCCTCAACACCGTTTGCTGTGCCGCCTTGAATGACGGCGCCACGCCCTCCGGTCCAGCGGATGTCGAGGTTCTGCAAAATGACGTTCTGACTGTCGCGAACGACCACAGCCGCGCCCCGGCTGCGTTGCATCGTGAGATTGTGAATTTTGATGTCGCGGGCGTTCCGGATGAGAAAAAGGTTCTCAGCGACCGAAATCTCAAGCACCGGGTCTCCGCGCGGAATGGCAAACAGCGTGCTCCGGTCGGGGGACCTGTACCACTCGCCCGGCGCGTCGAGTTCCGATGCGGCATGGAGAATCTGGAACGGCGCATCGTCGGCTATGCCGAGTGGCGAAGGCGGATATAGCCGGAGCTTGTCCGATTGCTCGTCGATGAAGGTGACGCGGAGAACCTCGTAGGACCATAGCCGTCCAGCCAGCCACAGGTCGGGCTCGCCACGCCACGCGCCGCGTTTTCCTTGCGGCAAAGCGACGAGATCTCCTGCATGGCTTTGCGCTGTCGCCGTGCTGTCATTCGGCCAAGCGGCCGGCCCGAGGGCACCGCTTTCATCGAAGACTTCAAACGGCGCGGCCTCCGTGTTGAAATTGGCAGCTCTGGGGATCAGAACATGAGGGCTCCGGGCAGCCAGGCCCGGCAGCTCATAAAGCCGGACGTGTTGCCTGGCGGTCGCCGGAAGTTTGTCAAATACGGCGTCGTCTGCTTTGCGCCGCTGGCGTTCAATGAGCGGCTGGCTGCCCGTGATTGTGACGTCGCCAACGCCCCTCACCACGAGGGTGCCCCGGCCATCACCCGCCTTCGCGCCGTCAATCACGATGGGTCTGTCGAGCCGGTACGTGCCGGCGGCAAACTCGATGACGACGTCACCCTTGCGGCCAGCACGCAGCTTCCCGGCGGTGCGGAATGCATCCTCGACGATCTTCTGAGAACTTGCGTTTCCTGCCGCAGGTAAGACAGGAACCACCAAAGGCTTCACACCCTCGGCCGCGCCCGCAGAACGGACGACGGTCAAGACAACAAGCACCGCAAGGCCAATCGTGCGTCGCAAGCTACGCAATTCCTACAGCCGGCCCCGGGCCAAACGCCCAGGCAACTCAGACTTGACGGGGCACAATACAGGCTAGTCCCCGGGCGGCAGCAGCCCTCGCAAAGCCTTAGTTAAAGTCGGCTCCCCCGTTAACGATTTCCGTCCCCTGGTTGTGCAGCCTCGTGCCGCCCCAGGTACAGTCCTTACGACCAACACCTACGCAAACATCCATCGGGAATCCCGGCGATGGCCAAACCGCCGCTGAACGTCGTGTGGTGCAATCCACCCGCCTATCTTTGGGAAGAAGATTGGATCAGGTCGATTTTGACGGGCTTTGAGCTTGCGGAGTTCCACGCCCCGCAACTCGATTGCTATCCTGACGGCGCGCTCTTCGTCATCAGCTCGAACTTTCATCCGCTGCGCGACGCCCACGCCAGAATGCGCGGCCCTTTGGCGTCGGTCAAAGGCAAGGGGCTGTTTCATCTCTCGGATGAATGGTATTCGGGCGGCTATGAATTCTATCGCGAGTTCGACTTTGCTTTGCGAAATCATCACAGTTCCATATTTCGCAACAAGGGCATTCTGACCCTCCCGCTTGGTCTGACGAACGGCGCCAAAAATACCAGCCACATAACGCCCGCATCGCAACGCCCGTACATCTGGACCTTCGCTGGCACCCGAACGGCAACCCGCATGCAGATGTACGGGGCATTCGAAAGTCTGCGGCCGAGCCTTGCCTACTGGTACGACCTCCGGCGCCAGGAGCGTCCGCCGCTCGACCGGCGAGAATTCAAGAAGCTGCTTTCGCAGACGATCTTCCAGCCCTGTCCGATGGGCAACGTGATGCTCGAGACATTTCGCGTCTACGAGGCGTTGGAAATGGGGTGCATCCCGCTCATCGAACAGAGAACGTGGATGCCCTACTACGACCGGCTCCTGCCGGACCATCCATTGCCGAGCTTCACCCAATGGCAAGCCGCACGCACCTTTGTCGAGACCTACCGTGACAAACCAGAAGAGTTGGACCGTCTCCAGCAACGTGTCCATGGCTGGTGGCAACAGACGAAGACGGGTTTGTCGGACGAGGTTTCCAACTTCATCACGGCGGGGTTGAACGGGGCCTTCACAAAAGACCTTTCGCAGGATTGGCAATCCCGCTCCGGCATGGGCCATCAACTGTGGCGCCTCCAGGAACTCGTGCGCCACGGCAACAGGGCATCGCTGACGGAGCGGGCCGGCATCATGGCGCGCCGGCTGATCAGCGCCACCCGCAGTGCGTAACCGGCGATATCTCGTGAGGCCCCGTCAGATCGCGAAGTTGCGAAGCGGAATCGATGAATTCTCGCTGTCCTGAACTTGCAGGATCTGATGGGCAAACATGAAGTAGAAAATATAGATCAGCGGATTGTCCGTCATCATGAGCACCGCGGTGTAAATGAGGAAAAGATTGGAAAGACGGCCATTCTTGAACACCGCAATCAGAATGGCCCAGAAACCGGCAATCCCGATGATCCCATAGTCGATCAGTATCTTCAGCCAGTCGTTGTGCGCGAGGCTCCCCTGTGCAGCCTGCGCCAGAGCAGCATCGGTAGCGCCGACTCCTGAACCGAAAAAAACCTGCAATGGTCCAGCCACTCTCCATTTCTCCCAGAGAATGGCTCCTATGTCGTAACGGCCCAGGGTCAGCCGATTGGCGCTCAAATCCCCATCATTGAAAATCTCCTGCGCGCCGACAAAAACCGTCTGCAGGTTCAACGCGACGAGCGTCACCAACATCATCACGGCAATGCACATCATTCGGCTGATCGAGTGGCGTCCCAGGATGCGCGTGTAAAAGAGATCAAAGGCGATGGCGACTGCGACTGCGAGAAATGTAATGCGCTTGAATGCGAGGAAAAGAAGTACGCTCGCTATGACCGCCTTGGAAACATCGCCGACGCGATAGTAGTAAAGAACGAAGAGGCCAAGTGGAAGAGCGAGGGAAGATTCGATAACGCCGGCGGAATCGACCAAACTCAACTGGGGCGTCGCACCGTTGAGTAGCCCCTCCAAAAATAGGCCGGCAGCCAATCCCGCCATGCCCAGCCCGGCGTGCCATCGTTCGGATTGAAGGATAAAGCAAAAGAGCGAGAGATAGACGCCGATCACGAGCAGGTCGCGCCCGGTAAATGGCGTGGTGCCGTTCACCATCGTCGAAGCTGCAGCTAAGGCGCCGAACAGTCCGACTGCAATTAAGCCCCGCCGCGACAGCAGCGGATCTCCCCTGGCGCTGAATATCCACGCGACAGCAACCGGCAAAGGCACGGCAAAGAGGATGTACCGCAGCTCACTTCCGCCCGCGAATATCCAGAAGAGCAATATCGAAGCCAGTGACAGGCCGACCAGGAGCGATCCTGTTTTGGCCGCCTCATCCCGCGACCCAATGGCGGTCCGGCCTGCTGGTGCGTAGAGGCAACGCCCGTTCGGCCAGCTGGTCGTCATGCGGCTTGTGAACTGTAGAAATGAATTCATGGTCTAAGATCGAACTGACGAGAAATCCTGGTCATGTGAGACCCAACAGCGTTGTCGGCAGGAGATCCCTGCGCATCATCGGACGAACTGAAAACGATGACGCACGCGGTCCGTCAGCGCTTCCATCAGGCTGAGAACGACGAAGCGAGGCGCGTAGATGAGATACCGCCGCCACAGCCGCCGTGGTTCCGAGACGAAGCGATGCATCCACTCAATGCCGTTGTTCTGCATCCATAGAGGTGCTCGCTGGATCCGCCCCGAGTGAAAGTCGAACGCCGCGCCGACGCCAATCAAGACAGAATTCGGCAAATGCCTGATGTTGTCCCGCATCCAGGCTTCTTGTTTGGGACAGCCAAGGCCGACCCAAATGATACTCGGCGACAGCCGTCGCATGCGCTCGACCATGTCGCGATGCTCGTCGGCGGTCATCGGCCGGAAAGGCGGCGACTCAAAGCCGGCGACGACAAGGCCGGGAAACCGCTCAGTAAGTCGAGAAGCAAGCGTGGCGGCCACACCTTCAGCACCGCCAAAAAAATAATGCGACCAACCATGGGAAACAGATCGCTGGCAGAGCGCCAACATGAGGTCGGGGCCGCACACCCTTCGCATGTCCGAATGGCCCCTTAGACGCCCGGCCCACGAAATCGGCGCGCCGTCTGCCGTCACCAAATCGGCGCTATGCAACGACTCCCGGTGGCTTGCATTGGAGCGGGCCAGCATCAGATTGTACACGTCGATAGCGCACACATAACGCGCTTCGCCGGCGTCTATCCATGCAGCTATTGTCTCCACGGCCTGAGGCATACCCGAGCCGCTGACCGGTATTCCCAAAATCGGGACATGCTTCCGTGCGGTTCTCTCAAGCATTGAAGTTGTCCAGGCCGATCCATAAGACTTGCGTTGCTGCTCTTTTCGATTGCGGCCAGAAAGTTCCAGCGCCGCCTCAGATTCAATGCGGCGGCATTCGCTGCGGCCGGGAATGGCGATCGCGCGGGCTGTCGGCAGGCACGTCATTAAAGACCACTTCAACTTGGCCACAGCCGGTGCGCAAAAGTTTTGCGAGCGCCATGCGCGCATCATCCTGGTGCGTCCAGCGGAACCGCGTGACAAAGACGGCGGCATCCGCCGACGACAGAACGATTTCAGCGTCCGGATAGGAAAGCATGGCGGGCGTATCGACTATGACCAGGTCATAATTCGCTCGCGCAGCAGCCACCACATCGGCAAGTCGGGACAGCGAAACCGGCGAGACATCGCGAGAGCCGCCCCGATGTCCCGAGGAGCAGAACCAAAATCCTTGTTCTGTCTTTGCCGGGTTGCTGACGACAGCCCCGTCCGCCTTCAGGATATCGATAAGAAACGGACGCAATGAGCCGGTTGGCGTCGAACTGGAATTGGAGGACCGCTCCCACTCAAGTGCCTCGGTCAGCCCGCCGTGACGCAGGTCCGCATCAATCAACAGAACACTGCGGCCGCCTGCGGATGCGACCGAGGCAAGGTTGACTGCGACGGACGATTTCCCGTCACCATGGCCGCCAGAGACAACAGCTATGATTTTGGACTGAGCGCTCGCACCGACCTTTTCAAGGCTGTGATGGAGCGAAACCATCGCATCGCGATACGAGAGCGAGTTCTTGAGCGATGACGCCAGAAGGACCGGGCGGTCGGCGGCCATTGGGACCGCATCTTGCGTTGACCGCCTCTGTCCCACCCAATTTCGAAAGGCTGCAACGAAGCCTTTGCCGGACGGCTCTGGCGGGTGTTTGGCCGTCGGCCTCCCCTTATCGGCACGCTCCTCTACCAAGTGCGGTAGAACCGTCACGGTATCCGATCCGAGCGCAACCCATAGATCGTTGAGCGTTCTGAAGTCTTTTCGAACAGCTTCCGCCAACAATGCCATGCCGAGTCCGGCGGCGAGCCCGCCGGCCAGGGCGAGCGGAAGAATAAAGCGCAGCCCCAAATTCGAGCGCTTGGTGGGCGGCTCGGCATATTGAATGACGCGGGCACGAACGGCGGGGACAGATACGGCAAGCTTTACATCCGTCATCTGAGTCCTGAGAGACGAATAAAGCTGCAAAGCGGCCAGTTCCTGCCGCTCCAAATCGAGCAGCTCGGCAATGACCTTTCCCTTCTCCAGATCGACAAGTGAACTGATTTCGGAACTGATCTCTTGCCGTAACGCCCGAATGCGCTGCTGCGTCTCGCCGCCCGCAGCGTCGGACGATCGTTGAAGTTCGCCAAGTTCGCGGCGCGCCGCCTCCAGTCGCGGCGAAGCGACCTCCGACCCGAAGATCCCCAAAGGATCTCCCGGCCTCTTTTCCGGTCCTGCCACTTCCTCGGCCAACAGCCGGGCGCGAATCGCCAAAGCGCCGGCTGTGACGGCCCTTTCGGCCGAATTACGCTCGGTCGTTGCCGTCGCTTCGCGTTCGACGATCCCACGCTGGAACTTGAACGTGCGCAGTTCTGCCTGCGCCTCCCGGACGGAGTTCCGTGCTGCCTCGAGACGATTGTCGACTTGATCCTCAACCGTGCGCAGGCCGCTCTTTCCCGCATCAGCAGCAAAGGTGGCATACGTGTTGAGGAGCTGGTTCAGGAGCCGTGAAGCCTTTGCGGGATCCCTGTCTGTATATTTCAGCTCGACGACGTTGGATTGATCCCTGCGCGCCGTTTGCAGGTTTTCAATGAAGTCCTCGATTTGCTTGTCGGAAACGTCCGTGGTGACGCCGGAAACCCCGCTCTCGTCAGATTGTGCTGTTGACTGGGAAAGAGCCAGCCGGACGACACTCGGCGCACGCAAAAGTTCGATCTGGCTCAATATCAGCGCGGTATCGGCCGCCACACCATTGCCTGCGCGATTGCCCACCGGATTGGCATCGAAGAGAACAAGAGCCTGGGTTGTGTAACGCGACGGACTGGCGATCATGATCAGGACCGCCATCGCCAAGGCCACCGCCGTCGTGGCGGCAATGAGAGAGCGCCAGCGCCAGACAACCTCGGCGCAGTATGTCAACGGGACTGCATCGCCGCGCGGCAGGATAATGCTCGACGCCTGGCGATGCGCGTTGGCTGGCTCCGTCAAAACCGGGATTGCCGGCGAACCGGAAGTGGCCACGCCAAATTCCGAACCGACCGCCAGAAGCTTTTTAGACATTCGCTCTTGCCACGCAAAAATGTGCAATGAGCGGCGTGTTCGCGACCGGGCGCACGCCGCTGCTTTCGCCATAAGTGGCAAGTTTTTCAGGCTAGGGGGAGGTCAGCTGCCCAGAATGATTAATCTCGGCGTGCCCCGGTATGAAATTAACCAGACGCGATATCGCGCAGCCAAGACACCCCGCGCCAAAGTTATACTGCAACGTGCTGACCGCGGATTTCGAATATCGCGGCGCTATGGCTTGAGTTTGTCGGCGCCCGTGGAGGTCGCCTGAGATGCGTATTGCGCCCGTCTTTGCTGCATGTTTGTTCACGTGCTTTCGGCTCGAACCGGCAGTTGCCGGCGAAGCGAACAACGCGCTCTCGCAGCCTGTGACCTTGCGGGATGCGGCGCGCCCGGCGCGGCCACATCACATTCCAGTAGACCCCGCGGTCCTGAAGCCTGACACCCCCGAACTCTCCGAAGCCGGGGCCGATATCGTTGTCACGCTGGAGGCGGGTGACGAGATCAGGATCAAGTCCCTGGAGCGTCCGGAGCTCAATGGAGACTATAGAATTCGCGAGGATGGTGCAGCGTCGCTGCCTCTCTTGGGCGCTGTAACGTTGGCAGGTCGAACGCTTGAACAGGCGCAGGGCACCCTGCGGGCCGACTACGAAATGGTGCTGCAATCCCCGGTCGCGCTGCTGCTCGACGTATCGGAGTGGCGGCCTGTCACCGTGCTGGGATCGGTCGATAAACCGGGAAACTATCCGTTCAAGGGCCGTATGTCCGTGCTGAATGCATTGGGCGCGGCCGGCGGAATTTATCGCCCGGCACGTGGCAGCCTTGTAACGCTTGAGGTCATGCGCGAAGCGACGCGCTTCGAGCAGGCAGCCCACAAGCTGAAGCAAGCCCTCGTCAGAAAGGATCGGCTGACGGCCGAACGCGAGGGCAAAGAAAATTGGGAAGCATCGGAGCGCTTACGTCAGATTGCGAAACCGGAAGAAGTCGAAAGGCTTGTCGCCAGCGAGCGGCGGATTATGCAGGAGCGCCGGATCGTGCATGAAAAGAAGAAGGAAGCCCTCGCCGATCAGCAACGCCTGATCGAGGGAGAGTTGGAGGCGCTCACGAAGCAGGCCCAGAAGAATGCCGAGCAGATCGATCTCATGAGCGCCGAAGTTGGCGTGACGGAGGACCTGACTTCGCGCGGCTTAACGTCCCGCTCCAATAAGATCGAGCGTCAGCTCCAATTGGCTACCATGCAGGCGACCGCTTCGGAAATCGTGGGGCAGAGGATGCGGGCGGAGCAGGCGCTTCGGATCGTTCGCCGGGACATCGATGTGGCCGATCCGGATCGAAGAATACTTATCGAGCAAGACCTGGAATTGGCGGAAAAAACCGCGGTCGAGCAGGAAATCGAAATGCGTGCCGCCTCCGATCTCATGTCCCAACTCAGCAACCTGCGGGTTGGAGTGGGCATGTCGATACAGTCGGGCGAGAAGGTCGCATTCGAAATTACACGTCATACCATGGGCGGTCCGAAGAGCTTTATCGCGCAGGAAACGACGCCGCTGATACCCGGGGATGTGTTGCGGGTAACGGCCATCATCGAGTGATCGCCCTACAGCCTCGCTTGCGGTGCGGCGGCGGCCGGCCATGACCAGAACCCGTCGCCGGAACAGCACGAGTATTGAAGCCGGCCTTGACGAAGCGCAGAAGCGGCGAACGACGTGAGAAGCATGCTCCAATGATCCGCGCAATCGGCCAGTCAGTTCTCATTCAGGCCATCGCCTCGGCCGGCAACTTCATCGTTGCAATCTTGGCGCTGCGCATCTTGTCGATTGAGGAATTCGGTGTTTATGCGCTCCTCTTCCTCATAGCGACAACGGCCGGCAGCCTTTGCTGGTCGGCAACAGGTTATGTCTACAGCCTGCACGCGCCGCGCCTCAAATTGCTGGCGCGCCACTACTCGCGGGAATTCAACGGCTACAGCCTGTTGGTCACCACATTCATGTCGGCCGCTGCAGTCGCCCTGTCGGCTGTTCTGATTGGCGGCGACATCAATTGGCCGGGCCTTGCCGTTACGGCCCTCTTCGTATTGCCGATGATTGCCACCGACAACTTGAAGGTTCAGGCGAGCGCGGACGGCTACCATGGGCTCATTGCCCGCGTGGAGGCCGCCCGCCAGATCCTGACCCTGGCTACGATCGCCGCCCTCAGCGCGGCGAGCCTGGCAGATTTGAAGTCGTTCGTGCTGGTCCAAGGCATCATCGGAACCGCCGCTTGCCTGGCGATTGTACTGGCCCTGCGATACCGCATGTCCTTTCGCCGTTTGAGTTGGGTGGCGCGGCGGCACGGAGCCGTCGCACGCTACCTCTTTCCGACGACGATCGTCAGTTTCTTCCACGCTTCGGGCATTCAGTTTCTGGCGGCGGCGCAGTTCGGATCAACCGCGATTGGAACACTGCGCGCCGCCGAACTCCCCTACAGCGCCGTCAACCCGCTGAAGCTGGCCACCAACTATTTTCTTCCCCGGTTGCTTGCCGACTTTGAAAGCGCGCCCAGGCCGGACCACCGTGCCGTCGTGGTGCGGGCTGCAGCGGCCATAACCGTGTCCATCGCACTGATGATGGCGATGATCTACCTGGCGGCGGTCAGCCTGCTGCCGCTGGTGACGGGGAAGCCTTACGATGCAATCCTGGGCCTCATATGGGCAGCCGGATATGCGGGCATGTTTCTGCTCACGATAGTCAATCACTACCTGAGCGTCATCGGCCGCGCGGACATCGTGTTCCAAACATCGCTTGTGGGCGCCGTGGCGGCGGCCGCCGTTTATCTGGCGACGGCGTTCTGGGCCGGTATGATTGCCACAGTGATTGCCATCTCCGCCGCGTCGATCCTGATGGCGATCTACGGGTTCTTGAAGCTGATTGAAAACCTGGGCGCCGTTCGTCATCTGTCCGGCACGGACAGTACGCCCACGCCAAGTCTCGCATGATCCGATCGGCGGTTGCCTAAGTGGCGGCGTGCTCTCTCGCCGCCGCCAGCGGCGAGGCGCCATTCGTGGCCGCAACGGCTGGCCGCTGATTGCGGCCGCGAACCTTCGCCACCTGCGCCTCGATCCAGGCATATGTCGGCTGCAAGCCCTTCATCAGAGGCTCGCTCGGCCGCCAACCAAGCCGCTGTTCGATGAGATCATTGTGTGAGGTGCGTCCACGAACGCCTGTCGGACCTGGAATGTTGCGTATCGGGTTTGCTTTGCCGGCCACCTTCATGACCATGCCGACCAGCTTGTTGATCGACACCATTTCGTCCGAGCCGATATTCAAGGGGATGTCGACGCTCGATCTTGCCAGCCGAAGTGTCCCCTCGATGCACTCATCGATGTACAGGAATGTCCGCGTTTGCAGGCCGTCACCCCAAACCTCCACCGGCTGGCCGTCGCCGGCCATGGCGACCTTCCGGCAGATCGCGGCCGGCGCCTTTTCGCGGCCTCCGGTCCAGGTGCCTTCGGGTCCGAAGATGTTGTGATAGCGCGCGATCCGGCAGTGCATGCCGTAGTTTCGGTTATACGCCATGTAGAGGCGCTCGCTGAACAACTTCTCCCATCCGTAGTCGCTGTCCGGATTGGCGGGATAGGCGCTGTCTTCGCGCGTGAAGGGATCGTTCGGATCGGTCTGATTGTGTTCGGGATAGATGCACGCCGAGGACGAGTAGAAGATTCGCTTGATCGCCCGGTTCTTGCAGGATTCTAGAACGTTCAGATTGATCGTCGCGGAGTTGTGCATGATTGCGGCGTCATGCTCGCCTGTGAAGATGTATCCGGCTCCGCCCATGTC
Organism: uncultured Hyphomicrobium sp.; assembly: GCA_964458265.1. GTDB lineage: Bacteria > Pseudomonadota > Alphaproteobacteria > Rhizobiales > Hyphomicrobiaceae > JAGVSR01. The sequence continues at coordinate 1,359 of CAYWIF010000046.1, read as the reverse complement.
GGCGGCGAGCTGATAAACTTCGTCGAAGCGACGATCGACGATCGCGGAAACATTTCCCGGATCGCGAAGATCGGCGATGATGAAGTCGTCGGCTTCCGATTCAGAAAACTCCGGAAACTTCAGGTCCACGCCGCGAACCCAGAATCCGTCCCGTTTCAGCCTGCGGACGAGATGGGTGCCGATAAAGCCGCCCGCTCCACAAACCAATGCAGTTTTCGACATAAGCAAAACTCCCCGCCAGCGCCGGATGGTCCGCCAGCGCGGGCCGCATCAAACGAAGAGTTAAAAAAGTACTAACCACAGTCGAGCGTCAACGAACGACGCGGGAATTCGTTAACGTCCCACGGATCGCTTTTCGCCGATGCCGCGCAGACAGGGCGAAGTCAGCCGCTCCGGCCAGCCGCGTTCAAAAAGTGTCACGAAGTGCTGCGGGCCGCGTCGGCGCAATTTGTTGGCGTCATCGATGCAACGCAAGCCGGCGTCCGGCGTTCTACCTCGGTATTATACGTACCGCGACGAACAGGCAGCCGTGCGTCCGCCAAATCCCATGTTCAAACGGCCGGGGCAACGCGCAGGTCATCTTCAACCGCCAACGAACGGGCCAAAGCACTATGATCGAACGCCGGACACTTCTTAAGGCAGCAGGATCGGCTGCCATCGTGACGTTGAGCCTTTCCATACTTCCCGTGCCGGCATTTGCCGGTTCGGCCACTGCGGACGGGCCGTTCAAGCTACCCCCGCTTCCCTACGATCCCGCAGCCCTGGAACCGCACATCGACGCGGCCACCATGAGCCTGCATCACGGCAAGCATCACGCGGCTTACGTCAAGAACTTGAACGCCGCCCTCAAAGATGAGCCTGATCTGTCGAGCCTGCCGTTGCAGGATTTGTTGCTCAAACTGAAAGCCGTGCCGGAAAGCAAACGCACCACCGTGCGCAACAACGCCGGCGGTCACGCCAACCACACCATGTTCTGGGAGATCATGGGCCCGCCGGGAGGGCCGCAGCCTGAAGGCGACCTTAAGTCCGCCATCGACCGCGACTTCGGCAGTCTGGCCGGTCTGCAAGAGACCTTCGATGCCGCTGGCGGCAAGGTGTTCGGTTCAGGCTGGGTCTTCGTGACAATCGATAAGGCCGGCAAACTGGCCCTCGTCACCAAACCCAATCAGGACACGCCGCTGATGGAAGGCACACGCGTTCTCTTTGGCAACGACGTCTGGGAACACGCCTACTATCTCAAATACCAGAACAAGCGTGCCGATTACCTGAAGGCATGGTGGAACGTCGTCAATTGGCAGGCCGTCGCCAACCGCTACGCCGCCGCCAAATCCGGAACGCTCACGATCTGACGGTAGATTG
>CAYWIF010000045.1:0-19574 GCA_964458265.1 uncultured Hyphomicrobium sp. | reverse complement strand
TCCCACTCGATGGTACCGGGCGGCTTCGAGGTCACATCGTAGACGACGCGGTTGATGCCGCGGACCTCGTTGATAATGCGCGTGGCAACGCGGCCTAGGAAACCCATGTCGAAGGGGAAAAAGTCAGCGGTCATGCCGTCAACGGACGTGACGGCACGCAGACCGAGCACATGATCGTAAGTGCGGCCATCGCCCATAACACCGACGGTGCGAACCGGGAGCAACACCGCGAAGGCCTGCCAAATCGCATCGTACAGGCCGGCCTGGCGAATCTCGTCGAGATAAATCGCGTCGGCCTTGCGCAGTATGTCCAGTTTTTCCGGGGTTATTTCACCTGGGATGCGAATTGCGAGTCCTGGACCAGGAAAGGGATGGCGGCCGACGAAAGCATCGGGCAGGCCGAGTTCGCGTCCGAGTGCACGAACCTCGTCTTTGAACAATTCGCGCAGCGGTTCCACGAGCTTCATGTTCATGCGCTCGGGGAGCCCGCCGACATTGTGGTGCGATTTGATGGTGACCGACGGGCCGCCGGTGAACGACACGCTTTCGATAACGTCGGGATAAAGCGTGCCTTGGGCGAGAAATTCCGCGCCACCTATTTTTTTGGCCTCGTTTTCGAAGACGTCGATGAACAGTCGGCCGATGGTCTTGCGCTTCGCTTCGGGGTCGGTGACGCCCGCCAACTCACTCAAGAACTGGCGGGACGCATCCACATGGACGAGCGGAATGTTGTAATGCCCGCGAAAAAGTTCGACGACCTGCTCCGCCTCGGCTTGACGCATCAGACCGTGATCGACGAAGACGCAGGTGAGCTGGTCGCCGATGGCCTCGTGAATCAGGACTGCGGCGACCGCGCTGTCGACGCCGCCGGACAAGCCGCAGATGACACGGCCATTTCCGACCTGCTTTTTGATCTTGGCGATCATTTCGCGGCGGTAGGCGGCCATCGTCCAGTCGGATTTCAGGCCCGCGATCTTATGGACAAAGTTGGTTATGAGCTTCGCCCCGTCCGGCGTATGGACGACTTCCGGGTGAAACTGCACCGCGTAGAACCGCCGGGTTTCGTCGGCCACCGCAGCGTAGGGAGCGTTCTCGCTGGTGGCGATGACCTTGAAGCCTTCAGGAAGCCGTGTGACGCGGTCGCCGTGACTCATCCAGACCTGATGGCGCTCGCCGGTCTGCCAGACGCCGTCAAATAGTGCGGAGGGTTCGCGAATCTCAAGCATCGCCCGGCCGAATTCGCGATGGTGGCCGCTCTCGACCTTGCCGCCCAACTGCTCGGCCATGGTTTGCTGGCCATAGCAGATGCCCAAGACGGGTACGCCGGTCCCGAATACGTCTTGCGGGGCGCGGGGGCTGCCGGTCTCCGTCACCGAAGCAGGGCCGCCCGAGAGGATCACGGCTTTCGGGGTCAAACGAGTGAATGCCACCTCAGCGTTCTGGTAGGGATGGATTTCACAGTAGACGCCCGACTCGCGGACGCGGCGCGCTATGAGCTGCGTGACCTGGCTGCCGAAATCAATGATGAGGACGGTGTCGGGGGTCATGTGGCGGGGCTGGCTCCGGCAGCGGTTGGGCCACGGTCCGGCCCGTCTTGGGCGGTAGACCATCCGCCTCCTCGGGCGTCAAGGCGAACCGGCGCCGCAACAGGCGTTTCGCACCGGAATGGGCCGGACTGGCGGAATCAGTGCCAGACGTGCATTTGGCGACCAATCGTGGTGCATTCGCTTCGGGCGATAAGGGTGACGGGTGGAATTCGAGCATTCGGTATCGACCGTATTCATAGCCGCGATGCTGACCGCCCTGGCGACGGGTCTCGGCGCGCTCCCTTTCCTTTTTCTGCGATCAGTCGACAGGTGGTGGATCGCGATCGCCAACGCGGCCGCCGCCGGGCTGATGCTGGCTGCAACTCACACCCTCATTGCGGAGGGCGTTGCGCTGGATGTCGTGCGCCTGATCGCGGGCGTGCTGATCGGCCTTGCGGCAATCGTCGTTGCCCAGCACTGGCTGAACGATGCCGACGATGTCAAATTCGGCAAGCTCAGTCTTCTGGATGCGCGCAAGGCGTTTCTGTTGATTGCGGTGATGACGGCGCACTCCTTCGCGGAAGGCGTCGGCGTCGGCGTTTCATTTGGTGGCTCGGATGAGCTGGCGACGTTCATCACCGCGGCGATAGCTGTTCATAATATTCCGGAAGGCTTGGCCATCAGCCTTGTGCTGGTGCCGCGCGGTGCAACGGTTTTGACGGCCGCGCTGTGGTCGATTTTTTCCAGCCTGCCGCAACCCATCGCGGCTGTGCCGGCATTTCTGGCCGTCGATGTCTTCAAGCCATTTCTGCCGGTGGGATTTGGAATTGCGGCAGGAGCGATGATGTGGATGGTGTTCGCAGAATTGATCCCCGACGCGAACCGGGATGCTTCACCCGCTGCGGTCGGAACGGCCGTGACACTCGCCTTCGCGGCGATGATCGCGTTTCAATATCTCGTGCTTTAGGGGTTGAGCCGCCAGACTGCGAAGTTGAGCGCCCCGGCAAACGAGACCCAGAAAAAATATGGAACAAAGAGATAGACGGCCGTTCGGCTCACGGGCCAAGCCAGGACTATGAACGCGACAATCGCGACCCAGAGCAAAATGAGATCAATCAGAGCGAGGCCGATTTCCTGGCGGCCGAACATGATCCACGACCACGCCATGTTGAAAGCAAGTGCGATGCCCCACACGACCAGGGCGGCGCGGAGACCCTCTGCCTGCCAGACCTTCCAGCCGGCAACAGCGATCATGGTGTAGAGGACCGTCCAAGCGACGGGGAACAGCCAGTTGGGCGGCGTCCACGACGGCTTGTTGAGGCCGGCGTACCATTGCCCCGGCTGGAAAAAGGCTCCGGTGGTCGCGGCAAGGAAAACCAGCGCCAGGAAGACGCCGAGCGAAACAAAACTGAGCATCGCATTGCCCCCAGAACCAAATTCAGTTGACGTCATGTGTAGTTCATCCCTGCCATTTGGCCGAACAGTTTGCGTGTGGTTAGGAAACGTTCGGTGACGCTATTCCGTTCTGCGACATGAGTGTGCCGAGCGTAGCGACAACTTCCTCGACGTGTTCGAAGACCCAGAAGTGTCCGGCGCCTTCGAGGTTGTGGAGCCGGCATTCGGGCAACTGCCGGGCTAGCCAGCGCGAAACCTGCGGTGGAACAATGTGATCGGCGGTGCCTTGCCAGATAACAGCGGGAGCTGTGATTTCCCGATACCGGACGTCCCACGGACGCCCGAAAATTTCCAGATCGGCCGTGCCGCCTTGCCCGCCTTGCCGGAAGGCCTCCAGCGTCATATCGCGCATCATTCGCGCGACTTCTGGCTTGGATAGAATTCGGGCATCGAGGGACCCTGCGAGTTTGGGCAACAGGCCGGTCAGCATGTCGGGACCGTGGCGGAACATCCACGCGCCGAGGTCGCCCAGGGGATGCGTGAGCCATGTCCGGAAGGGCATGTGCATGAAAAAGCGTTGCTGGACAAACGAGACCGGTTCGAGCGCCGCTTCCGCGCTTGCGGAATAATCGGCAACCGGGCCCATGGGCGATACGAGCGCCAACGCCGCGACGCGGCCAGGTAATGCAGCAGCGAGCGAGACGGCAAAGGGCGCGCCACCGGAAACGGCGAGCAGCGCGAAGCGATCGAGCTGAAGAGCGTCGACGACACTTTCGAGCCACTGACGGCGGGCCGCGAGGGAGATCGTGTTGTCCGGCGGGGTGAGGCCATATCCCGGCCGGTCGGGGGCCAGAATGCGGAGGCCATGCGCCTTGGCGGCGGCGTCGGCGGCGGCAAACATCAGACGACAGGCGGGCGCACCGTGAAGCGCGAGTACGGGACGGCCATCGGGGATACCGTATTCCGCAATCCCCACCGTACCGCCGCTGGCAAGCGCGAGAACCTGACTGTCGCGCAACATTTGTCCCCCGGAACTTCACCACACGATACGGCTCAGAATCAGCCGGTCGTTGGGGATTCAATCCTTCGACCGTTCCATGACCGCAACGAAGAATCCGTCGGTGCCGTGTGTGGCTGGGGTCAACTGCAGCGTATCGTAACGACCATCGGCGGAAGCGGGCGGTTCGGTGCCAATGCGCTCCTGCCAGACCTTTGCATAGGGAATAACGGCAAATTCCGGCGCCGTGGCGAGGAAAGCTTGCAGGCTGCCACGGTTTTCATCGGGGAGCACTGAACAGGTGACATAGACGAGGCGGCCGCCAGGCTTCGTGAGGCCACGCGCGGTGGTGAGCACCGCGGCCTGCTCGGCTTGCCGCTCCTCGATGTTGCGCGGCTTTAATTTCCACTTGCTCTCGGGCCGCCGCCGCCAGACACCCGTGCCGGTGCAGGGCGCGTCAACCAGCACGACGTCAAACTTGGGTCCCAGTGCCATCAAGGCTTTTTCATCTCCGCCCCGCAGGATCTGCACGTTGCGGACGCCGGCGCGTTTGACGCGATCGAAGATGGGTTTCAGGCGGTTGCGGTCGTCGTCGTAGGCGTAAATCTGACCGGTGTTCTGCATTCCCGCCGCGAGCGCCAGCGTCTTGCCGCCGGCTCCTGCACATAAATCGAGCACCTGCATTCGTGGGCCAGCGCCGGCGAGGAGCGCTGCGAGTTGCGAGCCCTCGTCCTGGATTTCGCACCATCCGGCCTGGAAAGCGGCTTCGGCTTCGAGGTTGGGCGTGCGGGCCGTGCCGGCAGGCGCCGGTACGCGGACGCCGACGGGCGAATAGGTACACGGTTCGGCGCCGAATTCAGCCAAGGCTTTCAGGACTTTCTCCTGCGTCGCCTTCAGTGCGTTGACGCGCAAATCAGCCGGCGCGCGTTCGGCGAGTTTCCGGCCCTGCTCGACGGCGCTTTCCCCGAAAGCGGTCTCGAAACGCGGCCAGAGCCATTCGGGAATATCGGCGCGGATGTGGGGCGGCGCGCTGTCGAGACCGCGGTCGAGACCCGCGCGCTCGGTTGCGGTCAGCGGTTCGGGGCTGTGGCCGGATCCGTCGCAGGCATTGGCCACGTCTGCTGGGTCCATGCGGTAGGCGACGGGGGCCGCGCCGATCGCCAGGGCCCGCGGCGTGTCCGCATCCATCGACCATGCGATAGAACTTCGCCGTCGGAGCGCCTCGTAAACAAGGCCTCCGATCGCATTGCGATCACCGGAACCAGCGAACCGGTGCGCCTTGCCCCAGTCGGACAGCGCGACAGCGATTGGCTGGTGCCGGTTCAGAATTGCTTCGAGAACTTCGATGGCAGCGGCGATCCGCGCGCCGGGTCTCATCCCATCTATCTCGCCGCTAGAACGTGGAGCGCCAGCTTAATCCACATGGCGATGAGCACGATATTGCTGAGAACATAAACCAAGAATCGGTCGCGGATTTTATTGTAGGTGGTGTGGATGGCCGCGTGGATGATCCTGAGGATGACGTAGACCCACGCGAGTGCCGTCATGGGATAGTCGGCCGCACCGGTCAGAATGGCGAGGATCACCACCACAAAGAACAGCATCGGCATTTCGAATTGGTTGTGAAACGCATTCGAGACGAGGCCGGCCCGGCCTTTCCAAACCGGACGAACGCCGGGTTCGGTGGCAGCCACTTCGCCGGCACGAAGCGCGCCAAGCCGCTCTTTGGCCATCCAAAACAGCAGGCAGAACATCAGCGCCGCCTGAACGAGAAGCGGCTGAACAATCGACAAATCAGGGTTCATTCTGGGTTTCCTTACAGTCCGCCCGGATAATTCGGGCTTTCGCGTGTGATAGCGACGCCGTGGGCATGGCTCTCGCGCATGGACGCGGGCGAAATGCGCACGAATTCGGCTTTCTGGCGGAGGTCTTCAAGGGTATGCGACCCGGTGTATCCCATGCCGGCACGCAGTCCGCCGACAAGTTGATGCAGCACGCCATCGACGGGACCCTTATAGGGCACCTGGCCTTCGATACCTTCCGGCACGAGCTTCAAGGCGTCCTTCACTTCCTGCTGGAAGTAGCGGTCGGCCGAGCCGCGCGCCATGGCCCCTACCGAGCCCATTCCGCGATAGGCTTTGTAAGTGCGGCCTTGATACAAATAGGTTTCGCCGGGCGCTTCATCCGTACCTGCGAGCAGAGAGCCGATCATCACGCAGTCGGCGCCGGCAGCGAGTGCCTTCACGATATCGCCGGAAAAGCGAATACCGCCATCGGCGATAATCGGGATGCCATGCTTCCTTGCTTCGGCTGCGCAATTCATGATGGCGGTCAGCTGTGGCACACCGACGCCTGCCACGATGCGCGTGGTGCAGATCGATCCTGGACCGATGCCGACCTTCACCGCGTCGGCTCCGGCGTCGATCAGTGCGCGCGTCGCAGCCGCGGTGGCGACGTTGCCGGCAGCGACCTGGACGGCGTTGGATAACTTTTTGATGCGCTCGACCATTTGCAGCACGCTTTTGGAATGGCCATGCGCCGTGTCGACGACGATCAAATCGCAGCCGGCGGCGATGAGCGCCTCAGTACGAGCGAAGCCGTCTTCGCCTACGGTCGTCGCGGCAGCAACACGCAACCGCCCTTCCTCGTCCTTGCAGGCATTCGGATGCTTCTGCGCCTTCTCGATATCCTTCACCGTGATCAGGCCGACGCACTGGTAGTCGTCGTCGACAACGACAAGCTTCTCGATGCGGTGCTGATGCAGAAGACGGCGCGCATCGGACTGACTGACGGATCGCTTGACAGTGATGAGCTTGTCTTTCGTCATCAGTTCGGAAACCGGCGTTTCCATGTTGTTGGCGAAGCGCACATCGCGATTGGTGAGGATGCCAACAAGCTTGCCCTTGCCGCCCGGCTTTTCCACGACCGGGATGCCGGAAATCGAATGCTCCGACATCAGCTTCAAGGCATCGGCCAGCTTCGCACCCGGCGTGATCGTTACCGGGTTTAGAACAATGCCGCTTTCGTACTTTTTTACTTGAGTTGCATGCGCCGCCTGGTCCTTCGGCTCCAGGTTGCGATGCAAAACGCCGATGCCGCCCTCCTGCGCCATGGCGATGGCCAAGCGTCCCTCGGTAACCGTATCCATGGCGGACGATATGATCGGGATGTTTACCTTGATTGACTTGGTGACCTGCGAGGCGACCTTGACTTGGCCGGGCATCACTTCCGAAGCGGCCGGCACCAGAAGCACGTCGTCAAACGTCAGCGCCAACGCCAAATCGTTGACGATCGGGCTTTTCGCCATGGTTTGCTCCTTGTCGCGAGGGTGACAGAGCGGCCGTCAAGGCGGGCCGCAAATCATGTCGGCAGCGCTATATCACCGGCGCTTTGACAGGGGAAGTGCGGCTCACCCGCCCGGCCATGGCACACAGGCCGCGCGAAGCTGACCTTTCCGAGTCCCGGCCCGATGCGGTCTTCGCAGCGCAAGAGGCAGGCACGGCCAGAAACGAAATACTGTTACATATCAGTCGGTCTGATGCCCGGGACAGGAAAATTCGATTGGACCCACGGCATCATCTCCGGTATCCAACGCACGCTAATCACGTGCTTAGCAAATACGAAACTGGAGGAAACCCTATGAAGACCTGGACAAAGCCCGCCGTTCGCGAGCAGGAAGTTGGCCTCGAAGTTACCTCGTACCTGCCGGCCGAGATCGACGTCATCTAAGACGCCGATCGGCTCGCTCGATCAGCGAGTGGTCACACGAACGGCGATCGCGTTTGCGGTCGCCGTTTTTATTTTGCCTTGTCGCCGGCGCCGCGGAAGCCGGTCGCGACAACGTAAAGCTCGGCGGAATCACTTCGGCTGGCCGGCGGCTTCACGTGGCGCACGACTGTGAACGACGACTTCAACAGTTCGAGCAACTCTTTCTCCGTACCGCCTTGAAGAACCTTGCATACGAATGCACCGCCGGGTGCAAGGACGTCACAGGCGAAGCCTGCGGCGGCTTCTGCAAGCCCCATGATGCGCAGGTGATCGGTCCGGGCGTGACCGACCGTCGGAGCGGCCATGTCGGAGAGCACGACGTCAGCGCCGCCGTCGCGCAGCAGCGCCTTCAATTTCGCTTCGGCAGTCTCGTCGGTAAAGTCGAGTTCGACAATTTCAACGCCGGCGAGCGGTTCCATGCCCAGATAGTCTATCGCGACCACCTGTCCGCGACCGTCGACGGATTTTACCCGTTCGGCGGCGACTTGCGACCAACCGCCAGGCGCGGCACCCAGGTCGACGACGCGCTGGCCCGGCTTCAGGATTTTGAATTTGTCGTCGATTTCGATCAGCTTGTATGCGGCCCGCGAGCGGAAACCATCGCGCTTGGACGCGACGACGTAGGGATCGTTCAGCTGCCGCTCCAGCCAGCGGGCCGAGGACGTGGAGCGCTTGGCGGCGGTCTTCACACGCACGCGAAGCATTCGTTGACCTCCGCCGGGACCTTTCGGCGGCGATTTGCCTTTGCCTTTAGCGGCCATCGTTCCAATCACCTCTGCGGCGGCGGCGGCCGGCACGGAATGTATTATCTTCCATCATCAGCGATGACAGGATGCCTTCGCGCAAACCGCGGTCGGCAACGCGCAATCGTTCACAGGGCCAGGCGCGGATGATCGCTTCCAGGATGGCACAACCGGCGAGTACGAGATCGGCGCGGTCATGGCCGATGCAGGGTTCGGCCACGCGCTGTTCGTAAGTCCGGCCCAACAGATCGTAGGTCACGCGGTTTACGTCGGACACGTTCAGCCAACAGCCATCGACCTTGCTGCGATCATAGCGAGGCAGGCCAAGCTGGATGCCGGCAACGGTGGTGACCGTTCCCGACGTTCCGAGAAAGTGGACTGTGCTTTGGGCAATGCGCCGCCTGAACGCATGCCGTTCTTCAAATGGTGCGAGGAGGCCGGAAACGTATGTCACCATGGCTTCGAAGATGTCCGGGGTCACTTCACAGCCGCCGAAGCGTTCAGCCAGCGTGACGACACCAACGGGCAGCGACGTCCAGACCGATTGACCGGTGCCGTGGCGAACGCTGTCGACGATGCGCGAAGCGGCATGTGCGCCGGCACCGGTGATACGCCGCAAATCGAGCCAGATGAGTTCGGAGGAGCCGCCGCCAATATCGAAAACGAGTGCGTAGTCGACAGTGGTGTCGATCAGCGTCGCGCAACCGGCGACGGCCAGCGACGCTTCTTCCTCGGGTGTCAGAACTTCGATAACCAGCCCGGTTTCGCGTTTGACGCGGGCTAGGAATTCGCCGGAGTTGCCGGCGGAACGGCAGGCTTCGGTCGCAACGAGGCGCGCGCGGTGAGTTTGGGCGCGCTCGAGTTTTTGCGCGCAGACGCGAAGCGCGTCGATTGTGCGCGTCATGGCGGCATCGGAGAGCCTGCCGGATTGGGAAACACCCTCGCCAAGTCTGATAATGCGGGAAAACGCATCAACGACCCGGAAACCACGGCGGGACGGCCGCGCTAGAAGAAGCCGACAGTTGTTTGTGCCGAGATCGAGCGCACCATAAACGGGGCCGCGGTTCTCTCGAAATTGGCCGTCGCGGCGCAACGGACCGGGTCGTTCGGACTTTACGGCTTCGCCGCCAGCGGGCAGATTTTCGGCCTTTTCCGGCTCTTCGGCATACCCGATCACGGTCTCGTCTCCAGAACCTGGTCCAGACCGCGGCTGCCGAGGACCGGCGTGCGGACTTCACTTCAGGCTTCAACTGGCTTCACTTGAGCAACACTGTAGCAGGTGGAGTTTGGCCGTAAAGGGAAAGCAGTCCGGCAATTCAGCTCAAGGAAAATGCGATTTTGCTATTTATTATCAGGCTCTTGAGCGTTGCCGTGGTGTTGAGCTGCGGGTTTGGCCGGCCAGGGTTTGCCGACCAAGTGGACACCGGCGAAGCGGGGCGCCGGTTGAAAGCCGCGTATCCGGATCACGTCGCGGCCATCCGTGAGGGCGCGCTGATCTGGCGCGATGGGACGCGCATGGCTATCGACGACGGACGGGAGAATAAGACATCCGAAGAACGGCTCAGCGCACCCGATCTGCAGGACATCTTTGCAGTCCCCTATCCCACCGGCGCCATCTCAGCGCCGCCACTCAACGCCGATCCCGGCCGGGCACGGCCCGACGCATTTTTCGACTTGATGTACGGCAACTGCCGGAATGGCGACGTTCAGAAAAATCTTGTCGAGGTCGCGTGGATGCCGTCGCGGGGGCGGACGACGCTGAAGGTTACCCGCGTCAATGGCGTGGCTGAGAAGCTCAAGGCGGTTTCAGCAGAACTCGAACTGCTGCCGCCATCGTTCGATCGGTATCTCAACCCGGTCGCCGGAACGTATGCCTGCCGGGTGATTGCCGGCACCGAAAGGCGTTCGACGCATGGATATGGAATTGCGATTGATCTGGCACTGAAGCACGCGCACTATTGGCGCTGGTCGAAGCCGGACGCGACGGGGGTGTATTCTTGGCGGAACGACATCCCAGAAGAGATAGTCCGGGTGTTTGAAAAGCACGGATTCATTTGGGGCGGGCGCTGGTATCACTACGACACCATGCACTTTGAATACCGGCCGGAACTGCTCGTAGAGTAAGAGCAGTGCGGCGAAGACACGGGGCAAGCGGGGCTTGCGCCGGTGCGCGGCGTTCAGTCGACCATCGACAGGAATTCTTGTCGCGTGATGGCGTTGTCGCGGAAAATGCCCAACATGCGGCTTGTTACAAGATCGGTGCCGGGCTTCATCACGCCGCGCGCCGTCATGCACTGATGCTCGGCCTTTATGACGACAGCGACCCCTTGCGGCTGCAGGACAGTCTCGATGGCATTGGCGATCTGAGCCGTCATTTTCTCCTGAATCTGGAGACGCTTCGCGTAGGCTTCCACGACACGGGCGAGTTTTGAGATGCCAACGACGCGGCCGTTCGGGATATAGCCGACCCATGCGCGGCCGATGATCGGCGCCATGTGATGCTCGCAGTGGCTTTCGAAGCGGATGCCGCGCAGCACGATCATTTCGTCGTAGCCTTCGATCTCCTCGAAGGTCTTGTTCAGGATGTCTTCGGGATCTTGCGCATAGCCGCGAAAATATTCCTCGAAGGCGCGTGCGACGCGAGAAGGCGTTTCGATCAGGCCATCGCGCGTGGGGTCGTCGCCTGCCCAATTGATGAGCGTGCGAACCGCGGCTTCGGCCTCGGCACGGGTGGGGCGATCCTGCGGCGTTGGCGTTGGGGAGACGAGTTTGGTCGTTTTGGTGGCCATAGATCAGGTTGGTCCGTACTGAGGGTGCGAAAGACGACGGGCGTTGGTGGAGCTTACGTAGGCATGGACGCAACAGATTGCACCAGGCTTGGGCCGGTGGAATCTCTTGCGTGTCGGCCTTGTCGCATCTGGATTAAAAAGCCTAGCACGACCGGCCCAGGCTGCCGAGATGTGTACCCGAACAGGTTACCGAGGGGCGCATGGTGCTGCCGGAGGGGATTGAACTCTCGACCTCTCCCTTACCAAGGGAGTGCTCTACCACTGAGCTACGGCAGCGAATATCGATCGTCAGGTCAACTCTTCCTGGCGCCCAGGACCTGTCGCGCAGAACCCGTTGGCCACGACCGAGCATAACGCCCGGCGGTTGGAAAAGCGACTTCGACCGACTGCGCGGGGCTTCGTGTAGCCCAGGCGGCAAAAGCCCGCAACGTCAAACTGGCACTGTGGGCGGCTCACCCGGTATCTGGCCCTAGGCCTGACGGTTGGGCGTGGCGCGGGCCAGAATGGCTTTCGTATCGAAGCCGTCGAGACCCTGGCCGTAGGTCGTTCTTGGGCCTCCCCCGATGCGGGTTGCAATGAAGGCCTCAGCGACAGTTGCGTGACCCTGCGCCCGGAGAATCGTGGCCGCTGCCAGCCGGGCAAGTTCATCGACGAGTTGCCGCGCCCTCGCGTCGAGGGTCCGTGGCTCGAAAAGGATCGCCTGGATGCGCTCAAATGCGGCGGTCAAAGCGGGGTCGCCGGCGCAGGAAGCCCGTAGCTCCTCGGTGACGATTTCGGCGACGTCGGGCTCTTTTTGGAGGACGCGCAAGACATCCAGGGCCATCACGTTGCCGGAGCCCTCCCAGATCGCGTTCACGGGGGCCTCGCGATAGAGGAGCGCCAGGGGCCAGTCCTCGACGTATCCGTTGCCGCCGAGGCATTCCATGGCCTCACCTATGAGGGGCGAAGCAATTTTCGTGACCCAGTACTTCGTGACGGGCGTCATGAGCCGCCGCCAAGCCGCTGCGCGCGGGTCGCGGGCACGGTCGAACGAGCGGGCCAGGCGGAACGAAAGTGCGACGGCGGCTTCGACATCCAGTGTCAAGTCAGCCAACACGTGCTGCATCAAGGGTTCGCCGATCAGCGGCCGGCCGCCGACGTGGCGATATTCGGCGTGGTGGACCGCTTGCGCTACGGCGGACCGCATAAGGCCTGACGAAGATATGCAACAGTCCAGGCGGCAGTACGTGAGCATCTCGGCAATGTTGGCAACGCCCCGGCCTTCTTCGCCGATCAGCCAGCCGCCAGCATCGTGGAATTCGACCTCGGACGAGGCGTTGGCGCGATTTCCGAGTTTATTCTTCAAGCGCTGGAAATGAATCGCGTTGACGCGCCCATCGGGGAGGAACCGCGGCAGCAGGAACAAGGATAGGCCGTTGCTGGCCTGGGCGAGCACCAGGAACGCATCGGACATAGGCGCGGACATGAACCACTTGTGGCCGGTGATCGCGTAATGCCCATCGGGGGTTCGCACCGCGCGTGTCGTATTGGCGCGCACGTCGGTGCCGCCCTGCTTCTCGGTCATGCCCATGCCGATTGTGACGCCGGCTTTGTTGGCGGCCGGCTCCATGCCCGGGTCGTAGGTGCGCGAGAGCAGCAGAGGAAGCCAATCGCGCGCCAGGTCCTCGTTGTTCACAATGACCGGGATGGCCGCATTGGTCATCGTCAGCGGACAGCAATGTCCGGGCTCCATCTGGGCGGCGAGGTAGAGCGTCGCGGCGCGCACAACGTGGGCTGCTTTCTCCGGCGATCCGCCGGCTGTACCCAGGTGCAACCAAACAGAACTGGCTAATCCCTCGGCGCAGGAGATGCGCATGAGATCATGATAAGCGGGATGATAGGTGACGACGTCGAGGCGGTCGCCGTAGCGATCGTGAGTCGCGAGTTCCGGAGCGTGCCGATTGGCCATCACTGCCAACTCGGCTGCCTCCTGCGACCCCGCCGTCAAACCAAAGGCGTTCAGCGTGCGTGCCGACGCGGCGGCGCCCTCCCGGGTCACCGCTTCGGTCAAGGCCACATCGGAGGCAAACAGATTAATGTCGGTCAGAGCCGGCACCTGGTTGCCCGTCGCGCCGGTCACGAAGCGGTCGTTCATGCCTCAACTGCCTCCTGGACGCGAACTTTTAAGCACATCGCAACCATCTCGTCGCGCAGTTTGGGAAGAACTGTGGAGAGGTGCTTGCCGCCTCCAACACGAGCGCGTATAGAGACCGCTTTAATGGCCATTTCCGCACAGAAGCAATCCAAGAGCTTCACGCATCGCCACCTTCTCTCGACAGAGAAGCTGACGGTGCCCGAAATCGAATTCCTGCTCGACCTCGCCGACAAAAACGCCGATTCGCCTCCGCAAGCAGAAAAGAAGCGGCAGGTGCTGCGCGGCCGGACCCATATCAATCTCTTTTTTGAGAGTTCGACGCGGACGCAGGCTTCGTTCGAACTGGCCGCCAAGCGGCTGGGCGCCGATGTCATGAACATGAATGTTGCGGCGTCCTCCGTTACGAAAGGCGAGACGCTCATCGATACGGCGATCACGCTCAATGCCATGCGGCCGGACATTATCGTCGTTCGGCATCATGCAGCCGGCGCGGTGGAGCTGCTGTCGCAGAAAGTCGATTGCTCGGTGATCAACGCGGGCGATGGCGCGCATCAGCACCCGACGCAAGCCTTGCTTGATGCGCTGACGATCCGGCGCGCAAAGGGAAGGATCGCCGGTCTTAGCGTGGCGATTTGCGGCGACATCCTGCATTCCCGCGTTGCCCGGTCGAACATCGATGTCTTGAACACCATGGGCGCGCGAGTCCGCGTGATTGCACCTTCGACCCTGCTTCCTGCAAAACCTGAGCGTCTTGGCGTTGAGGTTTTCACGGACATGTGGAAGGGCATCGAAGGGGCGGATGTCGTCATGATGCTGCGGCTACAGAGGGAACGCATGGAGAGTTCCTACGTGCCGTCCGTTCGCGAATACTTTCATTTTTTCGGGCTCGATCACGAGAAACTGGCGCGGGCGAAGCCGGATGCTCTCGTGATGCACCCCGGACCCATGAACCGCGGCGTGGAAATCGCCTCGACGATCGCAGACGATCCGCGCAGCGTCATCCGTGAGCAGGTCGAGATGGGCGTCGCGGTGCGCATGGCCGTGCTGGAGGCGCTGGCCATGAACCTGCCGAAGTCCGAGGCGGCAAAATCATGAGCGGCGCCGGTCAAATGCACACAACCACGGCCGCATCGAGCCGCAAACCCGCCGGACCGACGGCGTTCATCAACGCGCGTCTCGTCGATCCGGAAACGAACCGCGACGAACCGGGCGGTCTTTATGTCAAGGACGGCATCATCGCGGACCTGGGAGCGTCGTTGAGGCGCAATGCGCCGGAGGGGGCGACGGTCGTCGACTGCAAGGGCCGCATGTTGTGTCCGGGCCTGATCGACGCTCAAGTCTTCACGGGCGAGCCCGGTTATGAGCATCGCGAGACGCTCAAGACGGCAAGTCATTCCGCGGCTGCCGGCGGCGTGACGACGATGATCGTCATGCCGGACACCGATCCGGTGATCGATCAGGTATCGCTGGTGGACTTTATTCAGCGGCGCGCGCGCGACAATGCCATCGTGCACGTTCACACGATGGCGGCCGTAACGAAGGGGCTAAAAGGCGAGGAGATGACCGAGATCGGCCTCCTCAAGCGGGCCGGCGCGGTGGCGTTTTCAAACGGCAAGATGAGCGTTGCAAATACGCGGGTCATGAAGAATGCACTGCTCTACGGGCGCGACTTCGGCGCTTTGATCGTACATCACACGGAAGACCCGTATCTTGCCGGCAGCGGCGCGATGAACTCGGGTGAAGTGGCGACGCGCCTCGGACTACCCGGGGTTCCGAAGATGGCCGAGATCATCACCATCGAGCGTGACGTGCGGCTCGTCGAAATGACCGGCGGGCGATATCACGCTGCAACCATTTCATGCCCGGAGAGCCTTGCCATCATCCGGCAGGCAAAGGCACGCGGCTTGAATGTTACGTGTGGGGTGTCGATCAATCACTTGACGCTCAATGAAAACGACATCGGGTCTTACCGGACGTTCTTGAAGGTGAGGCCGCCCTTGCGCAACGAAAGCGACCGGGCCGCCATGGTTGCGGCGGTCGCGAACGGTGAAATCGATACGATCGTATCGAGCCACGATCCACAGGACGCGGATGTGAAGCGACGGCCCTTCGCAGAAGCTGCCGATGGCGCGGCAGGGCTTGAGACACTTCTCGCGGCTGCTTTGCGGTTGCATCATTCGGGCGACGTGGCTTTGCCGACGCTGCTGCGGCCGCTCACGTTCAATCCAGCTAAACTTTTCGGATTGCCGGGCGGCAGGCTGCGGAAGGGTGCGCCAGCCGACCTCATTCTCGTCGATCTGGACGAGCCGTGGGTGGTGAATAAGGATCACCTGCGGTCGCGGTCGAAGAACTCGCCGTTCGACGAGGCCAAGATGCAGGGGCGCGTGCTGCGCACACTCGTCGATGGCGAGACGGTATTCGAGTTTGCCGCAGGGCGGTGACGTCATCCAAATCCATTGCGACGGAAATCAGCCTTTGCCTGCGTTGTCCTTCGAGCGGGGCGCAGGCTGGGGCTTGCTCACGGGAAACAAGATGGCCACAATGGGGGGGGGTCATGGTTCAAGCGCTCGAGAAACGCATGTCCGATATGAAATATATCATTGAGCATCTCCCAGACGACCTGAATGCGCGCATTGCAGGCGTGGACGTCAAGATGGCGACCATCCGCGAGACGCAGCTTCTTCATACGCAAAGATTTTCAGCGCTGGAGCGCAGGTTTGAAGGGCTCGACCAGCGAGTGGCCGGGCTGGAAGGCCGGATGGGTGGGTTGGAAGCCAGTTTTAGTGGCCTCAGCGATCGGCTCGACGAGAAGATCGATCTAATTTTGCAGCGGCTTCCCGCTCAATAATCCGGAGACAGTGCCGCCGATGGACCCGCTGTTTTCGTTTCCGGCCTTGGTGGCGCTGGCGATCGGGTATCTGCTTGGGTCGATCCCGTTTGGGCTGATCCTGACCAAGGCGGCGGGGCTCGGCGATGTGCGCGCGATCGGGTCGGGAAATATCGGCGCGACGAACGTTTTGCGAACCGGCAACAAAAAACTTGCTGCAGCGACATTGGTGCTCGATGCGCTGAAGGGCACGGTGGCGGTGCTGCTGGGACATTATTTCGGCGGGATGCATGGGATTGCCATCCTCGCCGGATTGCTGGCGGGGCTGGGCGCATTTCTCGGGCACGTTTTTCCTGTGTGGCTCGGTTTCAAGGGCGGGAAGGGTGTTGCGACCTATATCGGCGTGCTGCTGGGTGCGGCGTGGCCGGGGGCGCTCGTGTTCTGCGGGGTCTGGTTGGCGCTTGCCGTCGCGACGCGGTACTCGTCGCTGTCGGCGCTGATCGCGAGTGTGGTGGCGCCGGCATATTTGTTCATTACGGGCCGCGTCCCCGAGGCGCTGCTCGGCGCGATCATGACGGCGGTGCTGTTGTGGAAGCATTCCGCCAACATCAAGCGTCTGCTCGCGGGCGAGGAGCCGCGCATCGGTGCCAAAGCGTGAGGTAGACGATCTGTTCACGCCGGCACCGCTTCCGGTCGCGAAGCTCGACCCGGAACAGCGCCTGGCGTGTCTTCGCCTGATCCGCTCGGACAATGTCGGGCCGGTGACGTTTCGCGAACTCATCAATCACTACGGCGGCGCGGTGCAGGCCTTGGAGGCGCTGCCGGAACTGGCGCGGCGCGGCGGCCGGACCATCCGCTTGTGTCCTGAAGACAGAGCGCAGCGAGAGCTGGAGGCGGCGGAGAAAATCGGCGCCGAGATCGTCTTTACCATCGAGCCCGGTTATCCGGCGCTCCTGGCACATGTCGATGCGCCACCCCCGGCTGTTTATGTCAAAGGCGACGTCGCGCTTCTTGCCCGTCCTGCCATAGCCATCGTCGGTTCGCGGCAGGCGTCGGCTGCGGGGCTTACGTTGGCGCGGCGGTTTGCAAGCGAGCTTGGCCGACGCGGTCTCGTCACGGTATCGGGACTGGCGCGCGGGATCGATTCCGCCGTGCACGAGGCCAGCTTGGCGACGGGGACGATTGGCGTTTTGGCCGGCGGCATCGACTTCGTCTATCCGCCCGAGAATGCGAAACTTCAGTCGGCGATAGGTGAGGGCGGATGTCTCGTATCGGAGATGCCGCCTGGGTTCGAGCCGCGTGCAAAGGATTTTCCGCGGCGTAACAGGCTGGTGTCGGGCATGGCCTACGGTGTCGTCGTTATCGAAGCCGCAAAGCGGTCTGGAACGCTCTCAACTGCGCGGCTGGCGGGGGAACAAGGCCGCGAGGTTTTTGCCGTGCCTGGACATCCGCTGGATCCGCGCGCCGAAGGTACAAATCATCTTTTGAAGTCCGGGGCGACCCTCGTCACGAGTGCGGACGATGTTCTTGAAGTGCTGGGGCCGTTGCTTGCGGGAACGGCGCTTGCCATGGAGCCGCATGCAGCTTTTGAGGACTTGCCTCCCGCGCCGGTCCGCCCGCCTCCATTGATAGACGGAGACGACAGAGAGCGCGTTGTCGTGGCCATGGGACCCAATCCGATACCCATGGACGACCTCGCCCGGGTTACAAATCTCGGTGCCCGTGAACTGCGCGTCATTCTGATGGAACTTGATCTGGCCGGACGGATCGAACGGCATGGTCATGGGTTGGTTTCGCTGAAGCCTGCCTAGTCTGCTTAGCCGCGCGCGTGCCCTCCTAGCAGACGCTCGGTTCACAAAGACGGAACTCAAATTTCTGGTGCGGACGTGGCCGGCTGTAATCATATTGCCGGCCATCGATGCACGAGATTTTTCCCGAGATTGCGATTTCGTCGCCGATCTTGAGTTCACTATAAGTCAGGACTTCAGCTAGATCGCAATTCTTCTCCGACTTGACTTGATCCTTGAGCACGACCCGCCAGCGGGCGTCATCGGGCGATTTGATGTCTTGATCTTTCTGGCCGGCTGCGATCGACGATGCGGCAGTGGCTAAGCTCAACATCAGCACGGTGGTGACGGCTCGCTTCATCTTGAACTCCATTTCCGGGTCGAAGCGAGATTGAGGCCAATCCTGCGCGCGCAACCTTGACGAAGATCAAGGTTCGACCCGGCATATGACGGATAATCACCACACTCGAAACGCGGAGTTCCGTCAGCGAGGACGTTATGACTGCCATTCAAGCGCGATCGCCGGCGACGATGTTAAGGCGGGTTCGCCTGGAGCTGGCGCGGGAACCAGGGCATCCAGAAGGAAGCCGAAACATCGGCTACGAGTTTATTGCACCAGTCAGCGACGAGGGTCGCATTCTGGCTGACGTTTACGCTCACCTTAAAGACCGATGCCGTGTGCGACGTTTCAACGGCACTGAGCCGGACGAGTTGGGACATCTCGTTCGAAAACGGGGCGGAGCTTGGGCCTTCCACTACGATATTCACGGCGATCCGCTGCATGATGACACCGGGTTCCGGATCGATACGCACCGCTTCAAGCCTGGAGAGTATGTCTCGATCAAAGAGCCTGCCGGCGATCTCAAGACTTACCGGGTGATTTCGGTGTTAGAGCTCGATTAGATTTAATATCTTCGAAAGCACTTGGCAGCCCGCCGGCAGAAACTTCGCAGAGGCTCACCATGTACAAAAACATTCTGCTCGCAATCGACGGCTCGGATCTCTCCGAGATCGCTCAAAGCCACGCAATGGCATTGGCCAAGGCTTTTGGATCGCATGTGGTTGCCGTGCACGCGACGCCGCCCTGGTCAAGCTTGGTTGTCGGAGACGCGGTCGTCATGTACCCGCCGGCCGACTATGAGCAGACCATGGAAACATCGGCGCAGAAGCTGCTCGCGAAGACAGCGGACGCTTTCAAAGCCGCCGGCGTGACGGTGGAGACGGTTCACACGTCCGACCCTCAGGCCCACAAGGCCATCGTCGATACGGCCAAGGCAAAAGGGTGCGATTTGATCGTGATGGGGTCGCACGGGCGGCATGGCATTGCCGGACTGATGCTCGGGAGCGTCGCCACGAAGACGGTGACACACGCCCATATTCCCGTGCTGATCTGCCGGACTTGATCGACAATCGCGGTTCGTCAGCGGCTTTTGATCAGCGCTTCAGAGTGGGCCAGCAAGAGCAGGCCGGAGAGCGTTTGGTGACCTTCGGCCTCGGCCATTTGCTGGAGCTCGAGAAGCAGATCGGCGACGTAAGCCATCCGGGTGGACGACGCCATGTGATCGCCTGAGGGGTGCGGGGCGTCGGTTGCATGGCCTAGGGAATTAC
>CAYWIF010000044.1:0-21215 GCA_964458265.1 uncultured Hyphomicrobium sp. | reverse complement strand
GACGGCACCGGTGCCGTCAGAAAGAAAGCGGTAAACCATCACGCGGTCGAAACCCGAGACCTCCCGCACGTTCTCGACGATGACGTTAAGCGACGCCTCCACGCAAACCGCCGGTTGAATCTTGCGGATCATGTCCTGCACGACGGTCAGGAAATCTATCGTCTGGGGTCCGTCGTGTTGCTCGACCTCGAGTATCAGGAGCCCGGAACTCAAGTGTGCCGTCACCTCGAGAGATTGCGATGCGCCGTCAGGCTTCAGGTTGAACGCATGTGCGGGGCGGCCGGCCAGATCAGCCGAGCCGATCATCTCTCGAAGTCGCGTCACATGCTCTGCGGCCAGCCAATCCGTCAGACGTACGCCCAACAGCTCTGCCGGCGGTGCACCGAGGAACCGCTCCGTGTCGCCTCCGACTTGAACGATGCGAAGGTCGGCGGGGCTAACTGCGAGAAGCACCCCGTGAGGTTGGATCGAACCGGGAATATGGATTGGCTCGCGGTCACAATCTGTAAGATCGGCGCGTCCCATCACGGGTGGGGAGCCGGCGTCCGCCCTGCTCGCTTGTAAGAACGCGCTCATCCGGCCAACTCGCAGGCTGAGCGGCCACGATCGGACGGTGCCCACTCCTTCGTGGTCATCAGCCAGGCGCGAAGATTGCCAAAAGTTTCGATGGCTGCCCGCTCAATGGCAGCCCTAGCCCCGGGGTCGCGGCCGGCTTCCTCCAGCGACACCAGAAAACTACGCCACATGGGGCCGGTCGATGCTCCGTAACTCGAAAAAAATCGTCCGGCATTCGACGCGCTGATCTCGAGTCCCGGGCCAAGGCGGCGTATAATTTGTTGCCCGCCCAACGTCGCGCCTTCGAGGACGTACAATGCGCCCAGCCCGTCATTGACAGTGACTAAGGGCCGTCGCGTGCGGCACAGCGGCAAACTGGTGATGTGTTCGTCGTCGAGCCCCAAATCGGCCAGATCTGACGCGAGCCAACCGGCCTTGCGCCGCGCTGACATCGCGATGGAACCCGCAGGCCAGTCGATAAGCGCAAGGTCACGTTCCAGCGGCTGATAGAAGCCGAAATACGTCTTCAAAAGCGATGTGTATTCCACCAGCGTCAGCTCGCGCTTGTGAAGACCGAGACAGTCTTCGATCGCGTCGTGTTCGGTGCGTGTCGCCTCCCGAAGCCGCCACCGCAAAGAGCCCGTCGCAACCGGAATAAGAGCGCCCGGTTCAGACAGAGACGTATTCTCCTGCGCAGTCACCGTGCCGCCCCTCATTGTGATGCCGGCCCGCCAGCGGGAATTTTGCGGCGAGCGGTCTCGAAGTTTGGCCGGCACGATACCAGGAAATGGGCAACGGCACGTCAGGGAACACCCCGACGCGTCCGTGATCTTCGATCCGCCGCACCGAATGGACCGGTCACCCAATCATATAACGTTCCAGAACGGCCCGGGATTCGACTGCAACAGCGCCGCGCCGTACCACAGGGGAGACTTCCATGGATCTTATAACGGCACTTGCAATCAGCATTGGCGTGCTCGGTGGCCTCGCCACATTTCTCTTTCTTTCGCCCGTGGGAATGGGATTAAGCATTTGGGCGGCGTTCATCGCCTGGGGAAGCTTTTATCATTGCGGCGGCAAGGTCGCAGGGTTTCAGACGAGTGTCCTTGCGAACTTGTGGGGCGTTCTTTGGGGCGCACTGACGCTTGCCGCAGTCTCAAAGACAGGTGGGGCGGATGCGTTGGGTTTACCGGCCTGGGCGGGCATTTGCGTCGCCGTCGGCGTCGGCCTCATGATACTTGGTTCGAAGCTTCCTAGACTGTCGTCGATCCCGGCTGCGGTCTATGGCTATGCGGCTGTCGTAGCGCTTGCGCTGCTCACGAATGCCCCTGGATCGGTCGGCGTACCAGGATTGGAAAACCCTGCGATCAACGTCGCACTGTCGATGATCATCGGTGGAGCTCTGGGACTTCTGTCGGAGCACGTGGTGGGTCTGCTGACGAAGTCGTGAGTGCATGCCGGCAGGATATTCAGCAGTTTTCCTGCCGGCTGTCTGTTCCTCCGGTCAAAACATGACCAGCAGGCTGTCCGTATTATCGGCGTGGCAACTCATGTCGGACCGCGGCGTGACGCAACCGGACACGGCCTCCGCCAGTGCCTACCACCCATACCCGATGTAAACGCCACCGCGGTTCCAGCGGCGATAGGGATACCCGTAACGGTAGGTGAACGGATAGCCGTAGAGGCTCGTGGAGTAATAGTAGGGAGAGTCGTAGTAGTAGTACGGCCGATAGTAATACGGTCGATAGTAGTACGGGCGATAGGCCCCGTACCGGCGGTGACGCCATTTGCGGTTGCTGGCGTAGCGGTGACGATAATGCCGGTGACGTTTGTGCACCTTGGTCACCGCGCTCGTATCGACGGCCGCGGACTTGGTCGACAGACCCGTACCGCCGAGCGGTGCGGCGTTGGACGAAGCTGCAAACGCCACCACGCCCATCAGGGCGAACACGGCAAGAACAGGTTTCATTTTCATGCCCATCTCCTCGATTGGGTAAGGCAAGACATCCCGCACAACCATGAGTTTGCCTACGACCGTCCGGCCCTTGCAAGCGGAAACACTTGCCGCCAACCGCCGGTGCTTTTCGTGGTTCAGCGCATAAGCGCGTGCGTTGAAATTGTTCCAGCAGGGCTGACCGTCATCATGTGCTCGCCGCGCCAACGGAGCACATGGTCCAACGACCTCGCTCCAATCGTTCGCGCGCAACCAGGAGGCCGGGACACGCCAGCTCCGTAGATCGGGGTGAGATGAGACGGCAAGGAGCCTTTCGCACCTTCCCGCCGGCCGCATGAGCGGCGCTTGTCTACCTTGACGCTTCGCATCGCGTTTGATTTTTGCGAATGCCCGTAGCCCATAGAAGCCTCGCGCCGCCGGTCCAGGACCGGATCGGGCTGGTTCGCCTGGGCCGCAAACTCCACTATGACGGTGCTCAGCAGCGGGCGAACCAAGCCAACTTTGCCTTGCGAACGCCGCCTCGATGCCGGACAAGACCTCTTGTGACCAAGAAAACTGCCAAGCGCCGCCCCTCAACCGAGCAGGACCGCCTCATATCGGACGCCCTCCGCGATGCCGGTCGCCCCGTCAGTGCTTATGAGATCATCGACACCCTGCGCGATAAGGCGACGCTCGCCCCGCAAACCGTATACCGCTCGCTTGACCGGTTGATTGCATCGGGCGCGGCCCACCGGCTGGAAAGCCTCAACGCTTTTGTCGCCTGTAGTCACGCCGTCCATAAGGGTTCGGCCATTTTCGCGATCTGCGACCGCTGCGGTGGCGTCGATGAGTTCGATGAACCCAAGGCCTTGAACGCGCTAGCGGATTGGGCCGATACCGCAAACTTCACGCTGCGCCGGATGACCCTCGAATTGCGCGGCACCTGCGCCCGCTGTGCCCAGGCCACGTCGATCGCCTGATCCCCACGCCTGCCCTCAGCCACTGCTTTCCAACCACCCATCTGTGGCCGCCAAGCCGCAGCCATCGCGCTCAAATGCCCTCCCCGCCCGCCACCATCTTACGAAAGCGGATAATATCCGCTTCTATTGGATGAGATAGTATAACATCCGGGCAGAACGCGATGATGAGATGGCACAGGCCCACGAATTGGTGCGACAGCGGACAATCGACACTCCGTGCCGATTGCCTTCTGTCGGTGGTCGCCCTCGGTGCCGTGACCATGCTCGCGGGCGAACCTGCCGCCGCCCAGGATGCCGCCGCCGTGGAGCTGCCCCCGGTCGTCGTCACGGCCCCGAGTCCCGTCGCTAAGCCGAAGAAGCGCACTGCCGCGCCGGCCCCCTCTCCGCAGCCGTCGGCGCCACCCCCATCGCAGGCCAGCCAAACCGGCGAACCGTTGCCGGTGGGGCCGGCCGCCGAACCGGCGCAACCAATCATTGAGGCCGATCCTCTGCCGGGCACGCTGCTCGTGGTCGACGATGCCTTCGTTCCGGTAACGGTCGCCTCCGAGCGCGAGATCGAAGCCACGCGAGGATCGACGATAACCGAGACCCTGCAGACGAAGCCCGGCATTTCCGGCACGACGTTCGCTCCCGGTTCCAACCGCCCGATCATCCGCGGCCTCGACACCTATCGCGTTCGCGTCCAGGAGAACGGCATCGGCAGTGGCGACGTCGCGGCGCTATCCGAAGACCACGCGGTCCCGATCGATCCGTCGTCCGCATCGCGCATCGAAGTTATCCGCGGCCCGGCAACGCTGCGCTATGGCAGTCAGGCCATTGGCGGCGTCGCGGCCGTCGAGAACGGCCGTATTCCAACGTCGATTCCCAACGGTGGTTTCTCCGGCGAATTTCGCGGTGGCATGTCATCGGTTGATGAGGGCCGGGACGGTTCCTTTCGCGCTACCGGCGGGAGCGGGGGCATCGCGGTGCACGCTGACGGCTTCAAGCGCCAGTCGGAAGATTACGACACGCCGCGCGGCAAGCAG
Source organism: uncultured Hyphomicrobium sp. (assembly GCA_964458265.1). Taxonomy (GTDB): domain Bacteria; phylum Pseudomonadota; class Alphaproteobacteria; order Rhizobiales; family Hyphomicrobiaceae; genus JAGVSR01. Next base: position 16,722 of record CAYWIF010000044.1, on the reverse strand, counting down.
TTCAACACTTTCGTTGACAGCGAAGGCGGCGCGCTGGGCATTTCGATGGTTGGCCACTCCGGCTTCCTCGGCATCTCGATTTCGCGCTTCGAAAGCCTCTACGGCATCCCCGGCGAAGAAGCTGCTGAAGCACGCCCGCGGATTGATCTGGAGCAGGATAAGGTCCAGGTGAAGGGCGAGTGGCGCGTCCAGGACTTCGGCCACGAAGTGTTGCGCGTGTGGTTTGGTGTCTCCGACTACAAGCACACGGAAAACATCAACGAGGACGGTGACGGCTTCGAAGTTGGTCAGCTCTTCACCAACGAAGAGTGGGAAGGCCGCTTCGAGGCGCAGCATTTGCCGCTCGTCACGTCGCTCGGCACCTTGCGCGGCGCGGCAGGCGTGCAGGCGCTCAATCGCGAAATGGAGGGCCGTTTCTTCGAAGACGGCGATAGCTTGCTGGCGCCGGCCGAAACCGGCAGCGTGGCCGCATTCCTGTTCGAAGAACTTGACGTCACCAATCGTCTGACACTCCAGGCTGCCGTCCGCATCGAACACACCGAAGTCGACGGCTTCGAGCGCATAGCGATCGATGAGGACACGAGTTTACTCGAGTCACAAAGCCGAGACTTCACGCCCGTCAGCGTCAGCCTCGGCGGCCTCTACAAACTTCCAGGCGCGCATGTGATGTCGCTGAACGGCCAGTATGTCGAGCGCGCCCCCGACGCCGCGGAACTGTTTTCCGGTGGCGTCCACGAAGCGACCGAAACCTTCGAGATCGGCGATCCCAACCTCGATGTCGAAAAGGCTGCCACCATCGAAGCGGGACTGCGCAAAGCCACAGGATCATTCCGCTACGACGCCACCGCGTTCTACACGCGCTTCGATGGATTTATTTTTAAGGGCATCACGGGAAGTTGCGGCGAAACGATTGGGAGCTGCGTCGATGATCCTGAGGCAGAAGACCTTGCACGGGTCAATTTTGCCCAAAGCGACGCGACGATCTACGGCGTGGAACTCGCGGCCCAGTACGATGTCGCGCCGATCTGGAACGGCGTCTGGGGCGTCGAAGCGCAGTATGACTTTGTGAATGCCAGCTTCGAAGGCGGCGGCAACGTGCCCCGCATTCCGCCCCATCGCCTCGGCGGCGGCCTTTACTACCGCGATCTGAAATGGTTCGCCCGCGCTGGCGTCTTGCACGCCTTCGATCAGGATCGCTTCGCAGCCGATTTCGAGGAAGTCGCAACGCCCGGCTACACGCTCGTCTCGGCGGAACTCAGTTATACCGCACGCGTGTCGGGCCTCGCTGGATTGCCTCAGGAGATCACTATCGGACTGAAGGGCGAAAACCTGGCCGATGATGAGGTCCTGAACCACGCCTCTTTCAAGCGCCGCGAGGATGTGCTGCTGCCCGGCGCCAGCGTCCGGCTGTTCGGTTCGATCAAGCTGAACTGACCTGTGGGTATGTGACGATCCGGTGATCCACCCGCGACGCAACCCCGTTGTCATTTTAACGGGTCAACATCGAGGGACGCGGGCCGGTCGGCCGCGAGAAGCGATGCGAGAACGGGCGGAGCGCGGACGGACGGGTATCATCGCGAAGTGCTGGCGACCGTCCGTCTGGCTGTCGGTCCCGCTGCTCCTGGCCGCGCTTTCAGTGCCATCGAAAGCCGCCGAACCTGCCTTTGTGACGCCCACGCTGAAACTGCCGGGCCAACTCCTCAAGCCGGTCGAACCCCACCCGGATGTCACCACCATGGAGATCCGCGCCGCGGAGGGGTTGGCCAACGACACCACCGCCGGCGAAATCACCACGGCGCTCTTCAATGCGGGCAAGTCCGGCGTCGCCGTCGATTTCTCGCGCCGGGGCCTGAAACATCTCGATCTGTCCGAACTCGACTTCAAAGGCGCGCGCCTCGTTCGTGCCGACGTATTCGGCACGGATCTCTCCAAGGCCAATCTCGCCCGCACCGACCTCACCGGCGCGCGCCTTGATCGCACGGTGCTGACCTTCGCCAATTTCAAGGGCGCCAATCTGGAGGGCGCGACGCTGATGCGCCCCACCATCTATTCCGATCTCAGAACCGACTGGCGCGAAGCACCCGTCTTCGACAACGCCAATCTGCGCGGCGTCCGGCTGACGGGCCGCATCGACGGAACGTCCTTCAAGGGTGCCGACCTGTCCGGTTTCGACTTCTCGCCCCACGACCCGCGCGCCGACATTTCCTTCCTGCCGCGCAATTTCTGCCGCGGGTGCCGCTTCGACGGTGCAACCTTGCGCGGTGCCAATTTCGACGATGCGTCGCTCGCCATGGCCTCGTTCGCCGGGGCCAATCTCTCCGGTGCCCGGCTGACACGCACCGATCTGAGCCGCGTCGATTTTACAGGTGCGGACCTGACGGGGGCCGACCTGACGGGCGCCGATCTTGCGGACGCGGATTTGCGGCAAGTCAAAGGCCTTGAAAGCGCCAAGGGTTTAGGCCTAGCTCTCAACCTGGACAGAGCGCTGAGATAGAACGGCGCCGGAATACTGGGTGGAAGAACCTCGCATGCCCCTCGTCACGCCGCTGAAGGCCCGCGTTCGCCGCTGGGCCATGGGACTTGTTCTGGCGCTGGCGGTCATCGGGCCGCTTGCGGCTGTCGCGCAAGACCCGCCCCAGGTCGACACAGCGCTAGTGATTTCCGTCGATGTGTCGAATTCCGTCGATACCAAGCGCTATCAGCTCCAGCTCGAAGGCATCGCCAAGGCTCTGGAAGACGAGGCGGTCATCGAGGCAATTCTGACTGGCGGTCGCGGCGGCATTCTCATCTCGCTCGTGATGTGGGCCGACAAACCCAAGATCATGATCCCTTGGTCCAAGATATCCTCCAAGGAAGAGGCGCTCGCCATAGCTCAACAGGTTCGCCGGTTGCCGCGCGAAGGCGGCGAGTTCACCTGCATGTCGGGCATGATGCGCATGATCGCCGACAAGGTCGTGACCCAGATCCCCGCAGATGCCAGCCGCATCGTCATCGATGTGTCGGGCGACGGTAAGGATAATTGCAATCGCGAGGAACCGGTGGACGCCGTGCGCGACGAACTCGTCGCTTCGGGCGTCATCATCAACGGCTTGCCCATTCTCGAAGGTGACGGGCCCACGCTGGAGGGCTGGTATCGCGATTATGTCGTCGGCGGCACGGGAGCCTTCGTACTGCCGGCCAAGGGGTTCAGCGACTTCGGCAACGCCATCCGCCAGAAGTTCGTGATCGAGATCAGCGGCACGGCTCCGCCCGCCCGATACGCAAAGGCGGACCGTTAGGCCCGCCTCGAAGGTCGCGTGACGGTGGGCAGACGCGCGGCGCGATCAGGTATCGTTCATCGTTGCCGGCTGGCACTTCCAGCGCTTCACCGTCCACTGTGGGTGCGTCTCCTGCCAGTTGGCCAGGAACGGCGGCGCGACGAGCGCGCACTGCACGGTGTCCATGTCGCCGTCGACGGGCAGCGTGTAATCCTTGCAGCTCGTGGGGTCGGCGATGAGGCAGGCTGAGATGACGATCGTCAGCATGAGGCGAAGTCTCCCGTTTTATCGTTGCGGCCCAAATGTCCAACAACGGCACCCGCATTGAAGTTGCGCGGGTTTGGATGATTTACGGATGCAATTTAAGGCCGGATCAGCCACCGGGGAAATCTTGCTGGCGTTTCCGGGAAACCTCAGCCCGTCAGCAGGAGTTCGCCTTTGCCGATGGTTGCCAGGTCGCCGGCATAGCGCCGGACCCGCGCGGGGAGGGGAGGCGGAGCCAGCGGACCCAGCTCGGCCGCCACGAACCGGCTGATCAGACGCAGGAAAACCATGTCCTGCTCGCCGCAGTCGGCGAATGTGGCGAGCATCTGCTCCGCCTTCGGACCGATCAATGTGCCGCGCCGCATCAGCGGACCGGCACCGGGGCCGAAGCCACCCTCCGCCCAGATCGTGCCGCCCGACATGCGCGACCCGGTGGCCGCCCCCGTCTTGCCTTTGACGACAATGGTTCCGCGCCGCATCCGGTCGCCCGCCCGCTCGCCAATGTCGCCGCCGACGCGGATCACGCCGCCCGCCATGCCGAACTTCTGGCCAGGTGTCATCGCACCGGTGAAGTTTCCGGCCGAGCCGCCGACCGTGATCAGCCCGCCCTTCATGCCGGTCCCGAGGTAGTCGCCGGCGGAACCTTTGATATCGAGCCGGCCACCGCGCATAAAGCGTCCCGCATACGCACCCGCATCGCCCTCGACAATGAGCGCCCCGGTGCGCATCCCCTCGCCGATGCCGTCGCAAGTCGCGGTTGCGCCTTCGAGCACCAGCGTGCCGGTGTCACCCGCCGCTGTAATGTCAAACAAATCGCCGAGCGCGCCGCCCTCGAACGGCATCCGGGCCACGGTGGCCGCGCTTTCGGCCGTCAGCATCGCCGGCTGCAGGCACGACACGTCGAGCCTACCCGTGGGGGCCGATTTCAGACGCAGCCGGAGCCCGCTCATGCGACGTAATCCTTCAGGTGGTAGTGATGCTGACCGAGTTTGCCGCCGTAGTTGCCGGCCGATACGCGCGTCACGCCTTTCGCCGCGCCGATGTCCGTGACGGCCTTCAACCCGACGCGCATCGCGTCCGATACCGACTGCGATGTCAAACCATCGATCACGATTTCGAGCACGGCGATGGTGTCCGCATCGAGTTCGGATTTGGTCGTGCCGCGCAGCGTCGGGCAATATGCATTGTTCGTCGAGGCGACGGCGCCCTTGTACTTCGAGCCGACTTTCGAACCCGACCGCACGATACCGCCGGGAAACGGCGTAATGACATCCGGCACTTTGGCGATGGCCGCCACGGCAGCTTCGGCCGTTTCCAAAAGGCCCGCGCGGTCGCGCCCCAGGATGAGCAGGTTGCCGCCGCCGACTGCGTCCGTCGTCACGCCGCACGTATCCTCGATCGTAAATTCGCCGTCCATGACGGGAACACGCCAGTAGCGGCGTCCGCCGAACCGCTTCGACATCTGCCAGCCGTCGCCGAAAAAGCGTGGCCCGGCGGAGAGCGCCAGCCGCTGCGGGCTGTCGAGACCGTTGTAGCAGGCTGAGCCGGGGCTCGTCAGTACGCACTGGCCAACGCGGTTCTTCAGTTGCGGAAGGATCGCATCGGGCGAAAAGCCGAAAATGAGAACGCGAACGCCGGGCCGGCCGTCCGGCGTATCCTGCGCCGCGACCTCACAGTCGATGCCGCATTCCGCGCCGCAGCCGATCACCGACGTGCCAAAGCCGGTCATCGTGGTCGCGGCGATCATCGCCCACTTCATCGTGTCGGCGGTGATTATGAGCCCCGTCCCGCTCATGCCGAAGGCTTCGGCGAACGTATCGTCGATGGCGACGCCGTTGACATTCATGGTCCCAATGCCCGTCATGTGCGTGCCCCGGTCGGATGGATGACGAGGCAGCCGCACGTTCCCGGCGCATGGCCGCAGCCGGGTTCCGTGATTTCCTCATCCGATAGACGGAAGTTTTCCATCTGCACCGTGTGATAGCTGTCGAAATACTCTTTCAGCGGCTTCTCGACCCGCTTGCGGTCGTACTCAGGACGCACGACGTGCGTGTCGCCGGTCACGACCTTCACGATTTTTCCGTTACGGACGATCATCTCGCCGTTCTTGAACACGAACGCCGGCGTCGTGAACATGGCCTCGCGGTCGGGATTATCGTCATAGACGGTAATGTCCGCGCACGCGCCAGCACCCAGATGCCCGCGGTCCTTGAGGCCAAGCGACTTCGCCGGACCCGCCCGCGTCATGATCGCAATTTCGTATAGTGAATATTCGCGCGTGATGGTTCCAAGGATCGTCGCCGCCTGGGCGCCGGGGTGGATCCGCCGCAGCATCTCGTTGCGGAAGGTCTTGTCCATCAGCAGGCGAATGAGGTGGGGGTAGGTCGTAAACGGCGCGCCGTTCGGATGGTCCGTCGTCAGGAAGATGCGCCACGGGTCGTTGACGAGCAGGAACATCTCCAGACCGATGGCCCACTGCAATGCATTCACGAAGCTCTTGTCGCGGTACTTCATCGGCACGACGCCGCAACCTGCGTCGCACTCGATATCCATGACGACCCACTTCTTCGGGTGCGCGCTTTTCGTGTTGCCGTACTGGCGCATCGAGTCGCCCGACGCCGTGCACGTCTGCCCGAAGAGAATTTGCCCGATGTCGATCGAAACGTTCGGGCTCTTGTTGAGAAGCTCCGCAATTTCGGCCGCGCCCGACGAGAACTGCATGTCGCCTTCGGTGCCGTAGCTGTGGAACTGGATGTGCGTGAGGTGGATGGGCGTGCCTTCCGACGCGCGGATTGTGGCGAGCGTCGTATCCTTGTTGCCGGGCACACCCAGGTTGCAGCCGTGGATATGGATAGGATGCGGCACGCCCAATTCCTGCAGCGAGCGCCCCAGTGTCAGGATGATGTCGCGCGGCGTGACGCCATAGAACGGATGCTTTTCGTCCAGGTCGAGCATCCGCTGGTTGAACTTGAAGGCCGAGATGCCGCCGGGGTTCACGACCTTGACGGCCACGGCCTGCGCGGCGTGCATGGTCCAGGCGATGTAGTCCTTGATGTCGTCCTTGTGCGCGCCTTTGGTGAGCAACCGCAGGAAATAGTCGTCCGACCCCAGCATCACGAACGCGCCCTTGTCGATCATGGGCGTGTCGGCCATTTCCATGTGCGCCTGGCGCGCGTTCGCGGGCAGCATCGCCGGCTCGAACGCCGCCGTATATCCCATTTCCGCGTAGCGGTATCCGGCCGTCAGCGTCGAAGGAATGGCGTGCCCGCAGCCCGATCGCGTGAGGTCCCCGCGCGCCACCTCGTGGCCCTGGTGATCCTCCGGCATCATCATCCGCGCGATCGTCACCTTGCCGCCGCCGATATGCGAGTGCGGGTCGATGCCGCCGGCCATGACGACCTTGCCGGCGAGATTGAATTCCTGGCTGGCAGCTTCCCCGGCGCCCGGCGTGACGATGCGCCCATCGCGCACGAAGATGTCGCGAACTTGCCCGTCGATGCCGTTCGCGGGATCGTAGACCTTGCCGCCGGTGAACTTGATCAGCATGAAGTTTTCGTCTTTCGCGGTCAGAGGGCGGCTTCGATTGCGGCGAGTACATCGACGGTTCGGGCAAGACCCGCGCCGCGCTGTAAATCGGCCAGCGGCAGCGACACGACGTTGTCGCAACGCACGATCTGGCCACGGTGATCGATGCCCGGCGTCCCGACGGGGATGAACACGTCCGGCTCTTTCTTGAACTGCATGTCGTTCGTGCCCAGCACGATGGTGGGGATGTCGGTGTCCGGCGGCCCCATGTCGGCGATGAAGCTAGAAAGCCAAAGCAGGCAATCGATCTGCTTGGAAGCGATGAGCGCAGGCATGGCATAGCGCAGGGGATCGTAGTGCGGCGCGCCCGAGGCGAAGCTGACGCGCAGCGGATAGCCCGACTGCCATGTGCAGACCGACGCCGCCGTCGGCACGCCGAAGTTTCCGCCCAGCGACAGACCCGCGAAGCGCTGGGTCACGTTCAGATCTTTCACGAATTCGCAAATCTGGTGCACGGTCAGATCGGCGTGCGGAAAATTGAGCCCCGGCGGCACCCAGGTCACGACGCCGTAATTGGCCTTGCGGCAGCGGTCGAGCAGATCTTCCAGTTGCGCCAGCGGCACGCCGGCGACGTCCTCACCCGGCAGCGAGGTGCCCCGGTGCAGCGTGCGCAGTGCCGAAATCAGTTCGCCGATCCGCTCCAGCTTGCAGTTGATCCGGACGACGTCGCCGATCCGGGGGCCGACCGCCGCGGATGCATCAAAGCCTTCGCCCAGAAATACCACCGTGCGCTTCGGCGGCGTGTCGGCAAACATCGTCTTTTCGGCGCACACGATCTTTTCGAAAAAGCGGCTGTGGAAGGCTTGCACGTCGCTCGCGATGATGAAGAGGTCCGCCCGGTTGCGCGCTTCCGTCAGCGTGGTCATGAACCAGCCGCTCGTCTGCAGCACTTTGATATTGCGGCTCTGGGCCTCGCTGAGCGCGTGATCGACGACGCCGCGCGATTTGTCGGCAATCGACATGATGGCGCGCACGCCGTCCACGTCCGTCGCAAGGCCGCCGTAGCCCGGCAACCGCGCCTTGGCGATATGCGCCGCCGCCGCCGCGATGGCCTCATCCAGTGTTGCGGTCTTGCCTGCAACTCGGGGGACGGCATGGACCAGTGGCCGCTCGAAGCCGGACTTGCCGCGATGGCAGCCGTTGTTCGAAACCTGCAAGGACTGCCCTGTCCTGGTGATTTCGAGATCGTCACAGTGCAGACCGCAGAACAGACACGTGACGTGGGAATATGTCTTGGAAGCGGACGCCGGTGCCGATGGAGCACCCGCTTGGGAAGCGGTCATGGATTGGGGCTCGTTCTTTAGTTGGAGGCGCACAAAAGCATGGGAATGCTGTCCCTGACAACAGCGATGGCCTGAGGCCCCCGGACCGGGCGGGCGGCGAAAACGCGCAGATCGCGCGTCCACGTCAAACCACCCAATTGCACTCACAATTGCCGCTCACTATTGTGCTCGCCCGCGGACCAAGGTGGAACCGCGAAAAGAATAAGCTCTGGAGGAACTTGATCGTGAGAGTGGTGGCATCCTTAATGGTGGCGCTGTGCGCGCTCGCACCCATAGCGGCTGAAGCACACGGCCCTACACGCCAGAAGGTCGTCTCGAAAATCGAGATCAACGCTCCCGTCGACAAGGTCTGGGCCGCCATCGGCAACTTCCAGGACATGAGCTGGCATCCCGCAGTCGCGAAGACCGAAGGCACGGGCGGCAACGACGTCGGTGCAACCCGGAAGCTGACGCTGCAGTCCGGCGGCGTCATCAACGAGAAGCTCTCGAAGTATTCCGCCGAGGAGCGCGGCCTTGCTTACGAGATCACCGACGTGGACGTGAAGGTCGTGCCCGTCACCAATTACAGCGCCCAGATCAACGTCACCGGCACCGCCGAAAAATCGATCGTCGAGTGGCGCGCCGCGTTCTATCGCGGCTTCGTCAACAACGATCCCCCGCCGGAACTCTCCGACGAGGCCGCCGTCAAGGCCGTGTCCGACATCGTCGAGGGCGGTCTTGCGGGCATCAAAAAGAAATTGGAAGGCGGCTGACCCCGTGGCCGCGGCCGCCAGAAAGTGTGGTCAGCATGGCGCTGCCCGGCCTCGCGCCGGGCAGTTCCTTTTTGCTGTGCTCGCCGTCGCAGTTGGAGTGGTTGCGGGATCGAGGGTGGCATCTGCAGAAAATGTGACGTCCGCCCGCGCGGCCTACATCACCAACCAACTCGGCAACAGCCTGTCGGTCGTCGACCTGACAGCCGGCAAGCAGGCCGCCGAAATCGCCATAGGTGGCAAGCCGGCCGGCATCGCGCTGTCGCCGGATGGAATGCGGGCCTACGTCGCCGCCCCGGAAAGCCGCGAAGTCGTGGCCGTCGACACGGCATCGCAGGCGGTTGTGAAGCGCGCCGTCGTCGGCCAGGGTCCGCTCGGGATCGCGGTTAATCCGCAATCCGGCGCCGTCTACGTCGCCGATTGGTACGAGCACCGGCTGTACGCCATCGACCCGCAGACGCTGTCGATTACAGCCTCTGTCGCCACTGGCCAGTCACCCTCTGGTGTGGCGGTCACGGCCGATGGCAAGACGATCCTCACCGCCGACCGGGACAGCAACCAGGTCTCCCTCATCGATGCGGCCACATTCAAAGTGACAGGGACGATTGAGACCGGCGAACGCCCGTTCGGCGTCACAATGGACGACACGTCAGGGCGCGCATACACCGCGAACGTCGCCTCAAACTCCATGACGGTGCTCGACGTGAAAGCCGGCACCCGGCTGCGCGATATCCCGGTCGGCCTGCGCCCCTATGCGATTGCCCGCGCCGGCAACCGGCTGTTTGTCACCAATCAGCACGCTGAATCCGTCTCGGTCATCGACGCAACGACCTTCGATGCGCTCAAGACCATTCGCGTCGGCAGTTTCCCTGAGGGGATCGAGGCCGATCCGTCCGGACAGGCAGTCTGGGTGGCCTGCTGGGATGCCAATACGCTGGAAAAAATCGACGTCGAGACGCTCGCCGTCACGGGGCGCATAACCGTCGGCGAAGGCCCGCGCGCGTTTGGCAAATTCCTCCGCTAAGCCGCTGTCATTCCGGCCGATTGTCCGCCGGACAACCTTAAATCTTCGCAATCTGGAGAATTTCTCCTGCCCTCGCGCCGGTCATTTGCTAATGCTCCGGCCTGGATGGCGTCCGTACCGGACGCCGGAAGCAAGCATCGCCCGCCGGGCGGACTGCGCCGCAAGGCGTTCCGCACCAGAGCCTCAAAGGCCGCGGGAACAATGGAGGAAATTGAGAATGTTGCGCATCGTGCGTGGACTGGTTCCCGCCCTGTCCCTGGCCCTTGCAGTAAATGTTGCGACGCCGGCGAACGCCGCCGATCAATACGAAGCTGCCGACCTTATCTTCAAAGTCCGCCATCTCGACCTCGTACCGAAGGGCACGGGCATCGCTTACAAGTTCGAACACACCGTGTCGGATGAGAAGCTGATGGGCAAGGCCTTCACCGACGATATCAAGCTTGCCGTCACCGACGTCAACGCCGACGGGCAGCGAATTCTCGACGTGACCGTTTTCACCGGCGACCGCCAGCGACCCGTGCAGAACTATGATGGCCTCACCATCAATCCGGTTTTCATCTGGTTCCTCGACAAGAGCGTCGAGAACTTCCGCACCGTAGCAGGAGGCAAGCAGCCCTACCTCAAAGGCCGCATGCGCGAAGCATTTGTCGATAAGCCGAAACTGGAAGATGTGAAAATCGAGTTCGGCGGCAAGACGATCGACGCCAAGAAAGTGACGATCGAGCCGTTCGTCAACGACCCCAACAAGCACAAGATGCAGGGTTACGAGAATTCGAAGTTCTCGTTTGTCTTGAGCAAGGACATTCCCGGCTACTTCTATGAACTCAATGCCGATATGTTCAGTTCGCAGGCGGGCACGGGTAAACTGTCCGACCGTCTCGTCCTCGTCGAAGCGAAGTAAGTAAGGGAGCGACAGGGATGCGCAAGCCCGCCCGTCTATTCGTTATTTTTGCTGCAGCTCTAGGCCTCGGCGCAGCGGCTGCCGCCGCCCAGCAGGTCGATGCTGACACCATAAACGATTATCCCACGTTCACACGCGCCGATTACGTCTTCGGCTGCATGCAGGTCAACGGCAACACGCGCCTCGCGCTGGAGCGTTGCTCGTGCTCGATCGACGTGATCGCGAGCATTCTTCCCTACGACGTCTACAATCAGGCGGAGACGATCATGTCGATCCGCCAGCGCGGCGGCGAAAGCGTGGCCCAGTTCAACCGGCCTGAATCGGTGGCGATCGTCACCCAGTTGAAACAGGCCCAGATCGAAGGCGAACTGCGCTGCTTCTGACCTGAAGCCAAACCGGAAAAGAAAAAGGGCGCCGCACTCAGCGGCGCCCTTTTTCAATTCTGATTGTCGCCGCGTTACGAACCCTTGGGTCCGGTCCGCCCGGTGAACACTTTGCCCTCGGTATCCGTCGCCGTCACTTCGAGCGTTTCATCGCCGCCCGCCGCATAGGTGAAGCGGAAGTTGGGATCCTCGGAAATCGAAATGCCGCCGGTCATCTTGAAAATCAGGTATTCGCCGCGCTTCACGTCGATCTCGCGCACAAAATGCGCTGGAATATAAAAGCCCGTCGCCTGATTGAGCTGCAGGCCCGAATACTGCGGGTGCTTGATCATCAGCTGACCCTGCCGCTGTCCAGCCGTGGCGTCTGCCGTCTCCAGCGTCTTGACGATCATGCGGCCGGCATCCGCCAGCGCCGCGTCGGTATCCTTCAGCGCCGGAGCCGAGCAGCCGCCCGCCGCCTTCACGAACTTCGTCGCCATGTGCAAGACGCCGTCGTCCGTTTCGACGACCGCCCGCACGTTCGAATACATGTCGACCCGGACTCGCGTGGACAACACCCGCTCGCCCTGTCCAGCTGCCGGCCCATAAGCGAATTCGGCGACGACCGGCGCCGGGTTCTTATCCACGATGAGCGTCAGCTTCTTCACGCGCTGGGCGGCGTCCGCCGGAATGCGCACCGTCAACGGTACGAGTGCCGCGTCGTCGGCGCGTCCCGGTGCTTCGAGCGTCACGACCGAAGCGTTTTCGATAGGAACATTCGCGCCGAAGATATCCTTTTGCAGCGCTGGCCAGACATCGGCCTCGATCAGGGCATTCCCCGTCGGGGCTTCCGCGGCAAACGCTGGCGTTGATGCAAGGCCGCCGCAGAAAGCCAGTACGGCCGCAGCGAACGCAGTCCTTAATGTGATCGGGTGGGCTTGCATGTCTCGGTGTCTCCGATGATCGCCTTTTTGTCGTCTAGCCTCGTGCCTGCGGGTCGGAAGTATCTTTACTCCCACTCCAGTTCCGCGAACGCGGCTGATACGTTTCGCTTATGATACTCGTCCGCGAGCAGCCATGCATCTTTTTCTGTTAGGGCAGCGGTTTCCGTCGCCTCGGCCAGCGTCTTGCCCTGCTTGATCAGCGCCCGCACATCTGTTGCCACGGTGTTAAGGTAACGCTGCAGGGGCGTTGCGGCGTCCGCCCATGAGAGAGCGGCAGGGCCGTGGCCTGGCACCACCCGGACCGGCGGCGTCTCGCTCATGCGGTCGAGCAGCGCGATCCAGCCTTTGATCGACCCGTCGATGGTCGGGATGTGTTCGACAAACAAGAGGTCACCCATGAACACAGTCCCGGTGGCGGTATCGGTGACGCTCAGGTCGTTGTCGGTATGTGCCGTCGGATGCGCAGTAAGTTTAAGTGAGCGCCCGCCCAGGTCGAGCGACTGGGTTCCCTCTATTTTCAAGGTCGGCGCGACGATCTTCGTTCCCTCGAAGGTATCCGCGCCAAGCAAGCCCTTGTTGATCGTCAAATAGCGCTCAGCCCGCGCCAGCAGACCCCGCTCCAGCTTGTGATGGCCGGCAAACGTGGTGCCCTCGCTTTCGAACACGGCATTGCCGAAGACATGGTCGGGATGCATGTGGGTGTTGATCACATAGCGCACGGGCTTGTCGGTGACGGCCGTCACGGCGGCCTTAAGCGCGCGCCCCACCACCGGACTGCCACCGGTGTCGATCACGGCGACCGCGTCGTTGCCGACGATGAAACCAGGGTTCGAAATGTCGCCCTTGTTGTCAGGGGAAAAGACTGCGTGCTGTCCCCGATGCACGAACACACCCGGCGCGACTTCGACCGCAAACCCGTTTCCGGCACCCGCTGGCACAACCCGCAGCACGGGAAGAGCCGCTGTCACCAACCCCATCATCAGGCACGTCCGGCGGTCGATCATCATCGCATTTCACTCATGCATCTGGAGGTTCATATGGTGTGCCGGAAGTCGTTTGCAGCCAACACCGGCCGGCTCGGCAACTCAACTCCAGAATCTCCTGCCTCGCATCGGGAAAAGCGAGGAAATATAGGTAGAATCGCGGCCAGGAAATTTGCTAAATCGTTGAAAGTACGATGATAAAAATCACGCAGAAGCTCCACCAAAAGGCAGTTTAAGGAGGCGAAGCGTTATTGAAGGGGGAAAAATCATGCACATTAGAACTCGAGAATCAATACCCAGAATGGGCGCGGTCGAGAGTCCTCAACTAAACGTGCGCTGCACAAACAATCGGTGAGGCCTGCCAAGTCACTAAGAACATAACGAAAAACGGATGGTTTTGCCCTTCGCAGAGGGTGTGGCCAAAAAAATGATCTCACGGATCGTCTTGCGATCCTCACGAGAAAGTGTCTAGATGCCGCGCGGTGATGAGACCCGGGGGAACCGTTCGGAGGAGCTGTTCCCGCCAGAGTTGGAACCAGAAGGGGAGAAAAAGGCCCCACTGGCAGCCGGCCCGGAAAAACCCGTGGCTTATCATTTTGCAAGCGTGGCAAGAACCTCAAGGAGGAAGCGCGATGCGCAAAAGTGCACTCGCTATTGGCCTGCTCGCCTCGGCGGCGGCGTCGCCTGTCTGGGCGAACGACGACGTCAAGAAGGCAGTTGCTGACCCCAACAACTGGGCGATGCAGCAGGGTAACTACGAAGGCTGGCGTTACTCACGTCTCGACCAGATCAACACGTCGAACGTCAAGGACTTGAAGGTCGCTTGGCAGTTCTCGACCGGCGTTCTGCGCGGTCATGAGGGCTCGCCGATCGTGATCGGCAACGAAATGTACCTCCACTCGGCATTCCCGAACAAGGTGTTCAAGCTCAGCCTTGAGAACCCTGTCGAGCCGAAGATCCTCTGGAAGTACGAACCCAAGCAGGACCCGTCGGTTATTCCGGTCATGTGCTGCGATACCGTCAACCGCGGTCCGCAGGTCGCCGGCAACACCCTCATCATGGGTCTCGCCGACACCACGATCGTCGCTCTCGACACGGCGACGGGCAAGGAAAAGTGGAAGCAGGTCAACGGCGATCCCAAGAAGGGTGAAACCTACACCGGCAACCTCCTCATCGCTAACGATAAGGTCGTTATGGGCACCTCGGGCGCCGAATTCGGCGTGCGCTGCCACGTGACTGCCTACGCGCTGGCCGATGGTAAGAAGCTGTGGCGCGCCTACTCGATGGGCCCGGATGCCGACATCCTCGTCGACCCGGAAAAGACCCTGTCGCTTGGCAAGCCGGTCGGCAAGGACTCGTCTCTCAAGACGTGGACGGGCGACCAGTGGAAGATCGGTGGCGGCTCGACCTGGGGCTTCTATTCTTATGACCCCGAAGCCAACCTGATCTACTACGGAACGGGTAACCCCTCGACCTGGAACCCGGCACAGCGCGCCGGACCGGACGGCAAGCGTATCGACCAGAAGTGGTCGATGACGATTTTCGCCCGCAACATGGACACCGGCGTGGCCGCCTGGGCATACCAGATGACCCCGTTCGACGAGTGGGACTATGACGGCGTCAACGAGTCGATCCTCACCACGCAGAAGATCGGCGGAGCTGACCGTAAGGTTCTCACGCACTTCGACCGTAACGGCTTCGGCTACACGATCGATCGCCTCACCGGCGAGCCGCTCGTTGCTCAGCCCTACGACGAAGACCTGAACTGGGCCTCCAAGGTTGACCTCGACAAGTCGTCGCCGACCTACGGCCGTCCGCTCGTTCTCGACGCCAAGTCGACGTTCGTTCAGGGCGCTGACGTAAACACGAAGAACATCTGCCCCGCGGCCCTTGGCTTCAAGGACCAGCAGCCGGCTGCATACTCTCCGCAGACGAACCTGTTCTACGTGCCCGTCAACAACGTGTGCATGGACTACGAACCCTTCAAGGTTTCGTACACGCCTGGTCAGCCCTACGTGGGCGCCACGCTCTCCATGTTCCCGCCGGAAGGCAAGACGAACACGGGTCACTTCACGATCTGGGATGGCGCTGCTGGCAAGATCGTTCACCAGCATGACGAGCCCTTCTCGGTCTGGTCGGGCGTCCTGACGACCGCTGGCGGCCTCGCCTGCCACGGTACGCTGGACGGCTTCCTGCGCTGCCGCGACGCCAAGGATGGTGCTGTTCTGTTCAGCCACCGTCTGCCTTCTGGCTCGATCGGCAACGTGTTCAGCTACGCACTCGGTGGCAAGCAGTACATCGGCCTCTACTCGGGCGTCGGTGGCTGGGCTGGCATCGGTCTGGCAGCTGGCCTCGACAAGCCGACGGATGGTCTGGGCGCAGTCGGCAACTACGCCGGTCTGAAGTCCTACACCGATCTCGGTGGCACGCTCACGGTCTACTCGCTGCCCTAATCGGTAGTCGTTGACTGAAAAAAGAGGCCGGTGCGGAACTCCCGCGCCGGCCTTTTTCGTTTGGCGCGGCGCTTGTGTAGCCCGGTGAAGTATCCGTGCGTATTGTCGCACAGGTTGCAAATTTCAGCATCGGCACTGGAGTGCGCAATCGCTCGCGATGTATCTCTCGCTTCAGCCCTGCCGATCAGGGCGATGCAAGCAAGTGTTTTGGGAATCGGCGCGCGCTGCGACGGCTTCTCAGCGCCTTACAACCGATCGCTTTCGATCGACAAAAAATGGGGAAACGAGTGAAGAGCCTTGGAAATGTATTGATCGCTGCCGCCGGCATCGGTCTCATGATTCTGAATTCCGGTACTGCGTTTGCGGAAGCTCCGGCCGCAGCACCGCCGATCCCGACCGAAAAGACGGCCGGTGCGTCGAGCGCTTTGCCTGACCCCGCCCTGCACAAAGCTGCGCAAGAGGGTAAGAAGTGGGAAGCCGGCCGCTGGGTCCTGCCGGACGGTTCTCCGACGTATAACGTCGAGCGCGGCGCGGACAACACCGACGCGGTCAAGATGGTCGATTGGATGACGTATTCCGGCTGGCGCCGCTACCACGCGGAGTGCCACGTTTGCCACGGCCCGAACGCGGAAGGTTCGTCGTTCGCACCGGCGCTGCACGACTCATTGAAGACGATGGACTACGCAAAGTTCCTGCAGGTCGTCGCCTCGGGCCAGATCCGCGATGTGGCCGGCACGAAGTACATCATGCCGGCGCTTGGCGATAACAAGAACGTCATGTGCTACATCGACGACCTCTACGTGTATCTGAAGGCACGTGCGACCGACGCGCTGCCTGGCGGCCGCATCAGCGCGGATCAGCGCGCCGAAAAGCCGGTCGAAGCCATCGAGGCTGAGAAGGCCTGCATCGGCGACTAA
>CAYWIF010000043.1:0-22303 GCA_964458265.1 uncultured Hyphomicrobium sp. | reverse complement strand
AGCATCGTTCCCTTCGATGTCCGCGACGAATTTGTCGTGATCCACGGCGTGTTTGCCCAGCTTCGCTTGCGACGCGGCAAGGAAGTGCTGTGCGTGTTCAACGAAGCCCCGGATTTTTACGGGCGCGACCCGAAGACAGGCACGGCATCGAGTGTGGTCGAACGCACTTCGGGTCAAGGTAGTGGGGAGAATAGATGATGGCCGACATTCCGATGGGCGATCGCGCTACAGTCGATCAAACCCCTGATCCCGAAGACATCGACCGCGCTCCTGCCACCGAGCGCGCCAGCAAGATGCCGTCGATGCCCGGCACGACGATGGACCCGAAGAAGATGATCGGCTTCGCCGCTGCCGCAGGCGCGATCATGTTCACGGTGTTGGCGCTTGGAACGG
Source organism: uncultured Hyphomicrobium sp. (assembly GCA_964458265.1). Classification (GTDB taxonomy): domain Bacteria; phylum Pseudomonadota; class Alphaproteobacteria; order Rhizobiales; family Hyphomicrobiaceae; genus JAGVSR01. The sequence continues at coordinate 21,910 of CAYWIF010000043.1, read as the reverse complement.
GTCTGACCGGCAACTCGACGCTTCCACCGCCGAAGCCCAAACCTGCGCTCGAACCCGCGCAATATGATCCGGCAACCGTCATCGCACCAACGCTGGCGGGTGCAGCAACCGATCCCAACGCGCCGATTGCCGTTGGCGAACCAGTCGTTCCTGCGATCGGTGCCGGACCTGCGCCTCCGCCTGCCGCGCAGCAGGCTCGCCAGCCGTCGCAAGCCGAAGTGCTTCGCGAAGCCGCACGGCGGTCTTCGCTGATTGCCTATGGCGGCGAACGCGACAGCGGCAGCGCGGGTATTCGCACCAGCGGTTATGGCGAACCGGTTGCCGGACGCCAGCCTTTAGCTCCAGCCACCAACCTCGACAATTTGCGCCAGGCGTCGGTAATCGGACAGGCGCAAGCCCGGTCACTTCCCGACCGCAATTTCTTGATTACGGCGGGGAGTTTCATCCCCTGCGTGTTGCAATCGGCGATGGATTCAAGCCAGCCCGGCTATGTGAGCTGCATCGTCCCGCGCAACGTCTATTCGGACAATGGCCGAGTGGTGCTGATGGAAAAAGGCACCAAGATAGTTGGCGAGTATCAGGGCGGTCTTGATCGCGGCCAATACCGGCTGTTCGTGCTGTGGACACGCGCCGTGACCCCGCGCGGGATCGCAATAGATGTGGCGTCGCCTGCAACCGATGCGCTGGGACGTGGCGGGATGGACGGGCGCGTCAACAATTTCTTCTGGCAGCGTTTCGGCACCGCGCTGCTGTTCAGTCTGGTCGAAGACGCGGCAACCGTGGGCGCGGAAGCTGTCGGCAACAGCGCCTCCAATACCACCCGCGTCCCCTCCGACGCGGCTTCGACGATTTTGCAGCAAAATGGCCAGATCAAACCCGTGCTGCGGAAAAACCAAGGCGAGGATGTCGGCATCACCGTGGCGCAGGATTTCGACTTCTCGACCGTTTACGGCCTCAGCCTCAAATAATGGCGGCTCCGGGAAAGAATACTGCGGTCCTCGATAGCGTCACTGCGCCCTTACGCAAATATCTCGATGACGAGCGCGTCACCGAACTCGTCATCAACCAGCCCGGTGAAGTCGGTATTGAGCGACGTGGAGGGTGGACATGGGAGAGCGAACCCAGCCTCGATTTCAAGAATCTGATGGCGTTGGCAACGGCTGCGGCGGCGTTCACCGCCCAGGACATCACCCGCGAAAACCCCATTGTCTCCACCATCTTCCCGACCGGCGAGCGCGTGCAAATCATCGTGCCGCCTGTCGTCCCCGATGAAACCGTGTCGATTACCGTCCGCAAGCCCTCGACCGTCACGATGACGCTGGCCGATTTTGAGGCGACCGGGTTGTTCAAGGAAACGCGCATCGCCGAAAAGCAGGTAACGGCCGAGGAACTGGACTTGCTCGCGCTGCTCAAGGCGGGCCGTCACGTCGAGTTTTTCGACCGCGCGGTGAAAGCACGGCTCAACATCCTGATCTCGGGCGCCACCGGCTCGGGCAAGACCACGCTGTCCAAGGGACTGATCCAGCTCATCCCGCCCGAAGAGCGGCTGCTGACGATCGAGGACACGCGCGAGCTGATCGTTCCGCACAAAAATGTCGTCCACATGCTCTATGCCAAGGATGGCCAAGGGACTGCGAACGTGACGGCAAAGCATTTGCTCGAAAGCGCGCTCAGGATGCGGCCCGATCGCATCTTGCTCCAGGAGCTGCGCGACGGCACGGCTTTCTTCTATCTGCGGAACGTCAATTCAGGGCATCCCGGCTCGATCACGACCATTCACGCGGACTCGGCAGAACTGGCGTTCGAGCAACTGACCCTGCTGGTCAAGGAAAGCGAAGGCGGCTCCGATCTGGCGCGCGGCGATATTCGCGCGCTGCTCAAGATGCTCGTCGATGTCGTTGTCCAGACCAAGAAAACCGATGGCGAGTTTCGCGTTACGGAGATCTATTATGACCCGGCAAGCAGGCACCTCGCCTGACGGCGGGGTGGCAAGATATTTGATCGCCATACCGCTTGGGAGCCTGATTGCGATCGCCATTGCCAGCATGATCGGATGGGTGGTGCTGGGGCTTCCAATAGCGGCCTATGACCCGCTCAAAATGCCGCAGTTCGTCTGGTATTATCGCGGCGATCCGCGCGTGGTGAAGGCGATGGCGGGCGGCCTAGTGGGCGGGCTCACCCTGCTTGCCGGGCTGATCTATGCGCTGTGGGCGCGCGGCGCGCCGCTGCACGGGGCGGCGCGGTTTGCCAATGAACGCGAACTCAAACGGCATGGTTTCCGTTCGGCGTCGGGCATCGTCGTTGGGCGCAGGGGTCGGCGCTTCCTGACTTTTGGCGGGAGCGAGCATGTGTTGGTCGAAGCACCAACCCGCTCGGGCAAAGGCACCGGCGTCGTCATCCCCAATCTGCTGACATGGCAAGGCTCGGTTGTCGTTCTCGACGTCAAGCGCGAGAATTTCGACGCCAGCGCGGGCTTCCGCGCGCACTACGGTCAGCAGGTCTTCCTATTCAACCCGACCGACCGGCAAGCGCGCACCGCGCGCTACAACCCGCTCGCCTATATCGACCGCAGCGATCCCGATGACGTGATCATCGAGCTGCAAAAGATCGCGACGATGCTGTTCGTCGCGCCCGAACGCGGTGAAGCCTTTTGGGCGAACGGCGCGCGCACCGGCTTTTCCGGTGTCGGGGCCTGGCTCGCGGAAACCAGCGGCGAACCGCTGACGATGGGTGCGATCTACCGCTATTTGTCCGAAGGCGATGCGCGCAGCTTCTTCAAAAAGGAACTCGCCAATCCCGGACTCAACCTCTCGACCGGGTGCCGGACGGCGCTTAGCGACTTTGCCGGTGGCTCTGACAACAGCTTTGCCGACATCAAGAAGACCATCACCAATGTCCTCGGCTTGTGGCTCAATCCGTTGGTCGATGCGGCAACGTCCGCAAGCGATTTTGACCTGCGGGATTTGCGAAAACGGCACATCTCGATCTACCTCGGGGTGTCGCCTGACGAACTCGACCGCATCGCGCCGCTCTATAATCTGCTTTTCCAGCAGCTCATCGACCTGAATGTGCGGGAATTGCCCGACGACACTACGCCGGTTCCGGTGTTGGTCATCCTTGACGAATTTGCCCGGCTCGGCCGCGCCTCAGTCATTGCCAGCGCCTTTTCCTATGTCGCGGGCTACGGCATCCGCCTGCTCCCGGTGATCCAGTCACGTTCGCAATTGCGCGGGGTTTACGGCGAGCATGTCGCCGACGAAATCGTCGCCAATTGCGGCGTCGAAGTCGCCTTCACACCCAAGGAACTGCGCGTCGCCAATGAGCTGTCGGATCGCATAGGCTATGTCGGACAGGAAAGTGTCACCCGCTCGCTGACGATCAACGGACTGCTCGCCAACCGCTCGAAATCCATATCGGAACAGCGCCGTGCGTTGGTGCTGCCGCAAGAATTGATGCAATTTCCAGCCGACAGGCTGATCCTGCTGCGCGGCGGAATCCCGCCGATCATCGGCACCAAGATTTTCTATTTCAAGAGTCGCTTTTTCAAGAAACGGGCCTTTCCGCCTCCAGTGGTGTTCGCGCCCGAAAAGCCAGTCCGGGTAACACTTGCTCCCGCACCGTTTCGCGACATGACCCCCGAAGAACTGGAAGGAAACCCAGCGCACCCGTTAAAACCGGAAGACATCCGCATCGAAGATTATCCGAGCTTCGATCCCGATCTGGTGAGTCTGGATCGCCACGGCAATGCAAGTTTAATCATAGAGGAAGGCGATGAACATGGCTGATGAACTTGAGGGAAACACGCCTTCAGGGCGCAGCCGCCCCATCAATCAAGAGCGCGCGAAGCCCAAGTCGGCCACGCCTAAGTCCACAACTACAAAGTCAAAGCGCAAATCCGAAGCGCCCACAATCACCGACGACCTCACCGGCAAATTTCTGCGCGTCGGCAACAAGCTCTACCGCACCTCGGACGATAAAACCCCGATTGTGCGGATTGCCGGTGACCGGCTCAAAACCAGCAATATCGACGCCCTTCCTGACATCATACGGATTGCGAAGGCGAATGGCTGGACATCGATCAAGGTGGGCGGGGGCGACAAGTTCAAAAAGGCAGCATATCTCGCTGCCGCCTCGCAAGGGCTGGCCGTCGAGAATTACAGCCCAGCCAAATTGGTCCAGGCCGAAGCTGACCGTCTCCGCGAGAGGATAGCTGAACGGGAGAAACGCCGCGAAGGTAGGAAGACCGGCGCGAAGACCCCGCAGACCGAAGACGAACTGAGTAAGCTCAAAGCCCTGTCAGAACGATTCCTGAGTCAGTCCCACGCCGAAAACGCGCGCGATCCAGACTTGCGCCGCGCGCAAAGTCTGGTTGCCCAGACCATCTCGATCACCCGCGCGAAATATCCCGACGATCCGATCAAGGCGTCAAAGGAGGTCGAGGCCAGACGCCAAGAGGTCGCCATCCGCATTGCCAAGGGCGAGAAAATCGCCGTGGTTCAAGTGCGGAACCAGCAGGCCCAAAGGGCGCGCGACATCACACAGGAGCAGGTTTTGCAACGCGATGGACGATCACGATAGCAGCGAGTGCAATAATTTGGCATTGTTCAGATGCGGATTCCGAGGCGCGGTGCCAAGAAAGTCAGCGCCGTGTAAAGCAGCATTGTTAGCGCACATCCAACTACAAGCGCAGGCCAAAATCCTACTCCGCGCTTGAGCAGCAACGGAATGAACAGGAACATCGGCAGGCTTGGCAGCACATACCAGAAGGTTGCCGCAGAATGGTCTGCCATGCGTGCAACATCCTGTGTGTCGCGCCATAGCCAGATCATGCCAAGCACCGAAATCAGGGGCAATGAGGCGATCAGCGCGCCAGTGCCGGGATTGCGCCGCGCGGTTTCCGAGACGATTACGATGATTATCGCGGAGACGACCGCCTTGGTAACGAGATAAAGCATCAGACTTTGGCCTTTCCGCGCGGCGCGAGGGTTTCGATGATTTTACAGTCGGCAACCGTGCCGTGGCGACAGGAGCCGATCACTCGGTCGAGTTCGCTGCGGAGAGAGGTCAGATCAACGATCTTCCGGTCGATTTCATCCAGATGAAGGCGGGCAACACTGTCCACTGCCTCACAGGATTGCGCCTTGTCGTCGGAAAGCGCGAGCAGCTCGCGCACAGATTCGAGCGTGAAGCCGAGGTCACGCGCCCTGCGGATGAACGAAAGGCGGGCAAGATGCTCGGTTCCATAGGCACGGTAATTGGCCGCCGTCCGCGCAGGCGGGCGGAGTAATCCGATTTTTTCGTAATAGCGGACGGTCTCGACGTTGGTCGCGGTCGCGCTTGCCAGTTCGCCTATTTTCATCGCCTCACCCTGTAGTATTTACAGGGTGAGATTAGGAAGCGGATCGCCGATTTGTCGAGAAGGAAATTTTCAGTCCCTAACTCCGGATTGACACCCGCACAGTCTTAGAATCGCAGCGACGCACCGACCTGCACAAGTCGCGGACTGCCCGGCAATATCCCACGGATCAGATCGACGATATAGGTCTTGTCCGCGACATTCTTGACCGTGCCGAACAGGGTAAGCTGATCGGCGACATCCCAGTTCAGCGCCAAGTTCCAGATACCGTAAGCCGGAATGCGGCCCCGCTGGCCATTGGCGGTAATTGCGACGGTATTGATGTTGTCGCCGAATTGCGACCCGATGTAGACATATTCCGCCTCGGCGCGAACCGGCCCGGCAGCAACGCCCAGCATGGCGGTGACCGTATGTTCGGGCGCATAGGGCAGACGTCGCCCTCGCACATTCACTTCGCCTGCATCACATGGCGCGATAGCGGGCGAACCGGCCAGAAGCTCGCACCGGTCGGCAGCAAATTTGGCATCGGCAAGCCATGTCCAGGCGATGCGCCCGGTCAGCGCCCAGCCTTCGGTCAGGCCAGCCGTGCGTGTGTCGCCGGTCGCCAGCAATTCGAGTCCTTGATGCAGGCTCTTGCCCGCATTCACTGCACCTGCGGGATTGCCCGCCGCGATGCTGCCGGGAATGACCTGATTGGAAAAATCGAGCCGGAACAAGGTGCTTTCGATGCCGAATCCTGCGGTCGGCTGGGCGCGAAAACCCAGTTCGTAGTTCCAGCTTTTTTCGGCCTCAAGGTCGAGCGTCCCGCCAGCGGCAGTAACGATGTCGGCAACGCCCGGTGGTGAAAAGCCGCGATGGACGCCGCCGAACACCGTTATCTGGTCTGAAGGCCGCCATGTGATTCCGATCCCGGGGATGACTTCGGTGACGGAGGTTTTGCCCTGAATTGCGGTCAGCCGCTCGTTGCGGCGATAGTTGATATTCTCGACCCTGATCCCCGGCGTGACGGAAAGTTTGCCCAAATCGACCGTCGCTTGCACAAATCCCGAATAGGCGTTGATCTCACGAAAGCTCGACTCCCTGATCCCGGCATTGGGGCCGGTTCCCGGCGTCCGCCCGGTTGGCGTATCCGCATTGAACTGGCGGCGATCCTGCGTTTCGCGCTGGACGCGCACGCCTGCGTCGATCCGGCCCCAGCTTGGCGTCCATGCAAGGCGCGGTTCCAGACCATAAACATTGTAGGTCCGAAGCCGCCCCTCGGTGCCGCAGCCGGTGGACAGATTGGGCATAGTCGGCACGCCGTTGGGAAGGATGATCGGCGCACCGCAAGCCGGGTCGCTCGAATCGCTGGGGCGCTGCGATGAATTGGAGGACTGACGCCACCAGTTGCGGTCGAAATAGCTGTAAAAGGCCGTGGTCTTGAGCGTCAATTCCTTGGCCACACTCCAGTCGTGCGTTGCCGACAGCCCGTAGCGCCGCGTGTTGAAGCGGTCGTTGACGAACGGGTTGTAGCGCGGATCGAAACGGTATTCGGCAAGCGTCAGCCCACTATAGGTCTGGCGGCTGTTTTCGTCATACATGCTGGCGCGCAGGGTAAGCTGATGCCCGACGCCAAGCTGCTGTTCCAGCTTGAGATTGAGGTCGGTCAGCGCGCTGTAGAGATTGTCGCGCGATCCGTCGCTGGCCTTTCGGGTTACGCTGACATTCACGCCCGTATCGGAACCGAGCGGGCCGCCGACGCTTCCCATAACATCGTAAAAGTCGCGATTGCCGACCGAGGCCCTGACGCTCCCCGCAAAGGTTTCGGGAACCGGAGGAGTGACATAGTTGATGACCGCGCCCACCGTGTGCGGGCCATAAAGAATCTGGCCGGAGCCTTTCAACACTTCGATTGCGGCAAAGCGGTCAATCGGCGGATGATAATAAGAGGCATTGTCGCCATAGGGGCCATAGGTGAGCGGGATGCCATCTTCGAGCAGCAGGATTTTGGTCGAGCGTGTTGGATTGAGGCCGCGAACGCCGATATTGGGGCGGAGCCCGATGCCTTCTTCGTCGCGCACGATAAGCCCCGGAACCTTGCGGAGCGCTTCGTTGATGTTGAACACACGGGCATTCTCAAGCTCGGTTTGGCTGAGCAGGGCGGTTGCGCCAGCAGCGGGATCTTCGGTGCGCTCGGCAACGACAAGGATATGATCGGGATCATTGGCAGTCTCGTCGCCAGCAACTGCGATCTGCGGCATCAACATACCCAATGGTAGTGCGAGCGCCCTCGCCAAAGGCAGCCCGTGCGCTGCTGACTGCTTGAAAAAATTGGACGCCATAGTTCCCCCGATTCGATTGCTTGCTGCTGCGAGTATTCGGCGTAGCTTCTTATTGCAAGCGATTTGCATTAGCTTAATCGTATTTTTTGTGGGCCGTCGATGAAGAGGTTTAGATGAGATGAAAAATCGATAGCCGAAAATATCCGGCTTCTTTCGCCCATGCGCCACCATCTCGACCCAAGCCGCAGGCGCATTGATGCGACAGAAATTTGGTGCTTGACCCTGTAGTTGCTTCAGGGTGCAAAAGGTTGCCCGACTCGGAACGTATCGAGAAGGATGTTTGAATGGCCGACAGTTGCTGCGAAAGTGCCTGCGGGAGCGCGACGGCGCTCAATGACCCGCGCTGGCGACGCGCATTGTGGATCGCGCTCGGCGTCAACGCGACCATGTTCGCGGTCGAAATGGCAGCTGGCGCGGCCGCCGACAGTCGCGCGTTGCAAGCCGACGCGCTCGACTTTTTGGGCGATGCGGCCAATTACGCAATCAGTCTGCTCGTGGCCGGTATGGCGCTGGCGTGGCGCTCGCGCGCGGCGCTTGCCAAGGGGCTGACGCTGGTCGGTTTGGGCGGATGGGTCATGGTGACCGCGATCCTCGCGGCCGTGGGCGGTGCCTCGCCCGGGCCGCAAACGATGGGGATCATCGGCGCCCTCGCGCTCGCGGCCAATGTCGGTGTCGCGCTCATGCTCTACCGCTTCCGCACTGGGGACGCCAACATGCGCTCGGTCTGGATTTGCTCGCGCAACGACGCCATCGGCAATGTCGCCGTTATCGCGGCAGCCTTCGGGGTGTTCGGGACCGGCAGCGCCTGGCCCGACCTGATTGTCGCGGGCATATTGGCGACGCTCGGCATCAGCGGCGGCATCCAGATCGTGCGACAGGCGTGGGGCGAGATTAAGCCCGTTGCCGCCACGGTAAAGCGCGCGTGATAGCAGGACAGGCCTTCACTCCAGCCGCAGGCCGTTTCGCGCCATCGAGCGTCTATGACCTGGGCGTTGCTATCTTGACGCGCGAGGCGGTCTGGCGGCCCAAGCTCGTCGAAATTCTGGCGCTTGCGCCGGGCGACCGTGTTCTCGATGTCGGCTGCGGAACCGGGTCGCTCGCCATTCTGCTAAAAAAGCACCATCCCGATGTCGAGGTCGTAGGTCTCGATCCCGACCCCGCGTCGCTGTCGATTGCAAGGGCGAAAGCCGAGGCTGCGGGCATCGATATCGAATGGCGACAGGGCTTTGCCAGCGATGCAACCGACGCAGGCAGGTTCGACAAGGTCGTTTCCAGCTTGGTCTTCCATCAGGTGCCGGTGCCGGGAAAGCGCGCGGGGATCGTAGCAATGTTCGCGGCGACAAAGACAGGCGGCACCGTCTGCATTGCCGATTATGCCCGGCAGTCCCGTCTGCTCATGCGAACGGCATTCCGCTTTATCCAGTTGATCGACGGCAAGGCCGACACCCAACCGAATGCTGACGGATTTCTTGAAACCGAATTGGCAAACTATTCGGGCGAGCCGGTCGGTCCAGTGTTCGCCATCGACACGCCGACGGGCACGATTTCCATCTTTCGGCAGATCAAGTCGACCTTAGCACGGAGCGAGGCGATATGAAGGTTTCGCGGTCAACCATCATCGCGCTTCCGCCCGAGACGATATGGGCGGAGGTGCAGACTGCATCGCTGCTCATGCACATCGCCTGGCCTTTGGTGCGATTTATGCCCGCAAGCAATCAACCTTTTGAGAAATTCAAACCGGGGGGTCGCTATCCGGTGAAGCTGCGCCTGTTCGGTATCATTCCATTCGGGACGCAATGGATTGTAACGTCGGTGCATGAACCCGACACCGGCAATTGGCCGAAACGGCTGCGCGACAACGGCCATAGCGCGTTGATTTCCAAATGGGATCACTGGATTACTATCGCACCGGCAGAAGATGGCGGCACATACTACCGCGACGAGGTGGACATCGCCGCTGGAATTATCACGCCCTTCATTTGGGGATTCGCGCAGCTATTCTATTGGCACCGGCAGCGTCGCTGGCGTGTGCTTGCTCACACACTGGTCGCGCGTCGCCTGATCGCGCGTGAAATGGCAGCGTTTGCCGCTTCGCGCGAAAAGGGCGATGTCGCTGGCGCATGGCGCTCGCTCGAACGCGCGCACATCGTTTCGCAACCCTATCTCGGACCGCACCTTGCCAATCATTGGGCGATGCTCGGCTTTGCGGTCGAGCAAAGCGACTGGCGTGAGGTCGCGGGACAATTGGTTCGGCTGGCGCTCGCGCCGCTTGGGGCGCTGACAGGACGCATCCCGGTCGGCAATACCGGACGCTCGAATATCAGTGCTTTTGGACCGATGCCTATCCCCGAGGATCTTCTTACAAAGATCGAAGGTGCTTCAGAATGATCATTTTGTTGCCGACCTCCCACTTTGCTGCTATCGGCAATCCAATGCGGGGTCGCTTCGTCTCTCTATTTGTGCTGCTTGCCATTTTATTTGGCGGCATTGTCGTGCCCGCTACCGCACACGCCGAAGATGCAATGGCCGCGCATGGCAGCGAAATGTTTGCCGTCTTTGAACATGCCGATGACGCAGATCATGGCGACGATCATCAGGACACAGGCGACGAACCCTGTCAGGTCGTTACCCATCATCATTGCAGCATGGCGCTTGCCGTCGATGGCTCGTTGCTGACGCTTTCCAGCATGTTGCGTGACGCGAACATATCGGGCCTCAAGGCTGCCTCAATGTCGTCGCTTTCGCAGGCTCCCCCTACCGAGCCGCCCGCCGCCTGATCCTGACTGCCTGCGCAGGGCTGCCCTGCGCGTCTGTTCAAGGATCAGGAGATATTTCATGTTTTCCAAATTTCGAGCGGCATTGCTCGCAGGCGCATTGATCGCCTGTGGGCAGACTGTTCAGGCCGAGCCGGTCACGCTCGCCGATGCGCTGGCCCGCGCGGCGGAAAGTTCGCCGCGTGTCTCGCAGGCCAAGGCGCAGGCCGACGCTGCCGAAGCGCGGGCGCGACAGGCGGGGGTTTCCCCCAATCCGGAGCTGAGTCTTGAGGTTGAGAATTTTGCCGGGAGTGGGGCGTTTCAGGGGCTGCGCAGCACCGAAACGACATTGGCGTTAAGCCAGCGGCTCGAATTGGGGGGCAAGCGAAGCGCGCGCGTTGCGGTCGCCAGTGCGGAGCGCGATTTCGCCTTCTTGACATACAAGGCCGCACTGGCCGACCTCGACCGCGATATCCGCCTCGCCCATGCCGAGCTTCGCGCGAACGAGGATCGGGCGGTGCTGGCGCGCGACAACACGGCGGCCGCGGAAGAATTGTCGCGGACGGCCAAGATTCTGGTCGAAGCAGGCCGCGATCCACCCTTGCGCCAACTTCGCGCTGATGCAGTACTTGCTGAGGCGCGCGCTGAACAGGCGCGGACGTTCAGTGAACTGCTCGTCGCACGGCGAGCCCTGGCAACGCTGATCGGCAGCGATGACCCTGAGCTTTCAGCGACAATCGGTGAGGAAGCGGTTCCGGCCAACCTTCCTCCCGATACACCGACGCTTAACGAGCAACTTGCCGTAGCTCAGCGAAGCGCTGCGCAGGCGCGGGTCAGGCTGGCCCGAACCGTTGCAGTCCCGGACGTCACGGCAAGCGGCGGCGTCAGGCGATTTCAGGAAGCGAAGGATACAGCGTTCATCGTCGGGGTGTCGATTGCCTTGCCGTTCCGCGACCGCAACCGTGGCAATATAGAAGCCGCACAGTCGGAAAGCATCGCAGCGGAATCGGGCTTGCTGATTGCACAGCGGGACGCCAACCGCGCGCGCTACGATGCCCGGATGCTCTTGGGGGCAGCGGAAATGCGTTACGAGGCGCTCGCAGGACCGGGTATTGCTCAAGCCGAAGAGGCGCTGCGGCTTGCGCGCATCGGCTACAACGCCGGCAAATTTTCGCTGCTTGAATTGCTCGATGCGCAAAACGCACTGACCACGGCAAGGCTCAATCTCATTCAGGCCCGGCTCGACCGCGCCAACGCGCTCGCCGCGCTAATCCGCGCGAATGCGCAGTGAAGGAATTTTCGATGGAAACCGAAACCAGCAAAAAGAAATTGATTGCAGGGGTGGCAATAGCCGCCCTCGTGCTTGGCGGCGGCGGGGTGATGCTCGGTCGCACCGTCTTCGCGCCTGCTACGACTGCCGAGGCTGAAAGCCATGCCGAAGGTGAGGAGGGCCATGCCGAAGGCGAAGAGGGTCATAGCGAAGAAGGCGAAGAAACCGAAGGCCTTGTTGCTATAGACGACACGCGCGCGAAGGCGGCAGGTATCGTTACCGAAGCAACTCTAGCAGGTGGCCTGGGTGCGGAAATCCTTGCACAAGGTGTGGTCGCTGCGGCCCCGGATGGCGAAGCGGTCTTGACGGCCCGGGCGGACGGCGCAGTCGTCAAGATCAGCAAGCGGCTTGGTGACTATGTAAGGGCTGGGGAATCGATTGCGGCGCTGGAAAGCCGGGACGCGGCATCGATTGCGGCTGAACGAAGCGGCGCTGCGGCAAGAGCGGCGCTGGCGCGCTCAACCTACGCACGCGAGAAGCGTCTGTTCGATGCCAAGGTGACCGCGCGGCAGGATCTGGAAGGCGCACAGGCCGCGCTTGCCGAAGCCGATGCCGAATTACGCCGTGCCAATTCGGCAGCAGGTGCTGCCAAAGTGTCGGGAGACGGGCGAACGCTGGCAGTAACCAGCCTGATTTCCGGCCGCATTACGAAGGCGGACGCGACGCTCGGCAGTTTCGTCGCGGCAGGCACCGAACTGTTCCGCGTTGCCGATCCGCGCAAGATACAAATCAACGCCTCGGTCCTGCCCGCTGACGCTCGGCGGGTGCAACCCGGTGACCGCGCTGTGATTGAATTGCTTGGCGGCGAGACCGTCAACGCGACGGTTCGAGCGGTTACACCGAGTTTGGACCCCGAAAGCCGCGCCGCAACAATCGTGCTTGTTCCCGATGGCGTTGGGCAACTCACCCCAGGACAGGGTTTGCGCGTGCGAATTTTGCCACGCAATGGCGCAGCGAGCGCCAGCATCGGTGTCCCCGAAGAAGCGGTGCAATCGGTCGAAGGCCGCGACATCGTGTTTGTCAAGGTCGCCAAGGGCTTTCAGGCGACAACAGTGACTGTTGGACAGCGCAGTGCGGGCCGCGTTGAGATCGTTGCTGGGCTGAAACCCGGTGCCGTGATCGCGACCAAGGGCGCGTTCCTGCTCAAGGCCGAACTCGGCAAGGGCGAAGCGGAGCACGGACACTGAGATGATCGAGAAAATCCTTGATGCGGCAATCCGCTTTCGCTGGGCCGTCGTCGGCCTCACTCTCATAGTCGCGGCTTTTGGCGTTTCGCAGCTCCTGAAGCTGCCCATCGACGCCGTGCCGGACATCACCAACAAACAGGTGCAGATCAATACGGTGGCGCCCGAACTGGGCCCGCTCGACATCGAGCGTTTGGTTACATTTCCGGTCGAAACGGCAATGGCGGGCATTCCGGGCTTGGAGAGTTCGCGATCGACCTCGCGCAACGGCTTCAGTCAGGTCACCATCGTTTTTGAGGAACACACCGACCTTTACTTCGCCCGTCAACAGGTGGCCGAGCGGCTGAATCAGGCGAAGGACAGCCTCCCTCAGGGTGCCGAACCGCAAATGGGGCCGGTCACCACCGGCCTTGGCGAAGTGCTGATGTATGTTGTCGAATACGAACCCGCCGGAACGAAGACCAATCCCAAGGTAGCGGGCAAGCCCGGCTTCCAGCCTGACGGCAGCTATCTGACCGACGATGGCAAGCTGCTGACGGACGAGGTTTCGAAGCTCGCCTATCTGCGAACCGTCCAAGACTGGGTGATCCGCCCGCAGCTGCGAACCGTCACCGGAGTGGCGGGTATCGACAGCATCGGCGGCTATGAAAAGCAATTCGTGGTCGAACCCGATCCGGCCAAGCTCGCCAGCTACAGCATCTCCTTTTCCGAACTCGCCGAGGCGCTTGAAAAGGCGAACATTTCGGTCGGCGCGAATTTCGTCGAACGCGGCGGCGAGGCGTTTCTGGTCAAGGCCGATGGACGCATCCGCACGATTGATGAGATCGGACGGGCAACCGTTGCGACGCGCGGCGATGTTCCCGTTGCGGTGCGTGACGTCGCCAACATCCGTATCGGCGGCGAGTTGCGCACCGGCGCGGCGTCCGAAAATGGCAAGGAAGTCGTCGTCGGCACCGCCCTGATGATTGCGGGCGGTAACAGCCGGATCGTGGCCAGCGCGGTAAGCGAACGGCTCGATGAAGTCGCCAAATCTATGCCGCCTGGCATCAAGATCAAGACCGTCCTCGACCGCTCGAAGCTCGTCAATGCGACCATCTGGACAGTCGAGAAAAACCTGCTTGAGGGCGCGTTGCTGGTTATTGCGGTGCTGTTCTGGCTGTTGGGCAACATCCGCGCCGCGATCATCGCGACGCTGGTCATTCCGCTATCTTTCCTGATGATGGCGATAGGAATGAACGCCACCGGCACGTCGGGCAATTTGATGAGCCTTGGCGCGCTCGATTTCGGATTGATCGTCGATGGCTCGATCATCATTATCGAGAACGCCCTGCGACGTTTGGCTGAGCGACAGCATCACGAGGGGCGGTTGCTGACCTTGCCGGAGCGATTGCACGAGGTGTTCGAAGCCTCGCGAGAGATGATAAAGCCGACCATTTATGGGCAAGCAATCATCTTCCTCGTATTCGCGCCGCTGCTGACCTTCACCGGCGTCGAAGGCAAGATGTTCACGCCGATGGCCACCACGGTCATGCTGGCGTTGGCAGGTGCATTCATTCTATCGCTGACCTTCGTGCCTGCGATGGTCGCTTTGCTCATTCGCGGCGAGGTTTCGGAGAAAGAAGTGAAAGCGGTCGCTTTCGTCAAGGAGCGATACGAACCGCTGCTCGACAAAGCGATTGCGCGACCGTGGAAATGGATCGGGGCAGGCGTCGCCTCGCTGGTGCTGGCAGGTCTTGCTTTCACGATGCTGGGACGCGAGTTCATTCCGCAGCTCGATGAGGGCGACGTCGCGCTGCAAGGCATTCGCATCCCTTCTACCTCGCTCAACCAGTCGCTCGCCTTGCAGATGCAGATTGAGAAGGCGGTGGCGAGCCTGCCCGAAGTCGCCTTCATGTATTCGAAGACCGGCACGGCGGAGGTTGGCACCGATCCCATGCCGCCCAACATCTCAGATTCCTTCATCATCCTCAAACCGAAGGACGAATGGCCCAATGGTGTTGATAGCAAGGATGAGGTAATCAAGCGGATCGAAAAGAAACTCGAACCGCTGTTGGGTAGCGCCTATGAAATCAGCCAACCGATTGAACTGCGGTTCAACGAGTTGATCGCGGGCGTGCGGGGAGACATTGCCATAAAAATTTATGGCAACGATCTTGAGGCGGCGAGTGCCAAGGGCGCAGAAGTTGCGGCCATCCTGAACACTGTCCCCGGTGCGGCTGATGTTAAGGTCGAACAAACCGAGGGCTTCCCGCAACTCGACGTCAAGTTCGATCGCGACGCAATTGCCCGATACGGCCTGACCTTGCAGGATGTTACCGACACGGTGGCAGCCGCTCTTGGCGGGCGCGAGGCGGGGATCGTTTTTGAAGGTGACCGGCGCTTCGATATCGTCGTGCGCCTGCCCAATGTCGGACGAAACGACCTCGATGCTGTAGGTGCTTTGCCCGTCATGTTACCGCAGGAGGGCCAATCGGTGCCGCTTAACGCTGTGGCGACCTTCTCGCTATCAGAAGGCATCAACCAGATCAGCCGCGAGAACGGCCAGCGGCGTGTCGTCGTCCAGGCCAACGTGCGCGGCAACGACCTCGGCTCGTTTGTCAGCGAGGCGCAGTCGAAAATTGCGGCACAGGTTCAGCTTCCACCCGGCAGTTCAATCGAATGGGGCGGCCAATATGAAAATCTGCAAGCTGCCAGCCAGCGGCTTTCGATCATCATCCCGGCGGCCCTGCTTACGATCTTTGCGATCCTGGCCTTTGCTCTCGGCGGGGTCAGGCAAGCAGTCGCCATATTCTCGGCTGTTCCGATGGCCTTGGCGGGCGGTTTGCTTGCGCTGTTTATCACCGGACAGACCTTCTCGATTTCAGCGGCAGTCGGCCTGATGGCAGTATCGGGTGTCGCGGTGTTGAATGGGCTGGTGATGATGACGACGATCAATGAATTGATCGATGGAGGAAGACCGGTCGCCGAGGCAATCAAGGAAGGCGCGCTAAAGCGGCTCCGCCCCGTCATCATGACCGCTACTGTGGCCTCGCTGGGCTTCGTGCCGATGGCGCTCGCCACGGGCAAGGGTGCCGAAGTGCAAAAGCCGCTTGCCATCGTGGTTATTGGTGGATTGATTACCTCAACCATCCTCACGCTGTTCGTGCTGCCCGCAATCAGCCAACTCTTGCTGAGAGGGAAGCACAAGCATCACGCGACCGGCGACTATAGCGATGTAGACCAGTTCGGCGGCGAACTGCCCCAGAAATGAAGGCCCGACCATGAAGAAACGATACCCGATCATGCTTGGCCTGTTGCTCGCGGCATGTTCGCCTGAAACACCGAGCGATAGCAAGCCGGCTAACGCCGAAGCGCCTGCATCAACCGACAGCCTGGCGACCGCCGCATTCAAGGCGGCGAACGACAAGATGCACAAGGATATGGGCGTCGCGCTCACCGGCGACGCCGATGTCGATTTCATGCGCAGCATGATTCCGCATCATGAAGGTGCGGTTGCAATGGCGAAGGTCGCGCTAGACCACGGCAAAGACCCCGAAGTTCGCAAGCTCGCGACCGAAGTGATCGCGGCGCAGGAGGCCGAGATTGCGCAGATGAAAGCGTGGCTGGCGAAAAGCGGCGCGCAAGCGCCCGCAAAAGCCGCTGGGGAACATGAGAATCACTAAGGGAGGAGAGGAAGTATGATGAAACTAATATTGGCATCGACGCTGGCGATATCCGCCACCGCTTCTACTGCCGCCGACCCCGCGACCCCGGCCTATATGCCCGGTGTCTGGAGCCTTGGCGAAACCAAGAATTGCGAGACCGGCCCCGCATGGGTGTTTCTTGCCGACGGCTACTATGCCGAAGTCACTCTGCCCGACAAAGGCCCGGCCGCAACCGGGCTGTGGAAAGACGAGGGCAACGCGATCGCCTACACGCACAGCCACATGCCGTTCCCCGACATGATGGCCGCGAACGAGATGAAGCGCCTGACCGTCGAGGAGCGCTCGCCGGATAAGCTCGTGACAAAAAACTATCGCGGCGTATCCCGGGTGTTTCATCGCTGCCCGGCAGGCTCGCTAAAGGCACCGGCAGGACAGGCGGCGCACTGATATGGGCGCAGGCCACAGTCATGCCGATGGGGGGCATGGTACGCCGGGGCATAACCATGCCGCCGGAGCCAATACGCGCAACCTTGCGATAGCGCTTGCGCTAACTGGAACCTTCCTGATTGCCGAGCTGATCGGGGCCTGGTGGTTTAACAGTCTGGCGCTGCTCTCAGATGCCGCTCACATGTTTACCGACGCGGCGGCACTAGCGATTGCGCTGGTTGCCGTCCGCATCGGCCAGCGCTCGGCGGATGCCCAACGTACATATGGCTATCGGCGGTTCGAGATCCTCGCGGCCACCTTCAACGCGGTGCTGCTGTTTGTCGTCGCGGGCTACATCCTGTGGGAAGGAATTGCACGTTTCTTTGAGCCGCAGACCGTGGAATCTGTCGGCATGCTCGTGGTGGCGACAGTTGGCCTGATCGTGAATGTGATCGCCATGCGCATCCTCGTTAGCGGAAAAGACGAAAGCCTGAACGTCAAGGGCGCGTATCTGGAAGTCTGGGCGGACATGCTCGGCTCGCTGGGCGTAATCGGCGGGGCCATTGCGATCTACCTGACGGGTTATGCGTGGATCGATCCGATTGTCGCCATTGCCATTGGTCTGTGGGTCTTGCCGCGCACTTGGATGCTGCTGCGCGATACTACCCATATTTTGCTTCAAGGCGTGCCGCAGGGCTTCGACTTGAACGCGATACGCGCCGCGATGGACGAGATTTCAGGCGTGACGGGCGTTCACGACTTGCATCTGTGGTCGGTGGCTGGCGACGATGCGAGCCTGACGGCTCACGTTGCTGTCGCGGATGGCAGCAACGCCGAAGCCATCCGCCGCGCGCTGACCGAAATGCTCGAAAGCAGGTTTGCCATCCACCACGCGACGATCCAGACTGAAACCGAACCCTGCGGGGATGAGGAGAGCCTGCACAAGTGAGCGTCACGACGACCCGGTCAGCGGCTTCGTTCGTTGTCAGGAAATTTGTTATCCTTTGTTCGACCGACTTCCGGCGAGGGCATTGCACGGTTCAGTAGCTTTGCATGGTGTGCCGCAAAAACTTCGGGCGTGGCATTCATACCCTGATGCTTATCGAGGAAGGCCCGCACGTCATTGGCAAGCTCCCGGTCATCGGTCTGCCCGGTGGCGTCCAGCGCAGCGGCGGTCTGCTCATAGGCACGGCGTATCTCTTGCCAGCGGAAGGTGCCGGCTGCGATGAACGGCGGCAATTGATCCTGGCCCCGCGCCACCGCAATGGCCTGCTCATTGGTGCGGCGGTCGGATTGGGTAATCTGACGACTCCCTTCCGCGCGTAGCCGAGCCCGCAATTTGACCAGCGCCATGCTCGATCCGGCGATACCCTGTCCGCGCGCGCGCCTCGGCGTTGCTTCGGCGGCCACTCCCCGCGCGCGCAATTCACGGGCAAAGCGTTCACGGAAACGATTGAGCTGAACCGGACGGGGATTGAATCTTGTGCGATCAAGCCCCTCGGCCTGCACCGTCAGATGCACATGCGGGCGCGGCGTGTCAGTGTGGAGGGCCAGGACATAATCGTGATTGTCGCTCAGCTCGGCATGGGCCAGCGCCCGAACCGCACCCAGCACCTTATCGGGGTCTGTGCCTTCGGGCATCGAGAAGATTAGCGACACAGACGACACCGTTGGCCGCGACCGCCATTGGAGGGTGTCACCCCACTCCGCCGCGCGTTCGGCAATGTCGTCCTTGGTGGTCAGGATTTCGCCGTCGCGGGTTTCGATGTTCAAGTCACCCTTACGCCCGATATAGTCGAGATGGGCCTTGACGTGTTTGCCGCCGCGCTGGCGACCCGTAACCTTGACCACGACCTCTGGCGCCTTGCGAACAATCCGCGCCAGCTTGGCCCGCGCGGTCGGGCCGGTGGCAAATCCGTAACTGGCGTAGAGGGGGAACTGCGGCGAGCCATTCGGATCGTGGATATAGCGCACCCGGAAGGCGGGCCGCGTCGCTTCCCACAAGGCGGATTCCAGACCCATTAGTCCGGCACGGTCCAGTAGCTGACATCGCCGCGCATGGCTTCGCCAACGGCTGTGACCTGCTCGGACACTTCCATCCGCATGTCGGCGATCCGTCGCAGCTCGGGTTCGATCTGCTTGTCGCCGGTTTCAAGCATGGCGGTGTTCGCGGCTTTCATCGCCTGATTGAGATTTCGGCCGATCCGCAGCAACTGCATCCTGATTGGCGCGAGTTCTGCCAATAGCCCGTCATCGACCCGCGACTTCAGGGCCAGGTGACGGCGCACCAATGCCTTGATCCAGCCTGCGCGATCGGTCGAACGCTGCGCTGCTCGAACCTCGATCACGGCGATCTCGACGTCGGTAAAGCGCACCGAAACACGATTGCGCGATACGCCCTCGGGACGGTCGATATGCGGACGACCGGCGCTATCGCGCACCGTCTCCTCGATCATCTCCCGTAGCACTGCGCTTCGTCCACCACGTCCGACCGCCACCCTGTCGAACGCTGCGAGCGCTTCGGCATCGAGCCGAATGCTGAGCATCGCAGTGTTCGGAAGATGATTTGTCGCCATCAGACATGCCCGCGTGAAACAAGGGCAATGTATGACAACACGCGCCGCTAGGCATATCCTGCATTAAAGACAAATCAGACAAACCGCCTAAGACAAGCGCACCCAAAGCGCGTTTCTACTTCGGACAATAAGGAGCTTCGGGTGCGCTTGGGGGTTTGAGGTTTCAGGCGGGATGGGAAACCCGACTTCCCATGCGGGCTGAAGATCGCCGGACGATTTCATGCTGACGGCTGGCGGTCGCGCTCCCCCATTCGGCGATCTCGCCAAGTGTGCGACCGCCAGCCGGTGCAGATGCTGGAACCGGGGTCCCGCGTGTAAGATTGTTGGCGCTATGGCCGCTCTCGACAAGTTTTCGGTCGTTTGTAAATACAATTGAAACGCACAAACGCTGCCCTACATTCAGCTACAATTTCGCGGGACAATTCCGGAAGGGCTCCGTTCGAGAGCGCCAATTAGGATAACGGACATTCCGGTCAACGTGTTGGTGCGTGAACTCAGCTCCTCAATCCAAGAGTATCGATTTCGTGCTTTAAGCGAACGCTACGTCGCGCTTCTTCTGTTTCGTTGAAGTTTCTTTCGACGATTTAACTCGCCGGGAAGCTTCAGATACTCCCGGTCTCTCTCGCACTCGTCCTGATGGTAGTTTTCGCCCATTGTCCTCCGGACACCTTTGGGCCCCATATCGTAGACCACTCCACGATACTCTGGACCATAGGTTGCTGCCCATTCTGCTTTGAATTTTTGCATCGCGTCCCACTCGCGGTTCTCCCGTGTCTTGTTTTGGAAGTCGCTATCCCACGGCCTATGACCATATTCTGAGAAGCGTTCGCTATGGCCATCGTTGTAACCAATGATGATTTCGCCGCCTCCATGAACGTGTCGCGGGTCGGGCATTAGAAGATAACCGTCACCGAGTGACCGCCACGTTGTTGATCCAAGATATTCTTCGGGATAAAGCCATTCTTTCTCTGCTGCTGCGATGTAACGGTCGGCACTCATTTTCGTGATGTAGTTTATCTCTCTTACTTCCTCTTCCGTTAGCATTCGTTCGACCTGAATGTCGGTGAACTTAAACATTGCGTTGCGAAGGAAGCGAGGATTCGGTCTAATATTACGAGGCTTCTGAAATGGATCCCGAACCCAAGATAGATTAGTAAGAATTAGAATCTTGTTTTGGTTAAGGGGAAAGTACGTGTGCGTTGCCACATATCGAATATCAGGGCTTTCAACTCCGCGACACCATTGAGAGCTTGGCTGACACTCCCGATTATACGAAACTACCGGATTATCGGAAATTATGAACTTCGTCTCGCTTTGAGAGGCATCAGCAATTTGCCAAATGCATTCGGTCCAAATTGCACAGAACAGATTTTGGAGATCTTGAAAATCGAGAAGCGTCTGATTCTTGTCACGGGATCGAACGTGTTTTTGTAACCAAGCGAGACCCTTAGGGGTGCGCAATTTCTGAATGCTAAGATACGGAAGCAGAACGTTAAATGCGTCCACGCTTTCACCATCAAAAGCGAAATCTGAAAAATGGTCTAACGCCCGAGGTGCAGCCCTGTCCCACTTTCCGAAGAAGAACTGCTCGATCTCTCTGTTCGGCAATCCGTGCCACTGAGTTGCATAGAGATCGTCCTGTGCGAAGCACATTCTTGGTCCCCAAGTTTTTAGCGGGTTGTGTGTGAACTTATGTCCGTCTCTGACTTCCGTATCGGGTTGGAGATTAAGGTAATACTGCCTTTGTTGACCCTCTGGCAGAAATCTGCGCTGATACCATTCAGGGACGTAGTGATTGTGGCGATATTCGTTTGTCATCTAAACCACCACAAGGCCGGCATAGTCCGCCATAGAGCCGATAGTGAGGTATATTGGCGCCTCATACTGATGCCGCGCAATCTCTCCCTTATCCGATCAATTTTCACCTTCGTCATGGTCGCTAATTAAATCCGTGCGGCCGCACAATCTAGATCGGATTGTTCTGATTTTTGTTGGGCCGTATTCGGAACACAACATACGAACTTGCCAACGTACTTCATAAGCGAGCGTCTGCTATTACTGCTACGGTGCCTAATAGACTGTCCGCAACCCCCGACAAAGTAGCCAAACACGACAATGCCCCGCCCGGCAGAACCGGACGGGGGGTTGGGTGCGGTGGTCAGTTGCCGTTCGAGGTGCGGGCGCGTGACCAGATTAGGTTGAAGGTCTTGCCGTCTTCGTCCGCGAACAGGCTGGCGAAGATCGGGGCGGTGAAGCTGGGATCGTCGAGCTTGATCGAAAGGTAGTCGCGGCCTTCCTTGGAGGTCTTCTGCCAGCAGGC
>CAYWIF010000042.1:22053-23282 GCA_964458265.1 uncultured Hyphomicrobium sp. | reverse complement strand
GAACTGAAGCGCTACTACCCGACGAGCGTTCTCGTCACCGGCTTCGACATCATCTTCTTCTGGATCGCCCGGATGATGATGCTGTCGCTCTATTTCAAGAAGGAAGTCCCTTTCAAGGACATCTACATCCATGCCCTCGTCCGCGACGAGAAAGGGCAGAAGATGTCGAAGTCCAAGGGCAACGTCATCGACCCGCTCGAAATCATCGACGCTTATGGTGCCGACGCGCTGCGCTTTACGCTCGCCCGCATGGCCGCCCAAGGCCGCGACATCAAGCTGGCCAAGCAAACCGTCGAAGGCAACCGCAACTTCGCAACCAAGCTCTGGAATGCCGCCCGCTTCGCCGAAATGAACGAATGCGTGCGCCAGCACGACTTCGACCCCAAGTCGGTTAAGAACCCGCTCAACCGCTGGATCGCCGGCGAAACCGAACGGGCCGCATCCAGCGTCACCGCCGGGCTCGAAGCCTACAAGTTCAACGAAGCGTCCGGCGCGATCTACGATTTCGTCTGGGGCGTTTTCTGCGACTGGTATCTCGAACTCATCAAGCCGATTCTCGCAGGCGATGACGAAGAGGCCATGGTCGAGACCCGCGCCACCGTCGCCTGGGTCCTCGACCAGATCCTGAAACTCCTGCATCCGTTCATGCCCTTCATCACCGAAGAGCTGTGGGCGCATCTCGTCGAGCACGGCGTCGCGCGCCGCACGCTGCTGACGCTGAGTGCGTGGCCGGCCCCCAAAAACCTCGCCGATCCGCGCGTCGATGAGGAAATCGGCTGGGTCATTAATTTGATCTCCGCGATCCGTTCCGTGCGCACGGAAATGAACGTTCCCGCCGGCGCGAAAATCCCGCTCGTCGTCACCGGCGCGTCGGACGCAACGCGCGCCCGCACGAAAATGCACGAGGACACGATCATGCGCCTCGCCCGTCTCGACGACATCACGTTCGCGAAGGCGGCCCCAAAGGGCTCCGCGCTCATCGTCGTGGGAGAGGCGACCTACGCGCTTCCCCTCGAAGGCGTCATCGACATGGACGCCGAGCGCAAGCGCCTGGAAAAGGAAATCGCCAAGGCCGAAAGCGACAAGGGCAAAGCCGAAAGCTGGCTGTCAAACGAGTCCAACGTCGCCAAGAGCCCCGAGCACGTCGTGGACCTGAACCGCGAACGCGTCACCGAAGGCACCGAAAAAATCACCCGCCTCAAAGCGGCCCTGAAGCGGATTGAGGCTTA
>CAYWIF010000042.1:0-21953 GCA_964458265.1 uncultured Hyphomicrobium sp. | reverse complement strand
AACTGATCGAGCCCCTCGATCCCGAGTTCGCGCCCCGTGCCCGAAAGCTTGCGCCCGCCGAACGGCACCGCGTCGTTGTCGAGCAGCGGCACGTTCACCCACACCATGCCCGACTGGATCTCGTTCACGGCCCGCATCGCCTCGGAAAGATCCTTCGTGTAGATGTTGGCGCCGAGACCGAAGCGCGAGCGGTTCGCCAGCGCAATCGCCTCGTCGAGGTCGCGGACTTTGACAATGGGAGCCACCGGCCCGAAGCTCTCGTCGTTGACAATCTCCATGTCGGGCGTGACGCCGGTGAGCACGGTCGCATCGGTGAACCAGCCGCGATTGAGGCCACGCGGGCGTCCCCCGCCGCAGGCAACCGTCGCGCCCTGCTGGATTGCGCGGGCGAGAATGCGCTCATACCGGTCGCGCTCGCGCTCCGACACAATCGGCCCCATGTCGACCTTGCCGAGGCCGTTGCCGACACGCAGCGACGTCGCCGCCGACACGAGATCACTGACGAAGCGGTCGTGCACGGCTTCGTGCACGTAAATCCGCTCAGCCGACGTACACACTTGCCCCGCGTTGAGAAACGCCGCGAACGCGCAGCCGCGCGCAGCGATGTCCACGGGCGCGGACGGCATGACAATGAACGGATCGTTGCCCGACGCTTCGATCAGCGCCGGTTTGAATGTCTTGGCGCACTCCGCGGTAACAGCCTGCGCCGTCGTCACCGATCCGGTGAACGCGACCCCTGCGATGGCGTCGTGCGCGACGAGCCGGCGGCCGGTTTCACCGCGTCCCGTCACGCACTGCACGAGTCCGGGCGGCAGCGCCGCGAAGGCGTCCATGAGAAGCAGCGTGGAGAGGGACGTGTAGTCCGACGGCTTGATGATGACCGCATTGCCGGCACCCACCGCAGCAGCCACCTGCCAGAACAACAGAAGATAAGGATAGTTGAATGGGATGATCGCCGCGACGACGCCAAGCGGCTCCTTGAGCGTCAGGTGCAGTTGTCCCGGCGCTGAGGGACCATGCACGCGGCCCCCTTCCTGGCGGCTGATCTCGGCGTAGTAGCTCATGGCCGAAGCGCACCAGCCAATCTCGTCCATCGCCTCCTTGTAGGTTTTGCCCTGCTCGCGCGTCAGGCTTTCGGCCAGCACGGCGTTCAGCTCGCGTGTGGCGCGCGTCACCTCGTGCATGATGTCGGCCCGTTCCGCGCCTGACCGCGCCCACCACGCTTTCTGCGCCGCAACGGCAATCTCGATGGCTTCCTCGATTTCTTCCCGCGTCGTCTCCGCGATCTCACCGATCACGTCTTCTGTTGCCGGGTTGAGAACCGCGATCGCTGGCCCGGCGCTCGGCCGGAATGCGCCATCGAGATAGATCTGGCGGGAAAGCGAACGATGCCGCGCGACGACGTCCATGGTAAGCCTCCGGAACGTACCGTAGGCACATCTTTGCAAGGCGTGAGAGGGTCGTCTACGGCCTAGCGGGCGTCCGCCATCCGGCGCAGCGGGTTGGCATTCGTGTGGACGTAGAGCTGCGTCAGCTTCCAGCGCATGTCGCGCCACTGGAAGAGCCCGGTGAAGCGCCGCGCCGGGTCGGTCTTGTCGGTCATCTCGATTTCGAACGCGGCCGGCGTCACGAACGCCACATGCCGCACGCGAGACCAGAATTCGGCAATTCGATACGGCAGGTTCGCGAGCGTCTTCGGCGGCTCCTCGAGACCCTTGACGTACCTCCTGTACGCTTGTCCATACGAGAACAGCGTCGGCAGGCCTTCGGCGTTGGCGTAGCGCGCGATCAGCCGGTCCACCGCCGCTGTCCCGAAATAGCCCTTCACCCGTTGCCAAAGGCCCGCCTTGGGAGCGTTCGAAGAGACCGTGAGCGAAGCTTCAGGCGGCGCTGCAAAGTCCATCGGCCGGTCGAGCGCCAGAGCCGTCATCGACTGGCGCAACGACACCCGCACGCTGTCCCATTCGACGAGCGCATCAACCACGGTCGCGTTGCCCGACTTGATCGCCTCCTTCAAGGTCCAGGCGGTGGCGAACGGCGAAGCGGCATAGAGCGCGAAGGGCAGCAGCCAGAGAACCGCGCGAAAAAGAAATGCCATCGAGACGCGGCCCTCACCGGTTGGCCCGAGTTGTCCTCATTGAGACCGCATGATTGCGGCTCGCCTCGGGCGAAGCTGCGGTGAAGAACAGGCCACGCGCCCGTCGGAATGGAAATGTCCATTGCCGTGCCGTGCCCGTGCCAACAATGCTCACCGGGGAATCGCCCGTCCCGGGCACCGCCACATGCCCGTCCTGAAACGACGCAGAAGTTGCCCTCGGAGAGCCATCGCCGGGCCTACCTCCAAGGCTAAGTTCTGGCCGGATCAACAGGAACCGCGAGCCCCCAAAGCCGGGCGCCAACGGGCCACGCAAAACAAGTCCGTGAATGTTGCTTTGCGGCAACGAAGCGCTTGGAAACATGCCTCTTTTGGGCCACAAAACGGCGCGACACAGGAGACGGCCAGGAAGCTTGGAAAGTTTCCAGGGCCGCGGGTGCATGCGGGTCCGCCGGAATTTCGCCAAGCGCGTTCGAAGCTCCCAGGTGTGTCGAGGACGGGTTGTCCATCAGGACATCCGTTCGTTCCCCTTGGCCGAGCTTTCAAAGGAAGAAGCACGAATGGACGCGAAGACGTTCGATAAGTCGAAACTGCCGAGCCGCCACGTTACGGTGGGACCGTCGCGCGCGCCGCATCGCTCGTATTATTATGCGATGGGGTTGACGGAAGAGCAGATCAACCGTCCGTTTGTCGGCGTCGTCTCGTGCTGGAATGAAGCGGCTCCCTGCAACATCGCGTTGATGCGTCAGGCGCAGGCGGCAAAGGCCGGTGTAAATGACGCCGGCGGCACACCGCGCGAGTTCTGCACCATCACGGTGACCGACGGCATCGCCATGGGCCACCAGGGTATGAAGTCGTCGCTCGTCTCGCGCGAGGTCATCGCCGACTCGATCGAGCTGACGATGCGCGGTCATTGTTACGATGCGCTCGTCGGCATCGCCGGCTGCGACAAGTCACTCCCCGGCACCATGATGGCCATGCTGCGGCTCAATGTGCCGTCCGTCTTCATGTATGGCGGTTCAATCCTTCCCGGACGCTTCCGTGGCAAGGATGTCACCGTGCTCGACGTGTTCGAGGGCGTCGGTATGCATTCGGCCGGCAAGATGTCGGGCGAGGATCTGCACGAACTGGAATGCGTCGCATGTCCGTCGGCCGGCGCCTGTGGTGGCCAGTTCACTGCCAACACGATGGCCATGGTCTCCGAAGCGATCGGCCTCGCGCTGCCCGGTTCCGCAGGCTCTCCGGCTCCCTACGAGGAGCGCGACAGCTATGCCACCGCGTCCGGCAAAGCCGTCATGCGCCTGATCGCTGAGGGTCTCCGCCCGCGCGACATTGCCACCCGCAAGGCTTTCGAAAACGCCGCCGTCGTTGTCGCCGCGACCGGCGGTTCGACCAACGCCGCGCTGCATCTTCCGGCGATGGCCAATGAGTGCGGCATCGACTTCGATCTCTTCGACGTGGCCGAAATCTTCAAGCGCACGCCCTACATCGCCGACCTGAAACCCGGCGGCCAGTATGTCGCCAAGGACGTCTTCGAAATCGGCGGCGTTCCCCAGGTCTTGAAAGCGCTGTTCGACGGCGGCTTCCTGCACGGCGACTGCATGACGGTGACCGGCAAGACGATGGCCGAAAACCTTGAAAAGGTGACATTCAACGAGAACCAGAAAGTCGTCTATCCGGTCTCGCAGGCGATCACCGCGACGGGCGGCGTCGTCGGTCTCAAGGGCACGCTGGCGCCCGAAGGTGCGATCGTGAAAGTCGCCGGCCTGAAGAAGCTGCAGTTCTCCGGCCCCGCGCGCGTATTTAATTGCGAGGAAGATGCCTTCGCCGCCGTCAGTGCCGGCAACTTCAAGGAAGGCGAGGTTCTCGTCATCCGCTACGAAGGCCCCAAGGGCGGCCCCGGCATGCGCGAGATGCTGTCCACCACGGCCGCGCTTTATGGCCAGGGCATGGGCGACAAGGTGGCCCTCATCACCGATGGCCGCTTCTCCGGCGCAACCCGCGGTTTCTGCGTCGGCCACGTCGGTCCGGAAGCAGCCGTTGGCGGCCCCATCGGCCTCATCGAGAACGGCGATATCATTTCCATGGATGCCGACAAGGGAACGCTCGATTTGAACGTCGATGAAGCCACTCTCGAAAAGCGCCGCAAGGCGTGGAAGGCACCTGAAAATCCTTACCAGACTGGCGCGATCCGCAAGTTTGCGGATCAGGTGGGCCCCGCGCGTTACGGCGCCGTCACCCATCGTGGAGGAAAGGCTGAAGTGGTCTGTTATGCGGATATCTAGATCGCACATCGGGGCGGCGCTCTGTGCGGCGCTGCTCCCGCTCCTTAGTGCCGGCGCGTCGGCGCAGTCGATCACCTTCGCGTCGCCGCGCGAGGCGTTGAAGCAAGGCATGAGCGCCTACCAGGGCGGCTATTTCGAGCTCGCGATCCCCGCGCTCGAATTCGCCGCCGGCCAGAACGAGTTTATGGCCGAGTATTATCTGGCTCGCATCTACGGCGACAATTCCAGCGCGCACACCGATCACGCCAAGGCCTACAAACTCTTTTATCGCATCGCCAACGAATATGCCGACGCCGACCCCGACGACGATCCGCGCGCGCCCTACGTCGGCAAGTCGCTGACCGCGCTCGCCGGCTACGTCCGTCGCGGCTTGAAGGAAATCGGCCTGCGGCCCGATCCCGAGCAGGCGGTCATCTATCTTCAAAATGCGTCCTCCACGTTTGCCGACGAAGACGCCCAGTTCGAACTCGCCAAGCTGAAGCTCTCCGGCGAAGGCATCGAAGAAGACGAGGGCGTGGCGCGTCACTGGCTGGCCGACCTGTCCGATCGCGGCCATCCCGGCGCGCAAGCCTTTCTTGCCGACCTGCTCTGGCGCGGCAAATACATGAAGGCCGACAAGGCGACCGCGCTGGCTCTCATCGCCGTTGCCGTCGAAAATGCGCCTGTCTATGACCGGCTGTGGATCGAAGACATCTACCAGAACATCTATTGCGGCTCCGGTGAAGGAATCCGAACACAGGCGACTGGCATCGTCGCTGCCTGGGGTAACCGCTTCGGCCGCAAGCCCGAGGCCCGCGAAGCGTCCGGCATCGGCCTGCTGGCGGCGGAACCGCAGCGCTCCTGCCAGAACGGCGAAGTCGTCAGCCCGATCATGCAGAAGAGCGAGGAGCCCGCCTTCGCGACACCCGTCGTGCGCACGCCGCCCGCAGGCGCTCCCGCAGAGCGCTTCATGTACGGCACCACGTCGCCTCAGGTCCGCGATGTCGGCGCCGACGTCCGCGATCCGGACAATCGGTAGCCGACGTCAACCTGACCTGCGCTGCGCGGACAAACGGAAATGCTCGCTGCATTGCGCCGCGTGTGAACCGCCCCACTGCCAGAACAACCCGGCACTACAATTTTTTTATTGGCAGGTGCCGCGTAATCTCGATCCGTACGTCGTCCGGCTGCTCAGCAACTGCGCGCGAAAGCGCGCGCAAGTGATGACGCGCCTCGTGCAATTGATCGATGAGTGACAGAATGACCGGCAGACTCGGATGGTCGAGCCCCATGCGATAATGCAGGTCGCAGGCCAGCGCCACGCGCGCCTCGTCCGTTGGATCGAAGAGATACCCCTCGTCGTCCTGGTGTGGCGCCACCACGCCCTCTTCGATCCAAATCAACAGGACCCTGCGTTCCAGGCAAGTGAACTGCGCGATGAGTTGCTCTTCGCGGATCATCTCACGACCCCCCTTCTTGGCGAGGATTTTGCGGGTGCTTGGCCTCCCACTCGGCCATGAACCTGGCGAGATCGTCATCGGCTCCTTCCGGCGGCGCGATGCGGATAGTCACATACTGATCGCCGCGACCGCCCGCGTTGCCCTTCGGCACGCCCTTGCCGCGCAGCCGCAATTTTGTGCCGTCCTTGGCGAACTTCGGCACCTTTACGTCGACCGGCCCATCCACGGTGTCGACCCGGACGCTGGCTCCGTTGAGAGCTTCGCCCAGCGACACCGGGACCGCACTGAGAATGTCATGTCCCTCGCGCGTGAAGCCCGGCCGCGGCAGCACCGAAATTTCGACGAAGGCATCGCCCGCTTTTCCGTCCGATCCGGGCAGCCCCTGGCCCTTGAGACGCAATACCTTACCCTCCGCAATCCCCGGTGGAATCGCGATGTCGAGCGTCTTGCCGTCCGGCATGCGGACAGTTTTGCGGGCGCCCTTCACGGCATCCAGAAAATCGACGTCCAACGCATAGCGCACGTCCTGCGGCGGCATGCGGAATCGTTCGCCCCCGCCGCGGCCTCCAAACAAATCTGAAAAAATGTCGTAGTCGAAGTCCGGCGCGGCATCGCCCGCCGTCCGGTTCTGCGAGCCGCGCGCGCCATAGCGGAAGTTGGGGTCCGCCTCGGCATACTCCCGGTAATAGTGCCTCTCAGGCGGCTTCTCCGCGCCCGTTTCGTCGATTTCGCCGGCATCGTAGCGCTTGCGCTTGGCTTCATCGCCAATGATATCGTAGGCCGCGCTGATGTCCTTGAAACGCGCCTCGGCCTCGGGCTTGCCCGGATTGAGATCGGGATGGGACAGTTTGGCGGCCTTCCGGTACGCCTTGCGAATGTCGTCCTGGCTGGCATCGCGCGCCACGCCGAGAATGTCATACGGATTGGCCATGCGTCTCACATCACTGCATTCAACTGCGGTCCGGGGCGCGACCCCCTAAGGCCGGTAGAGCCTGCCATCAAAAGCGCGGCGGCGAAAGGCGTGCTGACGGTAAACATTCGCTTCAGGGCTACTGCTGCTCGCATCAACCTTGCGCCGGATTGGAACGGGACCTAGTCTCGCAAAAAAAAGGGGCAACCATTCCGATGCACTCGAAGCGCTTCATGATTTTCGCAGCCGTGGTCTGCGTCGCGGCCATGCTGGCCTACCTCTTCGTTTTCGCCGACGCGCCCATTGCCGACCTGCCGTCGCCGCCAGCAGATCCCCCGGCGCCATGACGGGCTAGGGCGAGAAAAGTCGCAGCATGGGATCTGAACCGTCCTCGCCGCCCGCTTCCGGCAAATAGTTTGCCACGGAAGGCTCTGGCGAAATCGGCTTCGTATCCGCCGTGTCCATCGGTATAGGCGGCATGGTGGGCGCCGGTTTTGAGCACGATACTGACGCATCGGAGAAGCGATCCAAGCGCGGCTCCTAGGACGCCGCTTGCGCGAGGACTTTCGTGGCGGTCAAACTGCGGTGCCGGCTGCCCGCAGCCGCTGACTTGCAAAGCGGACAAACTCGCGCACGCGTGAGTTCTCCGATCGGGTCGCCCGATAAACGACATGCACGGGCAGCACGACATCATCGAACTTCTGCAGTATCGCCTTGAGTTCCCCGGATTTGAGCGCCGCGGCAGCCTGGTAGGACAGGACACGCGTAATCCCCGCCCCCGACATTGCCGCAGCGACCGCCGCATCCGCGAGGTTGACTGTTAAATGAGAACGAACGCGCACGGAGGCCCGGCCATACCGTTTGCTAGAGAATGTCCAGCGGGGGCCGCTAGGGAGTTCATCGAACGTGATGCAATCATGCCTTGAGATTTCAGCGACCGATTGCGGTGTGCCGCGCCGGTCCAGATAGCCCGGCGCAGCACAAACCAAAAGACGCACCGACCCCACGCGCTGGGCGCGTAACTCCGAAGCCCGCAAGGCCCCGATCCGCACAGCCACATCGATTTCTTCCTTCATCAGATCGACGATCCGGTCCACAAGCTGCAATCGCCCATTGATGCGCGGGTAGATCGCGAGAAAATCGGTCAAGATCGGCAGCACGTGCAAGCGCCCGAAACTCATCGGCGCACTGATTGAGATGTCACCCGATAGATCGTTCGAGCGGCCGGCAATCCGCCGTTCCGCATTCGCGATTTCTTCGAGAACCTTCCGGCAGGAAACCAGATAATCGCGACCGGCATCCGTCAAAGCCATCCGCCTTGTCGTACGGTCGATGAGTGTGAACCCTAGATGTTGTTCAAGTTGTGCCAGAAGCCGGCTGATGTTTGTGAGTGGTTCGCCAAACTTACGCGCGGCGTCCGACAGGCTTCCGGCCTCACTAACGGCCACAAACACCGCCATGGCCCTCAGACGATCCATGTCACTCTTCCGGAATGTGGAAATATAATTGCCGAATATCCTATCTACCGCGCGACAGCTAGTTGCGCCAGTTTCAAGTTCGCAACGCAACAAGCCGCACGAAGGATTTGGGCCATGGCCGCGAAACTTTACGATCTCGAAGTATCCGGCAACTGCTTCAAGGTGCGCCTCTTATGTTCGCTTCTCGGCGTCCCGTTAGAAATTGTTCCCGTTGATTTTCTAGCCGGCGCGCACAAAAAGCCACCGGTGATCGAACTCAATCCTTTCGGTGAGTTGCCGGTTTTCCAGGATGGGGACGTGGTGCTGCGCGACAGTCAGGCTATCCTGATCTATATCGCACGCAAATGGGGCGGCGAGGCGTGGTTACCGGCCGATCCGGCTGGAATGGCGCGCGTCTGCGAATGGCTTATGGTTGCGGAAAACGAAATCGCCCGTGGCCCAAACGACGCGCGTTTGCACGACAAGTTCGGCTATCAGCTTGATGTCGATTTGGCCCGGGCGAAGGCGGCGAAAGTATTGACCGTAATGGACCAGCACTTGACATCACGGTCATGGCTCGCGCTCGGACGGCCGACCATCGCCGATATTGCATGCATGCCCTACATCGCTCTCGGTCATGAAGGACGGGTGACACTCGAACCCTACCCTGCCGTCGCTGCATGGGTGGCACGTGTCAAGGCGCTGCCGGGCTTCATCTCCATGCCCGAAATCTAAAGTGTCGTTACCCAACCCGAGGGCTATTCCATGTCGCGGCCAGTTTCCGACATCGCCTTTTCGGCTTCGGTGAAGGCCGAACAGACCCGGCGGGGATCGCGGTCGCAGTTCGAACGCATGGAACAAAGCGGCGGCTGGCCAAGTGCCGTGACCGGGGATCTCGCCGCCTTCCTGTCCACCGTCCGAACGGCTTACATCGGTACTGCAAGCGCCGATGGCCAACCCTACATACAGCACCGCGGCGGCGCGCCAGGGTTCTTGAAAGTCATAGACGAGCACACAATCGGGTTCGCCGACCTCGCCGGCAACCGCCAGTACATAACCGCCGGCAATCTTGCTGAAAATCCGCGCGCCTTCCTGTTTGTCATGGACTATAAACGCCGCATCCGCATCAAGCTCTGGGGGCGCGCCCGCATCGTCGATAACGACGACGATCTTCTAGCACGGCTGCGCCCATCGGCCGGAAACGTCAAGGCCGAAAGGTCAATACTCTTCGCGGTTGAGGCGTGGGACCGCAACTGCTCGCAACACATACCCGTGCTCATCCCAATTGATGACATCGAGGACGCCATGTCCGCCGCCCATGCTCGGATTGCGGAACTCGAATCCCAACTGGCCCGTTTGCATGGTGCTTCGCGCGACTAGCATGAGTGGCCGGTTTCACCCCAGCTCGACCCACACCGGCACATGGTCGGAGGGTTTTTCCCAGCCGCGCGTAAAGCGATCGACGCCGGCGCTCTGCAAGCGATCCGCCGCCTGCGGTGACAGAAGCATGTGATCGATACGAATGCCGTCGTCCTTCTGCCAGGCGCCCGCCTGATAATCCCAGAAGGTGTAAACGCCGGGCCCGGGATGGCAGGCGCGGATCGCATCCGTCAGTCCGAGCGCTTCGATCCGGCGTAGCAGCGCCCGGCTTTCCGGCTGGAAAAGGGCATCGTTGGTCCACGCCGCCGGACGCTTGGCATCCATCGGTTCGGGGATCACGTTGTAATCGCCGCTCAGCACCAACGGCATTTCGCTGTTGAGAAGCGCGCGCGCGTGCACCTCGAACCGTTCCATCCACGCGAGCTTATAGGCGAATTTTTCCGTCCCGATCGGATTGCCGTTGGGCAGGTAGAGCGATGCAAAGCGGACCGCCAGATTGCCCTCGATGACCGTCGCCTCGATGTAGCGCGACTGTTCATCCCCGTCGCCGCCGGGAAGCCCGCGCGAAACATCCTCAATCGGCAGGCGCGAGAGGATTGCAACCCCGTTGAACCCCTTCTGGCCGTGCGTCTCGACGCGGTAGCCGAGTTCCTCGAAGGCCTCGCGCGGAAAGCCCTCGTCGACGGATTTGATCTCCTGCAATCCAATGACGTCCGGCTTCGTCTCGCGCAGGTACGTGAGCGCCAGCTCCAGCCGCGCCTTGACGCCGTTGATGTTCCAGGTGACGGCTTTCATGCCCGCGTTCTTCGAAAGGGGTCAGTTCTTCGAAAGGGGTCAGACCCCTGCTTAGGGGTCTGACCCCATTCTCTACTAGAGAGAAAAGCTCGTGCCACACCCGCACGACGCTGTCGCCTGGGGATTGCGGATCTGAAACGACGCGCCAATGAGATCGTCGACGAAATCGATCTCCGATCCCGAAAGATACTCCAGCGACACCGGGTCGATCAGCACCTTCGCCCCGTCGCGCTCGATGACGACATCGTCCGGCGCCGCCTCCCGCGTCAGGTCGTAGCGGTACTGGAAGCCCGAGCACCCGCCGCCTTCGACCGCCACGCGCAGCATCGTCCCGGCCGGTTCCGACGCCACGATCTCGGCGATCCGGCGGGCGGCGGGGGCGGTGACGGTAACGGTCTGTTCGCTCATGGGAATTCCGGGGTTTGTCGCGACGGCCAGGCGGCAGGATTGCCAAGGCGCTGGCATTGCTGTCTTAAGAAAGATAGGGACCGGGGCCCCTCTGTCAAACCCCGATCAATGAGACGGCCGCATACGGATGAGCCCGCGAACCGCCAAAACAAGGCCCCACGACTACGGCGCCGACCTGCAACCCGGCGAACGCGCACCGGCCCGTTACGCCGCGAGCGCCATTCCCTCGCGTGGCCGCCTTCACGCCGAACCCGAATGTGTGACGCGCAGTCCCTTCCAGCGCGACCGCGACCGTATTCTGCATGCCACGGCCTTCCGCCGGCTAACTCACAAAACGCAGGTCTTCCTCTACCACGAAGGCGACCACTACCGCACGCGCCTCACCCACAGCCTCGAAGTGGCGCAGATCGCCCGGACGATTGCCCGCCAGCTCCGCCTCGACGAGGACCTCGCCGAAGCCCTGGCGCTGGCCCACGATCTCGGCCACCCGCCCTTCGGCCATGCCGGCGAGCGCGCGCTGGATGCGGAAATGTCGGAGCACGGCGGTTTCGACCACAATGCGCAAAGCGTTCGCGTCGTCACGGCGCTCGAACGGAAATATCGTGCTTTCGATGGTCTCAACCTGACCTGGGAAGCGCTCGAAGGCCTCGCCAAGCACAACGGCCCACTGACGACTGAAAAGGGTGCCGCCGTCCTCAAGGTCACGCGCCCGCTTGAATCCTGGCAATCGCTTGCGGCGGGAAACTACGCCAGCGCCGAAGCCCAGGTCGCGGCTCTCTCCGACGACATTGCCTATCTGACGCACGACGTGGACGACGGCTTGCGCGCAGGCCTGCTCTCACTTGCCAGCCTCACCGAAGTTCCCGTCGTCGGCGCCTTCGCCGCCGCCGTGATTGCGGAAGGCGAGGGGTCCGAAAAGAGCCGGGACGTATTCGAAGTCACCCGCCGCATGATCACGGCGCTGATCCGCGACGTCGTCTTGGAAAGCCGGGAGCAGTTCGCTCAAATCAATCCGCGCTCGCCCGATGACATCCGGACGGCCGGCCGCCCGCTCATCTCGTTCTCGCAACCGATGTCCACCGAACTCACCGCGCTCCGCTCTGTCCTCTTTGATCGCGTCTATCGCCATCCGCGCGTCACCCGCGTGATGACTGCCGCTGAGGGCATCGTCCGCGACCTCTTTACCTGCTACGCCGATCCCAACCACCGCACGGCGCTGCCCGATGCGTGGCAATCCCTCAGCGAGCGGCTTCCCCCACGCCGGCGCGCCCGTCTGGCCGCCGACTATCTTGCCGGGCAAACCGATCGTTACGCCATTGCCGAACACCGGCGCCTGTTTGCCCAAACCCCGGAATTGCGATAGAGCGCGCAACTCTCAATCCCCTCTCCCTGTCCACAACGGGGAGAGGGTTAGGGTGAGGGGCAGCCACTTGTTGCGAGCGAGCAGCGGCCCCTCACTCCAATCCTCTCCGTATTGCAAACGGCAATAGGGACAGGTGCAACCACCGAGGACCAATATTGTTATGAACGTCTTTGCGCACGTCGAAGCCAAGATCGCGGCAGTCCTCGCCGACTTGAAGGTCGAAGGCGTTCTGCCGCGCGACGTGGCGTTGCCGCATATCGAAGTCGAGTCGCCGCGCGATTCCACGCACGGCGATCTGGCCTCCAATGTCGCCATGGCGCTCGCCAAGCCGGCCGGCATGAAGCCGCGCGATCTCGCGGATGCCGTGAAGGCCAAGCTCGAAGGCGATCCGGAAATTGCAGCCGTCGCCGTTGCCGGTCCGGGTTTCCTCAACCTCACGATGACGCCCGCCTATTGGCACGGCGTCATTGCTTCGATCCTGAAGGATGGCGCCAGTTACGGCCGTGGCGCGCCGAAGCCGGATGGCGTCAACGTCGAATACGTCTCCGCCAATCCCACCGGCCCCATGCACGTCGGCCATTGCCGCGGCGCGGTTTTCGGCGATGCGCTGGCCAACCTGCTCGCGTTCTCCGGCTACACTGTCGCGCGCGAATACTACATCAACGATGCCGGCGGGCAGGTCGACGTGCTCGCCCGTTCCGCTCATCTACGCTACCGCGAAGCGCTGGGCGAGCAGATCGGCGACATCCCGGAAGGGCTTTATCCCGGCGACTACCTGAAGCCCGTCGGCGAGGCCCTCGCCAGCAAGTATGGCGACAGATTTATCGGTAAGCCCGAGGCAGAATGGCTGACGCTTTTCCGCGGGGAATCGATCGCCGCCATGCTCGCCATCATCAAGGACGATCTCGCTGCCTTGAACATTCGCCATGACGTCTTCGTTTCCGAAGCGTCCCTCTCGCGCGGCGGTGCCGATCAGGTCAAGGCCGCGATCGAAGCCCTGCGCCAGAAGGGTCTGATCTACGAGGGCCGCCTCGCCAAGCCCCTCGGCCACGATGACGAAGACTGGGAAGACCGCGAGCAGACGCTTTTCAAGTCGACCGAATTCGGCGACGACATGGACCGCGCACTCCAAAAATCCGATGGCACTTACACCTACTTCGCCGGCGACATCGCCTACCACTACGACAAGATCACCCGGGGGTTTCCCCACCTCATCAATGTCTTCGGCGCCGATCACATCGGCTACATCCCGCGCATGCTGGCCGCCGTCGCCGCACTCGCCGGCGGCGCACTCGACCGTGATCAGAAGGGCAAGCTGAGATCCTGGCGCACGCGCGGCGGCACAACCGATCTGGAGATCAAGGTCGTCCAACTCGTCAAACTTTTCAAAGGCGGCGAACCCTTCAAAATGTCGAAGCGGGCCGGCACGTTCGTCACGTTGCGTGATGTCGTGGATGAAGTCGGCCGCGATCCGGTTCGCTTCATGATGCTTTATCGCAAGGAACTCGAACCGCTCGATTTCGACTTCGCCAAGGTGACGGAACAGTCGAAGGACAATCCCGTCTTCTACGTGCAGTATGCTCACGCGCGCGCGTGCAGCGTCTTTCGCAACGTCGCCGACCAGATGCCGGCCCTCGACATTTCGAAGGCGGCACTGTCCAAGGCTGACCTGTCGCATCTCAACGATCCGGCCGAATTCGAACTCGTCCGCAAACTCGCTCAGTATCCCCGCCTGATCGCCACCGCGGCTGAGGCGCGCGAGCCGCACCGGTTGGCATTCTATCTCTATGATCTGGCTTCCGCTTTTCATGGTTTATGGACGCGCGGCAATGATTTGCCACATTTGCGTTTTATCCAGACCCATGACGGGGGCCTGACGATCGCGCGGTGTGCGCTCGTCGATGCGACGCGCGCGGTGATATCCTCAGGTCTTGGAGTTCTCGGGGTCGAGGCCCCGGAGTCCATGCGCTAGATTTGGCTATGATGCCGATTCGAGCCGGGCCCCGCGGGCGAATGCGGGTCCGTAAGCTGAAGGAATGATCGTCCATGTCCCGCTCCGACAGTAGACAGGCCCCTCCTGGCGGTTTCCGGCCTCAAGCAGCGCCGGCCCAGAGCGCGCACCTGCAGGGCGACTACGATCTTGCAGGCTGGACCCAGGGTCTCGGCGGCGCACCGCTGCCCAATCCGAAGCCCCAGCAGGCCGCCGCCCCGCAGGGCTACCCACAACAGCATCCCTACGCTGCCCAGCCACCGGCACAGCCGTATGGGCACGCAGATCAGGGATACTACTGGGGTCCCGAGCAACAGGCCGCCGCAGCCGCTCCCCAGCACGATCCCTATGTTCCGCAAACGGCACCGCCGCGCCGCCCGGCACAATCCGCAGGCGCAGGCTACGCCGCAGCGCCGGCGCCGGCATCGTTCGCGCCCCAGCAGCCGGCTCAGTACGCAAACGGTTATGCTGCTCCCCAATCCGATCCGGCGGCAGCGCTGCGCGGTGCGCAGTACGATCAATGGGCTGCCGCACCTGCACCGGCCACTGACCCGCGCGGCTACGATCTGGCGAGCTATATGCCGCCGCAGGGCCGCAACCCGGCGCCCCAGCAGGACTACGGCCAGTTGAGCGCCGACCTCGCCACGCACCCCCAGTCCGGTTACTCCGATTGGGGCCATCAAGGCGGCTATCAACAGGCGCCGCAGGGATATGCAGGTCAGCCTGGATACGACGCGGCCGGCTATGCCCAGCAGGGGTATGACCAGCAAGGCTACGCCGATCCAAACGCGCAGGGTTACGACGAAGACGGCTACGAATTCGAAGAACCGGTCCGCAGCAGGAAATGGATGACCGTCGCGGCCGCCCTCGTGGGTGCGATCGTCGTCGGCGGCGGGTTCACCTATGCTTATCAGTCGCTGCTTGGCGACGGTGCCGGCGGACCGACTCCTGTCGTCAAAAGCGCCGATGGGCCGTCCAAAACGAAGCCGTCGGAACCCGGTGGCCGGCAGTTCGCAAATACGGACAGCAAGCTGCTGGGCCGCCTCGGCGACAACGGCGGCGGCAGCGCGACGGCTTCTTCCGAGTCCGACAGTTCCGGCGCGCGCAAGGTGCAGACGCTGGTTGTTGGCCGTGACGGTGCGATCCAGGCTCCCGCAGCGGGCGAGCCCCCGGCTCCAGCCAACGTCCCGGGCGTATCCGTTCCCGTTCCGGGCATGACGCTGATCGATGTCCCGACCCCGGGCTCACCGTCTCCCCCGGTCGCGCAGAAGCCGCAACCGATCGTCGTTCAGCCGCCCACCGAACCGGTTCGGGTGGCATCGAACGACCCGCGCCCCGCACCGGTGGTGCCCAAGTCGATCAACGCCGCTGAGGAAAGCCCGCCCCCAGAGCCGGTAGCCGAGCGTCCGAAGCCTGCGGCCAAGCCTCCCGTCACGAAAACCGCAGCACTTCCCGAGAATGCGGCTCCAGCGCCGCCCGCGGCCAAGCCGTCGGGCCTCGGCTTTGTTGCCGTCCTCGCCTCTGTTCCCGCGTCGGGTACGAGCCGGATCGATGCGCTCCAGCAGTTCGCCGACCTGCAGCAGCGGTATGGCGGCATCCTGCAAAACAAAACGCCCGACGTCACCGAAGCCAATCTCGGCGAGAAGGGCCGCTATCACCGCCTCGTCGTCGGCCCGCCCGGCTCCAAGGACGGAGCCAACTCGGTCTGCTCGCAGCTCAAGACAGCCGGTTATTCGGGCTGCTGGGTGATGGCATACTGAGCCCGCGCATAACCGCCATCGAGGGCCGCGGCGCTTGCCCCGCGGCCTTTTGCTTGTCATGCGGCAAGATCGAGAGAGCCAACGAATTCCGATGCAACGGCGCGCGCTGATCACCGGCCTGGAGGGCGCGGCCTTGACCGGGGCCGAGGCGCGATTTCTGCGTGAGACGCGGCCCCTCGGCATCATCCTGTTTGCACGCAATTGCGAGAGCCACGCGCAGATCCGCACGCTCGTTGCCGATGCGCTGTCGGCGATCGGCACGCCGGAAACGCTCGTCCTCATCGATCAAGAGGGCGGTCGCGTCCAGCGATTGCGCCCGCCGCTCGGCCGCGCGTTGCCGCCAGCCGAAGCCTATGCGCAACGCTACGAGCAAGGTGACTGTGACGGCGCCTGCGCTGCCGTTGAGGGGGCCAGCCGCCTCGTCGCTCGCGACCTGCGCGACCTCGGCATCAACACGAATTGCGCACCGGTCCTCGATCTTCCCGTGCCCGGCGCCCACGCCATCATCGGTGATCGTGCCTTCGGCACCACTGTGGAGCAGGTCGTCAGGCTCGGCCGCGCGGTGGCGCACGGCTTCATGGCCGGCGGGGTCCTGCCGGTCATCAAGCACATCCCTGGCCATGGCCGTGCCACCAAGGACAGCCACCTGGATTTACCGGTCGTGGACACTGAGAGAAGCGAACTCTCCCGAACCGATTTTGCGCCGTTCAAGGCCCTCGCGGACATCCCCGCCGCCATGAGCGCGCACGTCGTCTTTTCCGACGTGGACCCGGACCACCCCGCCAGCACGTCCGCGAAAGTGACCTCGGAGGTTATTCGCGACGAGATCGGCTACGACGGCCTGCTGATGAGCGACGACCTCGGCATGCACGCCCTCAAAGGCTCCATGCGCGAGCGCGCCGAAGCCGTCATCCGGGCGGGGTCCGATGTCGCCTTGCATTGTTCCGGCGTCCTGGCCGAGATGGTGGAGGCGGCAAACGGTGTCCCGGACCTTGCCGGCCCGGCACTGCGCCGGGCGGAACGGGCCCTCGCGGTCCTGAAAAACGGGCAAGAATTCGACCTTGCGGCGGCTGAACGCCACCTGGCCGAGGTGATTGACGGCCACACCCGCCGTTCTGAATCAGTATAGGCTTCTACCAGCCGCCTGATCTTGGCAGGCCTAAAGGACACCGATGGGCGAAGACCCGGACCAGACATTGCGCGAAACGACGGGCTGGGACTTTCCCGGCGCGGACGACGCGCCGTCGTCCGGCGAAGCGTTCATGGTCGACGTCGACGGTTTCGAGGGGCCGCTCGACCTGCTCCTGGCGCTCGCCCGCACACAGAAGGTCGACCTCGCCCAGATTTCCGTGCTCGCCCTCGTCGAACAGTACCTCGCCTTCATCAACGAAGCCCAGCGGCTCAAACTCGAAATCGCGGGCGACTACCTCGTCATGGCCGCTTGGCTCGCCTTTCTGAAATCGCGTCTCCTGTTGCCCAAGGAGAAAATAGAGGACGGTCAGGAGACCGCCGAGGAGATGGCGCAAAAGCTCGCCTTCCGCCTCGCGCGCCTCGAAGCCATGCGCAACGCCATGGCGCAGCTTATGACGCGCAAGCGTCTCGGCCGCGACGTGTTTGCGCGTGGCATGCCGGAAGGCGTCAAGACCGTCCGCGACACCGAATGGACAGCGCAGATCTACGATCTGTTGAAGGCCTACGCCGATCAGCGCCGCCGCACCGTTAAAGCCTCGCACGTCGTCAAGGCGCGCAACGTCTGGTCGATCAAGGACGCCCGCACGCGGCTGGAGAAGCTGGTCGGCGAGAGCCGGGGCTTATGGACTCAACTCGACCTCTTCTTGCATCACTATCTGCCCGAAACCGCCCCGGCGGAAGAACATAAGACCGTGGTCGCCAGTTCGTTCGGCGCGACGCTCGAAATGGCGCGCGACGGCTTTGTGGAATTGCAGCAAGAGGCGCCTTTCGCCCCGCTTTTCGTGCGCAAGCGCGAGGACGGAGCAACGTGGCAGCGGATTGGCTGACGGGTAGCGTTCAGACAGAACCAATGACCGACGGGAAGAAGAAAATGACACCGCCCCGGCTGAAGCTCGTGTCGAATAACGAGAGCATGGAGCGCGACGACGACCTCGACGATCCGCTCGCCGCCGAAGCGCGCGAACTCGCCGCGGCGCTGGGCGACGTGCAGCTCGGCGTGGCGCCTGCTCCCGATTTTGGCGACGGCGACATCCGCCAGCAGATGGCCAACGTTCGCATTGTCGAAGCGCTGCTGTTCGCCGCCTCCGAACCGCTCGACGAGACGACCCTTGCCGAAAGCCTGCCGCGCGGCACCGACATCGCCGCCGTCCTCGCCGAGCTGAAGGAGCAATACGCCGGTCGCGGCGTGAACCTCGTCAAAACCGCCGGCAAATGGACGCTGCGCACGGCCGATGATCTGTCGTGGCTTTTGGAAAAGCACGCGCACGAGGAGCGCCGCCTCTCCAAGGCTGCCCTCGAGACGCTGGCCATCATCGCCTACCACCAGCCCGTCACCCGCGCCGAAATCGAGGAGATCCGTGGCGTCTCGACCTCCGGCGGCACCCTCGACATCCTCTTGGAAACCGGCTGGGTCCGCCCGCGTGGCCGCCGGCGCGCGCCCGGCAAGCCGATCACCTACGGCACCACCGACGCCTTCCTCGCCCACTTTAGCCTCGACACGGTCAAGGACCTTCCCGGTCTGGCCGACCTGAAAGCCCAGGGCCTGCTCGACAGCAATTTGCCTCCCGGCTTCTCGGTCCCGAGCCCGACCGACGTGGCGGCGCTCATGCCCGACGAACTCCCCCTCGATGCTGACGACGAGGACGACGAGACCGTTCAGCCTGAATTTGAGCTCGACTTGCCCGAAGAAGACGAGGCCGCTAAGCCGGACACGGGCGGCTCCGAAGGCGCCTGAGACGAAGCGCGAAACAATCCGCGCCCCTGATCTGCGAAAGACAGTAAGCGTGAGCGCCTCTCCCTCCGGCATCGACGATCGGTCACCACCTCCCAACGGCACGCCCCGCCGTGCGGCAGCCGCGTTCGCGGCCAGCCTGTCCTTCGAAAACCTCGAACGGCGCTACGACGAAACCATCGCATTGCAGAA
This sequence comes from uncultured Hyphomicrobium sp., assembly GCA_964458265.1. Taxonomy (GTDB): domain Bacteria; phylum Pseudomonadota; class Alphaproteobacteria; order Rhizobiales; family Hyphomicrobiaceae; genus JAGVSR01. The sequence goes on along the minus strand of CAYWIF010000042.1, from coordinate 2,956 downwards.
CGTTTCGCTCTCCATCGCGCCCGGCGAGGTCTTGTGCCTGCTGGGACCATCCGGCTGCGGTAAAACCACCTTGCTCCGCCTTGCAGCCGGCATCGAACGCCCGACATCCGGCCGCGTTCTCATCAATGAGCAGGAGGTCGCCGGGCCGTCGCGCTTTGTCCAGCCGGAAGAGCGCAGCGTCGGCCTGATGTTTCAGGATTTCGCGCTCTTCCCACACCTGACGATCATTCAGAACGTCGCTTTCGGTTTGAAGGGCTTGCCGCGCCGGGAGGCGGAACGCGAGGCCCGCGCCATGCTCACCCGTGTCGGTCTTGCCCACATGAGTGATGCCTACCCGCATATCCTGTCCGGCGGTCAGCAACAGCGCGTGGCGCTCGCCCGCGCCATGGTTCCGCGGCCCGCCGTGCTGCTGATGGACGAACCCTTCTCCGGCCTCGATGTGCAGCTTCGCGACAGCATGCAGGAAGAAACGCTGGCGCTGCTGCGCGAAACCCGCGCCACCGCCGTCATCGTGACGCATCACCCGGAAGAAGCCATGCGCCTGGCCGACCGCATCGCCGTACTTCGTCGCGGAACCGTCGTGCAAACGGGCACGGCCGTGGACCTTTACGATCATCCGGCCGAATTGTTCGTGGCCCGCCTGTTCTCCGAGATCAACGAAATCGCCTACCGCGCCAAAAGCGGCGCCATCGAAACCCCGCTTGGGAGCGTACCCGCACCCGGCATCGCGGACGGTGAAATCGCCATTCTCGGCCTGCGCGAGCGCGGCATTCGTGTCCGGGAACCGGGGCAGGGGTTGTCGGGACGCATCCTGCACGCCAAGTTCTTAGGGGACATCGCGCTGCTGGAGGTCGGCGTCGCGGGCTTTGATGCGCCGCTCCGCGTGCGGACTCACGAAGGTCGGTTGCGCTCCAAAGGCAGCGAAGTCGGCGTCGAAGTCGACCTGAGCCGCGCGTTGGTCTTCCCGCGTTCGGCCGAGGTCTAGGCAACCTTACCGCGATGTCAGCGCCGCGCGGCATTGCCCCCGTGTCACCAGTTTGCGATAAGTCCTACACACTGTGAGACGCAGCACGGGTCACCAAGAAGGATCACCGGAACAATGGGTCTCTCAACCACACATCTGCTGCTGCTGTTGCTCGTCGTCGTGCTGCTGTTCGGCAGCGGCAAGATTTCGACGCTGATGGGCGACGTGGCCAAGGGCATCAAGAGTTTCAAGAAGGGTATGGCCGAGGACGACACCCCAGAACAGCGCGACGCCCCGCGCACGCTCGACCATGACGCCCGCGCCAACGAAACCCGCCGCGACACGACCAAGAGCGGCTGACCTGCGCATTCGAGCGCCGCATCTTCGCGTGGGACGGTAGAGCATGTTCGAGATCAGCTGGAGCGAGCTTCTGATCCTCGCCGTGGTGGTCCTCATTTTCGTGGGCCCCAAGGATCTGCCCGTGTTCTTCAACACGCTCGGAAAATACATGGGTGCGCTCCGCCGCCAGGCCAACGAGTTCAAGCGCCACTTCGACGACGCCATGCGCGAAGCCGAGATGGACAATCTGCGCAAGGAACTCGATGACATGCGTCACGAGTTCTCAAAGACGACGCAGGATGCCGAACGCGCGGTGAGCGACACGGTGAAGGCCGCCGACGCATCCATCAAATCCGCGCAAACAGCCGCCGAGACGCCGGCACTCGCCGCCCCGCCCGTCAAGCCCGAACTGCCCGCCCCCGATGCGACCGCCACCGCCGAGCCGGTTGCCTTGCCGAAGCCTGGAGCCTGAGGCCATGCAGGAGCGGGTGCCCGAAGGCCAGGACGAGATCGACGCCACCAAGGCGCCGCTGATGGATCATCTGATCGAATTGCGCTCGCGCCTCATCTGGGCCGTGGCGGCATTTTTCGCGATGTTCCTCATCTGCTTCACGGTCGCCGCCCACATCTATCAGATCCTCGTCTGGCCCTATGTCTGGGTCTCCGGGCAGGATCATGTGCGCCTCATCGCAACTCACTTCCTCGAACAGATTTTCACGCACCTGAAGCTGGCTATGTTCGGCGCCGCGTTCCTGTCTTTTCCCGTCGTCGCCACACAGATCTACAAGTTCGTGGCGCCAGGCCTCTACAAGAACGAACGCCAGGCCTTTCTGCCGTACCTCATAGCTACGCCCTTCTTCTTCGTGCTCGGCGCGGCGGTGGTCTATTTCGTCGCCATGCCGATCCTGATTAAATTCTCGATCGGACTTGCCGCCACGTCGAGTGCGGAAGGCGCCGCCACCATCGAACTGATGCCGAAGGTCTCGGAATACCTCTCCCTTATCATGACGCTCATTTTCGGCTTCGGCATCTGCTTCCAGTTGCCCGTCGTTCTCACGCTGCTCGCCCGCGCCGGTCTCGTCACCGCCGATGCGCTGCGGGCAGGCCGCCGCTATGCGATCGTCGCGATCTTCGCCGTCGCCGCCGTTCTGACCCCGCCCGACGCCATCAGCATGTTGATCATGGCGCTGCCGACCGTGCTCCTTTACGAACTGTCGATCTACGCCGCCGCCCGCGCCGAGAAGCAGTCCGCCACCGCCGACGTACAACCTGCCGGAAAGTAGAACGCGAGCCGCGCGCGGGCTTCACCGCGAACGCTGGACCCCATTTCGCGGCGGGCCTATAGACGGACACGAACCGTCCGACCAAGAGGCCGCCCGTGCACGACATCAAATGGATCCGCGAAAATCCCGCCGCGTTTGACGGTGCCCTGACGCGCCGCAGGCTCGAACCGTTGTCCGCCAGCCTGATCGCCATCGACGACAAGCGCCGCACAATCCTCACCGCGCTCCAGGACGCGCAGGCCCGCCGCAATGCCGTGTCGAAGGACATCGGCAAGGCGAAGGCCGCCAAGGACGAAGCCACTGCCGCCAAACTCATGGACGAAGTCGCAGCCCTGAAGGACAGCATCGCCAAGGGCGAAGACGACGAGCG
>CAYWIF010000041.1:3270-23845 GCA_964458265.1 uncultured Hyphomicrobium sp. | reverse complement strand
CGCGTCACTCGGCAGCACTCAATAACGACGAATTCAAAACCGCACGTTAGCGGTCTGAATCGGGCTCATTGCGGCAACGAGAACGCAACGAAATCGCTGCCCGTAGTCACCGTGCGGTCGTAAATCGCGAGTGTTCCTCCTCCGGTTGACGGAATGAGGACGTACTGGCGGCCCTTGTGGATGTAGGTCATCGGGGTTGCTGATCCAATGTGTGGCAATTGGTGAGCCCATAGTTGGGTCCCGGATCGCGTATCAAATGCCCTGATCAGTCTATCTTTGGTGCCGGATACGAAAGTCAATTCCGATGCAGTTGTCATTGGGCCCGCAAAATTTGGCGTACCTGTCGCTGGAAGTCCCCGGCCGAGCAACTCCTCGAAATGGCCAAGTGGCACCGTCCATCGTGTTCGGCCCGAATTGAGATCAACGGCGTGGAGCACACCCCAGGGCGGCCTTGAACCGGGGTAGCCTTCAAAGTCTTTGAGCTTCGTGTAGGGCGTGCGAACGTAGTCCGTGCTGCGCGGAGTGCTGGATAGAGTTGCTTCGGACTTCTGCTTTGGCAGTGCAAACAGTGCGTCTAAAATTTCCGTCAGTTCGCGTTTTGAAATATTAGGAATGGCTGGCATGGTTCTGAAGCCACTGCGCACGATGCGTTCAATGTCGCCCCTAGTCATTGCACGGGCGACATTCTTCAATGACGGGCCCATCGTGTTGCGATGGCTTGGCCGGCCATGGCAGGACGCGCAGTGCCGGCTGAAGGCCGAACTTGCTTCCTGTTGATCACTGCCTGAATCGCCAACTTCCGTTACACTCGTGATCGAAAATGAAGAGGGCTCCCGGTTCACCGCGACAACAAGAGTCTGGCTGCTAGGGTCAAGCGCGGGCCCGAAGTGTGTAGTTCCGCCGTGCAGTCCGAAAAAGACTGTCAGCCGCTCTGGAACATGCGGGGCGTAAAATCCGAATGTGGCATCTGTCAGTTGATCCATCACCGATCGCCGGTTGCGTTCCCCGATGTCGGTGACATCGGCAATGCTGAACTCAAAACGGCCGGCTGGTTCGGGCAATTCTGGATCAGGTTGGTACGGATGCGTCGCTTCACCGGGAACGGTTGATGCCGGAGCACGGCGCAGCCGGTAGTCGAAAACCGGGCGTCCTTTGACGCGATCCAAAACGATAATGTTTCCTGCCTTTGTCGCGGCGACCACGACGTCGAACGGTTTGCCCTCTCTGAGGATCGTAGCTAGGACTGGGGCCGCTGCGATATCCAGATCCCAAAGATCGTGCGCAATTTCCTGGAATTCCCAAGCGATCCTGCGCCCAACAAGATCCACGGCCACAATTGCGCTCGTCCCGGGATTCCGTCCCGGTCGTCGCCCGCCATAACCAACCGGACTAGGATTGCTCGTAGTAAGAAAAGCAAATCCGCGGCGATCGTCGACGGAGAAGCCGCCCCAGTTCATACCACCCGAATAACTTCGAGCTTCCTCGGTGCCGTCGCCCGGCTGTGTCGTGACCGTCCAGGCAGGCTGACCCGATGTTATGTCAAAGGCATGTAACGCGAGCGCCGCGCTCGAGACGATGACGAAATTTCGCCAGATCGCTGGTGCGGCTTTGACATCATATCCGACCGCCACCGACCCGCCACCAAAGCGGGAGTGAGGCACCCCACTATCAGCCTCCAAGGCGAACAGTCGGCCGCGAGCGGCAAAGAAAATTAGTCCCACCCGATCACCGTGGGCTGGAACAAAGACCAGACCGCGCATCGCAGGGCGCGGAATCTTAGGATCGAATTGCCATAGCGTTCCACCATTTGCAGGGTCGAGGGCCACGATCACGCCACGCGCGTCAGGAAAAACGACGGCGCGCCCGGTATAGACCGGCGTTGCTTGGATATTGGCGGATGCTATCGGCGTGCTGTAGGTCCAAGCGATCTGTAGCTTGTCAACGTTTTCCTTTGTTATGAGACTGGCGTGCGCATGTTTAGCAGAGGTATTGTCCGATGAGCTGCGATGCCAAGCGGTCGCGCTTGGCGATGGCACATGAGGAGCCATCAAGTCGGACGTGAGCGCAGCAATAGTTCTATACAGCGGTAGACTATTGCGTTCGTTAGCGTCCTCGATTCTAAGCGGTTCGCGAGGCCGTAATCGTTCTAGTGTGGAAGACACTGCCGCCTTGGCAACGTGCCAGCTTTCCTTGAGTTTCTGGTCGACGACGCCGTAGTGAATTGAGGCAGCGACGACCCCAGCGTACTTTATGAAAATTGCGACACTAAAAATAGAAATCCCAATCAAGAACATGACGGCTACTGCTTTGCGATGCGTTCTAAACATGCGCGAACTTCCGTGAAAAAATTTACTTCGAAATGCAATAAAAGAACGTCACCGCGCCTCGCTCAACCGTCGCGGCGTGGCGAAGTGAACGACGCGGCCCTTGCGCGGCGCAACGTCGGTCCAATGGTCTGTATCGAACGTGTAGATGGCAAACGCGCAGGTGGGAAACTTGCTCTTCGCCGCCCGTTCCGACTCTGGCGCACAATCGCCGATCAGCGCGATGTTGAGTTCGTGAAACCCGGGATTGTGGCCCACCAGCAGCACCGATTTCACGTCGTCGGAAATATCGTGAATGCGGTCCAGAAGGCGGCGAGCGCCTGCCATATAGAGCTGGTCCTCATAGCGAACCGCGCGCGGCGGCGGCGCGAAGTATGGGGCCACCAGATCATACGTCATGCGGGTGCGCACGGCGCTCGAGCACAATACGAGATCGGGCGAAAATCCGGTCCGCGCGATCTCCGCGCCCATCCGCGGAGCCGCTTCCAGCCCGCGCGGCGCCAGATCCCGTTCGATGTCGAGCGCGCCAGGCACGTCCCAGTTCGATTTGGCGTGGCGCAGCAGGGCCAGTGTCAGCATCGCTTGTAAGCCCTCAGCCAAACGGCCCGCCGTTGCCGCGTGCGCTGCCCTTCTTGCCGCGGGAAGCAAACCGGATGGCGTCCTCCGCCGCGCGCACGATCGCCTTGGCCTTATTGATGCACTCCTGCTGTTCGCTCGCCGGCACACTGTCATAGACGATGCCGGCGCCCGACTGCACATGCAGCACTCCGTCCTTCACCAGCGCCGTCCGCAGCACGATACACGTGTCCATTTCGCCGTCGGCCGTGAAGTACCCGACACAGCCCGCATAAGGGCCGCGCTTGTCCTTTTCCAGCTCGTCGATGATTTCCATGGCCCGCACTTTCGGCGCGCCCGAAACGGTTCCGGCCGGAAAGCCCGCCATCAGCGCATCGACGCTGTCCTTGGCCGGATCGAGGCGCCCGACGACATTCGACACGATGTGCATGACATGGCTGTAGCGCTCGATGACGAACTGGTCCGTCACCTCCACGCTGCCTACTTCCGCGACGCGGCCGATATCGTTACGGCCCAGATCGAGCAGCATCAGATGCTCGGCACGCTCCTTGGGATCGGAAATAAGCGCCGCCGCGAGCGTCTTGTCTTCCGCCTCGTCCGCCCCCCGCCGCGCGGTTCCCGCGATCGGCCGGATGGTGACGCGCCCGTCGCGCACCCGCACCAGGATTTCCGGGCTCGATCCCACCAGCGAGAACGCGCCGAGGTCCAGATGAAACAAAAACGGCGACGGGTTCATCCGGCGCAGCGAACGGTAGAGCGCGAACGACGGCAGCGCGAACGGCGCCGAAAATCTCTGCGACAGCACGACCTGGAAAATGTCGCCGGCGCGGATGTACTCCTTCGCGCGGGCGGCCATCGCCAGATACTCGGCTTCCGTCGTGTTCGACGTAGGCTCGGGCGCCACGAGCTTTCGCGACGCGGGCGCCGCATGAGCCAGCGGCGCGTCGAGCGCCTCGACCACCTTTTTCAGCCGCTTCGCTGCCGCCTTGTAGGCCTTGTCGGTTTTCACGCCCGCCTCCGGACGCACGGGCGTCACGACGATCATCTCGTCTTTCACATTGTCGAAGATGACCACGACCGTGGGGCGAATGAGAACCGCATCGGGCACCCCGAGCGCATCGGGATTGACATTCGGCAGATGCTCGACGAGCCGGATCGTATCGTAGCCCATGTAGCCGAACACGCCGGCCGCCATCGGCGGCAAATCGGGCGGCAACTCGAGCCGTGACGCGGCAAGGAGCGACCTCAGGGATGCCAGCGTTCCTTCTGCTTCACTCTGGAAAATGGGCTTCTTCGCCATCGGATTGGTCGACAACTCGGCCGTGTCGCCCGACGCGCGCCAGACAACATCCGGCTCGAACGCGATGATCGAGTAGCGTCCACGCGCAGCCCCGCCTTCGACACTCTCCAACAGGAGGCTCATCGGCCGCCCTGAACAGAGCTTGAGATAGGCCGAAACCGGCGTCTCCAGGTCGGCCACGAGGCGCGTCCAGACAACCTGCGGACTGCCCGCCGCATAGGTCTTGGCGAACGCATCGAAGGCGGGAAGCGCCTCGCTGGCACCGGACCTGGCGGAATGCGTGCTCACGCGGCAGTCGTCCTCTCGCGAAATTCCGGCCGGCCTGCGCCGGTTCGGCTTGCTTAGTTCGCCGTCACGTCGGCGCCCGTCACGCGCGCAACTTCCTGGTCATTGATCGACACGCCAAGCCGGTTCTGCAGGCTTGTGACGTAGGCGATCAGAAGGTCGTTTTGCAGCCCCCGGCGCAGATCGTTGACGAGCTTGTCCTTGTCTGCGGCGGGCAGGTCGCCGGCTGGTGTGACTTTCGCAATCTTCAACACCACGCGCGAACCGCGATCGACCGTGAGAGCCGATCCGGCCCCGCCCTGCGGCAGAGAGAAGGCAACATCTATGGCTTCTTCCGTCAGGCCGGGCGGAACCATGTTGCGCTTGACAGTCTCGACCTTGTCCGGCGCCCCTCCGCCATCGGCGGCGACCTTCGCGAAATCTACTCCGGCTTTGAGCCGCTCGACAAGCTTGTCGGCAAGTTCCTTAACCTTCGCCCGCCGCTCGTTGTCCGTAACCGCGGTTTTTACCTCAGCCTTCACCGTTTCGAATGGCTTCTCTTTCGGCGGCTCGATGCTGATCACTTCGATCCACGCATAGCCATCCGAGCCGATTTCGATCGGCTCAGCCATGGTGCCGGGCTCGGTGCGCGCGGCAAGGCGGGTGACGATCTCTGGCGTGGGAATGTCGAGCACCGCTTTGCCATCGGGCGACTTGCCGTCCCGGTCGGAGGCTGCAACTTCAATGAAGCGCAGCTTCAATTCCTCGGCGATTTGCTGCTTCGGCTTGCCGGCGTTGCGGCCTTCCTCGACGAGATCGACCTTTTCCTCCAGCAGAGTTGTCGCCTTTGCGGTCGCGAGCTTGTCGCGTACCTTTTCCTTGGTCTCTTCGAATGTGCTTTCGCGGCCGGGAGAAATTTCGATGACCCGGACGAGGACGGTCGCAAAGCTCCCGTCGATCACCTCGGAAATTGCATCGCGCTCGATCTTGAAGGCGGCATCCGCAATCTTCTGATCGATCAGTTGCGACTTGGCGATCATGCCGAGGTTTACGTCGCTCTCCTGGGCGCCGGTCTCCTTGGCGACATCCATGAAGTTTTTCGTACCCTTGACGAGGGCCTCGCGCGCGGCCTCGGCCGCCGCCCTGTCCTTGAACGCAATCTGCTGCACGCGACGCTTCTCAGGCGTGTCGTACGTTTCTTTTTCAGACTCGTACGATGCCTTGATCTCCTCATCCGTGACGGCAACTTCCTTTTTCAAGTCCGCCGCGCTCGCCACGAGCACATTGAATTTGCGGAATTCCGGCGTCATGAACGACGCCTTGTTATCGTTGTAGTAGGCCAGAAGCTTAGCTTCGTCCGGATCGGCAACAGCGGCCATTTTTTCAGCGTCGATTTTGAAGAACTCGATGTCGCGCGTTTCATTGTTGAAGGCGTTGTTGATGTCGAGCATGGCCTGCGGAACGACCGTCGAGCCCAGCACAGCGCTGGAAAATTGCTGTCTGAGATCGTCGTCGAGGCGAAGCGACAGGAACATGCTTTCGCTCATCCCGAGGCGCGACAGCAGGTCATTGAAACCCGTTCTTGAAAACTTGCCGTCCGGTCCCGCGAAACCCGGATCGTTGAAGAGGTTCTGCACAACCCGCTCTTCCGACAGCCCCAGGTTGATTTCCCGTGCGTATTCCTTCAGCGCCGTTTGTCCGATCATTTTTGAGAGCACGAGGCGGTCGATGCCCTGCTGGCGCGCGTCCTCCATGGTGATCCGCCGTTCGGCCTCGGCCGAGATGCCGTCAAGTTCGGATCTGAGCACCCGGTCGAAGTCGGACACGGTGATCTTGGCATCCCCGACGCTGGCGACGGCTCCCCTCGAAAAGCCGGTGAAAACATCCGCGATGCCCCAAACGGCGAAGCTGATGATCAGCAGACCCAACAGCAGCTTGGCGACGAGTCCCGTCGAGCCACGTCTCAGTGCGTCCAACATCGGTGTGCTGTCCTGGAATCGCGCGGCGGCCTCGGATGCGCCTCTTCGGGCGCGCGCCGATCATGGAGATCCGCCGGCAGTTGAAACCTTGAAATCCCGCGCGTGACGCGGGCGTTCGGCGTGATATGAAGCCCACCCGGTTGGCGAAAGCAAGAGGCGAGGGAGGTCACGGTATGACGGGGGAGGGTGCCCGGCCGCGTCCGCTGGTTGCGGGCAACTGGAAGATGAACGGCCTGCGGGGGTCTCTCGCCGAAGCCAAGGCCGTATCCGATGCTTTGGCGGCGCGTTCGGAACCGCTGGCTGCCGGCATTCTGGTCTGTCCACCGGCAACGCTCGTCATGGTCATGGCCGAAATACTTAAGGAAAGCTGCGTCGCCATCGGAGCGCAGGATTGCCATTGGCAGGCCTCCGGTGCGCACACAGGCGACGTGTCCGCCGAAATTCTGGGCGACGCCGGCGCCACGGCCGTCATCGTCGGCCATTCCGAGCGCCGTGCCGACCATGGCGAAACGGATGACGTGGTCAGAAAAAAGCAGGAAGCTGTCCACCGGGCAGGCCTGACGGCTATCGTCTGTATTGGCGAAACGAAGGGACAGCGGCTCGCCGGGCAGACACTCGACGTGGTGGTCCGGCAACTCGAACGGTCGCTGGGGCCGGGATCGTCCTCGGAAAACACGGTTGTCGCATACGAGCCGGTCTGGGCGATCGGCACGGGTTTGACGCCGACCGTGGACGATGTCGCAGAGGTCCACGCCGCGATCCGCGACCGTCTTCTCACACGGTTCGGCGATGACGGCCGGTTGATCAGAATTCTCTACGGCGGGTCGGTGAAACCGCAAAACGCAGCCGAACTCATGGGCATCGCCAACGTCGACGGCGCTCTCGTCGGTGGAGCTAGCCTCAAGGCTGCCGATTTCCTCGGTATCATCGCGGCCTACGAGTAAATCCGGGCATTGCCGCTCCTGCGCGGTCGCGCCATAACTTTTTCGCGCCATAACTTTTTTAGAGTCGTGAGCCACGGACCCCAAATGATCCGATCTACGCGCATTCTGGGCCTCTCACTGGCAAGTCTTGCAGCGATGACCGCGCAGACGTGGGCGCTGCCCATGACGCCGGACGAGTGCGATCGCGCCAAGTCCGAGCAATCGGGACTCGAGACCGCCGGGGCCGCGGCCGATATGGCGCAAGGTCCCGAATGGGCGCGTGCCAACCTGCCGACCGACCGCCTGAATCGCGTCGCCCGCTGGATCGAACTGCAGGAACAGATCCTGTTTCGCTGCCCGCGGCCCAAGCCCGTCAAGGAGCCCGAGACCGCGGCAAAGTCGGGCGATCCCGCCGAGGCAAAGCCGGACCAGAAGCCTGCATCCACAAAGAAATCCAAACCCAAGCCGGCGCCCGCCACGACGGCCGATACGGGCGACGCGGCGGGAGAAGCCGCCCCCAAACCGGCCAAACCGAAACCCCAGGCTCAAAAAAAGCCCAAGGCTGATGATGCCTACCGGCCGCCCGCCCCCTTCTCCGGCGACGAACTCCAACACGCCGCACCGGGAATCTCGGTGCCTGCATCCGGCGGGTCGGGCCTAGCACCATGATGGCTTGAGGGCCTACCGCTCCTGCGCCCGTAAGCCCCTAGCCGCCGACGGCGATTTCAGCTAGACAGCGCGCTTTCCAAACGCGGCCTGCCCAGGCCAGAAGGTTCCAAGCAATGTCGACTGTCCTCCTCGTCATCCATCTCATGATCGCTGCCGGCCTGGTCGGCATTGTGCTCGTGCAGAAATCGGAAGGCGGCGCGTTGGGCATCGGCGGTGGCGGCGGCATGTTCGCCGGCCGCGGCAAGGCGAACCTCATGACCCGCGCGACCGCCGCGCTCGGCGCTGCTTTCTTCACGACGAGTTTGTTGCTCACCATTGTCTCGCAGCGTGACACAGCACCGGCCTCGGTCCTTGACCGGCCAGCGGCCACGGCTCCGGCCGCCCCCGCCGCCTCTGGCGACGCCCCTGCGGCACCGGCCGGCGATGCACCGCGCGGCGGCATCCTCGACAAACTTCGCTAATCGAAGCAGCCTGGATCTCTGGCGATAGACTTCTACGCCGCACCCGGCCAATGTCGCGAAGGCCGGAGGGGAGGGCGTGATGCCGCGCGTGAGCTGCATAAAGGGACTGATCGCTGCTCCGACGGTCGCGATCTTGATGCAGGCCTGTGCCGCAGGCGGACCCGGCGGACTTCTGACCCCCGGCTCACTGCCGAGCGTGACGTCCTATCAAGAAGCCAACGCTGTCGCGCCGCAGGGCTATCAGGTGTCCAGCGGCAGCAGCGGTGGCGACACTGTCCGCGTGAAGGCGACCGGTTCGGCCTCCACCCCGAACGAGCGCTTGCTGAAGATCGCGCTGGCCCGCGCCGCGCAGTACGGAGCCGAAGAGCACAAGAAGTCGTTCAAGACCGGCGAACCTGCTTATTCGACGCGCTGCGGCCAAACGAGTGTCACCGAACGCGGTGTGAAGCGCGCAATCAAACCCACCGATTATCGCGTCGTCGAGGTCGATGTCACATACGCTCGTACCGCCGATGCTGCCGATCCGGCCAGCCGGCCGTCAAAGGAAACAGCCGCCAGCCTGCTGGCCGAGCTGCAAACCGAGACCATTCCGCCGGAAACCCAGGCCGGCCTCGTGGCTCAATTGGCGCAGGCGTGCGGCCGCACCCCGCAGTGACGGCAACGCGGCCAAATCTGTTTGGCACACAACTCGAACTTGGATGCGCTAACCTCCCGTGGATGTGGCCATAAAACCGCTTCGAATCGTACGCCTGCTCGTGTAAGCGTCAAATCCCATGCAACGGTACATCTTCATTACCGGTGGCGTGGTCTCCTCCCTCGGAAAAGGCCTCGCGTCCGCCGCCCTCGGCGCGCTTCTCCAAGCGCGCGGATACTCCGTGCGCCTGCGAAAACTCGACCCGTACTTGAATGTCGATCCAGGCACGATGAGCCCGTATCAACACGGCGAGGTCTTCGTCACCGACGACGGCGCGGAGACCGACCTTGACCTCGGGCATTACGAGCGCTTCACCGGCGTCCCCGCCAAGAAGTCCGACAACATCACCACCGGCCGCATCTACCAGGATATCCTGGCCAAGGAACGCCGTGGCGACTACCTCGGCGGTACGGTGCAGGTCATCCCGCACGTGACCGACGCCATCAAGCAGTTCGTCGTCTCCGGCAACGAGGACGTGGATTTCGTGCTGGTCGAAATCGGCGGCACGGTGGGCGATATCGAAGGCCTGCCCTTTTTCGAGGCCATCCGCCAATTGGGCAACGACCTACCGCGCGGCGCCTGCATCTACGTGCATTTGACGCTGATGCCCTACATTCCGTCAGCCGGTGAATTGAAAACCAAACCGACGCAGCATTCCGTCAAGGAACTGCGCTCCATCGGCATCCAGCCCGACATCCTCCTCTGCCGGTCCGATCGCGAGATCCCGGTCGGCGAACGCAAGAAGATCGCGCTCTTCTGCAATGTTCGTTCCGAGGCCGTCATCCAGGCGCTCGACGTCGCCTCCATCTACGACGTCCCGCTCGCCTACCACCGCGAGGGCCTCGATCGGGAGGTTCTCGCGGCCTTCGGCATCACGGGCGCGCCCAAGCCTGATCTCACCCGGTGGGAGACCATTTCGCACAACATCGCCAACCCGGAAGGCGAAGTGACGATTGCGATCGTCGGCAAGTACACCGGCCTGAAGGACGCCTACAAATCCTTGATCGAAGCGCTGGTCCACGGCGGCATCGCCAACCGGGTGAAGGTCAAGCTCGAATGGATCGAAAGCGAAATCTTCGAGCGTGAAGATCCCGCCCCCTACCTCGAAGGCGTCCACGGCATCCTTGTGCCCGGCGGCTTCGGCGAGCGCGGTTCGGAAGGCAAGATCCTCGCGGCCAAGTTCGCGCGCGAACGCAAGGTGCCCTACTTCGGAATCTGCTTCGGCATGCAGATGGCCTGCATCGAGGCCGCGCGCCACCTCTGCGGAATTGCCGAGGCGAGTTCGACCGAGTTCGGCCCCGCATCCGAGCCCGTCGTCGGCCTGATGACCGAATGGATGCGCGGCAACGAACTGGAGACCCGCCGCCAAGGTGGCGATCTCGGCGGCACGATGCGGCTGGGCGCGTTCCAGGCGGGCCTCGATCCGTCCTCGCGGATCGCCAACGTCTACGGCGACACGCAAATCTCCGAACGCCACCGCCACCGCTACGAAGTCAACACCGGCTATCGCGCACGCCTCGAAAAAGCCGGCCTGAAATTCGCCGGTCTATCGCCCGATGGGCTTCTCCCGGAAACCGTCGAATACCCCGACCATCCCTGGTTCATCGGCGTTCAGTTCCATCCGGAACTGAAATCGCGGCCCTTCGAACCCCACCCGCTGTTCCGCTCCTTCATCACCGCCGCCATCGACCAGAGCCGCTTGGTCTAATTTTACCGCAGATGAGAGCCGCCCGCGTTCGCCGCATCTCTTGAAACCGGCCGCCCCGCTGGGACGTATCCCGATCGGAGCCGTCTGACGTCTGCCTTTCCGCAGCACTTGACATGCCGTCCCGGTGGCGGTTCCGTTCCGAGGCTTTACCAAGGAGCTGGTTATGCTCAAGACACTGGTCGCACTTCTCTCCGCCGTCTCAATTCTGGCAATCGGTCCCGCCGCCTACGCCGATACGAAAAAGCCCAAATGCCCCGAGGGCATGATTTACAAGCCCTCGACGAAAAAGTGCGTTTGGCCGAGCGGTTCGTTCTAGCTTGGCCACCGAAGCGCCGTCAGCCGGGCCGCAGCCTGCGCGGGCGGATCGATATTCGGATGCACGCAGCAACGAGGTCTATTGGTTGATCGGCGGCGGGATGATCGTTCTCGCCGCCGTCCTTCTTGCGTGGATTTCCCCGCGCTTCGACGATGCAATCCCTCTCAGCGATCGGCCCGTTCTCCCCGTTGCCTTCGGCATGGTCATGGCCGGCATCGCCTACGGTCTCGCACTGCCGTCTCTCATTCGCGCCAGCCTGGATCTCGGTCACCGCCGGTCGCGGTCTGCGCTGGCGATCGTTCTCGGCGCCGGGCTTCTGGCCCGTCTCGTACTGTTCCCCAGCACGCCGGTTTTGGAGGACGATTTTTACCGCTATCTCTGGGATGGCGCCGTCACCGCTGCCGGTGGCAACCCGTACGCCGTGGCCCCGGCAGACATCGCCATCGGTCCCAACGACCGTCTGGGGATTGTCGTCGGACCCGACGCATCCCGCTTGCTCGAACGCATCGGTCATGCCGAATTGCGCAGCATCTATCCGCCCGCCGCCCAAGCCGCATTTGCACTCGCTCACCTAATCGAACCCTGGAGCCTGACCGCATGGCGGGCCGTGATCCTCCTGTGCGACTTGGCCACCATTGGTCTGTTGCTCGCGCTGCTTGATCGCGCTGGACGGTCCCGATTGTGGGCAGCGCTTTACTGGTGGAATCCCGTCGTTATCGCCGCCCTCTACAATGGCGCGCACATGGACATCGTCGTCTTGCCGCCACTCCTTCTGGCGCTGCTTCTGGCCACCGGCGGTGCCTCCGTGGCATCGGCGGCAAGTCTTGCCGTCGCGGCCGGCGCCAAGGTCTGGCCCATTCTACTTCTGCCGCTCGTGTTACGGCCACTCACGGCTGACCCGCGTCGCTTGGCGGCCGCCCTCAGCGTCTTCACCGCGGTGATACTCATCACGGCCGCACCGGTCGCGCTGGCAGGCCTTGACGAAACGTCTGGGTTCACCGCCTATGCCCAGACTTGGCAGCGCAACACCGCACTTTATCCAGCACTTGCGTGGCTCATCGCGCCACTGCTCGATGGGTTCGGATGGTCCCCAGACTTCGCGGGGCTAGCGGCGCGAGGGGCGATGGCGGTCGCCTGCGCAGCATTTGCCGTTGCGGTGTCGCTGCGGCCCGTAGCCGATGCCGGCGACCTGATGCGGCGGACGGGTCCCATCGTCGCCGCACTTCTGCTTCTCGCGCCAGCGCAATATCCCTGGTATTTGATCTGGCTGGCACCCTTTCTGGCATTTCGGCCAAGTCCTGGTCTCTTGCTGCTGGCCGCGACGTTGCCGGTCTATTTCACGGCATTCTACTTCTTGCCACGAGGTCAGATCGGCGTGTTCGATCATGTCGTGGTCTGGTTCATCTGGGTCCCGGTCTGGGCACTGCTCGCGCGAGAGGCGCTCGACGGTTGGCGTCGGACGCGACCTCGCTAGGAACGGCGAACATGCGTCGCGATTCTAGAATTGCGGTCATCATCCCCGCACTCGACGAAGAACAGGCAATCGCCCGCGTCATTGCGGATTTGCCTGGTTTCGTCGACGAAATTGTTGTCGTCGACAACGGCTCGCGGGATGCCACGGCCCACGCCGCCCGTGCGGCCGGCGCTCGTGTTGTCGTGGAGCCCGAACGTGGCTACGGAGCCGCGTGCCTCGCCGGGATCGCCGCGCTGACCGCGCCCGATATCATCGTGTTTCTCGACGGCGACTACAGCGACGACCCGCATGAGCTTGACCAGGTCGTCGCGCCCATCATGCGCGGCGAAGCGGATCTCGTCATCGGGTCACGTACCAAGGGCAACAGCGCCCCCGGTGCGCTCGCTCCCCATCAGCGCTTCGGCAACTGGTTGGCCTGCCGCATGATCAAGCTCATCTGGAACGTGCCCTATACCGACTTGGGTCCGTTTCGCGCCATCGATCGGCGGGCGCTGGAGTCACTGGCCATGCGCGAACGACGTTTCGGTTGGACGGTGGAGATGCAAATTAAGGCCGCGGCGGCGAACCTTCGCATCCAGGAAGTCCCGGTCAGCTACCGCCCGCGGATTGGCACTTCAAAAATCTCCGGAACGATCCGTGGATCGGTTTTCGCCGGCGTCACGATCCTCACGTTGATATCCCGCTCGGCACTTGCCGGCGCTCGCTACGTCGCCCGCCAGTAAAAGCGCGGCGCGCTCACCGGTCTATGGAAATGCAGACCACGTTGCGCGTGCTCACCCCCTTCCGCGCGTGGCGGCCGGCTCCCCGCAGGCGTGTAGGTTTGCGCAATCAACGGCCTCCGCGCCAACCGGCCGGCGCGCCGCAGGCGTGTCGGTTGGCGCAATCAACGAAGCTTAGTCGCCTCGCGCAATCACCCCCTTCCGCGCGTGGCGGCCGGCTCCCCGCAGGGGAGTCGCCTCGCGCAATCAAAGAGGATCGATCAGAAGCTTGATCAGGCTGGTGTGCGGCTTCTTCGGCATTTCCATCCTCTTCGTGGGCGGCGGCCGTGCCGTGCGGCGTGCCGGCGATACATAGCGCACGCCGGCCATACTGCCGTGCCGCCACATCACCTGGCAGTCATATTCGAGACGGTCCGCGGGCATGAAGAGCGTGAAAACATCGGGCACCCGGTCCCGGGAAATGTTGCCGCCGCGCTGTGCCACGATCTCCAATCGCGCGCCGGTCGAGGATGTGTCGCGGACGGTGCAGGCGATCGGCGCGGACAGGCTCTCGTGCACAATCTGCGCGCCGAGTCGCGACGGTGTGCGTTTCGCCCATCGCGCGTCCGGCGGCCGAGCGGCAGTTTCCTGCGCCAATATCGGATCTGCGGGAACGGGTAGCAGTTCCGGCTGAACGTCCGGCGCTTCGCCACTCTCGTCATTAGTCTTGGCATCGACCGCAACAGGGTCGGGCGCCACGCAAGACGCGGACGGCGCGTCCGCCACCGGCTCCCGGCGCGCCAACACGGGCCGGCGCAGCGCGGTTCGCTGACCGAATGTCGGACTTTTCGGCAGCATCTCCCACCTCGACGCGATGCGTATCACC
The DNA here is from genome assembly GCA_964458265.1 of uncultured Hyphomicrobium sp. Classification (GTDB taxonomy): domain Bacteria; phylum Pseudomonadota; class Alphaproteobacteria; order Rhizobiales; family Hyphomicrobiaceae; genus JAGVSR01. Next base: position 9,573 of record CAYWIF010000041.1, on the reverse strand, counting down.
CTCTCTTATAGAATGAGAGGCGTTGCGAGGTGGTTGTCAGACTTAATAAAATTTGAACTAAGCCGGAGTTGCGCAAGTTGCCGGAGAACTGGCAGCCCTGGAATTAACCAGTTTTCCCTTGGGCTTCTTCCGCTTTCAGTTCCTTCTTCGAAAGTTTTCCGATCATCGTTTTCGGCAGTGCATCGCGGAACTCGATGGCCGCCGGCAACTCGATTTTCGACAGTTTGACGGAAAGATGCCTTTGGATGTCCTCGGCGGTTGCCGAATGCCCGGCCTTGAGTTTGATGAACGCCTTTGGCGCCTCTCCGCGGTACGTGTCGGGAATGCCGATCACGGTCACTTCCTCCACCGCCGGATGTTCGTAGATCGCCTCCTCGACGCGGCGTGGATAGACGTTGTAGCCCGAGCAGATGATGAGATCCTTGATCCGGTCGACGATCTGGAAGAACCCATTCTCGTCCATGATCGCCACGTCGCCCGTACGCAGGAACTCGCCCACAAACTGGTTTGCCGTCTCTTCGGGCTTTTTCCAGTAGCCGCGCATCACCTGCGGGCCTTTCACGCACAGTTCGCCGCGCTCGCCGGGCGCGACCGGTATGCTGGGATCGGCAAGGCTGCGTAGGGACACGATGGTGCCGGGGAGGGGGAGACCGATCGATCCGGGCGGTGGCGCGGGACCTTCGACCGGATTGCACGTCACCACGGGTGAGGCTTCCGACAGGCCGTAGCCTTCCACGAGTTTGCACCCCGTCGTCGCTTCGAACTTCTGCTTCACCTCCAGCGGCAGCGGCGCACCGCCCGACAGGCAGAACTTCAGCGACGTGAGATCGTAGTTTTTGATCTTCGGGTGGTTCTGGATCGCGTTGAAGAGTGTCGGCACGCCCGGCATGATCGTCGGCTTCACCTTTGCAATCAGGGCCAGACCTTCGTCCAATGTAAAGCGCGGCATCATGACGATTTCGGAAGCTCTAGCGATCCCGAAATTCATCACGACAGTCATGGCGAAGACGTGAAAGAACGGCAGCACCCCCATCACGCGTTCCTGACCCTGCCCCAGATCGGGTGCCCACATCATCACCTGCCGCGCGTTGCGGGTGAGGTTGGCATGCGTCAGCATCGCGCCCTTTGGCGTGCCTGTTGTGCCGCCGGTGTACTGCAACACCGCGATGTCGTGGTCGGGATCAATCGGCACCGGCGCCGGCTTCGCGCCTTTGGTGATGATGCTGCTTTCAAGGACCACGCGGTCCGCCGCCGCGGACGCCTTCGGCCGTGCGATCTGCTTGCGCTTGAACAACTTGAACAGGGTATTTTTCGGCGCCGGCAACAGCGGCGCGAAGGAGGCGACGATAGCCCTGGGCAGCACGCCCGTGGTCAGCAGGGCGTCGACCTTCTCAAAGAGCATTAGGAGATCGAGCGTGACCATGATTTCGGTCTCGCTGTCCTTCACCTGGAAGGTCAGTTCCTCGACCGTGTAGAGTGGATTGTAATTGACGACCGTCGCCCCGGCCTTCAGCGCCGCATAGTAATAGACAATGAAGGTGGGGCAGTTCGGCAGGAAAAGCCCAACCTTGGTGCCCTTCTTGACGCCGAGTTTCTGCAGACCGGCCGCTGCTGCGTCCACTTGGGCGCCGATATCGGCGTAAGCCGTGATGCGGCCGAAGAAGTTGGTGCAAGGACGTTTCGGGTAGGCCTGCACGGCCTCGTCGAGCATACTGTAGACAGGCCCGTCCGGGATGGTCGCGAACCAATCGACATTGGACGGGTAGTGGCTCAACCACGCATGAGCTTCGGATGTCTGCGCCGGGGTGGATGGGGACATGTCGTTCATCTCGTGCCTGCCAATGGTTTGACGCAGCACCCTTTTTCAAGTTTTAGGCGACGCCGCCCGCGCCCCTGCCGGTAGTCTCCCGCTACAACTTGGCCCGATGCGGCGCCAAGACCACTTCTCTACGCTCCTGAACAATGCTCGAAAGCGCTGCTGAGCGTCGCCCGCTTCGGGAATCATTGAACACTTTTTCATGGTTTCGGACTAGACCGGAACTGTCCTGCGCTTCTCGAAGTTGGGGACGGCTTGCGGTGCGGCGGCGGCACCGGGATATGGAACGGATACGTTCGATTTGCGGTGGCGGCGCACCATCGCTGCGGCGTTCCATGCCTTCCAGCCGGGTCCGCTCGGCTGGACTTGGAAAGCCTTTAAGGTTATGTGACGGCCTAGCTTGTTGCGAAATCTGTCGTGACCTAGGAACAGAATTGGGAACCTGTATCCAGTTCCGGCCTTTTCCGGGCGGGAATTGGTGTGGAGAGCGATATGGACGAAGTGGCAACCAAGATCATCGAGATCCTCAAGAAGCACATGAAGGAGCCTCGGGACGACATCTCGCTTTCGACCCAGCTCACGGATCTCAAGATCGAATCGCTCGACCTGGCCATGATCGTCTTCGACATCGAAGACACGTTCGGCATCGAAATCCCCTACAACGCCAACGAAGACGTTGAAGACTTCAAAACGGTCGGCTCCGTCGTCGATCGCGTCAAATCGCTGATGGCCGGCGGACCTGCCGCTGCTGCGAAGGCCTGATGTTGGCCGGGGCGGCCCCTTGCCGCCCATCGCTCGCGCCGGCTCGGTCTGCGAAGCGTCCTTTGAGAATGAACGGTTTGCGGACCGGCATCAGCCGGCCAGAGTGTGAGTTGTGTCATGGCTGAACGAAAGCGCCGCGTCGTCATCACCGGCATGGGCGCCGTCACGCCGATCGGCACGACGGTGGACGAATTCTGGGCCGGCCTGCGCGCCGGCAAGTCGGGCGTGAGCGAATTGGGCGGGTTCCCGCTCGAAGACCTCAAAATCCTGATTGCGGCGCAGATCAAGAATTTCGATCACAAGGCCCGCCTCAAGCACTTCAAGCGCGACCGGATCATTTCGCTCGCCGACCGCTACTCCTGGTTCGCGGCGGTTGCCGCCGACGAGGCCGTGCGCATGTCCGGGCTTGAGATGCCGATTGCTGACCCCTATCGCTCGGCGTGCATCGTCGGCTCCGGCGCCGGCGGGCTCGTAACATACGAAACCGCCTATCGCGATCTGTTCATCCTCAACAAGCGCGCGACGCATCCGCTGACGCTGCTGCGCATCATCGGTTCGTCGGCGTCCGCTCATGTCGGCATCGAATTCGGCGTCAAGGGGCCCACGTTCGCCACCTGTTCCGCGTGCTCGACCGCGACCCACGCGATCGGCATTGCCAAGGACTACATCCAGGGCGGTCTCGTCGATGTGGCGATTGCAGGCGCGTCCGAAAGCGTCATCAACTATGGCACGATGAAAGCCTGGCAGGCGCTCCACGTTCTCTCGCCCGAAGGCTGCTTCCCGTTCGCCAAGAAGCGCAACGGCACCGTTCTGGGCGAAGGCGCCGGCATCCTGGTCATGGAGAGCCTGGAGCACGCCCAGGCCCGTGGCGCCACCATTCTGGCTGAGCTCGTCGGCTACGGCATGGCGTCCGATAGCCAGGATATGGTTAAGCCGACCGTCGAAGGCCCCTCCGTCGCGATGCAGAACGCCCTGGATGACGCGGGCCTCAAACCCTCCGACATCCAGTATCTTAACGCTCACGGTACCGCCACCGCCGACAACGACATCAACGAAACCAAAGCCATCAAAGCCGTCTTCGCCGATCACGCTTATAAGCTCGCCATATCGTCCACCAAATCGATGCACGGCCATCCGCTCGGAGCCGGTGGTGGTATTGAAGCGGTGGCTTGCATCAAGGCCATGCAGGAAAGCTGGGTGCCCCCCACCATCGGCCTCGACGAGCCGGGCGAGGGCTGCGATCTCGACTACGTGCCCAATGTCGGCCGCGACCTCAAGGTCAAGTATGCCATGTCGAATTCCTTCGCCTTCGGCGGCCTCAACGCCGTGCTTGTGTTTGGTCCGCCGCCCGCCTGAGCGCTTCGCCGCGCAAGAACTCTTGTGGACCCGTCCCTTCAATGAGACACTAATCCGGATGGCCCGAACAAAAGAGGCCGCCGGAGGGGACACGTGCGCGAGATATTGATCCATGCGGGCGAGGTCGCGATCCGCGCGCGGCTTCTCGATACACCCACCGCCGACGAGATCTGGCGATCCCTTCCTCTCGAGGGCTCTGCACGAACTTGGGGGCCCGAAATCTATTTTCAAACAAGCGTGCAGGCCGAAGCCGAACCCGAAGCTCGCGACGTTGTCAGCCCCGGTGAAATCGTATTCTGGCCTCAGGGCGACGCCATCGCCATCGCCTTCGGACCCACGCCGCTATCGCGCAACGGCGAATTGCGGCTGGCCGCACCGTGTAACATTTGGGCCATGGCTCTTGACGATGTCGCCCTGCTTCGCAGTGTCCATGCTGGCGAAGCGGTATCCGTTTCCATGGCACCCTGAAGGGTACGCCTGCGGCTGGACATCAGGCCCAAGTAGCACCGTATAAGTCTTCGCTTTGGTTGCCTTTCGGGGGGAAGGTTCATAATCATTCCTTGCCGATCGAAGATCTCTTGCGAGAGCGTGAATGACTGCCGCCTACAACAACGCAAACCCACAGACCGTCATCTGCCTCAAATGGGGTGACCGCTACGGGTCGGAATATGTCAACTGCCTCCACAGCATGGTGCGGCGGAACACGGTCCGTCCGCTTCGCTTCGTCTGCTTCACCGACGACTCCTCCGGTATCAAGGACGGAGTCGAAATCAAGCCGATGCCGCCGTTTGATTTACCCGAACGCATGCGGTTTCATCCCTTCCGGCGCATGTTCATCTTTCGTCCAGAACTGGAAGATCTGAGTGGACCGGTGCTTCATTTTGACCTGGACATGCTCGTCACCGGCTCGGTCGATGAGCTGTTCGACTACCAGCCTGCCAGCCCCTTCATGACGATCGAGAACTGGACGCAGAAGGGCAAAGGCATCGGCAATATGTCGGTGTTCCGCTACAGGGTCGGAGAGTTGACGCAGATCTGGGATCGGTTCAGGCCTGATCCGATGGCGATGATGGATCTCTACCGCAACAGCCAAACCTTCGTGTCGCGGACACTAGGCACAGTCGATTTCTATCCACCGTCATGGTGCCTGAGTTTCAAGCACTCCCTCGTGCCCGCATGGCCGCTGAACTTCATCAAGACGCCGCAACTTCCGCCCGAGGCAAAGGTCGTGGCGTTCACCGGGCGTCCCGACATTCTCGAGGCTGCGCGCGGCGAATGGCCGGTCAAATCTCCAATAGAGAAACTATACAAGCATGTTCGCCCGTCTCCCTGGATCGAGACGATCTGGCGCTAGCAGCCCCTGCCGAAGACATGATTCCAGAACACTCTTACGCTCGAGAGCGGCCGCCGAAGAACCCCTTCACGACATCCTTCAATTTCTTGCTCTCTTTCGATTTATATTCGGGATAGTGCAAGATCTTCGGGTGCGCCTCGTGATCGTCCCAAACTTCGAGATATTTGGCATACCGGATGTTGTATTCCGGCGGCAGCACAAACAGCCGCAGATTTGACAGCCATACCAGTTCGCGCAACGTCACTTGATCGCGATTGAAGTTCGCTGAGTGATAGGCGGCAGCCCATTTCCGGAACATCTCTTGAACGCTGGGGGAATTTTGGAAGAGGAACACGCCACTGTTCAACTGCGGAAAGCATCGAGGAATTACCGTTCGCCAAGTCTGGTTGGTCGACGCTCGCTCGCGTGAATGGGCATGGCACATGCAGATCTCAAATCGGTCGAGCAGACCGAATAGGTCAGAGACATCGGCGATGATGCGGGTATCGCTGTCTAGGTAGAGCACGCGCTCAAAGCGGCTCTTGTCGATATAGTCGACCTTCGAACGCTTGTGCGGGTTCTCGATTGGGTGGACTTGATCGAAAATTCCCTGCGGGATCTGCTCTGGAACGTCGCAGTAGATGTCGATCTGAAGTCCTGGGACATGTTCGCGTACGCTCTGGGCCGAAGCACAAGCGTCGATGGCGAATTCCGCGCCGGAGGTGATGTAGATGACCCCACATCCCTTTAAGGATTCCACTGCGATCCCCTTTGTTAGGCGCTGACCCGTCAGTTCAAGCGCGCGTACAGCGGCGCAATTATCGCGTTCAGAACTCTAGTCAACCTCTTCTTCTGAGGCGTGGTCTTGTTCCTGTGCGGCGTCGGCGTGGCGACCGGCACTGGTTGACCGATCAGAGCGCAAAGCTTCTCCCAACTGTCGCCATTCTCAAGACAGAACTCGGCAAATATACCGGGCTTGTCGGCGAAAAAGGCCCGCGACCTTTCGTTGTGGCTGCGGTAAATGTTCACAAATTCT
>CAYWIF010000041.1:0-3170 GCA_964458265.1 uncultured Hyphomicrobium sp. | reverse complement strand
GGCACCATATCGGCCGAAAGGCCGGCCTCCAAGAGTTCACTACGCGAAAGGCCGTAGCCATACCGGCCAAAATCGCGGGCATAGGTCCGCTCGATCAACCTAAGGTCGCGGGTAAGCAGTGCGAAGTCGAGCGGCGGCGACGGCTTCTCCCTGATCTGCGACGGAGGCGGTGGTGTGCCGAGATCGCCGGCTAGAAAGGCGATGCAAGCATCAACTCCGTTCTCGAAGCGGAAGACCCTCGCGCCCGGCAATTCAAATTCATGCTGTGGACGGAAATGGTTGTCCCGATACCACGGGTCCAATGCGCGCCGCGCCATCGCAGTCGCCAGCCATTGCGAGAAACTAAGCCGGTCTCGCAGCCAGTTTCTCTTGCGCATCTGGTAGCGGTATTCGCTGGCAATGCGCGAGACGGGATGGCGCACGATCAAAAAGCTGAGGTGCATCGCCGCCGGCTCGAGAAGTTGCGCCAGTGGAACGGCATGAAGATGTTGCGGCGTGCATCGCAATCCCGCTGCCCGGTGATCGCCGTGAAGAATCGTGAGGCCTTGGCCCGCGAGGTAGCGCTCAACCGATGAGCCGCCGGTCTTCGGCACGTGGGCGAAGAGTATTGCTTTGTCTTTGATGATGAAGACGGGCATCGGTTCAGCCCGCTCAATGCAGAGGCTCAGACATCAAGGTTGCGGCGCTCTTCAATTTCGGACACGTGTCAATCGGCATGCCGCAACCGGGGATAATGCTACTCACAGTGCTGCGCAATCTGATGCGGAACAATGATGCGTAGCACGAATGGCGACTTTCCCCTGTTCCAGGTACATCGCTGTGCGAGGCATCAGGACCACTTTTTTCGCCCTACGACTATTAAGATCAATTCAGCCTGGGACCCAACATGTCAAGGACCATAGTCCTGGCACGAGCACCCAACGATGAAACCTGGAGGATCGGACACGAACATCCATCACCGCCTGCAATCGTCAATCAACTTTCGCTCCAACCGCAGCCGGATAACCGAGCACGGCCCGATCGCAACGGCAGCGTCAGAACGACCGTTCGAAGCCGATTGCGGCTGGCGTCGACTCGGCCGGTTGATGCTGGTCCGAACTAACCGGCTGAGTTTCATAGGCTATTACAGTGATTGTCGGCTGCATCAGCATCTCCGGCCTTGCACCGCTTGCCCTTCTCTGACTCATGTGCCGATATGCGGCCGCTCCGCGGTTCCACGAGTCGGCTAAGCCGCTCAGGCCCCTGCATTTGCTCCAGGAATTGACCGCCGATGAAGGCTTCGAAAGCACACAAGGACACTTCGCACCTCTGGCCGGTCATGAAGCGGGTTCTGCGCGAGGACGGTGCGCGTTACTGGCCACGCTATGCGCTGGCCAGCGTTTTCCTGGCGATTTCTGGCGGCTGTACTGCGCTGGCCGCCTGGATCATGAAGGACGTCATCGACGACATCTTCGTGGCGCGCGACCAGACGGCCATGATGGTCATCCCGCTGATCATCGTGGGTTTGTTTCTGGTGCGCGGGCTCGCAATTTATGCCGGCGAAGTGACCTTGAATCGCGTCGGCAACAAAATCGTCGCTGAGACGCAGGCCAAACTGTATCGCCACCTCCTAAAGCAGGACGCTGCGTTCTTCAAAGCGCATCCGTCCGGAGACTTGCTGACCCGGATGACGGTGAATGCCGTGTCGATGCGCGCCATGCTCAACCAAATTACCAACAGCCTCGGCCGCGATGTGGTGACTTTGTTGGCCTTGCTCGTGGTTATGCTGAGCCAGGACCTCACGATGTCACTCATCGTCTTCGCCGTGGGGCCGCTGGCGGTCCTGGCGCTTCGCACGCTGACGCAACGTATCCAAAGTCTCGCCCGTCGCGGCTTCACCAAGGGTGCTGAAATTCTCACAACCGTACGCGACACCGTGCAAGGCATTCAGACCGTAAAATCCTATCAACTCGAAGCGCACTTCAACGAGCGGCTTCAATCGGATGTGGACGGCCTGCGCCGCAACAGCAACCGGATGGCGGCGATTCAGGCAACCATCGCGCCGCTCATTGAGGTGTTTGCCGGCGCAGCCGTTGCCGGGGTCATTTTCTATGCGGGATGGCGGCTTAGTGCGGAAGGCAGTCCGCCCGGTTCATTTTTTGCCTTCATCACCGCATTGCTGATGGCCGCGGAGCCGGCCCGGCGCTTGGCGCGCGTTCAAGGGCAGCTCGTGGCGAGTTCCACCGGTGTCCGCATGATACACGAAATCCTCGATTTGCCGGCACCCGAAGGCGATGACAATGACAAGCCTGCACTCAGGATCTCGTCGGGTGAAATCAGGTTCGACAAGGTCGTCTTCGGCTACCTGAAGGATGTCGGCATCTTGTCGGGCGTGTCGTTTACGGCACCCGGCGGAAAGACAACGGCCCTCGTCGGGCTGTCGGGAAGCGGCAAGTCGACAACGTTGGCCCTGCTTGAACGCTTCTATGAACCCGAAGCCGGCGCAATCGAAATCGACGGACAGAATATCCAGGATGTGTCCTTGCAAAGCCTGCGTCGCAATATTGCGTTTGTCAGCCAGGACACCTTCCTGTTCCAGGGCACGATCAAGGACAACCTGCTCGCCTGCACGGTGGAGCGCACGATGGACGACGTGATCGCGGCTGCCAAATCGGCCCAGATCCACACCTTTATCGAAGGGCTTCCCGAAGGATACGATACGCCGGTCGGCGAACTCGGCACGCGGTTGTCCGGAGGGCAGCGTCAACGGATATCCATCGCCCGCGCGTTTCTCAAAGATGCCCCGATCCTGCTGCTCGACGAGCCGACGTCCGCGCTGGACAGCGAGACCGAATTGGCGCTCCGTCAATCCTTGGACAAATTGTCCGAGGGGCGCACCACGATCGTCATCGCGCACCGTCTTGCCACCGTCGTCGATGCCGATCAGATCCTCGTCCTGGAAAACGGCCGCATCGTCGAATTCGGGACACACAGCGACCTGATTGGCCGCGGCGCCACATACGCCCGCATCTACGATCTCCAGAAACTCCACTGAAAGGCTCGCCCGCCGCTTGTGCAAAACAAACTGAAATGATGTAGAAGGAGCGCCCGATCCGGGCTCGTAGCTCAATGGTTAGAGCTGGCGGCTCATAACCGCCTGGTTCCAGGTTCGAGTCCTGGCGGGCCCACCA
>CAYWIF010000040.1:9796-24325 GCA_964458265.1 uncultured Hyphomicrobium sp. | reverse complement strand
CCATCCGCGAAGGCGGCCGCACCGTCGGCGCCGGCGTCGTCACCAAGATCGTCGAATAGTCAAAAGGGGTTGGCGGGAGCGCCGTGGATCAGAAAGCGGCGCTCTCTCCTATTTGTAGGTCTTAATCGACATGAACGGCCAAAATATCCGCATCCGGCTCAAGGCGTTCGACCATCGAATTCTCGATGCCTCGACGCGCGAGATCGTGAACACGGCAAAACGCACCGGCGCGGAAGTGCGGGGTCCCATCCCGCTGCCCACGCGCATTGAGCGATTTACCGTCAACCGCTCGCCGCACATCGACAAGAAGAGTCGCGAGCAGTTCGAGATGCGCACCCACAAACGGCTTCTCGACATCGTGGACCCGACCCCGCAGACGGTCGACGCGTTGATGAAGCTCGACCTCGCCGCAGGCGTCGACGTCGAAATCAAGCTCTAGAGGTTTCGGATCCTCTGACGCACCGGCCAAACGGCGGGCGCCACGATCCCAAGGATAGGAAGGAATGCGCGCAATGCGTTCCGGAGTGATTGCACAGAAGGTCGACATGACCCGCATCTTTACCGATGCCGGGGAGCATGTGCCGGTGACCGTCCTGAAGCTTGAAAAGCTGCAGGTCGTCTCGCACCGCACGGCCGAAAAGAACGGCTACACCGCGCTTCAGGTCGGCGCCGGCACCCGCAAGCCCTCGCGGCTGACGAAGTCGGAAAAAGGCACGTTCGCGGTCGCCGAAGTCGAAGCCAAGCGCAAGCTGGCCGAGTTCCGCGTCTCGCCCGACAACCTCATCGAAGTCGGCGCCGAGATCACCGCCGACCACTTCGTCCCGGGCCAGTTCGTCGACGTGACGGGCACCTCGAAGGGCAAGGGTTTCGCCGGCGCGATGAAGCGCTGGAACTTCGGCGGTCTGCGCGCCACGCACGGCGTCTCCGTTTCGCACCGCTCGCATGGTTCAACCGGTCAGCGCCAGGACCCCGGCAAGGTGTTCAAGGGCAAGAAGATGGCCGGTCACCTCGGTGACGAGCGCATCACCACCCAGAACCTGATCGTCGCCAAGATCGACACCGCCCGCGGGCTCATCATGATCCGCGGGGCCGTCCCCGGTTCGAAGGGCGGCTGGGTCATTGTCCGCGACGCCGTCAAGAAGGCTGCGCACGCCAACGTGCCCGTTCCCGGCGCGTTCAAGGCCCGCGCGGCTGCCGGTCAGAAGGAGCAGGCGTGATGAAAGCCTCTGTCACCACGCTGGATGCGAAGTCGGCCGGTGAGGTCGAACTTGCCGACGCGATTTTCGGCCTCGAGCCTCGCCAGGATCTGATCCACCGCATGGTGCGCTATCAGCTCTTGAAGCGCATGGCCGGCACGCATCATGCCCAGGACCGTTCGGAAGTGAACGTTACGGGCAAGAAAATGTACAAGCAGAAGGGTACCGGCGGCGCCCGTCATGGCGACAAGTCGGTGCCGCAATGGCGCGGCGGCGGCAAGGCGTTTGGTCCCAAACCCCGCAGTCACGCCGTCGACATGCCCAAGAAGGTTCGCGCCCTGGCGCTGCGTCACGCGCTGTCTGCCAAGGCCAAGGCTGGCGATATCGTCGTCCTCGACAAGGCCGCCTCGAACGAAGGCAAGACCGGTGCGCTGCGCCAGCAGTTCGCCAAGCTCTCGCTCGACAACGCGCTGATCATCGACGGCGCGGAACTCGACGTCGGCTTCGCCCGCGCGGCCCGCAATATCCCCAACATCGACCTGCTGCCCATCCAGGGCATCAACGTCTACGACATCCTGCGCCGCCGCAAGCTCGTCTTGACCAAGGCCGCAGTCGAGGCTCTGGAGGCTCGGTTCAAATGACCATCAAGCTCAAAGCCTACGACGTGATCCTCTCCCCCGTGATCACGGAAAAATCGACGCTCGTCTCGGAAGCCAACCAGGTGATCTTCAAGGTCGCGCCGGGGGCCACCAAGACGGACATCAAGGCCGCCGTCGAAAGCCTGTTCAAGGTCAAGGTGAAGGCCGTCAATACGCTCGTCCGCAAGGGCAAGAACAAGGTGTTCAAGGGCCGCCGCGCGCTGCTTTCTGACACCAAGAAGGCGATCGTCACGCTGGAGCAAGGCCACTCCATCGACGTGACGACGGGCCTCTAGAGGATAACGTCATGGCATTGAAGACATTTCGCCCGACGTCGCCAGGTCTGCGCCACCTCGTTCAGGTGGACCGCAGCCACCTGTGGAAGGGCTCGCCGGTCAAGATGCTCGTCGAGGGCAAGACCAAGACGGGTGGTCGCAACAGCGATGGCCGCATCACGACGCGTCACATCGGCGGCGGCCACAAGCAGCTTTACCGCCGCGTCGACTTCCGCCGCCGCAAGTTCGACATGCCCGCCGTCGTCGAGCGCCTGGAGTATGACCCGAACCGCACGGCCTTCATCGCGCTCATCAAGTATGAGGACGGTACGCTGTCCTACATCCTGGCTCCGCAGCGCCTTGCAGTCGGTGACAGCGTCGTCGCCGGCTCGAAAGTCGACGTCAAGCCCGGCAACGCCATGCCGCTCGCCGCGATGCCGCTCGGCACGATCATTCACAACGTCGAGCTGAAGCCCGGCCGCGGTGGCCAGATGGCGCGTTCGGCCGGCTCCTTCGTGCAGCTCGTCGGCCGCGATGCCGGCTGGGCTGTTCTGAAACTCAACTCCGGCGAGACCCGCAAGGTCCGCGCCGAGTGCATGGCTTCGATCGGCGCCGTCTCCAACCCCGACCACATGAACCAGGTCACGGGCAAGGCCGGCCGCACGCGCTGGAAGGGCACCCGCCCGACGGTGCGCTCGATCACCATGAACCCGATCGACCACCCGAACGGTGGCCGCACCAACGGCGGTAAGCACTGGGCAACGCCCTGGGGCAAGCCGACGAAGGGCTACAAGACCCGCAAGAACAAGGCGACGGACAAGTTCATCGTTCGCAGCCGTCACAAGTCGAAGAAGAATTAAGGCCGCTTTGGCGCCGAGGAGATCACGCAAGTGACACGTTCAGTTTGGAAAGGCCCGTTCGTCGACGGCTACATCCTGAAGAAGGCCGAGAAGACGCGCGCCTCGGGCCGCAACGAGGTCATCAAGATCTGGAGCCGCCGCTCGACGATCCTGCCGCAGTTCGTCGGCCTGACGTTCGGCGTCCACAATGGCCAGAAGCATATTCCCGTCTCCGTTTCGGAGGACATGGTCGGACACAAGTTCGGTGAGTTTGCACCGACCCGGTCGTTCCCCGGCCACGGCGGCGACAAGAAAGCGGTGAGGAAGTAATGGGCAAGCCGAGCCGGGAACGTAGCCTCGCCGACAACGAGGCTAAGGCGATTGCGAAGAACATTCGCATCTCGCCCCAGAAGTTGAATCTCGTCGCTGAGCTGATCCGCGGCAAGGGCGTCAACGAAGCGATGGCCGACCTTGAATTCTCGCGCAAGCGCGTCGCTCAGGACGTGCGCAAGTGCGTGATGAGCGCGGTCGCCAATGCTGAGAACAATCATGGCCTCGATGTCGACGAACTCGTCGTCGCCGAAGCCTACGTCGGCAAGAACATGGTGATGAAGCGCTTCGCGGCCCGTGGCCGTGGCCGCGGCTTCCAGATCCTGAAGCCGTTTTCGCAGATCACGGTCGTCGTCCGGCAGAAGGCTGAAGAGGCCGAGCCCAAGAAGGCCAAGAAGACCAAGCCGGCGGCCAAGACGGCAGCCGAGCCCAAGAAGGGGGCCGCATAATGGGTCAGAAGGTCAATCCCGTCGGCCTGCGCGTCGGTATCAACCGCACGTGGGACAGCCGCTGGTTCGCCGCCCGCGGCGAGTACGGCAAGCTGCTGCACGAAGACTTCGTGATGCGCAACCACATCATGCAGCATCAGCGCACCGCCGGCATTTCCAAGGTCGTCATCGAGCGCCCGCACAAGAAATGCCGCGTCACGGTTCACACCGCCCGCCCCGGCGTGCTGATCGGCAAGAAGGGCGCCGACATCGAGAAGCTGCGCGGCGAACTCGCCCGCCTTACGGCGTCGGAAGTGCACCTCAACATCGTCGAAGTGCGCAAGCCGGAAATCGACGCGACCCTCGTCGCTGAATCGATTGCCCAGCAGCTCGAGCGCCGCGTCGCCTTCCGTCGCGCCATGAAGCGCGCCGTCCAGTCGGCTCTGCGTCTCGGCGCCGTCGGCATCCGGATCAACGTCGCCGGCCGTCTCGGCGGCGCGGAAATCGCGCGCACCGAGTGGTACCGCGAAGGCCGCGTTCCCCTCCACACCCTGCGCGCCGACATCGACTTCGGTTACGGCCTCGCCAAGACCGCTTACGGCGTCATTGGCATCAAGGTCTGGATCTTCAAGGGCGAGATCATCGAACACGATCCGATGGCTGCCGAGAAGCGGTCGCTCGAAGCACAGGATCAGGCAAGCCCGCGTCCGCGCCGTGACGATGGCGAGCGCCGCGATAACCGTCGCGGAGGCCCGCGTGGTGGACGTGGTGGCGGAGGCGGTGGCGGCGGCCGCACGGCCGACACGCCCGAAACGCCGCCCGAGGCTTAAAGGAACTTTAGGAATAAAATCATGCTGCAACCCAAGCGCACAAAGTTCCGCAAGCAGTTCAAGGGCCGTATCCACGGCGCTGCGAAAGGCGGCACGACGCTGAGCTTCGGCGAGATCGGCCTCAAGGCCATCGAGCCCGAGCGCATTACGGCGCGCCAGATCGAAGCCGCGCGCCGCGCGATCGCGCGCCACACCAAGCGCCAGGGCCGCATCTGGCTCCGCATCTATCCGGACCTGCCGGTCACCAAGAAGCCGGCCGAGGTCCGCATGGGCTCGGGCAAGGGCGGCGTGGAATTGTGGGTCGCGCGCGTCAAGCCGGGCCGCATCCTGTTCGAGATCGGCGGCGTCAACCCGCAGATCGCGAAGGAAGCTCTCGAACTCGGCGCCGCCAAGCTGCCGATCAAGACACGGATCGTGACGCGCCTCGCTTGATCAAGCTGAGACGCTCACAAAAAGGAACGAGTGAGGACGAATGATGAAGGCCGTAGAGCTTAAGGGCATGTCCCTCGACCAGCTCGATGACCAGCTGGCGAAGCTGAAGAAGGAGCAGTTCAACCTGCGCTTTCAGCGGGCTTCCGGGCAGCTGGAAACTACCTCGCGCATTCGCGAGGTCCGCCGCGATATCGCTCGCGTGATGACGGTTGCCCGCGCCAAGCGGGCGGGTAGCGCGCAGAAGAGCGCTTGAGGAGATTTGAGCGATGCCGAAGCGCGTGCTGGAAGGTGTGGTCGTTTCCGACAAGAACGACAAGACGATCGTGGTGGAGGTGGAGCGCCGCTTCACGCATCCGCTTTTGAAGAAAACCGTGCGCCGGACGAAGAAATACCACGCGCACGACGAGACGAACGTTTTCAAGATCGGCGACAAGGTCTCCATCGAGGAGTCCGCGCCGATTTCGAAGAACAAGCGTTGGGTGGCTTTGGCGAAGGCCTGAACTCCCGGCGCCGGGCTCATTCGGGCTGACGGCGCGGGACCAAGGGCAACAGCCAGCCGATAGATGAGATATTTGGCCACCCGCGGGTGGCCGCAAGGGAAGGACGACAGCGATGATCCAGATGGAGACCAATCTCGACGTCGCCGACAATTCGGGCGCGCGCCGCGTCCAGTGCATCAAGGTACTGGGCGGTTCCAAGCGCAAGTACGCCACCATCGGCGACACGATCGTCGTGTCGGTGAAGGAGGCGATTCCGAAGGGTCGCGTGAAGAAGGGCCAGGTCATGAAGGCCGTGATCGTGCGCGTCGCCAAGGGCGTGCGCCGTCCCGACGGCTCTCTGATCCGCTTCGACCGCAACGCCGCCGTTCTGGTCAACGCCCAGGGCGAGCCGGTCGGCACGCGCATCTTCGGGCCGGTGACCCGCGAGTTGCGCGCCAAGAACCATATGAAGATCGTTTCGCTCGCGCCGGAGGTTCTGTGATGTCCGCTCAGAAGATCAAGAAGGGCGATCACGTCATCGTGCTGACGGGCCGCGACAAGGGCAAGCACGGCGAGGTGATCGAAGTGCGCCCGAAGGAGAGCCGGGCCGTCGTGCGCGGCGTCAACGTCGTGCGCAAGCACCAGAAGCAGACCGCGCAGCAGGAAGGCGGCATCATTTCCAAGGAAGCCGCCATCCATCTGTCGAACATCGCGCTCGAAGATCCCAAGGACGGCAAGCCGACGCGCATCGGCTTCAAGACGCTCGACGACGGCCGCAAGGTGCGTGTTGCCAAGCGCTCTGGCGAAGTCATTCCGGAGAAGAAGTAAGCCATGGCTGAGAACGACAAGAAGGGTGGCAAGCCGCAGGGCGGCGCCCCCGCAGGCAAAGCTCCGAAGGCCAAAAAGGACGCCGCACCCGTTGCGGCCGCCCCGGCGAAGCCGCGCCCCGCGGACTACAAGCCGCGCATGAAGGTGCACTATGAGAAAGTCGTGCGCGACGCCATGCGTGCGAAGTTCGAATACCGCAACGTGATGGAAATTCCGCGGCTGGAAAAGATCGTCCTCAACATGGGCGTCGGCGAAGCCACCGCGGACCGCAAGAAAGTCGAAGTCGCGGCCGCCCATCTTGGACGCATCGCCGGCCAGAAGCCGCTCATGACCAAAGCCAAGAAGTCGATCGCAACGTTCAAGGTGCGCGATGGCATGACGCTCGGCGCCAAGGTCACGCTGCGCGGCGATCGCATGTACGAATTCCTGGACCGCTTTGTCACCATCGCGCTTCCGCGCGTGAAGGACTTCCGCGGTCTGAACCCGAAGAGCTTCGACGGCCGTGGCAACTACGCCTGCGGCTTGAAGGAGCACCTCGTGTTCCCCGAAATCAACTATGACGAAGTCGAGACCATGATTGGCATGGACGTCATCGTGGTCACGACCGCCAAGACCGACGACGAGGCCCGCGAGCTCCTTCGCGGCTTCAATTTCCCCTTCCGCAGCTAGAGGACCTCGGGTTTCCCGAACAGAGAAAGCCCGAAAGGCCTTTGGAGGATTTGAATGGCCAAGACCAGTTCGATTGAGAAGAACAACCGCCGCCGCAAGATGGCCGCCCAGTCGGCCGCCAAGCGCAAGCGCTTGAAGGAGATCGCCAACGATCTAAAGCGTCCGGCCGAAGAGCGCTTCGCTGCGCGTCTGAAGCTGGCCGAAATGCCGCGCAATTCGTCTCCGACCCGCATCCGCAACCGCTGCGAGCTGACCGGCCGCGCGCGGGGGACCTATCGCAAATTCAAGCTGTGCCGGAACCAGCTTCGCGAACTTGCAAGTCAGGGCCGCATCCCTGGCATCGTGAAGTCGAGCTGGTAAGGGAACGAAGACAATGGCAATGAACGATCCCATCGGCGATATGCTGACCCGCATCCGCAACGCTCAGCTCCGCCGCCGGCCGAAGGTCGCGACGCCGGCTTCCAACATGCGAGCCCGTGTCCTCGACGTTTTGACCGAAGAGGGCTACATCCGCGGCTACGCCCGCGTCGAACAGAAGGGCTCCGAGCCCGAGTTCGAGATCGAATTGAAGTACTACAACGGCCAGCCCGCGATCCGCGAAATCGAGCGCGTTTCCAAGCCCGGCCGCCGCGTCTATTCGCCGGTCAAGGAACTGAAGAACGTCCGCAACGGCCTCGGCGTCGCGATCCTGTCGACGCCGAAGGGCGTGATGTCTGACTCGCGGGCTCGCGAGGAGAACGTCGGCGGCGAGATCATCTGCAACGTATTCTAACGAAGGCGCCCGGCTCGCCGGGTGGTTGAAGGGTTAAACCCATGTCACGCATTGGCAAGAAACCGGTCGCCGTTCCGTCCGCCGTGACGGCAACGGTCAGCGGCCAGACGGTGAAGCTGAAGGGCGCCAAGGGCGAACTCTCCTTTACCTGTCCGGAAGAGATCAAGATCGAGAAGACCGCGGATGGCATCGAAGTGACGCCGCGCGACGAGACCAAGAAGGCCCGCGCCATGTGGGGCATGTCGCGCACCATGATCCAGAACATGATCAAGGGTGTCACCGACGGCTACTCGCACACGCTGGAAATCCACGGTGTCGGCTTCAAGGCCTCGATGAAGGGCAAGGACATGCTGACGCTCGCCGTCGGCTACAGCCACGACGTCAACATCAAGGTCCCCGCCGGCGTCGATGTGAAGGTCGGCGGCGCCAAGCAGGACCAAGTGACCGTTTCGGGAATTGATAAGCAGGCGGTCGGCGAGCTCGCCGCCGTCATCCGCGCCTCGCGCAAGCCGGAGCCCTACCAGGGCAAGGGCGTGCGCTATCAGGGCGAATATATCTTCCGCAAGGAAGGCAAGAAGAAGTAAGGACCGGCACCAATGGGTACGCACAATCCACTCTTCACGAATCGCCGCGCCCGCGTGCGCCGCACGTTGAAGGCGAATGCCGGAACGCGGCCGCGCCTGTCGGTGCACCGCTCCGGCAAGAACATCTATGCGCAGGTGATCGACGACACGGCCGGCACCACCATCGCCGCCGCTTCGACCCTGGAAAAGGACTTGCGCGGCGCCCTCAAGACCGGCGCCGACGTTTCCGCGGCCGCGGCCGTGGGCAAGCTGATCGCCGAGCGGGCCATGAAGGCCGGTATCGACACGGTCGTCTTCGATCGCGGCGGCTTCCTCTATCATGGGCGCGTGAAGGCGCTCGCGGAGGCCGCGCGCGAAGTCGGCCTGAAGTTCTGATGAAAGGGATTTGACCGTGGCACGTGGACCCCAGGAAAAGCGCGGCGGACGCGATCGCGACCGCGAAAAGGTCGAGAGCGAGTTCACCGACAAGCTCGTGCACATCAATCGTGTCGCAAAAGTGGTGAAGGGCGGTAAGCGCTTCGGCTTCGCGGCACTCGTCGTCGTCGGCGACCTGCGCGGCCGCGTTGGCTTCGGCCACGGCAAGGCACGTGAGGTGCCCGAGGCGATCCGCAAGGCGACGGAAGCCGCCCGCCGCAACCTCGTCCGCGTTCCGCTCCGCGATGCCCGCACGCTGCATCATGACAGCGAAGGCCGGCACGGTTCGGGCAAGGTCGTGGTCCGCTCGGCACCGGCCGGTACCGGCATCATCGCCGGCGGCGCCATGCGCGCCGTGTTCGAGATGCTGGGCGTTCAGGATGTCGTCGCCAAGTCGCTCGGCTCCACCAACCCCTACAACGTCGTGCGCGCCACGTTTGACGCCCTCAAGGGTCAGGAAAATCCGCGTGGTGTCGCCGCCCGTCGCAATCTGAAGGTCTCCGACATCGTGGCCCGCCGCCGCGACGGCTCGGTCGCCGCCGAGGCCGGTGCCGACGCTTAAACGCTGGCGCCAACCTGAAGGAACGTTTTCATGGCCGACAAGAAAAAGTCCAAGACCGTCACGGTCGAACAGTATGCGAGCGCCAATCGCCGCCCCGAAAAGCAGACGATGACGCTGCGCGGCCTGGGTCTCGACAAGCTTCACCGCCGCCGCACGCTGGAAGACACTCCGGCAGTCCGCGGCATGATCAATTCCATCCCCCACCTCGTCCGCGTCGTCGACGAGGCCTGAGGCACGTTCAAGGTTTAGGAGCGCCCGTCCCATGCGGCTCAATGAGATCAACGACAACGCCGGCGCCCGCAAGCGGCGCGTCCGCATCGGCCGCGGCATCGGCTCGGGCGTCGGCAAGACCGGCGGCCGCGGCGGCAAGGGCCAGACCGCCCGTTCCGGCGTCGCCATCGGCGGCTTCGAAGGCGGCCAGATGCCCTTGCATCGCCGTCTGCCCAAGCGCGGCTTCAACAAGTGGCGCGCGAAAGACTTCAACGAGATCAACGTCGGCGCGCTGCAAAAGGCCGTCGATGACGGCAAGCTGAAGGCGGGCCAGAAGGTCGATGTTGCAGCCCTCGTCGACGCCGGCATCCTGCGCCGCCCGAAGGACGGCCTGCGCGTGCTGGGCACCGGCGAACTGAAGGCCAAGCTGTCGGTCACGGCCAACGGCGCCTCCGCTTCCGCCAAGGCCGCAATCGAAAAGGCCGGCGGGACCCTGTCGATCATCGAGGTCAAGGTTCTTGAGGCCGACGAAATGAAGCGCAAGAAAACGGCGGCCAAGAAGGCCGGTTCCGCCAAACCCACGGCCAAGTCGGAAGAGTAGTCTGGCAAGGCCGCGAGGGCGCGCCCATATCCCGTCGATGGCGTCGTGGGTGGCGCCAGGATCGGGAAGGGCAGGCCGCTGAGGCCTAGACGGCGTTGCAAAGCGCCGCCCGGCTGGCGAGGGTCAGGAGATAGCACGATGGTATCCGCTGCCGAGCAGCTTGCCTCAAACTTGAACTTCGGGGCTTTCGCCAAGGCGGAAGACTTGAAGAAGCGCCTGTGGTTTACCCTTGGCGCACTCCTGGTTTACCGGCTGGGCACCTTCATTCCGCTGCCGGGCATCAACGCCGCGGCTTTTGCGGAAGCCTTCAAGGCTCAGTCGTCCGGCATTCTCGGCATGTTCAATATGTTCGCGGGCGGTGCCGTCGAGCGCCTCGCGATCTTTGCATTGAACATCATGCCCTACATCTCCGCGTCGATCATCATTCAGATCATGACGTCGGTTTCGCCCAAACTCGAAGCCTTGAAAAAAGAGGGCGAGTCGGGCCGCAAGCAGATCAACCAGTACACCCGGTATCTCACCGTCGTTCTGGCCACGCTTCAGGCTTATGGCATCGCAATCGGCTTGGAAGGCTCGTCGTCGGGTGCTGCCGGTGCGATCGTCAACGATCCGGGCTGGTTCTTCCGCTTTTCGACAGTGATCACGCTCGTCGGCGGCACCATGTTCCTGATGTGGCTCGGTGAGCAGATCACGCAGCGCGGCGTCGGCAACGGCATTTCGCTGATTATTTTCGCCGGTATTGTCGCCGGCCTGCCGTCCGCGATCGCCGGTCTGTTCGAACTCGCCCGCGCCGGATCGATCTCGACGCCGCTCCTCTTCGGCTTGATCATCATGATGCTGGCCGTCGTCGCTGCCGTCGTCTTCATCGAGCGTGCACAGCGCCGCTTGCTGATCCAGTATCCCAAGCGCCAGGTCGGCAATCGCATGACCCAGGGCGAATCCTCGCATTTGCCGCTGAAGCTGAACTCGGCCGGCGTCATTCCGCCGATCTTTGCCTCGTCGCTGCTCCTCCTGCCGATCACGGCGGCCCAGTTCATGGGCTCAGGCGGCGGTCAGGGCACGGAATGGCTGAACTCGATCGTTGCCTCGCTCGGCATGGGCCAGCCGCTGCATATGTTCCTCACCGCAGCGCTGATCATCTTCTTTGCGTTCTTCTACACCGCGCTTGTCTTCAATCCGAAGGAAACGGCCGACAACCTGCGCAAGTACGGCGGCTTCCTGCCGGGCATTCGTCCGGGTGAAAAGACGGCCGAGTACATCGACTACGTGCTGACCCGGATCACCTTCGTCGGCGCTCTCTACCTCGCCGCCGTCTGCGTCCTGCCCGAGTTCCTGGTTTCGTATGCCGCCTTGCCGTTCTACTTCGGCGGCACGTCGCTTCTCATCGCCGTGTCCGTCACGATGGATACCGTGGCCCAGATCCAGAGCCACCTGCTCGCGCATCAGTACGAGGGCCTCATCAAGAAGGCCAAGCTTCGCGGCGCGACCAATAATAGGGGTCGCAGGTGAACCTCATTCTTTTAGGTCCGCCGGGAGCCGGCAAGGGAACCCAAGCGCAGGTCCTCGCCGAGAAGCACGGCCTCGTGCAGCTCTCGACCGGCGACATGCTCCGGGCCGCGGTGAAGGCCGGTAGCGACATCGGCAAGAAGGCGGAAGCGATCATGAAATCGGGCGGTCTCGTCTCCGACGAGATCGTCATCGGCATCATCGCCGACCGCATTGATCAGCCCGATTGCGCCAAGGGGTTTATCCTCGATGGGTTTCCGCGCACGCTGAAGCAGGCCGATGCGCTGGGCAGCTTGTTGACCTCAAAAGGCAAGGACCTCGACGCCGTCATCGAGATTAAGGTCGACGATACAATTCTGGTCTCGCGCATCGAGAACCGCGCCCGCGAAACGCTGGCCGCCGGCGGCACCGTTCGCGCCGACGACAACGCCGACGCCCTGAAAACGCGCCTCATGGCCTACTACCGCGAAACCGCGCCGTTGATCGGCTACTATTTCGCCTACCGGAAGCTGCGGACGGTCGACGGCATGGCCGCGATCGAAGCCGTTTCCGCCGAGATCGAAGCCATCCTGAAAGGGGCGGCAAAAGCGTGAAGTGCCAGGCACGGTGGGAAGGAACAGCTTCCCGAAATCCCGGTGTGACACGTTTGTTTGGAAGGTTGACTGAGGAGTAGTGCCGAGCTACAACACCGCGCTTTCATGACGCAGGGTTGATGAAATTGGCCGGGCGAAGGATCCCTCGCAAGGCTGGTTTCGTTTCGTTTTAGCTGGCAAAAACAACAGCTTGGCGCGCGATCTCGCGAGGCCCGGCGGACACGGACTAGAAAGCCCAGGAGAAGATCGTGGCTCGTATTGCAGGTGTGAATATCCCGACCCAAAAGCGCGTCGTCATCGCGCTCCAGTACATTCACGGGATCGGCCCAAAATTCGCTGAGAAAATCTGTTCAGCGGTCGGCATCCCGGCCGAGCGCCGCGTCAGCCAGCTCACCGATGCGGAGATCCTCCAGATCCGCGAAACGATCGACCGCGATTATCTGGTCGAGGGCGACCTGCGCCGTGAAGTTTCCCAGAACATTAAGCGCCTGATGGACCTCGGCTGCTATCGCGGCCTGCGTCACCGCAAGGGTCTGCCCGTACGCGGCCAGCGCACGCACACCAACGCCCGGACGCGCAAGGGCCCGGCCAAGCCCATCGCCGGCAAGAAGAAAGCCTAATTGGAATTCGCGGCCGGTCGGCTCCGCCCTCGCTGAGGGAGGGGCAGTCGGACGGATCGCTTCACGCATGACGAAATGAGCCCCCGGTGCCCGGGGTGCCGAGGAGTTTGAGAGACGATGGCTAAGGAACAGGCCCAGGGCCGCGCGAAGGTCCGCCGGCGCGAGAAGAAAAACATCACGTCGGGCGTCGCGCACGTCAATGCGTCGTTCAACAACACGATGATCACCATCACTGACGCGCAGGGCAACACGCTCGCCTGGTCGTCATCGGGTACAATGGGCTTCAAGGGGTCGCGCAAATCGACGCCGTTCGCTGCCCAGATGGCCGCCGAAGACGCAGGCAAGAAGGCCCAGGAGCACGGCGTGAAAGTGCTCGAAGTAGAAGTCTGCGGGCCCGGGTCGGGCCGCGAAAGCGCGCTGCGCGCACTGCAGGCCGTTGGCTTCCAGATCACGTCGATCCGCGATGTCACGCCGATTCCTCACAACGGTTGCCGCCCTCGTAAGCGTCGCCGCGTTTAATCCAACGACCGCCGGACGCATGGGTCACCCGCTTCCCCCGCGTCCGTCTTTGCATTCCGGCCGGCCGCACATTTGCCCCCTGTTGGGGCCGGATCGATAGACCCCTGGGTAAATAAGTGCGCACCTTTGGGCGGGTGGCGCGCTTGAAACCTGAGAGAGGCCACCACGTGACCAGCAACGTTCTTCAGAAAAATTGGCAAGACCTGATCAAGCCGGCAAAACTTGAAATCATTCCGGGGCGCGACCGCACGCGCCTCGCCACGGTAATCGCGGAACCTTTGGAACGCGGCTTCGGCATGACGCTCGGCAACGCGCTGCGTCGCGTCCTGCTGTCGTCGCTCCAGGGCGCGGCCATCAAGACGGTGCAGATTGATGGCGTGCTGCATGAGTTCTCCTCGATTGCCGGCGTGCGCGAGGACGTGACGGACATCATCCTGAACATCAAGGAAATCGCGCTTCGCCTTCACTCGGACGGCGTCAAGCGCATGGTCTTGAAGAAGGAAGGCGCCGGCGCGGTGAAGGCCGGGGACATCGAAGTCTCCTCCGACGTCGAAATCTTGAACCCCGAGCACGTGATCTGCCATCTCGACCAAGGCGCCTCCGTGCGCATGGAATTCACCACCGACATGGGCAAAGGCTACGTGCCCGCCGAGCGCAACCGCCCGGATGACGCGCCCATCGGCCTCATCGCGGTCGACAGCATCTACACACCGGTCAAGAAGGTGTCCTACAAGGTCGAGAACACCCGCGAAGGCCAGATCCTCGACTATGACAAGCTGACCATGACGGTTGAAACCGACGGCTCGGTCCGCGCCGAAGATGCCGTGGCCCTTGCCGCCCGCATCCTGCAGGACCAGCTCGCTGTCTTCATCAATTTCGAAGAGCCTAAGAAGCCGCAGGAAGAAACGCGCCACCCCGAGCTCGCCTTCAATGCGGCACTCCTGAAGAAGGTCGACGAACTCGAACTCTCGGTGCGCTCGGCGAACTGCCTGAAGAACGACAACATCGTCTACATCGGCGACCTCATCCAGAAGACCGAAGCCGAAATGCTGCGCACCCCGAACTTCGGCCGCAAGTCGCTCAACGAGATCAAGGAAGTGCTGGCGTCGATGGGTCTCCACCTCGGCATGGAAGTGCCGAATTGGCCCCCCGACAACATCGAGGAACTCGCCAAGCGCTTCGAAGATCAATACTAACCGCGCGT
>CAYWIF010000040.1:0-9696 GCA_964458265.1 uncultured Hyphomicrobium sp. | reverse complement strand
CCGCGCGTTCCGGCCGGCTCCGCGGAGCGGAGTCGGAACGCGCAATGAATAACGAGGCGAGGCCGTAGAACCTCCCCGTAACAACCGGTAGTGAAAAAGAGAGAGACCTCGCTATGCGTCACGGAAGTCTAGGCCGGCGGTTCAACCGCGACAGCGCCCATCGCCAAGCCATGTTTTCCAACATGGCCGCAGCCCTCATCAAGCACGAGCAGATCGTCACGACGTTGCCCAAGGCCAAGGACCTGAAGCGCGTCATCGACAAGTACATTACGCTGGCCAAGCGCGGTGACATGAACTCGCGCCGCCTCGCCGCCGCGCGTCTGCGCGACGACGACATGGTCAAGAAACTCTTCGACGTGCTGGGCCCGCGCTACAAGTCGCGCAACGGCGGCTATTCCCGCGTTATGAAGGCCGGCTTCCGTTATGGCGACAGCGCTCCGCGCGCCGTCATCGAACTCGTCGACCGTGACGAGAGCGTGAAAGGCTCCGAAGACAAGGCCCGCCACGAGGCCGAAGTTGCCGCCCGCGAAGAAGTCACCGCGTAATACAACGCGTTCCGGCCGGCTCCCCGGCAGGGGAGTCGGACCGCGCAATGATAAGTACGCCCGCCGGTCCGATCCGGCGGGCGTTTTCGGTTGACGACGCCTATTCAGACCATACTCGCGGCCGCGCCACGGCGTCTGTGGTTTCATGGGTTTCTGACCGTCTTTCTCTTGCCGGACAGATCACCTATATCGGCGGTAGAAAGACTCTAGCCGTTCGAGGAAAGTGATGCGAAACCGCGCAAAAGCAATGGCTCTGAGCCTCGCCGGGTTCATCGCGGCAGTGCTTGCTTTCGAAGTCGCGTCGACCACCTTTGCTGAGGCCCAGCGGCCCGAAAAGCGCGTTCCGCCCTCGCGCGAGATTGTGCAGTATTCGTTTGCTCCGATCGCTCGCAAGGCGTCGCCCGCCGTCGTCAACGTCTATGTCCGCCGGCGTGTTCAGGCATTCTCCTCGCCGTTCGCCAACGATCCGTTCTTCCGCCAGTTTTTCGGCGAGCGCTTCGGGCGGCCATCCGAGCGGGTCCAGTCCTCGCTAGGCTCCGGCGTGATCGTCTCTCCCGACGGGACAATCGTCACGAACACCCACGTCATCAAGGGCCGCGGCGAAACCGAAATCCGCGTGGCGCTCGCCGACAAGCGCGAGTACGACGCTCGCGTCGTCGTGCAGGACGACAAAACGGATATCGCCATCCTGAAGATCGAGGGCAGCGACAATCGCTTCCCCGTCATCGAATTCGAAGACAGCGATACGCTCGAAGTCGGCGATATGGTCCTTGCCATCGGCAACCCATTCGGGGTCGGCCAGACCGTCACCTCAGGCATCGTATCGGCGCTGGCGCGCTCCGAGATCGGCAAGTCCGACAGCCAGGTGTTCATTCAAACCGACGCCGCGATCAATCCCGGCAACTCCGGCGGTGCGCTCGTCGATATGTCGGGCCGCCTCGTCGGCATCAACACAATGATCTTCAGCCAGTCCGGCGGGTCTCAGGGAATCGGCTTCGCAATTCCCTCCAATCTCGTCAGGCTGTATGTCGAGGCGAGCGCCGCCGGCCGCAAGGTCGAGCGCCCTTGGCTTGGCGCACTTCTGGAACCGATCACACGCGAAATTGCCGAGGCTCTGGGGCTAGACCGGATTTCCGGTGCCGTCGTCTCGCGCGTTTCCAATCGTGGCCCCGGCGCAGCGGCAGGCCTCCAAGCGGGGGACGTCATTACCCGCATCGACGGCTTCGAGGTTGCCGACCCGCGCGCCGTCTTCTACCGCCTGACGACACGCGGTGTCGGCAATACCGCCCGCATCGATTTGCTCCGCAACCGCCGGCCCGTCACCATTGATTTGACGCTCGCAGCCCCGCCGCAGCCGGGCAAGGACGATGTCCGCAATCTGGCTGGGCAGCATCCCTTCGACGGCGCGCGCGTGTCGAACATACTTCCCGGTCTGGCCGACGAACTCGGGATCGACGAGAGCGACGGCGTCGCGATCGTGTCGCTCCGCCCGGGGTCCGTCGCGCAGCGTCTCGGCTTCCAGCCGGGCGACGTGATCACCGAACTCCAGCGCCAGCGCATCGACAACATCGCCGGTCTCGAGCAACTTCTGACCAGCCGCCAGCGCACGTGGTACGTCGGCATCCGTCGCGACAGCAAAGCCATGATCCTGCAAGTTCCGGGGTGAACCCCCCGAACTGCCCAGGTCGCCCGTATCGCGGCATCCGGTGCCGTTCTATAACGGCGCCATGACCAACCTATTCGAAGCCGCAGGCCTTGAGAAAGGCGCTCCGCGTCCGCTTGCCGACCGCTTGCGGCCGCGCACGCCCGCCGAGGTGACGGGCCAGGACCACCTCGTCGGGTCCGATGGCAAGCTCACCCGCCTACTGAAGGGTGGTCGCTTGCCCAGCCTCATTCTTTGGGGTCCGCCCGGCTGTGGCAAGACAACGATTGCACGCCTGTTGGCCGGCGAAACCAACCTCATCTTCGAGCAACTCTCGGCGATTTTTTCCGGCGTGCAGGATCTGCGCAAGGCGTTCGACAAGGCGCGCGTGAATCGTGAGCAAGGCCGCGGCACGCTTCTCTTCATTGACGAAATCCACCGCTTCAACCGCTCGCAGCAGGATAGCTTCCTGCCGCACATGGAAGACGGCACCATCACGCTTGTCGGCGCGACGACGGAAAACCCATCCTTCGAACTCAACGCGGCTTTGCTCTCCCGCGCGATTGTGTTGACGTTGAATCGCCTCGATGATGCGGCCCTCGATGGCTTGCTTCAGCGCGCCGAGGCGGAAATCGGCCGCAAGCTCCCGCTCGACGGCGACGCGCGATCCGCTCTCGTGCAAATGGCCGATGGCGACGGCCGCGCCATTCTCAATCTGGCTGAGGATGTGTTCGCGACCACCGTAGACGGTGCAACGCCGGTCGGCCGCGAAGAGTTGGTGCGCATCGTCCAGCGCCGCGCCCCGATCTACGACAAAAGCCGGGAAGGTCATTACAACCTGATTTCGGCACTGCATAAGTCCGTGCGAGGGTCGGACCCCGACGCGGCCCTCTACTGGTTTGCACGGATGCTGGAGGGCGGCGAGGACCGTCTGTTTCTTGCCCGGCGCCTCGTGCGCATGGCCGTGGAGGACATCGGGTTGGCCGATCCGCAGGCACTCGTCGTGGCCAACGCCGCCAAGGACGCCTACGATTTTCTCGGTTCGCCGGAAGGCGAACTCGCGCTCAGTGAAGCCGTCATTTATCTCGCCACCGCCCCCAAATCGAATGCCAACTACGTGGCCTATAAAGCCGCCGTACGCGCCGCCCGCGAGCAAGGGTCGGTTTCGCCGCCCAAGATCATTCTCAACGCACCGACTGAGTTCATGGAGAACGAAGGTTACGGCGACGGCTACGCGTACGACCACGACGCACCGGACGGCTTTTCCGGACAAAACTACTTCCCCGACGAGTTCAAGCGCCGCCCGCATTTCTATGATCCTCGCGAGCGGGGCTTCGAGCGCGAGATCCGCAAACGGCTGGATTATTGGGCGGCTTTACGCAAGAAGCGCGGCTAGTGCGGTATGAAGCCGGAACCCCGGCTGGCGCGGGCCGCGCCGGGTGCTATAGTCCCGCGCCATGCGGGGGCGGGACGACGGAGTCGGGGCAGTACACCCGGGGGAGTTATTTCGAATGATCGCGTTCAAGGACCTCTGGTACGGCCATCCCATCAACCAAAGCGTGCAGTCCCCGTGCCTTGCGCCACAGGATCTCACCAACCTCGAAGGCCGCCAGGTCAAGAAGGCTTTCCCGGTTTTTTCCAACCAGTGCGCGATCCGTATGGGGGTCGCGCTGCGCCGAGCCGGAGTGCAGCCCGCCCAAATCGGTAGCTGCTCGCACTGCTCGGTGCACTCGCGCGAAGAAATGCACTTCATCAACGCCAGCCAGCTCGCCAACGCGATCGCGCGCGCCAAGATTTCCGGCGTTGGCCCTACGGAAAAGTTCGTCGGCGCGGATGCGGCGCAATTCTACCCCAAGATCTTCGGGCGCACCGGCATCATCTATATCCAGGACTACTGGCGCCGCTCCACCGACCAGGGCCGCGCCACCGGCGACCACATCGATGTCTGGAACGGCTACCGGTCCAGCGCCAAGTGGCTGATGGAGTGGTTCTCCTGGGTTGGCTATTATTCGAACTATGCCGAAGCGGGTGAAATCTGGTTCTGGGAAGTGAAATGAGAACGGCACCGCAAGTGCCGCGTGGCGACGGCCGGAGGATGACATGCGCTATCTCGTGGCGATGATATTTGCAGCGGCCTTTGCCGCCGTAACCACTGTCTTTCTGGCGGCGCCGATCGCGTCTTGGGCCGTGGACCAACTGAAGTTCGATAGCCCCGATCAGGTCGCCGAACTCCACTCCGCGATCTTCCTCGGCATCAACCTGGTCGCCATGCTGATCGGCTGGACAATCGGCTGGGCGTTGGGTCGCGGCTTATCCGTGACCCCCGACGACGATTGAGCCTTTGCGCGGGCCGGCCCCGCCGGGCTATATGAGCGCCGCACAGCCGGACACCGGGATAACCAATGAAGTTGCTGGTTCTTGTCGCGGCGGGCGGCGCCATCGGAGCGGCCCTCCGCTTCCTGACCTACCAAACGTTCGCAGCCGCGGCCGTCGCGCGCGGCGGGCAACTGTTCCCGTGGGCGACCTTGACGGTCAATGTCGTGGGATCGTTCTTGATGGGTCTCGCCGTCGTGGTCATTCTCGAACGCTTTGATGGTTCGCCCGAACTGCGCGCCTTTCTCATGGCCGGCATCCTCGGCGGCTTCACGACGTTCTCGGCTTTCTCCCTCGATGCATTCGATCTTTATGCCGCTGGATCGCTCGGATCGGTCGCAGCCTACATCATCGCATCGGTCATCCTCTCCATTGCGGGCCTTGTGGCGGGCTTGGCGATCGCGCGGTGGGCTATGACATGACGACGGCCAGCGCCAAGCCATCGAACCCAAAAGTCGAAACGATGACAGTTGCCGGAACCGAGAGCGAGATGCGTCTCGATCGTTGGTTTCGCGTGCACTTTCCCGAGGTCGGCTACAGCTATCTGCAAAAGCTGCTCCGCTCGGGCCAGGTGCGCGTCGACAGTAAGCGGGCGCAGGCGAACGACCGGCTGAGCGAAGGCCAGGAAATCCGCGTCCCCGCAATCATCCGCCAGCCCAAGACATCGAAGCCAGGATTGAAGGCGCCGCCCGGCGTGTCGAAGGGCGACCGCGATTCAATCGAAAAGATGATCCTGTTCGAAGACGACGAAGTCCTCGTCCTCAACAAACCCGCCGGAATTGCCGTGCAGGGCGGCACGGGAACCAAGCGTCACATCGATGGAATGCTGGCCGGCATGGCCGATCGCTTTGGCGGTGAACGTCCCCGCCTCGTGCATCGGCTCGACCGCGACACGTCCGGCGTGCTTCTCGTTGCCAAGACGCGCAATGCCGCCGCCAAACTGGGCCGGACCTTCCAGACCCGCTCGGCGGCCAAGACATACTGGGCCCTCGTCAAAGGCGTACCGAGCCCAACGCAAGGCAAGGTAGAGGCGGCACTCGTCAAGGCGGCAGGGCCGGACGGCGACCGCGTGCGCAAGGCCGAACCCGGCGAGCAGAAGGAAGCAATGCACGCCACCACGCATTATTCCGTGATCGACCGCGTCGGCAGGAAGGCCGCCTGGGTCTCGCTGAAACCCGTCACTGGCCGCCAGCATCAGCTTCGCGCGCACATGTCGATCATCGGCCACCCGATCGTCGGCGATCCGAAGTATGAAGGCGGTCTGGACCTGCCTGCGGAGAACATGGACGGCAAACTGCACTTGCACGCCCGCCGCCTGATCATCCCTCACCCGTCGGGCCGCGCCAAAATTGACGTTTCGGCCCCGCTCCCGCCCCATATGCTGCGCACCTGGGACCTATTGGGATTGGACGCCAGCAAGTATTCTGCCGGCGAAGTATGACCGGCCGCGGGGATCATCCATGAGCACGCAACTCACATCACTCATCGTCAACTGGTTGCCGGTTCTGCTCCTGATCGGCGTCTTCGTCTATTTTGCCAAGCGCAGCCAGCAAATCCATACCGGCCGCAGCGGCAAAACACACGGCGAGATGCTGGAAGAGTACATCGCCGAAATGAAGCGCCAGAACGATCTCATCGAGAAGGCCGTGCAAGATCAAGAAGCCCGGCTGCAGCGCCTTGAATCCACGCGCCGCTCCTCGTCTGGCGGCAGCGGCGGCGGCGGGTCGCGCTGACCATGGCGGACCTCATGGCCATCGCTCCCTATATTCTCTTCGTCGCGGCTGTCGTGGCGGTTTCACTCTACATTCTTAAAAAGACCGCGCGTCAAACCCGCGGCACGTTTGGGCGCCCCTATCCGAATGTCGTGACGGATATGATGCGAGAAAACGCGCGCCGCTCGCAACTGCTCCTGCGTTTCATCGAGTTGCGCGACGGACGGCTCGCCCGCCTGGAAGGCCGCGCGGAGGGTAGGCGTTGAAGCTCGTCGTCTTCGATTGCGACGGCACCCTCGTCGACAGCCAGCACATGATCGTCGCCGCCATGGAGGCAGCGTTCCTCGATGCCGGCCTGCCCGCTCCAGGTCGCGCCGACACGCTTTCCGTGGTTGGCCTTTCGCTCCATGAAGCAATGCGCCGTCTCGTGCCGGCGGCGACGGTCGCCGACATCGCCGCACTTGCGCAGTGCTACAAGGATGCCTTCGCAGTTCTGCGCCGCAATGGGTCGCATCACGACGCGCTCTATCCCGGCATCCGCGAGACGCTGCTCGCCCTGGCCTCCGAGCCCGGCATTCTGCTCGGCGTCGCCACCGGCAAAAGCCGCCGCGGCCTCGCCGCCGTCCTCGAACGCGAAGGCATCGCGGACTATTTCGTCACATGTCAAACCGCCGACACGCATCCCTCCAAACCAAACCCGGCCATGTTGCTGGCCGCAATGACGGAGGCCGGTGCGGAGCCTAGCCGGACGATGATGATCGGCGACACGACGTTCGACATCGGCATGGCGCGCGACGCCGGCGTTCGCGCCATCGGCGTCGCATGGGGCTATCATCCGGCCGAAGACCTGATCGCGGCTGGTGCCCACCGCGTGCTGTCCGATAGCCTCACCTTGAGTGGCGCCCTCCGCGACGAACTGACAAACTTGGATTGACGGCATGAGCGAGAGCGACAAAGGCGGATCGAAAGGCGGCGGTCCAAAAGGTCCCATCAAGGATTCACTCCGCCCGCCACTGCCCAAGCGCTTCTATGAGAACGTCGCCCGCGTTCCGGCCGCCTCCGGCAACGGTTTCGAAATTCAACTCGACGGCCGTCCGCTGCGCACACCGTTGAAACGCATCCTCGTCATCGACGACCCAGCCTTTGCCGATCTCGTCGTCTCCGAATGGCGCGCGCAATCCGGTGTGATCGATCCGGCGACGATGCCTGCCACGCGCCTCGCCAACAGCGCCATCGATGCTGTCGCCGGCCATCGCGCCGCCGTTGCCGGCGAGGTCGTCGCCTATGCCGGCAGCGACCTACTCTGTTATCGCACAGCCTCACCCGCCAATCTGGTGGCCGAGCAATGCCGGACCTGGGACCCGATCGTCGACGCGGTGGAGGCGGCCATTGGCGCGCGCTTCATGCGCGCCGAAGGCGTCATGCATGTGGCCCAGCCGCCGGCCGTGGCCGCGCGCATTGCAACAGCTCTCGATGGCCTGTCCGACCTTCAACTTGCCGCCGTCCAGCTCATCACCACCTTGACCGGCTCCACCATTCTCGCACTTGCCTATGCGAAGGGTTTGCTGACGGCCGATGCAGTCTGGAAAGCGGCCCACCTGGATGAGGATTGGCAAATTGCCCATTGGGGCCGCGGCGAAGAAGCCGAGGCCCGCCGTGCCGCCAACGAACGCGACTTCCGGGCCGCCGCTGCGGCGCTGGCGCCATCCCATTGACCGGCAAAAACCTTGGAAATGCAACCTGCCAACGTCCGCAGCGCTGCGCCACGCTTGAGGCCCGCGCAGTCGCCGGTCCTGAAATCGCTGCTTCGCCACGGTTGCGCGCCCGGTTACCCGTGGTATGGAACGCCTAATCTCCTTTAACTCCGGGTCATCCCTCTAAATCACGGTGGAACATCCATGAAGGACGTCATCGAAGAGCTCGAACGCCGCCGCGACAATGCCCGGCTCGGCGGCGGCAAGGCCCGCATCGATGCCCAGCATGCCAAAGGCAAACTCACAGCCCGCGAACGCATCGAACTGCTGATGGACGAGAATTCCTTCGAGGAGTTCGACACGTTCGTCGAGCACCGCTGCACCGAGTTCGGCATGGAGAAGAACAAGACGCCGGGCGACGGCGTCGTGACCGGCTGGGGAACGATCAACGGACGCGTCGTCTATGTCTTTGCCAAGGACTTCACGGTGCTCGGCGGCTCGCTGTCGGAAAGTCACGCCCGCAAGATGACCAAGATCCAGGATATGGCGCTCAAGAACCGCGCGCCGATCATCGGACTTTTTGATGCCGGTGGGGCTCGCATTCAGGAGGGTGTCGACGCCCTCGGCGGCTACGGGGAAGTGTTCACCCGCAACGTCATGGCGTCCGGCGTCATCCCGCAGATTTCCGTCATCATGGGTCCATGCGCCGGCGGCGACGTGTATTCACCCGCGATGACCGACTTCATCTTCATGGTGAAGGACACGAGTTACATGTTCGTCACCGGTCCCGAAGTCGTCAAGACCGTGACCAACGAAACAGTCACGGCAGAAGAACTGGGCGGTGCCAAGGTTCATACATCCAAGTCGTCCGTCGCCGATGGCGCCTTCGAGAACGACCTCGAAGCGCTCCTTCAGATGCGCCGCTTGATGGACTTCTTGCCTTCCAACAACAAGTCTGGCGTGCCGGAACTGCCGACCGCCGACAGTCCCGATCGCGAGGATCGTTCGCTCGACACCATGATCCCCGACAATCCGAACAAGCCCTACGACATGAAGGAACTGATCCTGAAGGTCGTCGATGAGGGTGATTTTCTCGAAATTCAGGAAAACTACGCCAAGAACATCATCACCGGTTTTGCGCGCATGGAAGGCCGCACCGTCGGCATCGTCGCCAATCAGCCGATGGTGCTTGCCGGCGTTCTCGACAGCGACGCCTCGCGCAAGGCGGCCCGCTTCGTCCGCTTCTGCGACTGCTTCGAAATCCCGATTGTGACCTTCGTCGACGTTCCAGGCTTCCTGCCGGGCACCGCGCAGGAATACGGCGGCCTCATCAAGCACGGCGCCAAGCTGCTTTTCGCCTTCGCCGAAGCCACCATCCCGAAGATCACCGTCATCACGCGCAAAGCTTACGGCGGGGCCTACGACGTGATGAGCTCAAAGCACATCCGCGGCGATCTGAACTACGCCTGGCCCACCGCCGAAATCGCGGTCATGGGCGCCAAGGGCGCTGCCGAAATCATCTACCGCTCCGATATCGCCGATCCGCAAAAAATCGCCGCCCGCATCGAAGAATACAAGGCCCGCTTCGCCAATCCGTTCGTTGCCGCCGAACGCGGCTACATCGACGAGGTGATCCTCCCGCACGGAACCCGCCGCCGCATCTGCCGCGGCCTCAACATGCTGCGCAACAAGACGCTCGAAAACCCCTGGAAGAAGCACGACAACATTCC
>CAYWIF010000039.1:0-27058 GCA_964458265.1 uncultured Hyphomicrobium sp. | reverse complement strand
GCAACGCCACCGCACCCCCCCAACCCCGTCATCCCGGCGAAGGCCGGGACCCGTGTAAGTAGCCCCATGCTATCGTTGTGCTATGAAGAGACCCTGCGTCTACATACTCGTCAACCGCCCGCACGGCACATTCTACGTCGGCGTGACGAGCGATTTGGCGCAAAGGATGGCCACCCACGTGCAGGGACTGTTCGATGGTTTCACCAAGAAGTATGCCATCAAGATGCTCGTGTACTACGAGATGCACGAGACGATGGACGCCGCCATCGCACGAGAGAAGACACTAAAGCGGTGGCATCGTCCGTGGAAGGTGCGGCTCATCGAGCAGATGAACCCGACTTGGCGCAATCTGTTCGATCCAACGACGGGCGAGATCGCATTCGGCGAAGCTGATATCGACAGGCCAACATGAACTGACGTTCTGTGGCCCGTTGCACGGATCCCGGCCTGCGCCGGGATGACGTTTGAGAGTGGGGACACCGCCCTCACCACCCCACCGCTGTCATCCTCGGGCTTGTCCCGGCGAAGGCCGGGGTCCCGAGGCCCCATCGATCAGGGCTAGGGGTCCCGGGATTGGGGTCAGACCCCTACTCAGGGGTCTGACCCCCGATTTAGACCAGGGATAACGTTTGAGGGCGGGTGACAGCGCACGCCAGACAGCAAGACATTGCCTCCGCTCCCGTAACATGTTACACACTGCCCATGGCAAAGTCCTCAACACCCGCGTCGCGCATGAACCGTTACCGGTCCCGGTTGCGGGCCCAAGGGTTGCGGCCCGTGCAGATATGGGCAGCCGACACCCGATCCGCCAAGATCGCAGACGAACTGCTGCGGCAGTCCAAGCTGGTCTCGCGCCGAAAGAGCGAGCGGGAAACCGTCGCGTTCATCGACGCCATCGGCACCGCCGACGAGACGTGGTAGCGCGCGGCGATATCGTCGTGGTGTCAGCGCCCGGAGATTTCGGCAAGCCGCGACCTGCTGTCGTGGTTCAAACGGATTTCCTCAATCCGACCCACGCAAGCATTCTGGTTTGCCTTGTCACAAGCGACCGGGTGGACGCCCCTCTCTTCCGCATTCCCCTCGAACCGGGCCCGGACACCGGCCTCAAGACCCGCTCGCAAATCATGGTCGACAAGGTCGTCGCCCTTGGCCGCCATCGGTTGAGCGCACCAATCGGCAAGGTCGATGACGAAACGCTCCTCGCCATCAACCGCGCGCTGGCTCTCGTTTTGGGATTGGTGGACTAGACCCCCCTAAATCTCCCCTTTCAGCCCCTTCTCGAAATACTTGTGAATGACCTTGTCCTGGTTCTCCAGCAGCCAGTCGATGGAGGGCTCGGAGCGCATGGCTTTGGTGATGGCCTGCGTCGTCGCCTTGCGGTGGATCTCGAACAGAATTTTGTGGTCGAGCTTATCGTCGGTCGCCACCGACGGATTGAGCCACACCGAGACGATGATGCCCAGATCGTTGGCCTTGTCGCGCGGGATGACGCCCGAGCGCACGCTGTCGAGCACACCCATGGCGGTCGCGTACTGCACCGTGCCCATGAGAATACTCGTGTAGCGCTCGTTATCGACCGACACCTTGGAGACGCAAATCGTCGGCGGCCGCACCATCACATCCGTATTGAGCAGCGCCAGCACGCGCGAATGGCCGACCACCTGATTGCCCAGCAGGTTGGCGAACGCGGTCCCCATCGGCCCGTCCATTTCGCCAATGGCCACTTCCGGCTCCGCCGCTGTTCCCGGCGGTCCGCCGGCCACGAGGCTTTCGCCGATGCGCATGATGATCCGATCGCTCATTGTCGCTCCTTGCTAACTGAGCGACTAAGCTATCACGGCAGCAGGACTGAGGTGAACCCCAGCTCCAGCCCGCCTCACAACCCATAGACAAACCGCACCAGCCCTTCCGGCATACGGTCCAGCACGAACGCTTCCCAGTCCGACATGAGGCCCGTGAGAAACGCGATCCCGAGGAGGATCAGCAGCACGCCGAGCGCCGGTTTCAACCATTTGTTCGCCGTCATCAGCGCGCCGCGGTTCTTCATGAACGCATCCCGCGAGACGAGCATGATGCCAAGCAGCGGCGTCACTGTGCCGAGCGCGAAGGCGAACATGACGGACGCCGCATAGCCGATCGACTGTCCCTGCGCGGCCAGCGCAATCGCGGCCCCAAGTGTCGGCCCGACGCACGGCGTCCACACCGCGCCGAGGATCGCGCCGAGAAGAAATTGCCCGCTCAATCCATCGGGGGAATACTCCGAAACGCGCGTCTGCAATCCGCCCGTCGCGACCGATGCTGCCACCGCAAAACGCTGCTGCAACGACGCCGAGAGCAACACCGCGCCCAAGCCGATCATCAACACCGCTGCAATCTGGTTAAGCAGCTTCGGCGTCAATCCAAGTGCGAAACCGGCCGTGGCGACCAGCAAGCCGAAACCCGTGAACGCGAGAACAAGACCTGTCGCCAGCGCAAAGGGGCCATACTTGTGCGACGACAGCGCGCCGCCGAGCACGATCGGCAGCAGCGGCAGAATGCATGGCGACAGGATCGTCACCACGCCCGCGAGGTAGGCGATGATAAGATTGGTCATGGAATGTCTCGGATGAAGGAAACTGCGGCGCAATCCGTGTCGCGCCGCAGTTGGGGCCCGTTAGGCGCCCTTGGCGATTGCCGCCACGATGGCGTCGGAATCCGTCTCGCCGACGAGGCGGGCGACTTCCTTCGAGCCCTTGTAGACGATGATCGTGCTCTGCTTCACGGCCTGGAACCGCTTCACGGGATCGGCATCACCCAGGAAATCCACCGTCACGAACGTGGCCTTCGGGAATTTTGCCTTGGCTGAATTGAGGCCCGGCTGCTGCGCCGCGCACGTCGGGCAGCCCTTCTTGAAAACTTCAACCACAATATGCTGGTTGTCGGCCTGCGCCTTATCGAACATGGCAGCTTCGTAGGTGGCCTTCTGTTCCATCGCGATCACGGGGGCCGCGAAAGCAACGGCCAAACCCGCAAGAGCGGCGGCGAAAGTTACCTTTAGGGCGTTCATCGAAAATCTCTCCTGTTTGCCTATGCGAGGCACGGCGGCCTCACATCGGTATACGGAAAGATTGTGAGCGGGTTTCACGCACGTTCGACCCGCGCGGCGTCAATGCCTACGTACGGTATCCCACCGGGTCCGGCCCGGCGCCCGGCACTGGCAAGGGGTTGCGCTATCGCCCAGCCAACGCGCGGCCGCCGCTATCCGCCCGACATCCAGAGCATTGCCATGATGAGGCCGATCGCGACGAACTGGCCGGCGACGCGCGCCCTCATGAAACCCTGGCTGCCGTTGTCCGCGGGTCCTGCAACGAGCGACCAGACGCCGAGCAAGAGGCCCAGAGCAATCGCGCTCACGAACACAAGTGCTGCATAGGGCGCGAACGCCTGCAGCATGTCAGATGGGCTGCTCGCCAGCGCCTGGGACATGCGCGCGGCTAGCCCATCGTAGCCCTGATAGAGCGCAAAGGCGGCGAACGCCGCGATGATGCCAGTCAAGCCGTAGGCAAGAACGTAACGCACGTTGTGCCCGACGGTGCCGCCGCGCGCGGCATCCTCGGAAATGACGATTTGATGTGGATGGTCCAAAGGCGAGGCCATGATGCGGGCTCCTTCTGTTCGAGCCGGGGATCAGGCCGAGGCCGGGCGAGGGGAGAGATGCCCGGTCCGGTCAAGCCGGGAAAATCCCAGCCCATAAC
The DNA here is from genome assembly GCA_964458265.1 of uncultured Hyphomicrobium sp. Lineage (GTDB taxonomy): Bacteria > Pseudomonadota > Alphaproteobacteria > Rhizobiales > Hyphomicrobiaceae > JAGVSR01. Next base: position 23,324 of record CAYWIF010000039.1, on the reverse strand, counting down.
AATGTACAGGAGTTCGCGTCCTTCCGATCAGCGGCAAGCATCACGCTTTCGCGATCACGGTCGCGACCACACCGTCCGCGCAACGGGGAACGCGCCAAACGCCAACCGCCGGCGCCACGGAGGAGCAGCGCACGGTCGGGTAGCAGGCGGACTATGTACTGGCACACACTGAGATCGGGGAGGAAGCGCATGTGCTGTCCTCTGAACGCCGCCGCCGGTTGTCGGTTCCAGCCATATTCCAACTCCATCGCCCGCCACTTTGGCGGTGCAGCAAACTGCCTTGCGGAACGAAATCTTGGCTCGCGCTATAAGGTAAGCATGCAGCAGCGACCCTATAGCTACCGCGACGATGCCGCCGTCCCCGCCTTCGACGACAGCGCCCCGCTGGTGATTTTCGACGGCCACTGCGTTCTGTGCTCTTCAGGCGTCCAGTTCATGCTCAAGCGTGATCCGCATGGGACGACGCGCTTCGCAGCCATCCAGGAGCCGGTGCCGCGCGCCCTTTACGGCCACTACGGTCTCGACGCCGATCGCTTCGACACGTTCATGGTTCTCAAAAATGGCGTGCCGCACACGAAGTGGGACGGCGTGCTGGCGGCAGCGCGGACGCTGCCGCCGCCATGGAACTGGTTAGGGAACCTCGGCCGGCTTATGCCCAACGCGATCGGTGACCGGCTTTACGACTGGGTGCAACGCAACCGCATTCGCTGGTTCGGCAAACGCGACGCATGCTTCCTGCCGGATGAGCGCGTGCGCCCGAGGCTGCTCAGCGAGCGTGGCACCGCCGTCTGAACGCGACCACTAAACGCCCGGGTCTTTCTTGACCGGATCAATGGCCGGTTCCCGGTCAGGCTTCCGGTTGGGATCGATCGGCGCTTCGACGGGCCGGCCGACACCCGGAGCCGGCGGCGCGATCTTATCGACCGTATCGCGGCGCGGCTCCTCGATGGGGCTTTCGCCTTTCGGATTTTCAGGTCTTGTCGGGGGAATAGGAGTGCGGGTCATGGCCCAGCCTTTCGCTAAAGAGATACATAAGCAAAACGCTTCTCCCCAGCCATCGTTCCCCCTGCGCTAATGGCGTGGCCCCGGACCATTGAAGTACTGCGCCAGTTCCGCGTCGATCCTCTGCGCAGCCTGCCGCCAGTCACCCGCCCGCCCCGTCGCGGGTGGTTCGACGGTGATGATCGCTTCCTCGACGTCGATGTTTGCGCTGCCGATTTGAGCTGTATGCGGGCTGGCCTCCGCGTGGCCGCTGATGACTTGCGGCTCTCGGTCGGTCGCGGACAACTGGTCTCGGACGGGTTCGCGCGCGGGGAGCACGCACAGGCGTTGCGCCAAGTGCTGCAGTTCCGTGACAATCGCCTCACGCCGCAATTCGTGCAGCATGGTGACGCTGCGCACTTCCTTGAGCAGATGATCGTCCGCCCGGCGAATGGCCTCGGAGAGCTCGCGCACGAGATCGAGTTCGTTGCGTGACGTTTCATTGAGGCGGGAAAGAAGTTCGTGGACGTTCTGCGGCAGTGCGCTCATGGCAATTTCCTCGTGTCGTGTGCAGTCCGCCCCTTGGGTCCAGAAACGTCTGATTCCCGTGGCCGAAAAGTGTTCGCGACAAGGGTGCCGGCGAGCATAACGGAGGCGTTTCACTCGATCTCGTAGCGCTGCTTAAGTTCCTTCGTGCGCTGCTCCGTCTTCTCGGTCTTGCAGCCAATGATATCGACGGTAGCGCCGGTTCCGCCGCCCCAGAATTTCTCGACGTGTCCCTCGCACTCCGCATCCCGGAAGGCGAGCCACGCCCGCTGCGAGGCCCGCAACGCCTCCTCCCAATTCGGCTTGTCAAACGGCGGCTCGCCCGTCGCCATCTCGGGAACAGCCGCCAACGCGGCCTTATATACCCGGTTCAATTCCGCATCGGCCTTGTCGAATTCGGCACCGGCGCAATTGTTCATCTCGACGGTCGAAAGAGCCGCAGAGCAGTCCGCGGGCGGCGGCTCGCCGGAAAAAGTGGGCTGCGAACTTGCAGCGGCTAAGGTCAGCAGTGCCAGGCTAAACACAGACATCGAAACGCGCGGCATCGACAACTCCTCATCCCGTTCAACACTTCTTTAACCACGATGGAGAAACCTTGCAGTCTCCCCGTAACGTCAGACCAAGTTCAAGAGGGCCATGCCGACCGCTACCATAAACCTCGCCTTGGCCCCGTCGACGCCATCGACGTCCTTTCGCCCAACCTCGCTGCGCCGATCCTTCCAGCGTCGCAAGCCCGAAGACCCGATACTCGTCCCCCTTGATCACCTGCGCCCGACCCAGGGCGCAGTCGGCATGAAAGCTGTTGCGGCCAAGCGCGAGAAGGTTGCGCGGCGAGCCGAATGCAGCAAGGAGATCGTGCGCTACTTGGAGCGGCGCCCGATCCCGGCCGTGCGAGGGCCCGATGACGCCTTCTACATCATCGACCATCATCACTTGAGCATGGCATTGCACCAAAGCGAAGTGGCCGAGGCGTTCGTGCGGGTCATTGGTGACCTCTCTCGCCTGCCTCGCGCCGAATTCTGGCGGCGCATGGCCGAGCGTGGTTGTTTGCATCCGTTCGATCACCACGGCGAACGCATTCGGCCGTCCGCGCTGCCGCCGGCGATCCGCCTTTTGAAGCGCGATGCGCACCGCGATTTGGCTTGGTCCGTGCGCGAAGCGGGCGGCTTCATGAAGTCGAACCTACCCTATGCCGAATTTCGTTGGGCGCAGTTTTTTCGCACGCGCATTCCGCGCACAGCCGTGCTCCGCGACTTCGAGTATGCGCACGATCGCGGCATGATGCTGGCGCGTTCGCAATCCGCCCTTCACCTGCCGGGCTTTATCGGGATCGCTGATTAGCCCTCAGCCCCTGCCGCGATAGGGCGCGACGCCTTGGTCCGGCAGCCAGAGGCCTTCGGCCAGCTTTCCGAACTGCCAGAAGACGTCGATGGGCATGCCCCCGCGTGGATACCAGTACCCGCCGATCCGCAGAAAATGCGGATCAAGCAAACCGGCGAGCCGCTTGCCGATCGCCACCGTGCAATCCTCATGGAAGGCGCCGTGGCTGCGGAACGCGCCGAGATAAAGCTTCAGCGACTTGCTCTCGACCAGAAATTCGCGCGGCACGTAGTCGATGACGAGGTGCGCGAAGTCCGGCTGCCCCGTCACCGGGCACAGCGACGTGAACTCCGGCTGCGTAAAGCGCGCCACGTAAAGCGTATCGGAATGCGGATTGGGCACCCGTTCCAGAACTGCCGTCTCCGGGCTGTCGGGAAGCGGCGTCTGGCGGCCAAGTTGCGTCACCGGAGGAGCCTCGCGCGCCATCGACTACTACTCCGCCGCCCGGCTGATGCGCCGGTGTGGGCCATTGTAGATGACGCCCTCGTGGCAGCTGTCCCGATGGACTTCGATCTGCGCAAGTCCCGGCACTTTGTTGTCGATGCGCTCCCATATCCACATCGCGATGCGCTCAAGCGTCGGCGAGGCGAGTCCTTCCACGTCGTTCAGCATGCGATGATCGAGGGCATCCTGACAGTCCGCCAGCGCCGCCGACAGATCGTCGAAATGGAACACGACACCCGTCTCCGGGTTCGGCTCTCCGTCGATCCACACGCGCGCGCGGAACGAGTGCCCGTGGACGCGGGAATTCGCATGACCCGGAGGTGCCGACGGCAGAAAATGTGCCGCCTCGAACAGGAAATCGCGATAGATGCGCATGGGGGAAGGGGAATAGAGGCGCGGGAGCGCGGGTGCAAGGGGCCGCGTCGCCACGGTAAATGCGACCCGGCCGCCAAGAGCCGGAAATGCCCGGTTGCTTAGGGAATACCAAGGACCTTGTGGGTCTGCACCGAGAGCCGCCACGGCGGGTTGGCCTTGCAGTAGGCAATTGCCGCCGCCGTGTTGGAAGCCCGGTCCGGACCGTCCATCGGCTGCAGGAACCGGTGCTCGAAATCCAACGCGGCGTACAGAGCCGGGTCGGCGCCGGCCTGCGGGTAGACGAGCTTCAACTCATCCCCCGATATCTGAACTAAGGGTTGGCCGGCCTTGGGGCTGACGCACACCCAGTCGATGCCGTCCGGCACGGCGAGCGTGCCGTTGGTTTCGATTGCAATCGAGAACCCGCGCGCATGCAGCGCGTCGATCAGGTCATCATCAACCTGAAGCATGGGTTCGCCGCCGGTCAGCACAACCATCGCCGGACCAGACCCGGCCGTGCACGCGGCGCGGCAGGCACGCGCCAAGTCGTCTGCGGTCTGGAACTGCCCGCCACCCACGCCGTCCACGCCGACGAAATCCGTATCGCAGAACCGGCACTTCGCCGTCGCCCGGTCCTGCTCCCGGCCGCTCCACAAATTGCAACCCGCAAATCGGCAGAACACCGCCGGCGTCCCGGCGTTCGCCCCCTCACCTTGCAAAGTGTAGAAGATTTCCTTGACCTGATACATGCGCTCACACGTAGCTTGGACAGGGACAGTGTCAAGTTCGGGGGCACAGGGAATGGAGCCAAAGGCGCGCACCTACAAGTACTTCGACTTCGTGATGGTCGCGTTCGTCGTTGTCCTGGTCTGCTCCAATCTCATCGGGCCTGCCAAGGCCGCACAAATCGACCTGCCGTTGATCGGAGCCGTCACCTTCGGCGCGGGCGTGCTGTTCTTCCCGATCTCTTATATCTTCGGCGACATCCTGACCGAGGTTTACGGCTATTCCCGCGCCCGCCGCGTAATCTGGACGGGCTTTGCCGCACTCGCCTTCGCGGCCCTCATGGCCGCCGTCGTCGTTGCCCTGCCGCCGGCGCCCACATGGGAAAACCAGAAAGTCTACGAGATCGCCTTCGGCAACACCTGGCGCATCGCCGGGGCCTCGATGATTGCCTACTTCTGTGGCGAGTTCGTCAACTCCTACGTGCTGGCAAAAATGAAGATTGCGACAGAGGGGCGCTACGTGCGCACGCGCTTCGTCGCATCCACGGTCGCGGGCGAAGCGGTCGACAGCACGATCTTCTATCCGCTTGCGTTCTGGAACTCCGGCATCATGCCGAATGAGTTGGTCCTGACGCTCGTCGTCTCGCAGTTCGTCACCAAGACCTTTGTCGAGATCGCTTTTCTTCCCGTAACCACCCGGATCGTGACGGCGTTGAAGAAGGCCGAGAACGAAGACCACTACGACCGAGACACCGATTTCAACCCATTCACGCTGAAAGTCTGATCGCCCGCCCGCTTGCTAATCAGTTCGAACGCCGTACGCACACCGGCAGCCTGAGCCGGCAGTTCACCATTGACGGGCAACAGCGAAATGAAGACCGCAAGCGCGGCGCTCGTATGAATAAAGCGGATGGCGTTCTGGCGGACGAGGCACACGGCACGCACCCTGGTCGAAGGAACATGCGTATTGTCCTCGATCCCTGGCCGGCTGTCGGTTCCCGCCGGCACAGAACCGGTCCCGACTTTACCTTTTGTTGACCACGTCCCGTAGGCGGCAGCTTACCACTTGTCGCGTATAACCGGCCTGATCACAGCCGGCGGACGACGGGCCATGCAGCATCTCACCATCAAGAATGTCTTTCTCGCCATTGTCGCACTCAATCTCCTGAGCGCCGCCTCGACCATTCATCTCGGTGGGACTTTCAAAGAAGCCGCCCCGCCGGTCGCGAAGATTGTTCCGCCATCGGTGGCATCGCCGGCGTCCGACCCTGGCATGATTGCGCATATGGTTCCCGGCGATGCGCCGCCTGCTCGTGCCGAACTGCCTGCCGTCCACCAGAAGCGTGCGATGGACCTGCCGACAACGAAAGTAAGGCCGCAACCCGTACGGGTTGCGCCGTCAAAGGTGCCCGGCACCGAATGGATGTTCTTCCTTATCGCCGCCGCGATGGCCCTTTACGTCCGCTATCTGATGGGGAAGGCCGTCGTTCACGCCTCCGGACAAGTCTTGGAAATCGCCAAGCGCGCAGCCAATGCTTTGACCGGGGTCGCGGACGGCAAACCGTCCGCCACCGCGTCCACTTTCGCGAAATCAGCCGCGATGAGCCCGCCCGCGCCGGTGCTGCAACAAAAGACCTCTATGCCGCCGAAGACCCAGCGGCCGCGCACCGCCACGGTCGTGCGCCCCTCGCGCTGGCCCTTCGCGGCTTGAAGTCATGCCGCAGTAAGGGCTCTTCATGCGCCCGGCATCGCGCCGCTCCAGCGCAGAAAGCCTTTCGCGCGCAGATCACACGCCGGACACGCGCCGCATCCATAGCCCCAGGCGTGCCGGCTCGTTCGGTCGCCCAAATAGCACGTGTGCGAGTGCTCGATCACAATCTCTACGAGCGCCGCGCCACCAAGTTCAGCCGCCATCGCCCAAGTCCCGGCCTTGTCGATATGCATGAGCGGCGTTGCTATTTGCAAATCGTAGTCGAGCCCGAGCGACAGCGCGTCACGCATCGCCGTCATGGTCGCCTCGCGACAGTCGGGATAGCCCGAGTAGTCCGTCTCGCACATGCCGCCGACAAGCGTCCCAATTCCGCGGCGATACGCCAGCGCCGCCGCATAAGTGAGAAAGAGAAGATTGCGCCCCGGCACGAACGTGTTCGGTAAGCCGCTTTGCTCGAACGCGATTTCGCGCTCCCGCGTTAGCGCCGTTTCGGAAAGTGTCCCCAACTCCGCAAGTGCTATCATTGTGTCGGGGCCAAGCCGCACACCCCAGCCATCGATACGCGCAACCGCCTCGCGAATGACACCGCGCTGGCCAAGCTCGACCGCATGCCGCTGGCCATAGTCGAACCCGATGGTCTCGACCCGCTCGAACCGCCGCAGTGCCCACGCGAGACAGACCGTGGAATCCTGTCCGCCTGAGAAAAGTACGAGGGCGGAACTGCGGGTCACGGATGTCGTCTCCTTGAACTTTGTTGCAATTGGCGAGGCTGGGTACGCAGGCACTGCCCGACCGGGTAGGACAAAGCAGCCCGCGGGGGCTTTGCAGTTGTCATTCGGCAAGGCTACAACCCGCCGCAGATTCACGCGAGAGGGAATGGACCTGGCCGTCCGCACCTCTCGGCTTCACAAGGACATACCAATGACCGCCATCGTCGACATCCTGGGCCGCGAAATCCTAGACAGTCGCGGCAACCCGACGGTCGAGGTCGATGTCATGCTCGAAGACGGCTCCATGGGCCGCGCGGCGGTGCCGTCGGGCGCATCGACAGGCGCGCATGAAGCGATCGAGCTGCGTGACGGCGACAAATCCCGCTATCTCGGCAAGGGCGTGATGAAAGCGGTCGCCGCCGTCAACGGCGAAATTGCCGACGCCATCATTGGCATGGACGCCGAAGAGCAGCGCGGCATCGACTCAGCACTCATCCAGCTCGACGGCACGCCCAACAAAGCCCGCCTCGGCGCCAACGCCATCCTCGGTGTTTCGATGGCGGTCGCGAAAGCGGCGGCCGATGCTTCGACACTTCCGCTTTACCGCTACGTCGGCGGCGCCAATGCTCACGTCCTGCCCGTGCCGATGATGAACATCGTCAACGGCGGCGCCCACGCCGACAACCCGATCGACATCCAGGAATTCATGATCATGCCGGTCGCCGCCGGTTCGATCGCGGAGGCCGTGCGCGTCGGTGCGGAAATTTTCCACACGCTGAAAAAGTCGCTGCAGGACGCCGGCCACAACACCGGCATCGGCGACGAAGGCGGCTTCGCGCCCAACCTCAAGAGCGCCGACGATGCGCTGGGCTTCATCATGAAGGCGATCGAAAAGGCCGGCTACAAGCCCGGTGCCGACGTGATGCTCGCCCTTGATTGCGCTTCCACCGAATACTACAAGGGCGGCAAGTACGCGATGGAAGGCGAAGGCAAGACGCTCGACAGCGAAGGCAATGCCGAGTTCCTCGCCGATCTCGTGGCGCGCTATCCCATTATCTCCATCGAAGACGGCATGGCGGAAGACGACTGGGCCGGCTGGAAGGCGCTGACGGAACTCATCGGCCGGAAGTGTCAGCTCGTCGGTGACGATCTGTTCGTCACGAACACCACGCGCCTATCGGAGGGTATTTCGAAGGGCATCGCCAACTCGATCCTGGTCAAGGTCAACCAGATCGGCTCCCTCACCGAGACGCTGGAAGCCGTCAGCATGGCGCAGCGCGCAGGGTATTCCGCCGTCATGTCCCACCGATCGGGTGAGACGGAAGATTCCACGATCGCCGATCTCGCAGTTGCCACGAACTGCGGCCAGATCAAAACCGGCTCGCTGTCCCGTTCCGACCGCCTCGCCAAATACAATCAATTGATCCGCATCGAAGGCGAACTCGGCCCCGTCGCCACCTATGCCGGCAAGTCGATCCTCAAGGCCGTCGCCTGACACCGGCGAGCAGGGTCCGCTGCATTGGGACCGGACCCCTGCTAGGTCCGACCCAACGCATTTATGCAAAAATCTGACACGGCTTTACCTGCCCTTAAGCGGTCGCGCGGTAGAACACTCGTGTTCCCGGTTTTCCAATTCTGCGTAGCCACGAACAAACACGGTATCGCGTACAACCGATGTATGATTGGCGATCGAGGCTCCGACAGGTTCTTGTGCTGCTTTCGAGCCTGTGCGCGACGGCCTACTTCTCCCATCACGCAATCCACGGACGGCATGGTCTCGAGGCGCGCTCGGCGCTGATCGAGCGTGCGGAACTCATCGAATTTGAGATCCGCAGTCTCGAGACTGTGCGTTCCCGTCTGCGCCATGATGTGGCTCTTCTGACCACCGACAAGCCCGACCCGGATCTCGTTGAAGAGCTTGCCCGTGACGTGCTCGGTTACGTCCATCCGGCAGACCGCATAATCCTGGTCCGCTGAAGAAACCCAGTTTCTATCCTGCCCGCTGACCAAATACGATGGCCCAAATATAGGCGGGCAGCTTGTTGTCGCTCCGGTCGATGCCGAGCCTCCGAGCAAGGTCCATGCCCCGGCCCTCCGCGCTCGCCAGCTCTTTCGCCAGTTCCGCCTCGGACAGCCCCTCAAGGCCGGCCGGCAGCACGACGTCGGCAAACTCCTTCACCGTCACCGTCGTAGTGGGGTTCGTCCGTACCGCATCGTTCATAAAAAATTGCCCTCGTCCCGCATGGGAGTGTAATGCTTGAGCCCGCAGATGGATGCGTTATCGCCGGGGACACCGTACCACTACAGAGTAGGATCACGGTGGTGCAATTAAGTGCTACCAGCGGGTGGTCAACGGCAACGCAGCCCGCGCGTCGCGCCGCACCGACGCGAAATGAACGCAATGTTCAGGCGGGCGGGTTGAGGTGAAAGTGTGGTCTGTGGCGGGCCCCCACTATATTCGGCCCGTTGAACCGGGGAATGACCGGCAAAGGAACCGCAAGTTGTGACCACGGGCACTCGCCAGGCAGCCAGCGTCGAGCGTCATCGAGACAAGGAGAAATCACTCTTTGCCGCGATGCTGCGTTTGCGCCGCTTTGAAGAAAAAGCCGGCATGCTCTATGCGCTGGGAAGCCTTGGCCGGCCCTGTCCACTCGGCATCGGGCAGGAAGGTGCGCTTGCCGTCCTCGCTGCGTCGCTCGAACCGGGCGACACGCTCTTAGCGCTCGACACCCGGCCCACCATCGAACTGGCGCTTGGAAGTGATGCGGCGGCGGCATTTCAGAACCTGGTGCCTCAAGCCAGCCAGACTGAGCCGCCGGTGTCGCTTCTGCGCCTTCCAGGCGAGCCACCGCGCCGTCTGCCGCAGATTGAGGCCTTGGCGCTTGCGGCACACCGTGACGGCACGGTCATCGTGTTGGCATCCGACGCCGACAAATTGCACGCGTGCTGGCCGCAATTACCCACCCGGGTTTTGCCGATCCTCCTGGTCACGGCCGACCGTAAACCTGCGCAATGGCCCCTGCCGCAGAATTGGCGCGTCCGCGAATGCGACGGCGCGAATGTCGCGACACTTTTGGATGCGATGGCTGGCGCTCGAAGCGACCACCGGTCGGGCCTTGCTGAACTGGCCTTGGCCATTGTCACGCCCCCATACGCCGGGCACGCCAGGGATGGAGGCCGCCGCGCAGCAGCCAAACGCGACGACACGGCGGATCCAATCTCGCTTTACCGTCTCTGGCTCGTGTCGTCGAACGGCCTGAGTGAAACGGAAGCAGCAGGTATCGAACACAGCATTCGCGAAGAAGTGGCCGCTGCCGGCCGCGCCATTTCTGTGGCTTGCGCGCCATGACCGCGCAAGGCCACGGAGAGCGCGGCACCTGCCGCTTCGATTTCATCCCGAAGCGGCCGGTCGAAGGGTCGCGCAAACACGTCCGGTCAGGATCGCCCCTGACCTTTGGCCCACGAGGCGAAATTGGCCTTAATTGGCAGCATCGCGCGACCCCCGTTCTGGCGCTTATCTACCTAGCGGCACTTCCGGCGATCGTTGCGATCAACAGTCTCGATCTTGCCCGCAGTTGGAGGCGCTCCCGCAAGGAACGCGCGGCCCTCCGCCGCAAAGGACTGCTTCGGTAGCGGCCAGAACCGTTGCCGATCGGCGCTCATCCACAGAAAACCTAGGCAATGGCCCGCCGATCAACTGCTCATTTTTCCGGGCGGGTTTCTCCCCCTACGGCATCGCGCATAGAAGGCGATGAGAAGTGAATCGCGAATCACCGCGACCGAGGGGGACCCGCATGATCCGTCGCACCGTCAAAATAGCGCTTGCGGCCGCAGGCGCGCTCGCCGCTGCAGGCTGCGCCAATGGCTCGAATGGGCTTCTGTCGACAGCCTCGCTGGGTTCACCTCCGGCGGCAACGACGGTCGCTGCCACGCCGGCCAAGTACGATCCGGCCTGTGTCAGTCTCACGGCCCGGATTGATGCGCTGCGCAAAGAAGGTGTGGTCGAGCGCGTCGAAAAGGCATCCACCGGCAAGACGAAGACCGTCTCGGTCAAGCGCGAGTCGCTGGCAAAAATGACCGAACTCGACAAGGCGAACGCGGAATTCCAGACCAAATGCGGGGTCCTTATGACGACCGCGTCCAACCGGCCCGCGCCGCCGGCGACGGTTGCAGCCGCCACGACACCACCGCCGGCTACCGCGCCGGCCGCTACGGCGAAACCAGCAGCAAAACCGTAAGCCAAGTCGTCCTCGCGCCCTCATTCGCCCACGGACCATCGGCATTATGCCGCCATCCGTGCTTTTGAAGCGAACGATGTGCAGCATTGCGGTCACATGCATGGCAGCTTCGGAACCGGGGGGTTGCGATGCAGCGGAGCGTATGTGAGACACGAAGCATAAATGCTTCGGCAATAATGCGACGAGCGGGGACAGTCCGGAGGGTCATGGTGTCGAGGGCAGGGGTGAGCGCGGCGCGGCGAATTCGGACGACTGCGGCCGCCTGTATGACTCTTTTCGTGGCCGCTTGCGCGGGTGGTAACGGCTCGGGCGATCCGGGTGCGCGTCCGCTGCCGATGGGAGAAACGTGCCAGTCCCTGCGTGGACAACTCGACCGTCTCCTCTCTCGCGGCGTGCAATCGAAGGTCGAGGCGCTCAGCGCAGGCCGCAAGATGTCCCCCAAAGACAAGGCCGACGCCGAAGCCTATAACCGCATTCTCAATCAGTATCTGGGCGCGCGCTGCCACGTTTAGGGTCAGGTGCTCTGATCGATGTGCGTGCAAGTGCCGCGCAATCCAAATCGCCACCGGTCCGTTATTGTCGTCCTTACGCGCGTGGTTGCCCGCTGACGGGATCTAGCGCTCTCTTCAGATCCGGAGTTCCGGGTGCCGCGCTTTCAGAACATCCGCACAGTCCCCTTTTCGGCCGAAGAGATGTTTGCCCTCGTCGCGGACGTCGAGAGCTATCCGCTCTTCGTCCCGCTATGCGAAAGTCTGGTCGTGCATTCCCGCGAGCAGCGCGACGATGGGACCGGCCACATCACGGCCACCATGGGCATCGGCTACAAGGCGATCCGCGAAACCTTCACGACGCGCGTCGACCTTGACGCAGCGAACCGCACGATCGTCGTGCGCCACCAGAGCGGGCCGTTCCGCCGCCTGGAAAACGTCTGGACCTTCACGCCCCTGAATTCAACGGCGAGCGACGTCCGCTTCGCCATCGACTACGAGTTCTCGTCCCCTCTTCTCGCAGTGGTGATGGGAGCCGTTTTCGACACCGCCTTCCGCAAATTTGCACAGGCCTTCGAGGACCGCGCAGGTGAGGTCTACGGCCGCCGCGCGCCGGTCTCCAGCGCCTTGACGTGACCCTCTGGCCTCTGCGTGCGCGCCGCTGTGGCGGTCCTCGTTCGTACACCAAGACAACCATATGACGGCGCGTGCCATTATTGGGTCTTTACACTGCGGGCCTAAGGTCCTATCTCCCCCGCACGCACGGCGGGAGCACTCGCACGGCGCTTCTGGTTTTGTCCCGCTGGAGGTCCCGCCCGTGATGGAACGCTTCCCATCCGCCGCAGCTCTTGTCACCGCCCGGCAGCCGGAGCGTCCGGTTCTCGCGTCGCGTCCGCACGCCGCCGCCCGCGCGGCCCGCTGGTTCCTGCAAAACTTCCCCGGCGACGTTGCCTACGCCTACAAAGCGAATTCTTCGGTCTTCATGATTGGTGCGCTCTATGGAGCAGGCATCCGGCATTTCGACGTGGCTTCCACGCCGGAACTTGAGGACGCCGCGACCATCCCGAACGCCCATCTGCACTTCATGCACCCGGTCAAGTCGCGCCAATCCATTGCCAAGGCGTATCACGTGCACGGCATCCGGTCGTTTTCGCTCGATAGCGAGGACGAGTTGAAGAAGATTGTCGATGAGACGCGAAGTGCCGCTGGCCCTGCCGAAGACCTCGTCTTGTTCGTGCGCATTGTCGTCCCGCCGATCAACTCCGCCGTGCCGTTGGAGCGCAAGTTCGGCATCTCCGGCGACGCCGCCGCGCGCCTGCTCGTCAAGTCGCGTCAGGCCGCGTCCGAACTGGGGGTCACGTTTCATGTCGGCTCCCAGACGATGACGCCCGATGCCTACACGCATGCGCTGGCCGAAGTCGGTAAGCTCATTGGCCAGGCCGGTGTCGTCGTCGACCGGCTCGACGTCGGTGGAGGCTTTCCCGCAGTCTATCCCGGCATGACGCCCGCTCCGTTGTCGAGCTTTATGACCGCGATCCGCGAAGGCGTCGATAAACTGCCGGTGCGCGAAGACGTGCGCCTCATGTGCGAGCCGGGCCGCGCGCTCGTCGCGGAAGCCGAAAGCGTTATCGTCCGCGTTGAGGCGCGCCGCGGCAACGATCTCTTCATCAACGACGGCGGCTACGGCGTGCTGTTTGATGCAGCCCACCTCAACTGGGTCTTCCCGGCCCAGATTGTCTCGCGCGTGCCCGCCAAGGGCGAGGGGATGGACGATTTCGCGCTCTGGGGCCCGACGTGCGACTCCATCGATTACATGAAGGGTCCGTTCAGGCTTCCATCCGCCACGAAGGAAGGCGATTACATCGAGATCGGCAACGTCGGCGCTTACGGCCGCGCCATCGCCGGCGATTTCAACGGGTACGGAAAGTACGACGAGGTCATTCTCGAAGACGAGCCGATGCTCTCGCTCTATGGAACCGGTCAGATAAGCCGCGCCGCTGGCCAGCGCTGAAAATCTAGTTTTTCCACGTTTCTTTCCACAACCGCATGGCCAGTTCCCCTGGGGTCACGGCTCGAATCAAGGTCCCTTTGCCGGTAACTTTGATCCGGGGAGTGCGCCATGACCTCGACGCTGGGCCTATTCAAACGCCTGAATGGCAATCACGTGCACGGTTCCGCTGACCAAAACGCCGAAGCGGTCAGCGCGGAGCGGCGCCCGGAACAGATGATTGCCGGCTGCGAATACGAACTGCGCCAAGTGCAACGCGATGTCCTGCGGACGCAGACCAAACCGGGGTCCGGTGACCTTGCAACGGAACCCGAGCCGTTCGTTCTAGGCGCCCGCTTGCGGTCCGGTGCCTTTCGCGCGGCGCTCACCAAGCCCCATGCCGCCATCATTTCGAAGATCCGTTGAACTTGTCATACTCTATGGCCTGCCGCCGTCCGCCCCTGTAGAAAGCGAGGCGGAAAGGGGAACGCTAGGCCATGACCCGCATCCGTCTGCGCATCGACTTTGACGGCGAGAGCTACATCGGTCACGGCCGCATTGAGCTTCTGGAACTCATCGGCCGCCACGGCTCCATAGCCCAGGCTGCGCAGGCGATGGGCATGTCTTACAAGCGCGCTTGGTATCTCATCGACGGCTTCAACGCGATGTTTCGCGAGCCGCTGATCGAACGTCAACACGGCGGCAAAGGCGGCGGCTCGGCGACACTGACCGCCTTCGGAGAGCGCGTCGTCGCCGACTATCGCGCCATGGAAGCAAAGGCTCTCGACGTATTCGCTGGGCCAGTCGGCTTTTTCGAAAGCAGGCTCGTGAAACGGGCCGCCCCGCGCACGAAGAAAAAATCCAAAGCCAGTGGCGCGCGCTAAGACCGCGCCGCCATCCGCGCACGCCATTTGACCTCCCATCGCGCGTCGCGCAGCCGGCAACAGTTGGCTGCCAGAACGTAGTCTGGTACCGATATTCCCTTAACGCTATATCGATCACCGAAGCGCGCCGGGACAGCAGATGACCGAATTCGAACTTGCCGCACTATGCGTTCTGATTTTTGCGGCCGCGACACTGTACACGTCGGTCGGTCATGCTGGCGCGTCAGGCTATATCGCAGCGATGGCGATCGTCGGGCTGCCGTCCGATGTGATGAAGCCGACCGCGTTGACGCTCAATATTCTTGTCGCCGGTCTGGCCACCGCGCGGTGGACCGACTACGGCCGCAGCCTTGCCTGGAAGGCACTGCTTCCGTTGATTGCCGGCTCGATCCCGGCGGCATTCTTCGGCGGGGCCTACCAACTTTCGGCTGAACACTACCGCCTGCTGGTTGGTCTGATCCTGCTGGCAGCAGCATTGCGATTTATATGGCAACCCAAATCCGAAACGGACGCAGGCGCGATTGTCACGCGCGTACCTTGGCTGGCGGGACTATTGACGGGGGCGGTGGTTGGCCTGCTGTCGGGACTGACCGGAACGGGCGGAGGGATTTTCCTTACGCCAATGCTGCTGTTGTTTGGCTGGGCCGGTGCACGCCAAGCGTCCGGTTTGACCGCCCCATTCATTCTGCTGAATTCGATTGCCGCGCTGGCGGGAAACTATACCGCCATTCGCCAACTGCCCGGAGAACTCCCGCTCTTTGTGGCAGCCGCGATTGCAGGCGCGGTTCTCGGCACACAAATCGGCACGCGCTGGATCTCGACACAGACCCTGCAACGCCTGCTCGGCGTCGTTCTCCTGATCGCCGCCGGCAAATTCCTGCTCACGTAACGCCGGTCCACAGTCTGATAGTCCAAGCGGCCGCGTAGGTTTACGGCCTGGATATCAATCCGTGGCAAAAAGGGCCATTCGGGGGAAGCCGGCGCGCGGGCGCGCACGTCGAAGGGGGCACGCCAATGAGCATCAAGGGCATCATTCTGGCCGGAGGCAGCGGAACGCGACTCTATCCGCTCACCTACGCGGTGTCGAAGCAACTCTTGCCCGTCTACGACAAACCGATGATCTACTATCCCCTTTCGGTCCTGATGCTGGCCGGCATCCGCGAAATCCTGATCATCACGACGCCGCACGATCAGCCCCTGTTCCAGCAACTTCTGGGCGACGGCGCACCCCTCGGCATTTCGATCTCTTATGCTGTCCAGCCCCGCCCCGAAGGTCTCGCCCAGGCTTTCATCATCGGCGCGGATTTCGTAGGTGGCGACCCCGCCGCCCTGATCCTTGGCGATAACATCTTCCACGGCCACGGCCTGCCCGAGCTCCTCGCCCAAGCCACCGGTCAGACGGCCGGCGCCAGCGTCTTCGCGTACGAAGTGGCCGACCCCGAGCGCTACGGCGTGGTCGCCTTCGATGACGCTGGCCGCGCCACATCGATCGAAGAAAAGCCGGCCCAGCCGAAATCCAACTACGCCGTCACCGGCCTCTATTTCTACGACAACGATGTCGTGCGCATCGCCAAGGACATCAGACCCTCCCCGCGCGGCGAACTCGAAATCACGACCGTGAACCAGACCTATCTCGAAGCCGGCAAGTTGAACGTGATCAAGATGGGCCGCGGCTTCGCGTGGCTCGACACCGGCACTTTTGACTCGCTGCTCGCCGCCGGCGAGTTCGTTGCCACCCTCGAACAGCGCCAGAGCCTCAAGATCTGCTGCCCCGAGGAAATCGCGCTGCGGCAAGGCTACACGACGATCGACAGAATGGCGCCCTGGATCGACCGCCTGGGCAAGTCCGCCTACGCGGCCTATATCCGCAAGGTGGCCGATCGCCTCGAATAGGCGAATGCGCATCCCTTAAAGCTTTGCCGCGTTCAACCGCAGCGCATTGCCGATGACGCTGACGGACGACAGCGCCATCGCCGCCGCCGCGATCATCGGCGACAGCAGCAGCCCGAACGCCGGATAAAGCACCCCCGCCGCAATCGGCACGCCCGCAGCATTGTAGGCGAATGCGAAAAACAGGTTCTGCCGGATGTTGGCCATCGTCGCCGCCGACAGACGCCGCGCGCGCACGATGCCGCTGAGATCGCCTTTCAGCAGCGTCACGCCCGCACTCTCCATTGCGATATCCGTCCCCGTGCCCATCGCGATTCCGACATCGGCGGCCGCCAGTGCGGGCGCATCGTTGATCCCATCGCCCGCCATCGCGACGACGCGCCCCTCGTCGCGCAATTCTTTAACGATGCGCGCCTTGTCCTCGGGCAACACGTCCGCGCGCACGTCCGAAATTCTGAGACGCCGGGCAATGGCCTCCGCCGTGGTGCGATTGTCGCCGGTCAGCATCAACACTTTGACGCCCGCCTGCTTCAGCGCGTCGATGGCCTCCCCTGCACCGGATTTCACCGGATCGGCGATGCCGATGACGCCGCCAATTCGACCGTCCACGGCAATGTAAATCGCCGTCGCGCCCTCCGCCCGCAGCGCCTCGGCATCGCCGTCCACGTCCGCTGTTGCTATTCCGGCAGCCGACATGATCCGGCTGTTGCCAATAATGAGATCGCGGCCATCAACGCGACCGGTGACGCCCTGACCGGGCGGTGATGCAAATTCCTCCGGTTGCGCGAGTTGAATTCTGCGCTCATCAGCATGGCGAACGATCGCCGCTGCGAGGGGGTGCTCGCTGGACCGTTCCAGGCTGGCAGCCAACCGCAGCAAAGCGGCCTCATCGAAACCCGGCGCGGCCTTGATCGCCACGACGCTCGGCTTGCCTTCCGTCAGCGTGCCGGTCTTATCGATGACCAGCGTGTTGACCCGTTCCATCCGCTCCAGAGCCTCCGCATCCTTGATCAGAACACCGGATTGCGCGCCGCGGCCCACCCCGACCATGATGGCCATCGGCGTGGCGAGTCCGAGTGCGCACGGACACGCAATGATCAGCACCGATACGGCTGCGATCAGCCCGTAGGTGAAGCTCGGCTCCGGCCCCCAGATCGACCACGCCGCGAACGCCAGCAGCGCGACGGCGATCACCGCCGGCACGAACCAGCCCGCCACCTGATCGGCTAACCTCTGGATTGGCGCCCGGCTGCGCTGGGCCTGCGCGACCATCCGCACGATCTGCGCCAGGACGGTGTCGCGGCCGACCTTATCGGCCCGCATGACGAACCCGCCGGACTGATTGACGGTCCCGCCAATGACCTTTTCCCCGGCCGCCTTGCTCACCGGCAACGATTCACCGGTCACCATCGACTCGTCGACGGCGCTCCGCCCTTCGACGATGACGCCGTCGACCGGCACGCGCTCACCCGGTCGAACGCGCAAGTGGTCGCCCACCGCGACCTGGTCGAGCGCGATATCCTCATCACCGCCGCCGGCCGTGACGCGACGCGCCGACTTTGGCGACAGGTCGAGCAGGGATTTGATCGCGCCGCTCGTTCTTTCACGCGCGCGCAATTCCAAGACCTGCCCCAGCAGCACCAGAACCGTGATCACGGCCGCCGCCTCAAAATAGACGGCGACCGCGCCGTGCGTGCCGCGCATGGACGCCGGAAAGTGCGCCGGGAAAACGGTCGCGGCCACGCTGTAGAGCCAGGCCGTGCCCGTGCCCATGGCAATGAGCGTGAACATGTTGAGATTGCGCGACGTGAGCGAGGCCCACCCGCGCGCGAAGAACGGCCAACCCGCCCAGAGTACGACCGGCGTCGCGAGACTAAGTTGCAACCAATTCGCGGCCTGCTGGCCAAGCCGTTCGTGCAACCCGAAGAGATGCCCGCCCATTTCCAGCGCGAAGACGGGCAGCGTCAGCGCAAGCCCGATCCAGAACCGCTGCGTCATGTCGGCAAGTTCGGGATTGGGCCCGGTGTCAGCGCTTGCGTCTTCCGGTTCCAGAGCCATGCCGCAAATGGGGCATGCGCCCGGCCCCGTCTGCCGCACTTCCGGATGCATGGGGCATGTATAAATGGCGCCCGGCATAACAGGCGGATCGGGGGGCCGCGCCGCCTCCGGCTCCAGATATTTTTTCGGATCGGCGATGAAACGCTCCCGGCACCGCGCCGCGCAGAAATAATAGGTCTGGCCCGCGTGTTCGTGACGGTGCTTGGCACGCGCCACATCGACCGCCATCCCACAGACCGGATCGCGCGCGGTCGCGCCCGCAGCCGCCTCCCCGGAGCCACTGCAACAGTGGGTTCCCGATGACGACGGAGTGTTTTGGTGGGCCGTGCGCTCGGTCATTCGCCGTCCTTGCAACGCGACTTAAAAAGGATCCGCAGATCCCTGCATCAATATTGGATCTTATGGCCCATCTAGCTAGATCGGGCATAAAGAAAGTTGAGACGGCCAGACGCCGTCTTGCCACCGCGCGTTCGCTGATGCCATGCCGGTCAGCAAAATGGTGGGCGGTGCAGGGATTGAACCTGCGACCCCACCCGTGTGAAGGGTGTGCTCTACCGCTGAGCTAACCGCCCGGCTTCGCCCGCCGTCACGGCGGGGTGCCTTGAGACCCGTCCTTATGAAGAGCACCTGGAAGGGTGTCAAGGGCGCCCTCCAGCCCGAAAAATTGGCGGATTCCATCACTGGCGGATGCGATCGCACGGCGTGCACCATGCAAAGCGGCCCGCCTTCCGGCGGGCCGCATCACATCGATATTCTGTTCGACCTTACGTCATCGGTTTGTAAGCCGGCGCCTTGGTCAAAGTATCCTTGTCGCCGCGGACGACGATGAAGTAGTCGTTGGCGTTATCGCCAGCCTTCTTCACGAACCGCAACTCCGACATCCGCACGGCGACATCCTTTTCCCCGATGCCGAGGAAGCCGCCGACGCCGAGGATGACGGCCTTCACCGACCCGTCACGGTTGAGGAGGATGTTGTTCACCTCGCCGATGTCCGACCAGTCCTTCGTCACCTTGTCAATTTCCTTCGAGGTATCAACCTCGACGGTTGACGCATAAATCCGCGAACCGATCAGCTTGCTCGCGAGGAAGTCGCTCTTTTCCGTCGCCGTGTAGTATGCGCCGTCGACCTGCTCAGCCGCGGCGGACCGTTCGGCCGGAGCCGGTGCATTGGCCGGCGCATTCTGTGCAAGGGCAGCGCCGCCGATCGAAAGGAGTGCGATGGCACTCGTCAGTGTCAAAGTTTTCATGATGTGCTCCTGTGCGTGAGGGAGCAACCTTCTGGGGGGTTGCGGCCAGTCAACGTCAGCAACCGCGCTCGGTTCCGATCATTCAGGTGCCGGATCATCGGCTTGATCCGCGCTGCTCGTGTGCTCCCCTCGCCTCAGCAGAAAATGAAACACACCACCCTTTTCCTCGCACGCAACGAGACAGTGACCCGTGGTCTCGCAGAATACGGCGAAGTCGTCCCGGCTGCCGGGGTCGGTCGCCATCACCTCCAGCGTTCCTCCGGCCGCCACGCGTTCGATCGCCCGCTTCGCTTTGAGAATCGGCAGCGGACAGACCATCCCCCGGGCGTCGAGCGTCAAATCCGCGGTCATCGAAACTCCGTTTCGCTCCATATGCCGCACCGCAATGCGTCACGCTGAATTCACAGCGAAGCCTTGTAAGATGAGGGGCTTGGCCGCTCAAGCGGGGAATGCCGGCGGCCCGGTGCGATTGTCACGATGCGAAGGACTAGTGACTGATATTACGTTGGACTTTGGCGTTCGGGACCGAAGCAGCTAGGGTGCGCGCCGGGGGGCCGCATCCGGACCATGAAGTATAACACCGGACGGCCCAGAGGGGAATTTCGACATGGCATCGGGGGACGCGCCGCGCCGCTCGTTTCTGTTTTCGTTCGGCATCGACAAACTCGGCCTCGTGGCGTTGAAGGCGCCCTACGTCTCAGCCGTTCTGATCGCCATTCTCACCGCGCTGGCAGCGTACGGCGTCACGCACCTGCGCGTCGACGACAGCCTGTCGGAACTGTTCCGCACCGACACCAAGGAATTTCTGCAATACGAAGAAATCGATCGCCGCTTTCCTTCGAGCGAATACGACGTGCTGATCGCCGTCGAAGGCAAGAACCTTCTGACGCGCGACGGCTTGACGGCGCTGCAGAACGCTGTCGTCGAACTGCAATTGACCGATGGCGTCGGCGGTCTTGTCTCGATGTTGTCGGCCCGTTCCAAACCCGACGCGACCGGCTACGCCGCCCCCGTTGTTCCCGACGAATTGCCCGAGGATGGTCCGGCCTTCGGCGCCATGCTCGCGGAGCTGAAGTCCAACGATATCGTCAAAGGTAAATTTGTCTCCGAGGACGGGGAGCTTGCCCTGATCGTCATTGCGCTCGACCGTAAGACGGTCGAGGAGCAAACCGCGCGCACGGTCATCGGCGGCATTCAGTCGGTCGTCGACAAAGAGCTGGAAGGCACCGGACTCAATGCCAAGTTGACCGGCGCGCCGGTTATGCAGCTCGAAATCCGCAATGCGGTGGAGCGCGATCGCCTGATCTACAATGGCCTGGGGTTCCTCGCCGGCTTCAGCATCGCCTACCTCTTTTTCCGCCGTCTCTCGCTGACGATCATCACCGTTCTCGGCCCGACGATCGCCATTCTCTGGACGCTGGGTGTCCTGGGCGGTCTCGATTACCGCCTCAATCTCTTCGTCAATGTCATCACGCCATTGATCCTCGTGTCGGGGTTCTCCGACAGCATGCATCTCGTCTTCGCGATCAGGCGCGATATCCTGGCCGGCGTGCCCCGCATCGAAGCCGCGCGAAATGCCGTTCGCGATGTCGCCCCCGCGTGCCTCCTGACCGCCATGAACGCCGGTTTGGCGCTGCTCTCCTTCCAGTTGGCCGATAGCGCGCTGATCCGCACGTTCGGCCAGGCCGCACTTCTGGCGGTGGCGATTTCCTACATCGCGGTCGCCGTCGTGGTGCCGACGCTCGCGGCACTCCTCATTCAGCCCGAAACAGAAACCATCCCCGACATCGCCGAGCACGACACGGGCGGCGTCGGTGTGTTGCAGCGCGCCTCCGAAAGCATCATCGCGTTCGTGATTTCGGCGCCGCTGCTGTTCACCGCGCTGGGCATCGGCGCGGTCGCCTTCACCGGTTGGGCCTACACGCAATTGACGCCCATGTACCGCCTCGCCGACCAGGTTCCCGACAAGGAGCAGGCACTGGCCGCCACGGCGCAGCTCGACCAGAAGCTGACCGGCGCCAACCCTGTCCACGTGATGATCCAGTGGCAGAAGGGCAAGGAAGGCGAACCCGGCATCGGGCTCTATGATGTCGCGACGCTGTCGGTCATCGCGCGAGCCCATGAAGTCCTGGAAAAGGAAGCCGGCCTCGGCAACGTGTGGTCGCTGGAAAGCCTGCGCCGCTGGCTGGCGGATGCGGGCGACGCGCGCATCGAGACGATCAAGAGCTACGTCGATATTCTTCCCAAGCATCTGACCCGCCGCTTCATCGACGAAACCGAAAGCGCCGTGCTCGTCACCGCGCGGCTGCCCGATATCGACGCCAGCCAGATCCTGCCCATCGTGCAGACGATCGACACCGCCCTCGAACCGCTGCGCAAGGAAAATCCCGCCTTCGAGATCAGCGTCACGGGGCTACCCGCGATTGCCGCCCGCAATTCCGCAAAGCTCATCAGCGAAATGAACTGGGGGCTGATCGGCGACATCTTCGTCATCTTCATCTTCCTCGGCATCGCCCTGCGCTCGGTCATGGTCGGTGTCTCGAGTGTGCTGCCCTCGCTCTTCCCGATCTTTTCGACCGGAGCGCTCCTCTGGGCGACAGGGCAGGGGATGCAGTTCGCGTCCATCATGGCTCTGACGGTCGCCTTTGCGCTGGCCATCGATTCCACCATTCACTTCCTGAACCGCTTCCGGATTGAAGAAGAACGCATCGGTCCCGGCCCCGACTCCGCGCGCCAGGCCCTCATGGCGACGGCCCACCACATCGGCCCCGCCGTCGTCCTGACCACCATCGTTCTGGCACTGGGCCTCGGCGTCACGATGCTCTCGCACCTGCCCTCGTTGCGCCTGTTCGGCGAACTGGCCGCGATCTGCCTAGCGGCCTCCCTCGTCGGCCAGCTCGTCATCCTGCCGGCAACCATCGCGCTCTTCCGCCGCTATTTCCCGCTGCGGGGCTGAGTAAGCCGGAGAGGGCGGAAAGGCGTTCGCGCACCGGCGTGCCCGCTCGCCGTGGACGAGCAGGTTTGGAAAGAAAGCCGATGACGAGGTGCGGGGCGCGACGGAGCCGCGGTCGTCCGCTGTGGTCTAGAATGAAGGCGCCGTGGCGCCCCGCTGTTACGGGCTTCGCTTGGGCTTGCTTTTACCCCAAGGCTCCGGGCTCGCATTTTTAACCGGCACAACATCCGGACCCTGCGTTACCGCCGGGCATCGAGATTAAGTAGAGAGGGTTGGCGCGCGTCGCCGCGTAGGTCCTCTCTCACCCGTCCCCGCATCGCGCCATCCGAACGCCTCCGGCAGCGCCCTCGTGTGATGCGGTTGAGCGCAGGATAGAGCGAGCTGGAGGAGCGGGGATAAGTACGCGCAAGAAATCCGATGCACGCCCCCTCCCCCCTGCGGGAAGGGGCAGGGGTGGGGGTGCAAAAGGGTGTGGGGGTGCAAAAGGGTGTGGGGTGTTACACTCACTATTGAATGGCAGCGGCTCACCCCACCCCTAACCCCTCCCCGTCAAGGGGAGGGGGATCAGTGCGGCGCGCAACGGCCCAGTGAACGCACCACCCCACAGGTGTCATCCCGGGCTTCATGCCCGGGACCCATCGGGCCACAGGTGAGATGTGGCGCTAGTCCTCGCCCGTGACGACAAAGCGGCCGACGGCAAAGCCGACGAGTGCAATGCCAGCGCTCAG
>CAYWIF010000038.1:0-27541 GCA_964458265.1 uncultured Hyphomicrobium sp. | reverse complement strand
AGTTCGGATTCTGCATTGCGAGATCTTGCGGCGTTATTCGCGCAATCGCAGCCTCGGGAATGGCGCTGGAAAAGCCGCCCGATCCCACCAGCGCGCCGACGTAGATCATGCACATGGCTGCGCCGGAGGCCGGCAGGAGCCAGCGCAGGAACTTGACGAAATTCGTATGCTTCCTGGCCTTACGGAAGCTATCCGATCGATCGGCCTCCAGCACGATCCCCAAGCCGGCCGCACGTCCGCCTTCCCCTTCGCGGGAACCCTGGGTGCGATCAGCATCGAAGGTCATCGCCATGGCGAGGAAGAGGTCCGCGAAAGGTTGGATGCGCTGCGCTGCACACTCACCGCCAATTTGGGTGAGATTGGGACTGTGCTCAAGCGGCCCGAACGCGGCATTCCCGCCATCTCCAGGCTCAAACTCGTTGTTTAACAGGGTTTTGGATCGGCAAGGCGACCAATTCGCACTCAGTGCGCAAAGATATCGTCGTCGGCAAATCCGGCCAGATCGAGCTGTGCGCGGACAGGCAAGAATCGAAATGCCGCGGCGGCGAACTCAGTCCGGCCTTCCCGCGCCAGCATGGCATCGAGTTTGTCCTTGATGGCGTGCAGATGCAGGACATCGTGCGCGGCATACGCAAGCTGCTGCTGCGTGAGGTCTTCAGCCCCCCAATCCGAACTCTGCTGTTGTTTTGAAAGCTCCACGCCCAAAACTTCGTGCGCGAGATCCTTGAGGCCGTGCCGGTCGGTGTACGTGCGCGCCAGCTTGGAAGCCACTTTGGTGCAGTAGACCGGCGCCGTCATTACGCCCAGGCTCTTGTACAGGGTCGCCAGATCGAACCGGGCAAAATGGAAGATCTTCAAGACATTGCCATCAGACAGCAGTGCCTTGAGTCGAACCGGTTCAGGGCCATCTTTCAAGATCTGCACGACGTGAGCCGTGCCGTCGCCCGCCGACAATTGCACCACACACAGCCGGTCGCGGTGCGGATTGAGCCCCATCGTCTCTGTGTCGATTGCGACCGCAGCACCGAATCCGGCGTTTGCTGGCAGGTCGCCCTTGTGCAATTTGATCACTGGCGCGCTCATCAAGGCCTCGATTCTAAAGCAAGCGTTCTACCCAAAAAGACGGCGGCAGAACGATCCAACGGCACCACCCGCCGTATGCAGCAGGGCTCGTCCGCCGATTTTCGATTGACGATGAGAGCAAGCCCGCGAACGATCCCTTTTGAGAGACCGAGGCGCGCGGGATCGGCGTCGCGCCGACAAACTTGGTGCCCAGAAGAGGACTCGAACCTCCACGCCTCGCGGCGCTAGTACCTGAAACTAGTGCGTCTACCAATTCCGCCATCTGGGCAACATCCAGCAGAAGACCGGGGTTTAGTGGCAGCGGGTCACGTTGTCAATTGCACCAGCGGCGGCTAAACAGCGGCTCCGAAACTGCCGATAACGGTCACCAGGCGTCGCAAAAACAGGCAGAAATCGCTATGGCTGAGGTCCCGGTTACGACTGGTCTGGTAACGGTATTCGGCGGCTCGGGTTTCGTCGGCCGCCACATCGTTCGCGCACTCGCCCGCGATGGCTGGCGCATTCGGTCGGCCACCCGCCGTCCCGATCTCGCAGGCTATCTGCAACCGATGGGCGTCGTCGGCCAGATCCATGCGGTGCAGGCAAACCTTCGCTACCCTGACTCTGTCGAGGCGGCCGTGCAGGGCGCAGACGTGGTCATCAATTCAGTCGGCGTCCTCGCTTCGACCGGCAAGCAGACATTCGAGAACATCCACGATGAAGGCGCGCGCGCCGTGGCGAAAGCTGCCAAAGCCGCTGGCGCGAGAACCTTCATTCACATTTCGGCAATCGGGGCGGACACGCAATCCGATTCAAAGTATGCGCGCTCGAAGGCCGAAGGCGAGCGCGCCGTATTGGAAGAATTCCCCACGGCCGTGATTTTTCGACCCTCCATCGTCTTTGGACCGGAGGACGAGTTCTTCAATCGCTTCGCATCCATGGCCCAGATGTCGCCGTTCCTGCCGTTGATCGGTGGCGGCCAGACGAAATTCCAACCGGTGTATGTGGGCGATGTCGCCGGCGCGGTAAAAGCAGCCGTGGATGGCAAGGCGAAACCCGGAACGATTTACGAATTGGGCGGACCCGAAGTACTCTCGTTCCGGGAATTGCTGGACCGCACGCTGGAATGGACGGGTCGCAATCGTTTCTATCTTCGTATGCCCTTCTGGGCAGCCAAGCTCCAGGCTGTCGCAACATCGCCTCTGCCGAACGCGCTTCGCCCTGTGACTCTCGATCAGATCCGCCTGCTCCAGCACGACAACGTCGTCGGTTCCAAAGCCCAGAAAGACGGCCGCGCTCTGGCCGGCCTCGGCATTTCGCATCCACACTCGGTGGCGGCGATCGTTCCCGCCTACCTGGAGCGTTTCAAAGCGAAGGGGCAGTATTCGTCCTACCGCGGCTGACGGTTGGCGGCGACCCGAACGAAAAAAGGCCCTGGCTGGTGCCAGGACCTCTTTTTCATGTCGCATCCAAAGTCGTTCGTCAGTGAACGCTCGCGATTGCCAACTCACCGTCCATCGCGTGACTGAGCGCGGCTTGCCGTGAGTCCGTCAAGGCAATCGGCGAACCGTCCGCGGCGTGGAGCGCAAAAAGCCTGACTCCTGCCGGCAGTCCTTCGATGGCGGGAAACATTTGCCGTGCTTCTTCGACGCTAAGCACCTTGATGTAGGCAACTTCACCACCCCCCAACCGCGCCAACTCGATTTCGCTCATTACTGGCGGTGTCGCAGTCGCAGATGGTCGAGAAGAACGCGACTTGGCTTTCTTTTCGGTAGTGCTGCTGTTCATGACGCACAATCCTCCTTGAGGAGAGCTGGTAGGACGTCACGTGATGTCGCGAAGCTGGGCCTCTGCAGGTGATACCCGCGGGGCACCCAAATAGTTCACTCCACAAGTAACCGGATCGTCCTACGATTCAAACGGCTTGGCTGTAGCGGCGCGGCACCTACCGCCCCTTTTTCTCCATTCCGATCTCGATTTTTCGAACGAAGCGCTCTGGCTCGTGCCGCACGAGATCGATGAAAAGAAGTCCATTCTGCAGGTCGGCAGCCTTAACCTCGATGCCGTCCGCCAGCAGAAACGTCTTGCTGAACTGCCTCGCCGCAATGCCGCGGTAGAGGTAGTCGCGTTCCTTGTCGTCCTGCGCCTTGCCGCGCACGGTGAGCTGCTTGTCCTCGAGTGAAATGTCGAGGTTTTCGCGCGTAAACCCCGCGACGGCGAGCGTGATGCGCAGGGTCTCGGGCCGATCACCAACACCCGCAATCCGCTCTATGTTATAGGGTGGATACCCACCACCAGCACTCTTGCCGGCGCGCTCGATCATCCGCTCGATTTCCTCAAACCCCAAAAGCAGGGGGTTCGAGAGCATGGTCAATCTGGTCATCCGATATTGGCCCTTTAAAGAAGCGACCTTGGCGTCCGTCCGGCCCGAAACGTTCGGCACCAGCCGGCTTGCCTTCACTTTCCGATATGGGTGTGAAATCGATTGCGTTCAAGCTTTCCATCCGATCGCGGCATTCATGCCTCAGTTCGGCACGAGTTGATCGTTAAGCCTCAGGCTACGCCGCAACAGGATCCCGCCTAACATGCTGCAAAAACTCATGGTTTTTTTCGCTGTCGCCGTCCTGCCGCTGGTTCCGCTTGCGGCCGAGACCCCTGCAAAACAAGCAGCAACGCTGTCGACATCCAAAATCGATCTCACGCCGGAGGAACAGGCCGAGCGCGAAGGCCGCCGCGCGTGCAAGGCAGCCATGTGCGCGGCCTTTCGCAATCCGGCTAATGGGAAGAACGTCGCCTGCAGCATCACGAAAAGTTTTCGCAAGGAGCAGCTTCAAAAGATCGTTTCGAAAGCCAAAGTTTCCTGGCCGTGGGGCCGCGTCATCTGCAACGCCGATTTAAAGGCCGACCGTGCGACCCTCTCCAAAGCTCTCAGCGCCGGAAAGCGGGTTGTTAAGTTTCCGCCCCACAAGGTCGCGTGCAGCATCGAACACGACGGCGAGGCGGCCTCCAACATCACCGCCGAAATGACGCCTGAAGTGACCTTCGACACCGGCAAGGCGACGAAAGCCGCTATGAACTGGGGCAAGGTCGAAGGCCCGGCCCTGGTCAAAGGGCTGATGTGGACCGCCACCGCGACGGACAATACGGTCAATGTCCTAGGCTCGATGGTTGTCGACGATGTGAACGACTTCGTCACCGTCAAATGCGACGAAGTCAAAGCCGAATGGCAGGGTCAGTAGCGCGCCGAGACAGGCGCGCAGCGGTCAAAGTTCGCGAGGTGCGTCGGGCGCAGCCGGCTCAACGGTGGGCGGCGCGGGCGTGTTGTCAGTCGCAGGTGCTTCCGATTTGCCTTCGCCCTCGGCTGAATCCAGAGTTTCCTCAGTCGCCTCTTTGGCCTTATCCAGCACTTCGCTCGTCGCTTGCTTGGCTTTCTCCAGGGCGTCGATCGTCGCTTCCTTCGCTTTGTCGATCGCCGGTCCGGCATTCTCCTTCGCAGCGCTCAAAGCCTTTTTGAAGGCCTCTCGCGCCTTCTCGATCGCATCGATGGCGGCCTTCTTGGCTTCGTCGATCGCGGCATTCGTCTCATCGACGGTCTTGTCGACGGGGTCAGCCGGTGGCGGCGCTTCAACGGCGGGCGGGGCAGCCGGCGGGGGCGTTTCCTGCGCGTGCAAGGATGACACCAGTGATACGGCAACGACAGCCGCCAGGAGGTTACGTGACAGCATTTTCAGTCTCCCAGGGCGCAAGTCCGCCCGAATAAAACAGATATAGGACGCGAAAGCGCGCGAAGAAAGGTGGCTGCCGCGATTGCGGAAAGGGGACAAACAACCCATGTCACACACGAACGACAGCCGAGGCCATCCGCCATGACGTCAACGGAAAATCAAGCCTGCCGCGTGATTAGGGCCAAGTCCACTTACAAGGGCCTGCAAGGCCTCACCTACTTCTGCGGCATCGCAGCCGAAACCGTAGGCTCCACCGCCATCTGTATGCACCTCTTGACGGTCCCGCCGGGCGGCCGCGCCAAGGCCCATCTCCACGAGAATCATGAGACGGCCATCTATGTTCTCGATGGCGAGGCCGTCACCCTCTACGGCGATCAGCTGGAGCACCACATCCACACCCGCAAGGGCGATCTTGTCTACATTCCGGCCGGCGTCCCGCATTTACCAGTCAACATCAGCGACAAACCCACGTCCGCGGTCATTGCCCGTACCGATCCCAACGAGCAGGAAAGCGTCGTATTGCGGCCCGACCTCGAAGACATCGCCGACACCCGGATCGCCGAACTCCGGATTGCACTAGGAACGCCAGCGCCGGCGCAAGAGCGGGCATTGGTAATAGTCCCGGCCGCATTGCAGTGCTAAAGTCAGCCGAGGGGAAATGCCATGAGGAGGATTGCCATGCAGTTCACGATCGGCCTCAACCTCGGTGGGCGCACCTGCCATGTCACCGCCGATGGAGACGATGCCTTTGCGGCCGCATCCAAAGTGAAGGCCGAACACCCCGCCGCCCGGATCATCTACGTCCGGCCAATGAACCGCCGTGGCGATGCGCGCCACCCGACCACATCCATCGAACGTGGCTTGAACTGAGACTGCGGTCCGCCAGGTAGCAAGATGGTCCGGGTGATCGTTCCGGAGGGGTCGCCGATTAACTATCAACAGCCGGCGCTGCGCTCTGCACAAACCTAAACGCCGCACGACTGCGGCTGTCACACGCCTGAAACACAAATTCGGCTTTCTCCCCCGCACATGCAAGAGAAAGCGAATCGAGGCGGACCGTGACTGACGCCCTCGCGGAGATGAACTACCGCACGGTTTTCATCTCCGATGTGCACTTGGGAACACGCGCCGCGCAGGCTCCGGCCCTTTTGGACTTCCTCAAACGGGTCGACGCCGACACCTATTACCTCGTCGGCGACATCGTCGATTTCTGGAAAGTCCGGCGCGGTCCTGTATGGGCGCAGTCGCACAACGACGTCATTCAGAAGCTGTTGCGCAAGGCGCGCAAGGGTTCGCGCATCGTCTACATCCCTGGCAATCACGACGAGGGCCTACGCGACTATTGCGGGCTCAATTTCGGAAGCATCGAAATCCGCCGCGAGGCGACGTTCGAAACGGTTGCCGGCAAGAAGTATGTCGTCATTCATGGTGACGAATTCGACGTGGTCGTTCGCTACGCCAAGTGGCTCGCATTCCTCGGTGACCGCGGTTACGAGATGGCCTTGTGGACCAACGCGCCGTTGAACTGGATCCGGTGCAAATTTGGCTTTGGCTATTGGTCTCTGTCCAACTACCTGAAGAGCCGCGTCAAGACCGCCGTCAACTTCATCGGCGAGTTTGAGACAGCCCTCTCGGCCGTCGCCCGCCGCCATGGTGCCGATGGCGTCATCTGCGGGCACATCCATCACGCCGCCGACCGCGTCATCGATGGCGTCCACTACATGAATTGCGGCGATTGGGTCGAAAGCGCGACCGCAATTGTCGAAACCCACACCGGCGAACTCAAGGTCATCCACTGGCAGATTCCGATTGTCAGTCGCAGCCTGACATCGAGCCGGCAGGATCGTATTTCTGAGGCCGCTTGAGAAAACAGCCATGACCACCGTCGATTCGGCCGAAACGTCCGAGATCTCCCGCCGCAGAAGCAACGAACTTGTCGGTGCGGCGGTACGCAGAAGCAGTGTATTTTCCTTTGCAGGCCTGAACGAACGCGCCTTTACCTTCGCGTTCTCCAGCCTTGTCTATCCGCAGATCTGGGAAGATCCCGTCATCGATCTCGAGGCATTGCGCATCGAGAGTGGACACCGCGTCATTACGATTGCGTCCGGCGGATGCAATGCGCTCTCCTACCTTGCCGCCGACCCCGCCGAAATCATTGCGGTTGACCTCAACGCCTCTCATGCCGCGCTAAACCATCTCAAGATCGCATCCGTCCGACACCTGCCGGACTACGAGTCCTATTACGCCTTCGTCGGCGCGGCCGACCGCAAGACGAACATCGATCTGTTCGATCTCCACATCGCAGACCGGCTTGACACTGCGACGCGGGACTTCTGGAACAGCCGGGATTGGACCGGCCGCCGCAAAATCGAACGCTTCGCGCGCGGCTTCTACCGTTATGGCCTGCTCGGTCACTTCATTTCGGCGGGACACCTCGCCGCCAAGCTCTATGGCCGCAATCCGCGCGTCATGCTCTCCGCAAAATCCATCGAGGAGCAGCGCACGATTTACGATCGAGAACTAAAGCCGCTATTTTCCAAGCGCCTCGTGCGCGCCGTTCTCAATCTGCGCTCGTCCCTCTTCGGCCTCGGCATTCCACCTGCACAATATGACGCGCTCTCCGGAGGCCGTCCGATGCACGAAGTGGTCGAGGAACGTCTGGAGCGCCTCGCGTGTAATTTCGATTTGCAGGAAAACTACTTCGCCTGGCAAGCTTTCAACCGCGGCTACGCGCCCGGCGGTAATGGCCCACTGCCCCCCTATCTCACGCGCGAACACTATGAGGTCACGCGCGCGCGCGCCCATCGCATCCAAATGCGCAATATCTCCTATACCGATCAACTCCGCGCGCTCCCCGCGCAGCACCTGGATCGCTACGTGCTGCTCGATGCCCAGGACTGGATGACCGATTCCGTCCTCACCGAACTGTGGACGGAAATCACCCGGACGGCTCGGCCCGGCGCGCGCGTCATTTTCCGTACCGCCGGCGAGGAGAGCATCCTTCCGGGCCGGATTCCCGATGCCATCCTCGGCCAATGGACCTACGAAGCCGAGGCATCGAAAGTATGGACCGCGCGTGATCGCTCCGCGATCTATGGCGGTTTCCATCTCTATGTTTCAAAGGACCTTGCGCGATGACATCGCTTCGCCTATCCGACGCCCAACGCATGGATCGGCACTATCGCTACCAGCGCTTCATCTACGATCTCACGCGAACGCATTATCTGATCGGCCGCAAGCACCTCATCGCGCAGATGAAACCAGCGCGCGGCGAAACCGTTCTCGAAATTGGATGCGGAACAGCGTGGAATCTCATCCGTACTGCGCAGAATTATCCCGACGCGCGCATCTACGGCATCGACGTCTCGAATGCGATGCTGGATACGGCCCGCGCATCCATTGGCCGTAAGGGCCTGGCTTCGCGCATCACGGTCGCACAAGCCGATGCGACGGATTTCTCGGCAGCAGATGTGTTCAGCGTTCCCACCTTCAATCGCGTCTTTTTCTCTTATGCCCTATCGATGATACCGGGGTGGCAGAAGGCGCTCGCGGTGGGCGCAGGCCATGTTGCTCCGGGCGGCAGTCTGCATATCGTCGACTTCGGACAATGCGAGCAGCTTCCTGTCGCGTTCAAGACCGCGCTGTTCGCCTTCCTGAACCACTATACCGTCACGCCTCGGGCCGATCTGGAAAACGCATGCCGCCAAGTTGCCAGCGACAACGGCTTTTCCGCCACATTCGAGCGCCTGCATCGCGGATACACGGATTATGCCGTATTGGCGCGAAAGGCTTGAGCAGGCGAACACAGCGTGCACTTGAGGATACCGGCTGATGGACGCGATTGCACTGACGGCACTGATCTTCGCCATCACCGCTATGTTGGTTCATCTGCTGACGGTGGCAATCAGCATTGCAAGAACAAGCAGAGCCAACGCGTCTCACCAACCGGGCAAATTTGACGATGAAGCCGTGACCATCCTGCGCCCGGTCTGCGGCCTCGACGCGTTCGATGCTGAAACCCTGCGCTCGACGTTCAACCTCGACCATCCCCGCTACGAGATCCTCTTCTGTTGCGCACGCGATCAGGATCCCGCAGTGGCCCTGGTACGCTCGCTAATCGCGGAACACCCACACATACCTGCGCGCCTTTTAATCGGCGACGATAGATCGACGCCGAATCCGAAGCTCAACAATCTCATCAAGGGATGGAACGCGGCGGTCACGCCGTGGGTCATCATGGCTGACAGCAACGTTCTGATGCCGCAGACGTACATCGGCGAGATGTTCTCAAATTTCCGGCCCGGCATTGGACTTGTTTGCTCACCACCGGTCGGCAGCCATCCGCAAGGTTTCTGGGCCGAGCTGGAATGCGCCTTTCTCAATACCTATCAGGCCCGCTGGCAGCTATCCGCCGACGCGATCGGCTTCGGATTTGCCCAAGGCAAGTCGATGCTTTGGCGCAAGTCAGACCTCGATGCGGCAGGTGGAATCGGTGCATTGGCGCTGGAGGTTGCAGAGGATGCCGCCGCCACCAAGATCGTACGGCAGCGCGGCCTGCGCGTCCGACTTGTCGACCGGCCATTCGCGCAGCCGCTCGGCCAGAAAACTGCCTCGCAGGTTTGGCAGCGGCAAGTGCGGTGGGCACGCCTTCGACGCTCGACATTCATTCCTTATTACATGCTGGAAGTTTTGACCGGCAGCGTCGCACCGACGGCGGCGGCCGCGTACGCTGCCGCCGCAACAGGCATTTCACCGCTGCTGGCGGTCGCGGCAATGTTGTCGCTTTGGTACAGCGCAGAAGCGGCGCTCGCCAAGGCCGGCGGTTGGCACATGGGCCGCGTCTCGACCTTCGCTTGGTTGGCACGCGACCTCGCCCTTCCTGTCCTCTGGCTTCAAGGCTTCTTGGGCAATCGCTTCACGTGGCGCGGCAATGATATGACGGTTTCTGCCGTTCCGAGCCGCTCGTAGAGCGGGCGTCGCGCTTATCGTGACTGACAACGAGTTCAGCCAAGAAATGCGAAGCTGATTGGCGATGACTGCGTGGTCAGGCACGCGAGCGGAACAATCGTGATTTGATTTCGTGAAATGTCGCGAACCGGCGGTCTCGTCCGGTCCTGCGGTCACGCGAGGAAGCCGCGATCAGCAACGCCGCCCGGCATGCCCATCGTGACGCTGAACAGCCGGCTATTGGCGTCTCTGAGGCGGCGGCAAACTTCGCGCCCCATATTCATCTGAATGAGCGCGAATTGCTTCAGATCCTGGCCGTAGATGCGATAGAGGTCGGCAGAGGAAATACGGATAGATGAGCAGTCACCGGACGCACGCACCGATGCGCTGCGTTCGCAATGGTCCATGACCGCCATCTCGCCAAAACAATCACCTGCTTTCAAATTTTGAATGATGTGCTCCTGGCCCTGCCAGGATTTCAGCACGGCGGCCTCGCCTGCCTCGAGAACGAAGAGGGAATCGCCTGGCTCATGCTCGCGAAAAAAATACTGTCCCGCTGGCACGGTGACCACCGGGCAAAAGCCGAGCAGAAATGCCAGCGTTTCGGCCCGGATCCCACCAAAAATGGGCATGTTCTGCAGCAGCCCGATCCGTGCTTCGAGCATCGCGCGCTCCAACTCAGACGCTTGCAAACTATTCGCTCAGCGAGGATACGCGAGATACTGGCTTGAAGAAATCATAGCCTACACAATAGCGTGCGAATCTCTGACCCCAAATTGGCGCACTGCGTTTACGGTTTCCGCCGTCCTAAAGAGCGCCATGCGTCTGCAGGCGCTTGAGGAGCGGCCGTTTCTGAAGGCGTGGCTTGAGAGGAATGTCGGTCCAGTCACCGGCGACAACCTCACACGTGCGTTGGAAAAGGCAGCGCAAGCACCGACGCCATAACGGGCTCGGGCTGAGGGTCGCCTGGCCTTGCAATTCGGGGTGGGGTCGCCCACCCTGGTTCAGGACGTTGACCGCAAGTGATAATCCCGCTCGAACGGCCTCAGCACACGCCGGCACGCGACCCGCATGCCTCTTCGCCCGACCGGAGCCAGCGTGCGTGCTAGGCCATTTCCTGGATTCGCAACAATTTCGATAAGCTATTGAAATCGTGGCGCGCCCGAAAGGATTCGAACCTCTGACCCCCAGATTCGTAGTCTGAAAATTGCCGGTATCAGCGCGATTCAAGAACCTACAACTTCTCGCTTAACTTACTGACATTGCGCGACTAATAGCAACATAGCTTCGTATGCATTCTACTCGCAGCACTGCCTCATTTGCGTCCCATCTGCGTCCCACGCTGACCCTCATTCATTTGCCAGGGAGGGTCAGGCTATGGGTGGCAAGGCTCAGCTCAACGACATCTTCGTCCGCAACATTCCTATTCCTCAGGCGGGCCGGGTTCAGTACCCGGACGGCAAGCTGCCAGGCTTCGGGGTGCGCGTTTCATCAAACGGGCTGAAGGTCTTTTATCTGACCTACCGGATCGCAGGTCAGAGCCGCCGTATGATCCTGGGCCGCTATCCGTTCAAAACCCTCGCCGCCGCCCGCGCCGAGGCGCACACAGCCATCGGCCAGATCGCGAACGGCATCGATCCGCAGAAAACGATCAGTGATGAGGAAACGCCAGCTGCCAAGTCGCTCTCTTTTAACAAAGTCCTCGATCAGTTCGTCCGGCTTTACTGCTCACATCATAATCGCCCTTCGACTGCTGCTGAGACGGAAAGGCTTTTGCGCACCGCCTTCCTTCCGCACTGGGAAAGCCGTGATGTGCGATTGATCGTCCGTCAGGATGTTCTAACAATTCTCGACGCGATTGTTGCCAGGGGGGCGCCTAGTACGGCCAATCACGCGTATGCCGCCATCCAAAAATTCTTCAATTGGAGCGTGGAGCGTGGCCTCATCGAGATCAGCCCTTGCCTTCATCTCAAGCCACCGGCCAAGTCGCAGTCACGCGAGCGCGTTTTGAGCAACAAGGAAATCGTGACGCTGTGGAAGGCGAGCCTTACCGAGGGATATCCGTTCGGGACGATTTATCAGCTGCTGCTTCTGACCGCACAGCGCCGCGGTGAAGTTGTCGGCATGCGTTGGGCCGAACTCGATCTCAGGCAGGGCGTGTGGACGATCCCCGGCGCGCGCACCAAAAACGGCAAGGCCCACAGCGTTCCTCTTACCCCGCGCGTGCGGGCGATCCTCAAGTCTCTGCCGCGCTTTGAATCCGAGTTTGTTTTTCCTGGCCGCGGCAAGCCGGAGCAGTCCTATTCCGGCTATTCGAAGGGAAAGCGCGACCTTGATGCGGCGGCAGACCTGCACGACTGGACGCTGCACGATTTGCGGCGCACCGCAGCGACTGGCATGGCAGAGCTGGGCGTGCCGCCCCACGTTGTCGAAAAGATTCTCAACCACAGCACGGGGTCGTTTGCGGGCGTGGCCGGTGTCTACAATCGGTTTGAGTATCGCTCCGAGATGCGCAGCGCGCTGCGGCTGTGGGCGGCCCACGTCAAAAAATGCGTCAAAGGGCCAAGCTCCTGATTGCAGCCCAGCAGCGCTGCTCCTCCTTCAGATTGAGGTGATATTGATCTATAAATAGGTCTGGAAGCTTCTTCTTGCCCTATTTATGGATCGGAAGTTGACAAATTGCCTATCCATCCCGTATATTGATCTATAAACCAGTCTAGAACGTCGTTCTAGACCTACTTATAGATCAAATTATATGGCAAAACCCGCATCACGACCCTACTCCCGCTACACCAAGGACGCCATCACACTGATGGGGCAGCTCGTCCGCGCGGCGCGGATCGAACGCAAGCTTACTATCGCTGAGCTGGCGGAGCGAGGCGCCGTGTCGAGGGGTCTGATACAGCGGATTGAGCAAGGCGATCCCGGCTGCGCCATCGGCGCGGTGTTCGAAGTTGCGGCCCTGCTCGGCATACGGCTTTTCAACGCCGATCAGCCGACACTCAGCGTCAACAACGCCATTGTTCAGCAAACCCTCACGCTTCTCCCCAAGGCGGCGCGCGACTCCAGAAAGCCGGTGAGAGATGACTTCTAAGAAAGAAGCAAAAAAAACGGAGGCGGTGCCAAAGGAGGTTTTTGTCTGGATCTGGCTTCCCGATGCGACCGAACCCGTGGTCGCCGGCCGCATGGAGACCGACGGCAAGCGCCTAGTCTTCAACTACGGACGCAGTTATCTCGACAAGCGCGGATCGCTGCCGATCTACGAGCCGGAACTGCCTTTGAAGCCGGGCGCCATCGAGCCTCTCGCCGGGCTGAGCATGGCTGGCTGCCTGCGCGACGGTGCGCCCGATGCATGGGGGCGGCGCGTCATTATCAACCGCATGTTCGGTCACAAAGGCGAGGCGATTGATGTCGGCCAGCTCGATGAGATGACCTATCTGCTTCAGTCGGGGTCTGACCGCATCGGCTCGCTCGACTTTCAGACGTCCTCCTCGAAGTTTGTGCCGCGGCTCGGCACGCAGGCTTCTCTGGACGAGCTACTGTCCATAGCCGACCTCGTTGAGAAAGGCGTGCCCATCACGCCGGAGCTCGAACAGGCCGTGTTCCATGGCACCAGCCTGGGCGGCGCGCGCCCCAAGGCGGCTATCGAAATAGCCGCCAAGAAATACATCGCCAAATTTTCTTCCAGCAATGACATCACCAATGTGATCAAGGCCGAGTTCGTCGCCATGCGTATGGCAGCCAGGCTTGGTCTCAATGTCGCCCATACAGAACTGAAGCGTGCGGGCGGTAAGGATGTGCTTTTGATCGAGCGCTTCGACCGTATGAAGACTGAGCGCGGCTGGACGCGCAAAGCCATGGTCTCCGCCCTCACCCTGTTCGGTCTCGATGAGATGATGGGCCGATACGGCAGCTATCAGGAACTTGCCGACATTATCCGCCAGCGGTTCACCGAGCCCAAAAACACCCTTCACGAGCTTTTTGGTCGGCTCGTCTTCAATGTGCTGTGCGGCAATACCGACGATCACGCCCGTAACCATGCTGCGTTCTGGGACGGCGCAACGCTCTCGCTAACGCCTGCTTATGACATATGCCCTCAGAACAGGAACGGGCGTGAAGCCAATCAGGCGCTGTTCATAACCGGCGAGAAGCGCATGAGCACGCTGGCCACCTGCCTGGAGGCGGCCCCGCATTTTCTCTTGAGTGAAAAGGCGGCGCTCGACCTCATCGAAGCGCAGATCATGAAAATCCGCGAGAGTTGGGCGGAACTCAGCGAAGAAGCGGCGTTGACCGACATCGACAGGGGCATCATGTGGGGCCGACAATTCCTAAACCCCTACGCCTTTGAGGGCGCTCCGGACAAGCTGGCCACGCTTGCACAGCCACCGGCCAACTGACGCCAAATCCGTGAGATCTCGCCGGAGGGGAAGAGCTTTCCCCTGACCAAACTGCCCTTCATCGACGATGTGTTGTCAACTGGTGCTGTCGGCACCGATTGACCCGTCTTGATGGAGCACCGCCTTGGAGCACATTTCCGACCTTTCTCGTCCTGCCGCGCAGGTGACGGCGAGCGGCCCGGCTGCCGACCGTCTCATCAATGCCAAGCAGCTGCGCCACCGCGTGCTGTTTTCGCAGCAGCATATCAACCGGCTTGAAGCGGTTGGCGCGTTTCCAAAGCGCATTCGCCTTGGCCCGGCCCGCGTGGCCTGGTCATCCAATGAAGTTACGGCGTGGATGCAGGCCAAAATCGACGCGCGGGGGCCCTGCTCCTTTGTGGGTTCTATGCCGGCGCTGAACGCGCAAGACCGTTTCATCGGCAAGAAAGAGCTCCGCGAACTGGTCGTCTACAGCCCTCAGCACGTGCGACTGCTGGAGCTTGAGCGGCTGTTTCCTGCGCGTGTCTGGATCGGCGAGAACCGGGTGGCCTGGCTGGAGCGGGATGTTCTGAGCTGGCGCGAAATGAAGCGGACCGACCGCGTCGGCTTCCTACGTTGAACCTGCGGCTATCTGCCGGAATGCAGTGAGCGTTGTCTCTCAGTATCACGATGTCGCCAACGCTCGATTACGGTACGCAGCAATGGCACCGTAATCCAAGTCCAAGAGGGGCAGTTCTATTGTCTTTCCGAAAAGAGCAAAGCTCTTATTGGTCCATCCTTGGAGGGCTGACGCACGAAGGGCGGCCAACTCCTCAGCAACCGCTGCATCGAGCTTCGCAAACGAAAAATCGCTGTAGGTCACCAGCCTTTTTAGCGCCGCGCGAAGCAATACGGGGTTGAGCGGAATACAGCCGGAAATACCGCTCCACGCTGTCTCTGTGCCAAGGCAGGTACGAACCAGTACGCCGCTGCTCCATGCGACGGGCTCTATCGGTCTTCCGATCGCGGCTGAAGCCACCCGACGCTTCTCTTCGTCACTTAGGTTAAGAAAACGGCGGATTTGCTTGGCTGCCTCAAGTGTCCGGGATTCGATCTGCGCAACCATCCGAGCGCCTTGTGGTGGCACGGCAGCCTTAGCCTGCACTTGAAGGGCCGTGTTCGAAGCCTCGTGATAGGCAAGAAGATCAATCTCTCCCTGCTCCCACGATACGTTCTGCCTAATCTCAACGCCGGGTAACGCCGATAAGCATTGCGCCGCATCTGTAAGCAAAGCGGGTTCGAGGTGGCGGGAGACGACCTCATCAAATTTTGGACGGCCCGTTCGCACCAAGGCATACAGTAAGTTTCGTTCGGGCATCATGCGCTTGACGGCATGCGGCGAGAACAACAAAGCGTTCGAGAGCATCAAAAACGGAGGAAAGAACCCCTCTCCGCCGCCCGACGCTGCTACATTGTTCAGGTTGAGCGTAAAATTACTGACGATCCGATCAGCAACATCAGGATCGACACCGGCTAGCCCCGCAGTTAATCCAACGACATGGTTGCGGTTGAGCAGTGGCGAAGCCCATTCCCGAACCTCTCGTTCAAGAGCCTGCCGGCGAGGACGCGTCCAAGCCGACGCAGCAAGACGCTCAGCTGCGTCGGCCATGCCAAGGCAAAAATCCGCGTAAGCCATCAATGCCGCACGCAACTGGACGAAATCGCTACGTGAAAAGCCAAAGCTCTCGCCGAACCCGTCGCCATCGAGCAGCGGCATCTCAAAGACATTCTGAAGGTAGTGGCGATAGGCATCCTGAAGTACTTTGACTAGGTCATCCGCAGGAATGATCGGCCAGGCTTTCACCAGTCTTTTGCAGGCGTCTATAGGATAGGGTGGCGGGGCGAGATCATGAGCAAGCGTGATCTCCGATAGAAGTATATCGGCCTCCTCATGCGCGGCGAACTGCTGGTTTGGATGTTGCAGTTTGAAGCCGGCAGGTGCTGGCTCCACTGTGAAAAAGCCGCGCCGAGCCAGGGGCATGACCTCGCAGAAATGAGCGTAGCCCAATAGTTCTTTGATATCGCCCTGCAGGCCTTCGTCGAAAACACTTAAAGCATCGTCGATGTCAGCCCCAATCTCCCGCGATCCTTGCTCCAAAAACTTCATGACATAGGACATGCGAGTGATGATCGCCGTTCCCACATCCTCGTGTCGCTGGCTCTTCTGGCGGCTGAAGCGGCCTCCAACGTATTGGCTGTCCGCAGATAAGTAGATGAGAGATAGAAGGCTGCGAACGGGCAGTTGCCAAACAGACAGTTTGGCAATGGCGGCGTCGGCGTGCTTCTCGAACTCTGCGAGGTCTTGCAACGCGCTGGCCATTCCAGGACTCTTGTCGGTGTGATGAAAGGACGACCATAGCCGTCTGGCCACTACGGACGCAGAATCGACACGGCCACTGTGCTGATTTCTTCTACCTGGAACATCTGAATTTTTGAATTAGCTCCACTTGGGCGGCTTCCTCTCCGAGGACCGCGCTCTACGGGCACAGCCCGCCAAGCCGCGCAAGTTTCTACGATGCTCTGACGACAATGCGCGTCTCGGCCCTTCCGGGTGACGATCGCTACCGCGCGATGCGTCTCACCATCTTTATTGTGGATAGATTTCAGTGACGCGGAAATTGGGTTTGCGGCAACACCGCATTGAAATGGATAATAAAAATAAAAGAAGAGAACATGAGAATTATTGCTCTTATATCGCAAAAAGGCGGAGTCGGAAAAACAACTTTGGCCATCAACCTGGCAGCTGCCGCGCATCGGCACGGCAAGGGCGTGATCATCGCTGACACC
Source organism: uncultured Hyphomicrobium sp. (assembly GCA_964458265.1). Taxonomy (GTDB): domain Bacteria; phylum Pseudomonadota; class Alphaproteobacteria; order Rhizobiales; family Hyphomicrobiaceae; genus JAGVSR01. Next base: position 10,605 of record CAYWIF010000038.1, on the reverse strand, counting down.
GACCCGCAGCAGTCGACCTACCGCTGGTATCTGGCCCGCAAAAACACAGCCCCCCTGCCCTATGCGGCGTCCGTATTTGCCGACACTCTGCCCTCATTCCTCGACAAGGCGCGGGCCAACAAGGCGGACTTCGTTTTCATCGATACGTCGCCGAACTCGACCGAGGAAAGCCTCGCCATCGCCGACCAGTCCGATCTGGTGATCGTGCCGTGCGGACCGTCATTCATTGATCTTCGCGCGTTGAAGCGCACCGAGAATGTTGTGCGCCTGTCCGGCAGGCCCGCGCTCGCCGTACTCAATCTCTGTCCGGCTTACGGCAACGAGGCCGAACAGGCCGCGGAAGCTTTGGAGACTTTGGGTCTTCCAGTCTGCCCGCACCGGATCACCAACCGCGCTTCTGCCCGCCGTGCCTACGCCCTGAATCAGAGCGTGTTCGACTACGAGCCGGACGGCAAATGCGCCCGCGAGTTTGATGATGTATTTCGGTTCATCTGTGCTCAAGAGAACATAAGCGCTGTCTCTCATGAGAAAGTGAGGGCGCATGTCTAAGCTTCCGCCCGTCAATCTTGCCGCTGCCATGGAAGCTGATCTTCAGGCTCATGATCCCATGAGCACCCGTACTCATGCCCCTGTGGTGCCAACTACCCATGAGCCAATGAGTGCCGCGCCTCATCAGGCTATGAGAACTGCGTCCCATGCTCTCCTGTTGCCGGGTTCTCATGGTGAGGTGAGTAGCAATGCTCATGTTCTCACATCAGAGCGCAATTATGGGCCAGTTCCTCATGAGACCATGAGAACCAGCGATCTTGATCTCATGGCTTCAGATGATGAGATCGGAGGAGGGGCTCCCGCCTATGTGCCGCCATCGCGCGCCGGGATGAAACGCATCCAAGGCTATTTCAGCCCGCGCGTGAAACGGCAGTTCCGCCTACTCGCGATCAACACCGATCTGACTGAGGAAGACTTGGTCGGACGCGCACTGAATCTGCTGTTCAAGGCGGAAGGCCTGCCTGAGATCGCCTTCGACAACAAGGAGCAAAGGAGGGGGTCATGAAACGGGCCCGTTCCGATGACCGATCCCAGATCGATCTCTTTGCGCCCTACGTGTCCGATCTGCCCCTGCGCGATCAGCGCGAGGTGATGGAGCGCCCTTTCTTCTCACTCGCAAAGAAAAAGCGCATGAAGCCGATCGACTATGTCAGTCCCGACGGCAACATCTTCGTGCGCGTCACGGCCAATGCAGACTTCGGCATGGCCACCATCTGGGATGCCGACATTTTAATCTGGGCCGCCTCGATGATCCAGCAGCTCCGCGCACGCGGCAAGAACGACATTCCGCGCACGCTCTCGTTTCATCCCTATGATCTCCTCAAGACCATCGACCGCCATACGGGCGGGGCCGAGTACCGCTCTCTGCGGGAAGCGCTGGCGCGGCTTCAGTCGACAACGATTGTCACCAACATACGCGCGCCCAAGGGCAAGAAGCACCGTCAGTTCAGCTGGATCGAATCCTGGACGGATGACGTCGATGATGAGCGCCAGTTCAGCCGCGGCATGAGCATCACGCTCGCCGACTGGTTCTATGAGGGCATCATCATGGATGGCGGCCTTCTGTCCATCGATCCCGCCTATTTCGCCATCACGGGCGGGCGCGAGCGCTGGCTCTACCGTGTGGCACGTAAGCATGCCGGCGGGGCAGGGCCAGATGGCTTTGCCATATCCTTCTCGACGCTTTTTTCGAAGTCAGGGGCCGAGGGCACGTCACGCCGCTTCAAGTTCGAAATTCTCAAGATCGCCCGCGAGAATGCGCTGCCTGACTACTATCTCCGCATCGAGAACGAGGGTGCTCCCGATCCGCTGCTGCGGATGATCCGGCGCGATGCGATCGGTATGTTCCAGGCCAGCGTTACTCCAGCAGCGCCAACGGAGAAGGACAGAGTTTTCATGCCGCTCTCCAAGGAGACCATCAGCGCATTCCGCGCGGCGTTTCCCGACGAGAACGTCTTCGCCTTTAATGGCCGCTTTGCACGCTGGTTGAAGGAGCGCTCGCTCTCGCCGGACAACTATCAGGCCGCCTTTCTGGAGTTCGCGCGCTCGCAGATCGCAGACGCTCTGGCTTGAGACCGGAACAGCTGAGCAGCCGCGCTATTTCCGAGCGTTCCTAATCTCCCGATGTTTGTGGTTTGATCGTGCAGCGCTGGCATAGCCTAGGAGTCGCTGTGAGTCGCCATACGAAGGTATGAGTCATTGACGCGCGGCAGTTTCGGGGTTTCAGGAACACCCCCGCGGGTTTTCAGGAACACTCTCGGGGGATCAGGAACGGCCCGCCAGGAATCCTGCGGAAATCCTCGCCTGCAAACTGCCGGGTTATGAGGAACACCTTCGGGCGATCAGGAACGCATCGTCGGGGTTTCAGGGACAGATCATCGGGCGATCAGGAACAAAACTTCGGGGTAACGGGAACAGATAGCCGCTGGGACGTGGCCTCAGCGGCTGCATTACGCGGCTTTTGACCCGCTTAACTTCTTTAACTGAATCTAACCCTTTAACTTACGCCTGCACTCGCAGAGCAAGCTAAGTAGAATCGGAGTTCTCGCCTGACGGCTCGAACAACCATATGTGAAACCCCCACGCTTCGCGTGCCCGTTTCACACTTCCCCGCCCAAAAGGGCTGACAGGCTTGGTGTGCGGAAGGCTGGCGTTTATTATCAGCCTTCGTGCATGCCGAGAGTCTGGGGCAGGGCGCTTCGCTCGAACTCACCACAGGGACTGACCCCGCCGTCCGCTCCGCCGTCGCCGCCCGCCATGGCCGGGCAAGCGAGCGACGACGGCTCCGCAGGGACGGCTGAATGAGCAGGGCGCAAACTGACCGCTAGAAGCGTTCCTGATCGAAGTCGCGTTTCAAAATCGAGCGGCCTTCCCGCTCCTCACCCCGTACGCGCGCCTTCAGATCTTCCGTATAGCTTGGTTTGTCTGGGCTGCGCTCCGGTTTCAGATCGTTGGCCGGTTCCGGCCACAGCGTCCGGCGAGCAGCCGTCATGCCCGGCGGGTTGTAAGCCGGAGCAGGGGCCTCGGGTTTCTGAGGCGCAGACGGTTCAATCGGCTCGGGCGCAGGCATCGCCGCGCTCCGGCTCCACATTTGAAGTATTCGCTCACGCAGCCCCTTTGGGCCCGGATAGATACCGTCTGCCATGGGTGTCCCCACAATTTCGGTTCCGCAATGCATGACAGGTGGAGTGCGGTGCTGCCCGCAACAAGCCGTCTTCAGGCAGAAAGGAAATTAGGGTTCCGCTATGTCCAACAATCCATAGGGGAAGAAGACCTGGAGCGCCTTGACCCGCCCAAAGGAGCCATTATGGCTAAAGGCTGCTTTGGGGGGTTCGCTTCATGAAAAGCATTGCGGCCAGGGACGCCAAAAACGGGTTTGGCCACCTCATCGATCTCGCACGGGCGGAGCCCGTCACGATCGAGAAGCATGGACGTCCGGTCGTCGTCGTGCTGTCCGTTGAAGAATTCACACGCCTGAACGCCCTAAGCCGCACGGATCGCTCATCGGGTGCGCGTGCCGAACCTCGCCGGAGGAGGGCCGTGCGACCATGAATATCGCTGAAATTGAAATTCAGCTTGCGGACCTCATTAAGGAACCCTTCGACAAGACGGAGTTCCCGCTACGTCTTCTCGAAATCTACAATGCTCCAAAATCGACCCTCACCAAGCTGCGAAGCGGCACGCAGAACAAAGGGCAGCAGGCCGGCGACGTGCTCTGGTCGCGCAAGCTGTATTTCCGCCCGGCTGCCCCGGGGCATGCAGCCGCCGTGCTCGATACCCTTAAGGATGCCAAAGCCGCCAAGACGCACAAGCCCCGTTTCCTGCTATCCACTGATGGCCAGGAGGTTGCGGCCTATGACGTCAAGGCCGATGAAACGCTGCACTGCGACTACGCGAAGCTAAACGATCGTTTCGACTTCTTTTTGCCCCTGGCGGGCGACGAGAAATATGAAGCCGTCGCCGAGAACCCTGCTGACATCAAAGCAGCCGGGCGCCTCGCCAAGCTACACGACGAGATTGAGCGTATCAACCCGGAGTGGCTAGCGCCGGCCAAACGCCACACGCTCAATCAGTTTCTGACCCGCATCTTGTTCTGCATGTTCGCGCAGAGCACCGGAGGATTCCCGCAGGACCTGTTCGTCAAGACCATCAGCGAGTTCGGCGGTGCCGACGGCCAGGAGCTGCAGAGCCTGCTCAAGCAGATCTTCGATGTGATGAACGTGCCGGAGGATCAGCGCGATGGGCGCCCCGCACACATCCGCGCATTCCCATACGTAAATGGCGGTCTCTTCACGGAAGCCGCCGAAGTGCCCGTCTTCAATAGGCGTTCCAAGCGCATGCTGGTTGAGGCCGCCCAGCTCGACTGGAAAGAGATCAATCCCGACATTTTCGGCTCGATGATCCAGGCCGTCGTCGATACGGAGATGCGCGGCGATCTGGGCATGCACTACACGTCCGTGCCCAACATCATGAAGGTCTTGCAACCGCTATTCCTTATGTCGCTCGAAGAGGAGTTTGAGCGCGCACGCGGGCATCGTGAGGAACGTTCACTGCTACGCAAGCTTCTCACCCGCATCTCAAAAATAAGGGTCTTCGATCCTGCATGCGGGTCGGGCAACTTCCTGATTATCGCCTACCGTGAGTTGCGCACTCTAGAGATGCGTGTCTTTCAGCGCCTCGACGAGGTTTCGGGCGGTACGACGACCTGGCGCGAGCAGACCGGAGTCAAGCTATCTAACTTCTACGGTATCGAACTCGCCGACTTTGCAGCTGAGACCGCGAAACTCTCGCTATGGATCGCCGAATACCAGATGAACCAGCGCTTCAAGAACTTGTTCGGTGAGGCACCAAAGAGTTTTCCGCTTAGAGACGGCGGTCACATAGTCTGTGGAAACGCGCTACGAGTGGACTGGCTGGAGCTTTGCCCTCCGCCACTCAAGGCTGTTCAAAAAGAAAAAATTTTTGATCTATCGCGCGTTGAAAAGGTTCACTCGACAGAGTCTGTCATCGATGAAGAAGTGGAGACGTACATCGTCGGCAACCCACCGTATGTTGGTGGCAAGAAACAGAACGCATGTCAGAAAGAAGATATGGCGATTGTCTTCGGAGCGACTGAGCAACATAAAAATCTTGACTATATCTGCGCGTTCTTCAAGAAGGCGGCTGCTTATCTCCGAGTTTCTGACAAGGTCGCTTTCGTTGCAACCAACTCAATAAATCAAGGCACACACGTTCCTACACTGTGGCCCCGTGTAGCCGAGCACGGTGTTGAGATATTCTTCGGCTACGCGCCCTTCGCTTGGTCAAACAATGCAGCCAACAATGCAGGCGTCACCTGCACAATTATCGGTCTGCGACGGCACTCCAGAGATCAGAAATGGCTTTACGGAGAAGATAGATTCCGCGTCGCGCGGAATGTGAACTACTATCTTGTTGATGGCCCCGACATTATTGTTGAGACCGCATCCAGCCCCATATCAGCAGTTCCAAGAATAATCACTGGCAACGCTGCATATGACGGCGGACATCTTTTCTTGTCCGAACACCAGCGGGAAGAGATCATCTCCACAAATCCAGCTGCGGAGCGTCTGATTTTGCGCGCATCTGGTACGTCAGAATTCGTTGATGGCAAACGTCGATGGTGCTTGTGGATTGACGATAGCGATCTTGCTTTCGCACAAAGCATTCCACAAATTGCGCAACGGATAGCTGCCGTACTGAAGTACAGGATGGAAGGCGGGGAGGTAGCCCAAGATCTCGTCGACCGACCTCACCAGTTCCGATACCGTAATCGCGCCATCGATTCTCAGATTCTTGTTCCGCAGGTTTCCTCGGAACGAAGACACTATATTCCCGTTGGGCTCATTGACCGGGCGACCATCATCACGCATCTGGCGTTCGCGATCTATGAACCGGATATGAGCACGTTCGCAATTCTCAATTCCCGTCTTCACAATGTGTGGGTGCGATCCATTTGTGGTCAGCTTGAAACAAGGATTCGGTATTCGACCACGCTTGGCTACAACACATTTCCACTTCCTAAACTTGCACGCAAACAGATTGACGCGCTCGAAACCCACGCTTGGGAGATTGTATCTACGCGAGACAGATATCCCGGCAGAGCAGTCGCGTGGCTATATGACCCCGAGACGATGCCTTCAGACTTACTTGAGGCTCACCGAGCTTTAGATGAAGAGCTGGAGAGGATTTACATCGGCCGGCGCTTTCGGACCGACACTGAGCGCCTAGAGCATTTGTTCAAGCTCTACGTGGAGATGACTGCTGGCAAGGGTAGGGAAATTGTCAATGCCTGATTTCGTCCACGTTACCTACGGCCAGACCGGAGCAAGCCAAACTCAAGATGCGATGGGGATGCGCGCTATGCAGGCGCGGGCGTTTGCAGAACGCGGTGCGCAGTATCTCCTGGTGAAGGCGCCGCCAGCCTCCGGCAAATCCCGCGCCCTCATGTTCATCGGTCTCGACAAGCTGGAGAAGCAGGGCATTCGCAAGGTCATCGTTGCCGTGCCGGAGCGCTCGATCGGATCGTCTTTTCGATCAACCAAGCTCTCGGAACAGGGCTTCTTCCGAGACTGGGACGTCGATGACGAGTGGAATCTCTGCACTGCGGGTATGGATTCCAGCAAGGTCGGAAAGTTTCAAGCTTTCATGGAGAGCGCGGCGCAGGTGCTTGTCTGCACGCATGCGACGCTCCGCTTTGCCTATGACAAGATCGGGCCCGCGCCGTTCGCCGGCTGCCTTCTCGCCGTCGATGAATTCCACCACGCCTCAGCGGATGCCGACAGTCGCCTCGGAGAGGTTGTCCGCGGCCTGATGGCCGAGGACAAAACCCACATCGTTGCGATGACCGGAAGTTATTTCCGTGGCGACAGCGTCCCCGTATTGCGGCCTGAGGACGAGGAGCGTTTCACCCGCATCAGTTATACCTATTACGAGCAGCTCAATGGCTATAGGCATCTAAAGACGCTGGGTATTGGTTATCACTTCTACCGGCGCCGTTATCTGGATGCGATCACCGAGGTGCTCGACGCGACCAAGAAGACGATCATTCATATCCCTAACGTGAATTCCGCTGAGGCTGCCGTCGATAAATACGAGGCTGTCGATCGGCTTCTGGATCATCTGACCGGCAACAGTGCTGACGCCGATGCGATTGTCCGCGATCCGGATACTGGCCTCTACAAATTGCGGCTGCCCGATGGGCGCGTCTTGCGCGTTGCCGACCTTGTCGACGATGACCAGATCAAGCGCGACAAGGTGATGGAAACTTTGCGGACAATCTCTGGCCGCGATGATGTCGACATCATCATCGCGCTCGGCATGGCCAAGGAAGGCTTTGATTGGACCTACTGCGAGCACGCGCTGACCGTGGGCTACCGCGGATCTCTCACTGAGATTATACAAATTATTGGAAGGGCAACCCGCGATAGCCCTGGCAAATCACATGCGCAGTTCACCAACCTTATCGCCGAACCCGAGGCTTCCGCCGATAACGTGGCAGAAGCGGTCAACAACATGCTCAAAGCCATCGCAGCTTCGCTGCTAATGGAGCAGGTTCTGGCGCCCAACTTCAAATTCAAGACCCGGCCGACGGACGACGAAATCGACGGAACATCGAAGATCGTCGATATTGACTACACGAACAACGAGGCAACGATTGCTATCAAGGGCTTTGCAGAGCCCAGCACTCCGCGCGTTCGACAAATTCTGGAAAGTGACCTCGTCGACTTGACAGCGTCCGTGATGCAGGACGAACGGGTTTTGCGTGCCGCGATGAACCCGGAGGAGATTCCGCCGGAGGTCGTAACGCAGGTCTATATTCCGAAAGTTATAGAGACAAAATATCCCGACCTCACACCTCGGGAGGTGGAGGAGGTTCGCGAGCACGTCGTAGCGAACGCAGCCTTTAAAGCGACGAGCAGTGGCGGGTTGCCAGCGCTGAACAACAATCTCATCAAGATGGCGGATAAGTTCATCAATGTGAGAGATCTCGATATCGATCTCATCGACAGCATCAATCCTTTCCAGCTTGCCTATGAGATTATGTCAAAGTCCGTTGATGCTGACGTGCTCAAGCGCATTCACGGCGCGATTACGGCGCGTCGCATTCAGATGACAGAGGAGGAGGCTGTCGCTCTATGGCCTCGTATCAAGAGTTTTACCGAGACCCATAGCCGGGAACCGAGCCTCGTGGCGCAAAACCCGATGGAGCGCCGCCTCGCCGAGGCCCTCGAATGGATCAGGGCCAAGAAGCGCGAGCGCCTGCGCGATCAGCAAGCGGGCTAGTGTCATGACCAAACCAACGCTCGATGACTTGATCGGCGGAGACGACCCCCTTCTACAGGTGAAGGTCACGCCGAGAACGGCTTGCAGCGAAGATCAGCGGATTCTCGACACGTTCGCAGAGATCAACACATTCATCGACCGGCACCAGCGGCTTCCTGGTGATGTCGAGCGGCCTTCCGTCTCCGAGCGAAGTCTGCGCATGAAGCTAAACGGTCTGATGAACGACGCCTCACGGCGCGACCTGCTCTTCCCTCTCGACCGGCATGGACTTTTGCCGGTTGAAGCGTCGAAGGTACCCGCTAGCCTCGACGATATTTTCGACGATCCGCTCCTCACGACACCGCAAGACGATATTTTTGACCTTGTGCATGTCCGTCCGCCGCTTGCCCGACCGGATGAAATCGCAGAGCGCACGGTTTGCTCAGAGTTTGAACAGTTCCGGCCCCTATTCGATCAGTGCATCCGCGAGATGGGCGAGGGCCAGCGGAAGGCGATAAAATTCGCGAACGAACAGGAAATCCGAGCGGGCGAGTTCTTCATTCTCAACGGTGTGCTGGTCTATGTGGCCGAGGTTGGTGAGACCCACATCCGAAATGGCAAGAAAAACGCTCGTTTGCGCCTCATCTTCGATAACGGCACAGAGGGGAACAACCTGCTTCGCTCATTGGCGACCGAGCTTTACAAAGACCCGAATGGCCGACGGATCACGTCGACCGACATGGGGCCGCTCTTCGATAGCGCGCCGCAAGACGGCGATACAGCGACCGGAATCGTCTACGTCGTCAAAAGCCTGTCAGCTGACCCGGACATACGAAAACTCGACGGTCTGCTTCACAAGATCGGCTTCACGTCGGGCAAAATGGAGGTCCGAATACAGAACGCAAAGGACGATCCAACTTTTCTGATGGCCGCCGTCCATCCTGTGGCCACCTACACGCTTTACAATATCAACCGCGTGAAGCTTGAGCATCTGTTGCACAACTTTTTCGGTGAAGTCCGGCTCAACATCGAGATTGCCGACCGGTTTGGAAAGCGCATTCGGCCGCGCGAGTGGTTCCTGGTTGACCCTTCGGTGATTTCCGAGGCCATCTCTCGTCTCAAGGACGGCTCTATCGTCAGATGCCGTTACGATGCAGCAAAATCCGCTATCGTTGAACAGCGCGGCTAGACCTCACATTTCTCGCATGCAAAGCGCGGTGCGGCGTTTCGATCGACGCTCCTTTGCACTGATATCTTTCCCCGATAGCGGTCTCATCAGATTGCCGATCCTGGCGGCGTGGCGCGAAGGCTTCAAGGGCAAGCCCTCGGCCTTTGGCTCCGCCGGCCGCCGCGCCTTCTGACGCGGTTCCGCCTGACCTGAGACCCTCGATTTCCTCCAGATTTGGGTAGAGTCCGTAACCTCCAGAGAGGAGACGGACGATGCGTAAGAGCAGGTTTTCGGAAGAGCAGATCATCGGTATCCTGCGGGAACAGTAGGCGGGGCGCCCCACGGCGGACGTCTGCCGCAAGCACGGGATCAGCGGGGCCACCTTTTACAAGTGGAAGTCGAGGTTCGGCGGCATGGACGTCTCGGACGCCAAGCGGCTGCGCTCGCTCGAGGACGAGAACGCGAAGCTGAAGAAGCTGCTCGCCGAGACGATGCTCGACAATGCGATCCTGAAGGACGTGACCTCCCGAAAGTGGTGACGCCCGCCGCTCGACGGCAGGCTGTCGCTCACGTGTGCGAAGCGCATGACGTGAGCGAGCGGCGGGCCTGCACCGCACTTGGCCTCGATCGCTCGACGATCCGCTACCGGAGCCGTCGGCCCGACGATGCCGGCCTCCGTCAACGCATCCGCGAGTTGGCCGCCATCCGACGCCGGTTCGGCTACCGGCGGCTGCATTTTCTGCTCTGCAAGGAAGGCGTGCACATGAACCAGAAGCGGTTCCGGCGGCTCTACCGCGAAGAAGGCTTGGCGGTGAGGAAGCGTGGCGGGCGCAAGCGGGCCTTGGGCGTGAGAGCACCCCTCGGGCTTCCCTCGCGCCCCAACGAGCGCTGGAGCCTGGACTTCGTGTCCGACTGTCTCACGGGCGGACGCCGCTTCCGCATTCTGGCGATCGTCGACGACTGCACGCGGGAATGCCTGACGCTGGTCGCCGACACGTCGCTCTCGGGTCACCGCGTCGCGCGCGAGCTGGACGCCGTGATCACGCGGCGCAGAGCCAGGCCGAGGACATGCGTCTCCGACAACGGCACCGAACTGACCAGCATGG
>CAYWIF010000037.1:0-28016 GCA_964458265.1 uncultured Hyphomicrobium sp. | reverse complement strand
GGGTTTCGACCGCGTGATGGTTTACCGCTTTCTTTCTGACGGCACCGGTGCCGTCGAAGCCGAGGCACGCCGCCCGGATCTGTCGCCTTATCTCGGCCTGCACTATCCGGCCTCCGATATCCCCAAGCAGGCCCGCGATCTTTACCTGCGCAACTGGCTTCGCTTGATCCCCGACGTGCACTACAAGCCAGCGCCGCTCATGGCGGAATCGTCCGCCGCCAATACGCCCATCGATCTCAGCTACAGCATGCTGCGGAGCGTATCGCCGGTCCATCTGGAGTACCTGACGAACATGGGCGTTGCGGCATCGATGTCGCTCTCCATCATCATGGGCGGCAAACTGTGGGGACTGATCGCGTGCCATCACCAGCAGCCACGCTATCTGCCCCATCGTCTGCGTGTCGCGCTCGAACTGTTCAGCCAAATGGCGTCGTTCCTGCTCGAAACAAAAATCGCGGGCGAGGAACTCGCCTACCGGCTGCAACGCAAGTCGGTCCATGAAGCGCTCGTTTCGCGGCTCACCGTGGAATCCGATCTGGCGAAGGAACTCACGCAGTCACACCCCAATCTCATCGACTACGTTCCATCAAGCGGTGTTGGCGTCTGGCTCGACGACCGCTTTCTCGCGATCGGAGAAACACCGGACCTTTCGGATGTGGTCCAACTGGTCGCATGGCTGAACGAAACGGTCGCCGACGGGATTTTTGAAACGAATTGTCTGTCGTCGGTCTACCCGCCGGCCACGGCCTATGCCGATACCGCCAGCGGCCTGCTCGCGCTATCCATTTCCAAAACGCCGCGGGACTATGTGTTGTGGTTTCGGCCTGAGTTCGTGCGCGAAGTTTCCTGGGCTGGAAACCCGGACGACAAACCCGTGATCGTCGAGGATGACGGACTGCGGCTCTCGCCCCGAAAGAGCTTCGCGTTGTGGAAGAGCCAGGTTCGGCTGCAGTCCAGGCCATGGGAGAACGCAGACATTCAGACGGCGCAGGCTCTGCGCGTTTCGCTCTTGGAGGTGGTGTTGAAGCGCATCGACCAAGTGGCCCGGGAGCGGGAGAAAGCCCGCCTCAGGCAGGAAGAATTGATGGCGGAACTCGACCGGCGGATGAAGCAGTGGGAAGCGACGGCCGAAGAATTGAGGCGCGAAGGCGATCGCCGCGCGGTCGTCGAGACAGAACTATCCATGGTCCTTCGGCGCACGGTGCTGGAGCAGGAGGCCGAGCGTCGCCGCATCGCACGTGAGCTACACGACAGCCTCGGTCAGTATCTGGCGGTGATGCAGCTCGATCTCGACAGCATCGGCCGCCATGCCGAAGCCAGCGACGAGATCCAGCAGCGCGTCGTCAAGCTGAAACAGCTGACCGCCAGCGTCGGACATGAAGTCAACCGGCTGGCTTGGGAGATTCGTCCCACGGCACTCGATGACCTTGGGCTCCAGACCGCTGTCCAGCAGTTCCTCGAAGAATGGAGCGAAACGTCAAAGTTGCAGTTCGATTTGCACTTGACGCTCAGCGATCGCCGGTTGCCGCCGGTCATTGAAACAGCGCTCTACCGGACGCTGCAAGAGGCGGTGACGAACGTGGTCAAGCATGCGGATGCCACGCAAGTGGGCATCATACTCGAAGGAAACGAGAAGGAGGCCCGCCTGATCATCGAAGACAACGGCAGAGGCTTTCACTGGGGCGATGTCGAGGTTTCGCCGGCGCCGACCGTGCGTCTGGGACTGCTCGGCATTCGAGAGCGACTATCGTTGGTCGGGGGCACCCTTGAGGTGGAGACCGCACCGGGTCAGGGGACGACGCTCATTATTCATGTTCCGGTATAGTGAGGCCGGTCATGGATCCACAGCGGCTTCGCGTTTTTCTGGTCGACGATCATCCCATCGTTTTGGCCGGTGTGAAGGCCCTTGTGCAGGCCGATGATGAATTGGAGGTTATCGGTGAAGCCCGAGATGGACGGACGGCGCTGCGGCTCGCCACGGAACTCAATCCCGATATTGCCGTGCTGGATATCTCGCTGCCCGGCCTCAGCGGGACCAAGCTCGCAGAACAGCTCCGGATCGCTTGTCCGAAATGCAAGCTACTCGCCCTGACCGTCCACGAGGATCGGGGCTATCTGCGCCAGCTCCTTGAGGTTGGCGTGCTCGGGTATGTGGTCAAACGGTCGGCAACGGACGAGCTCATTCGCGCCATACACGTTGTTGCGGCCGGCGGCGTCTATATCGATCCATCGATCGCCGGCAAGATCGTCGGCAACAACAATCAAACATCGTCGGAACGCCCGGCTGGCTCGAGCACCGATCTCAGCGAGCGGGAAGTCGATGTCCTGAGGCTCACTGCCGCCGGACACAGCAACAAATCCATTGCCACGGCGCTCGCAATCGGCGTCAAAACGGTTGAGACCTATAAAGCCAGAGCGATGGAGAAGCTTGGCTTTCAAACGCGCGTCGAACTGGTCCGGTATGCGCTCTCCAGAGGTTGGCTGGAGGATAGTTAACGGTGCGCAAGACCTGAGAAACGTGAAGCCCAGGGATCGGGCTGCTCCCGGACGCTTGTCAGGAACTTGGGGCGAACCCAGGGAAATTACTGACGCAATGGCGTGAGTTCTCCTGCTATCCGCTCAGCCCGATTGTTGGCTTGTTAGATATGCGTCATCCGGTCTGATTTCCTCAGACGGCGGCGGGCGTTCGCCAACCCAGAAAAACTGAACGGCGGCCTTGAAAGTGAAGACTTCATGCTGATGCGCCGGCGTTCAGATGCAGAATTTCAGATCATCCTGGTCTCCGACGAGCCAGATGAGGCCCGTCAGTTGGCGCGTTCAATCGAAGCCATGCGCTACCGAATCTACTTTCGGTCCTTTGCCTCGACACCTGTGCTGACAATCCCTATTTGCATGCTCGTTGCCAGCAATCGCCCGTCGCTGCCGACCGCCATCGTCGTCGACTATTTCTGCCACGCAGGGCGATGCGCGGATGTTCTTGGCGATCTTTCGCGCGGCTGCCGGGGCAAGAACGTGGAACTCATCGTTGCCAACGCTCCTGAGGGCGCCGACACGCGCGCGCAACTCATGGCCTTGGGTGCGCGGACGATCGTCAGCGAGGCCGTTCACGACACCTGCGCCGCCGTTATCTGACAGTCGACAGCCAATACCGTGCGTTACGAAATGCTTCGCGAAACCCAGACATGCTGTCGCGACGAGCGCGCTTCTTATTTCCCCGCCCAAAAAAACATGCGCGATGGGGCAGGCGTTTGGCAGCAAGAACGCGTACGCGTGTGAGTTGCTGCTGCACTTTCTCGCCATTGCACGGGTAGGCGCTTTGACTGTATAAGCCCGCCATCTCAAGCAACCGCGTGAGACGCTGCCCGGCACCCTTGGAGGCCGGTTCGCGGCTTTTTCTATTTGGAGATCCCGTCATGGCTTCTGAGATCATTGCTCTCAAGGCCACGGCGCGCCCGCGTGCAGGCAAGGGGGCCGCACGCCAAGCTCGCCGTGAAGGAAATGTACCCGCCGTGATCTACGGCGACAACCAGACGCCCGAAACGATCGCGCTCGAATACAACGAACTGTGGAAGCAGATCCTCAAGGGTCACTTCACGGCGTCGGTGTTCGACATCGACGTTGCCGGCAAAGGCAAGATCCGCGTCATCCCGCGCGACGTGCAAGTCGATCCGGTGAAGGACTTCCCCATTCACGTGGACTTCCTGCGCATCGGCAAAGACGGCATCATCCGCGTGGCGGTGCCGGTGAAGTTTACAAACGAAACGCTTTCGCCGGGTCTGAAGCGCGGCGGCATCCTCAACATCGTGCGTCACGAAGTCGAGGTCTACTGCCCGTTCGATCGCATTCCGGCATCGTTCGAGATCAATCTCGAAGGCCTTGATATCGGCAAGTCGATTCACATTTCGTCCGTCAGCCTGCCCGAGGGCGTGCGGCCCGTGATCGCCAACCGCGACTTCACGATCGCGACCATCGCCGGCGTGCGCAAGGAAGAAGAAGCAACGGCAGAGGCTACGCCCGCAGCCGCTGCCGCCGCTCCTGCCGCCGCCGCGAAGGGTGCGGCTCCGGCTGCTGCCGCGAAGGGTGCGGCACCCGCCGCTGCCAGCAAGGCTGCTCCGGCTGCGGCACCGGCAGCGAAGAAGAAGTAACGCGACTGGACCGGCGCGCGAGCTTTGGCCCGCGCCGGTCCCCTTCCCTGCCGTGGGGCATGTGGCGCCATGAAGCTCATCGTCGGCCTCGGCAATCCGGGCGAAAAATACGCCAGGCACCGGCACAACATCGGCTTCATGGCGGTGGAGCGCATCGCGGATGCGCACGGTTTCGGACCCTGGAAAAAGAAGTTCAAGGGTTACGCCGCCGACGGCGAGCTTGGCGGCGAGAAGGTGCTTCTGTTGAAGCCCGATACGTACATGAACGAGAGCGGCCAGAGCGTGGGCGAGGCTGCACGTTTTCTCAAAATTTCCGAAGGCGACGTGATCGTCTTCCACGATGAACTCGATCTCGGTCCCGGCCGCATCAAGGTCAAAACCGGCGGTGGCAATGCCGGGCACAACGGCTTGCGGTCACTCTCCGCGCATCTGGGCAACGAGACGGTCCGCGTGCGCCTCGGCATTGGGCATCCCGGCTCGAAGGATGCCGTTTCGCATTACGTTTTGAACGATTTTGCGAAGGCGGATCAGCAGTGGCTGCCCGACCTTCTCGATGCGGTTGCGAAGGCCGCGCCGCATCTGGCACGCGGCGACGCGCAGCGCTTCCAGACCGACGTTGCGCGGTTTCTGCAGCAGGGCGATGACGGCGACGGAGGCCGGGAAAGCAAGTCGGCAAAGTCGGATACCGCTGTGCGAACACCGCGGCCGGTCGCAGCCGGCGGGCCGCCCGGCGACCGACAGTCGAAACGCGCCGGGGCACTCGCCGACAATCTGGCGAAGTGGCTTGCGGGGCGTAAGCCGAAGCCCTGAGCGGCCGACCGCGGGCGCAACCTCCGCATCGATGTGACGCCAGAAGCACAATTCCACCTCGCACCGATTGGCTGCCCCCTTCTCCCGCCATGATGCGGAGGGCATAGTGCGGCTCGATTGTCGGGGGGTAGCCATGCCGGAAGACGTGCCGGAAACCGGTGACGAATTCGCCACGACGCGGCGGCGGGCCATGACGGTCTACCGCTGGAGCGACCGGTTTCAGTGGCTGTCGACGTGGTTCAGGACGCCAGCGGACGCCGGGTTTGCGATGGCTTCAGCGGCGGTCGTGGGGACGGCCACCGGCATGACGGTCGTCGATGCCATCGATACGCAAGCCAATCGCCGGATTGCGCCCGTGGTTGAAGAACGCGCACGGACGACGGCGAACTCCACCATGATCGAGATCGCGGGCTACGACAAAGCCGGGCGGCGCGGACTGTTCGAAGTCGTCGTCTTGAACAAGGACTTCATGTGGGTGCATGCGAGCGCGGACGAACTGGAGCGGCAGGGCAAGAAAATCCCCGCGGCTTCGGCCGGTGCAATCGTGCTCGACCGCGATGCGCGCGTGTCGCTGGCGGAGGCCCGTGAGATCATCGCAGTCGGCACGGCGTCACAGGAAGGAAAGGCGGAGGCGGAGGTGGAGCGCGCCCGCAAACGGGCCCGGCGAACGGCGGAGATCGCCAGTGGTCCGGCGCCCGAGTGGGTGCCGGTCTATACCTTGACGCTTGGGCAGTACCGGGAGCCATGTGCTGCGTGCGAGACCACGGGGACCAGTTGGCAGCGGCCTTTCATCTTCATTTCGGTGCGCGACATGGAGGACGGCACGGTCCTCGGCGAGGCCTTGGCCGACGCCATGACGGGCAAGGACAATCTACCGAGCCCCGACAGTTACTCGGCATTCGAGTTGACGAAAATCCGGTAGGCGGCCGCATTCAACCGGCAGACGGGAGCCGGTTGCGGGGTTCCGGTTGCCAGTTGCCGGTTGCCATTCCGTGGCCCCGCGTCGCCATCCCCGGTTGATCCCGCGCGCGCGGCGTTGTAGCCCAGCGCAAACACTTTCAAGGACAAGCGGATCATGGGTTTCAAGCTCGGCATCGTCGGCCTGCCGAACGTCGGAAAATCGACGCTTTTCAACGCGCTGACCCAGACCGCCGCGGCGGAAGCGGCGAACTATCCGTTTTGCACCATCGAGCCGAACGTGGGCGAAGTCGGGGTACCCGATCCGCGGCTCGATACGCTGGCGAAGATTGCGAGCTCGTCGCAAATCATTCCGACACGGTTGACGTTCGTCGACATTGCGGGGCTGGTGCGCGGCGCATCGAAGGGCGAGGGTCTCGGCAACAAGTTTCTGTCGCACATCCGCGAAGTCGATGCCGTGGCCTACGTGCTGCGCTGCTTTGAGGACGACGACATCACGCACGTGGAAAACCGCGTCGATCCGCTGGCGGACGCGGACGTCGTCGAGACGGAACTGATGCTGGCGGATTTGGAAAGCGTCGAGAAGCGGATCGGGCCGATCGAGAAGAAGGCCAAGGCGGGAGACAAGGACTCGAAGGCTCAGTTCCAGCTCTTGGAAAAGGTTCTGGGTCCACTGCGCGAGGGGCGTCCGGCGCGCACGGCGGAGATTACGGCTGAAGAGATGCCAGCGTTTCGCGCGCTGCAACTTCTGACGGCAAAGCCGGTTGTCTATGTCTGCAACGTGGAGGAGGCATCGGCGGCGACGGGCAATGCCTACTCCCGAAAGGTGGAAGAACGGGCGAAAGCGGAGGGCGCCGTCGCGGTGGTCATTTCGGCCAAGATCGAAGCGGAGTTCGCCGGTCTTCCCGACGAGGACCGGGCGGAGTTTCTCGCGTCAATGGGGCTTGAGGAACCGGGGCTCAACCGGCTCATCCGCGCCGGGTATGCGCTGCTCGATCTCGTGACCTACTTCACCGTGGGGCCAAAGGAGGCGCGCGCGTGGACGATCACGCGCGGCACGAAGGCGCCGCAGGCGGCGGGCGTCATCCATACCGATTTCGAAAAGGGTTTCATCCGGTCCGAAACCATCGCCTATGACGACTATGTGACCGGCAACGGCGAGACGGGCGCGAAGGAAGCCGGAAAGATGCGGCTCGAAGGCAAAGAGTACGTCGTCAAGGACGGCGACGTTCTGCATTTCCGGTTTGCCAATTGATCTTGAGTGGGGAGACGATCCATGTCCGACACACCACCCGACCGGCTTTCGGTCAATCCCTCGAGCCCGCACTACGACGAGGCGGAATTGGCGCGCGACGTGGGCATCCGGTTCAACGGCCTGGAGAAAACCAACGTCGAGGAATACTGTGTCAGCGAGGGCTGGATCAAAGTCGCGGCGGGAAAAGCCAAGGATCGCTTCGGAAAAGCGATTACGATCAAGCTCAAAGGCACCGTTGAGCCTTATTATAAGGCTCCGCACCCGGGCTGATCGGCGGATGCCGCCGTGCCGCATCCACGGCACCGGCCGGCGGCTGATAACATGCTAGGCAGACAGTCAGTCCGGCGGAGCAGGTTTCGTGTCCGAATTGCGCAACTGGATCGTCGTCAACACCCACCCGCACAAGGAAACGGCGGCGATCGCCAATCTTTCGAACCAGGGGTACGGCAGCTATTGCCCCATGGTGCGCAAGCGCGTGCGGCATGCACGGCGGACGCGCGATGTTTTGCGGCCGCTCTTCCCGGGCTACGTGTTCGTCGAACTGGGCGAACGCAACGACGGCTGGCGACCGGTGCTTTCAACTCTGGGTGTTCGATCGCTGGTGCGGAACGGCGAATCGCCGAGCCGCCTCGACGATGGATTTGTCGTCGGACTGCGCGCGCGGGAAATCGACGGCGCCATCGTGCTGCCTGGCGTGCGGTTCGCAGCTGGTCAAAAAGTCAAGATCACCGACGGACCGTTCGACGGCACGATCGCCACAATCCTGTCGCTCGACGAGAAGGACCGTCTGATCGTGCTGATGGACCTTCTCAACCGGCCCGTCCGCGTACATCTGGAAGCGCGGCAGGTGTCGTCGGCTTAAGCCTGCGGCGAGCAGGCGATGGCGGGGGGAATAGAGGAGCGGTCACAACGTGAATGGGGGGCCTTCATTGCTGCCGCGTCATCTGCGAGATCTGGAATCTGAATCGATTTTCATTTTCCGCGAACTGATCGCGGAGTGCGAACGCCCGGTGCTGCTGTATTCGATCGGCAAGGATTCGTCGGTCCTGCTGCATCTGGCGCTCAAGGCCTTTCATCCTTCCAAGCCACCCTTCCCTCTACTGCATATCGATACCACCTGGAAATTCCGCGAAATGATCGCGTTTCGCGACGCGACCGCGCGCGCCCTCGATTTGAATTTGCTCGTGCACACCAATCCTGACGGGCTCTCGCGGCACGTCTCGCCGTTCGAGCATGGCAGTTCGGTCTATACCGATGTCATGAAAACCCAGGCCCTGCGTCAGGCGCTCGATCTGCACGGTTTTGATTGTGCGATCGGCGGCGCGCGCCGGGACGAGGAGAAGTCCCGCGCCAAGGAGCGCGTCTTTTCCATGCGCGCGCCAGGCCATCGCTGGGATCCTAAGCAACAGCGGCCGGAGTTATGGTCCCTCTACAGCGGACGTCACAGACGCGGCGAGACCGTCAGGGTGTTTCCGCTGTCCAATTGGACGGAGTTGGATGTCTGGCAGTATATCCGTGCGGAGCGGATCGAGATCGTCCCGCTTTATTTTGCCAAGCAAAGGCCCGTGGTCGAGCGCGATGGTATGCTCCTGATGGTCGATGACGAACGCCTACCGCTGCAACCGAACGAAGTGCCACGGATGCAGTCCGTCCGCTTCCGCACGCTGGGATGCTATCCTCTGACGGGGGCGGTCCTCTCGCAGGCCCAGACGATCGATGCCATCATCGACGAGTTGGCGGGATCGCGGATGTCGGAACGGCAAGGACGTGCGATCGACCGCGATACTGCCGCATCGATGGAAAAGAAGAAGCTGGAGGGCTACTTCTGATGACTGCCGAAGCGCAAATTTCCGGCCCGACCGACACCACTGGGATCTCATCGGATCAGAAGGGCGTGCTGCGCTTTTTGACCTGCGGCAGCGTCGATGACGGCAAGAGCACTTTGATCGGCCGGCTCTTGTTCGACGCCGGTCACGTTTTCGACGACGAGTTGGCGAAGCTTGCGACCGAAAGCGCGATCCAGGGGACGACGGGTGGCGACACGGACTATGCACTCTTGCTTGACGGTCTGCAGGCAGAGCGCGAACAGGGCATCACGATCGACGTGGCGTACCGGTATTTCGCAACTCCGCGCCGGAAATTCATTGTCGCCGACACGCCAGGTCACGAGCAGTACACCCGCAACATGGCGACGGGGGCCAGCGTCTCCGATCTGGCCGTCATTCTGATCGACGCACGCAAGGGCGTTCTCCGGCAGACGCGCCGTCATGCTGCCATCTTGCATTTGCTCGGCATCCAGCACGTCGTTGTGGTCATCAACAAGATGGACCTCATCGATTTCGATGCCGCGCGATTTGCCGGTATTCGCGATCAGTTTCTTGCGTTTGCGCGCAACCTCGGGATACCCGAGGCCGTCTTCATTCCCGTGGTTGCGCGCGACGGCGACAACATCGCGGCGGCCAGTTCGCGAATGCCTTGGTATCAGGGCCCGACCGTGCTGTCGCATCTGGAGACCGTCGAGTCTCCGTCCCGGTCGGCGTGGCAGGGCATGGCGATGCCCGTGCAATGGGTCAACCGTCCGCATCTCGATTTCCGCGGCTTTTCCGGCCGCATCGTCAGTGGATCGGCAAAACCCGGTGCTCCTGTCGTGATCCTGCCATCGGCGCGGACCACGCGGATACGAACGCTGCACACCGGCGATGGCGACGTCACCGAAGCTGCCGCCGGAGACGCGGTCACGATTGTTCTGGAAGACGAGGTCGATGCCAGCCGCGGTGATGTCATTGCCGCCGCCGACTGCCGGCCGGAGGTGACGGATCAGTTCGCAGCTCATTTGGTTTGGCTTGCTGACGAGGCCATGCTGCCCGGCCGGACTTACCTGCTCAAATGCGCGTCCCAGACGGTTACTGCGTCGATCACGGCACTGCGGCACAAGCTCGACGTGGACAATCTCGAAGAGGCTGCCGCAAAGCAGCTCGAGATGAACGAAATCGG
This sequence comes from uncultured Hyphomicrobium sp., assembly GCA_964458265.1. Classification (GTDB taxonomy): domain Bacteria; phylum Pseudomonadota; class Alphaproteobacteria; order Rhizobiales; family Hyphomicrobiaceae; genus JAGVSR01. The sequence continues at coordinate 17,894 of CAYWIF010000037.1, read as the reverse complement.
TTTGTGCAATCTCTCCGTCTCGCGGCCCATCGTGTTTCTGCCCTATGAGCAATGCCGCGATCTTGGCGCATTCATTCTCATCGACAAGTTCACGAATGAAACGGTCGGGGCGGGCATGATCCGCCATGCCTTGCGACGGGCCGCCAACCTGCACTGGCAGGCCGTTGACGTGGACCGGACGGCACGCGCCGCGCAGAAGCACCAGAAGCCGTTCTGCCTTTGGTTTACCGGGCTTTCCGGATCGGGCAAATCAACGATCGCCAACGCGCTCGACCGCCGCTTCTACGGACTTGGACGGCATGTGTTCATGCTCGATGGCGACAACGTCCGGCACGGACTCAACCGGGATCTCGGCTTCACCGACGCGGACCGGGTGGAAAACATCCGCCGGGTCGCGGAAGTCGCAAAGCTCATGGTCGATGCCGGTCTCATTGCGATGGTGTCGTTCATATCGCCGTTCCGGTCGGAGCGGCGCATGGCGCGCGAACTCTTTGCGCAAGGCGAGTTTTTGGAGGTTTTTGTCGCCACGCCGCTCAGTGTCTGCGAGAAGCGCGACGTGAAGGGCCTTTACCGGCGTGCGCGGGCCGGCGAGATCAAGAATTTCACAGGCATCGATTCGGCTTACGAAACGCCCGAACTGGCGGACGTTCATGTCGACACCTCGGAGGGCGACATCGATGCGGCGGTGGAGATCATCGTCGCGGAATTGCGGCGCCGGGACTTGATCTGATGAGCACTCCGCGCTCCGGCGCTCAGTTGCTGCGGTCTGCGCCGCTCTAGACGATCACCGGTTCGCGCCCGATGCTGAAATACGTGAACCCGCGACGGCGCATGTCCTCCGGTTTGTAGATGTTGCGCAGATCGACGATCACGGGAGCCTTGAGCAGGGATTTGATGCGATCGAGGTCGAGAGCTCGAAACTGTTCCCACTCCGTCACGAGACAGAGCGCATCGGCACCGTCGATGCAGGCGTAGGGGTCGGTCATGTATTCGACCGAATTCAACTCAGCTTTGGCCTGTTCGACACCCTTGGGATCGTAGGCCTTGATGCGGGCGCCGTTGTCCTGCAGGTACCGGATGACGGCGATGGAAGGCGAGTCGCGCATGTCATCTGTGTTCGGTTTGAACGTGAGGCCCAGGATGGCGATTGTTTTACCCCGGACGCTCCCGCCACATGCGGCCGTCACTTTGCGTGCAACGCCGCGCTTTCTTTGGTCGTTGACGGCGATCACGCTTTCCACAAGCCGCAGCGGAACTCCATAGTCCTGCGCGGTCTTGGCAAGCGCATTGGTGTCTTTCGGGAAGCAGGAGCCCCCATAGCCCGGCCCGGCGTGCAAAAACTTCGTACCGATCCGGTTGTCGAGTCCGATACCGCGCGCAACGTCCTGAACATTCACGCCCACCTCTTCGCACAGATCGGCGATTTCGTTGATGAAGGTGATCTTGGTCGCGAGAAACGCATTGGAGGCATACTTGATGAGTTCGGCGGCACGCCGATCGGTGAACATCAAGGGCGCCTGGTTGATGAAAAGCGGCGCATAAAGCTCGGACATGACCGCGCGCGCCCTGTCATCGGTCGCGCCGATAACGATGCGGTCTGGCCGCTTGAAATCCTCGATTGCCGCGCCTTCGCGCAAAAACTCCGGGTTGGAGGCTACGGAAACTTCGGCGTCCGGGCGCAATTCGCGGATGATGCGCTCGATCTCGTCTCCGGTGCCCACAGGCACGGTCGACTTCGTGCAAACAACCGTGAAGCCTTGGAGTGCGCCGGCAATATCGCGGGCAGCTTGATAGACGTAGGCAAGGTCGGCGTGGTTGTCGCCTCGGCGAGAGGGTGTGCCCACTGCGATGAATACGACGTCGGCATCCGCGACCGCGTCTTTCAGCTCCGTCGTGAACGACAGGCGGCCATCGCGCATGTTGCTGGCGACCAGAGCTTCCAGACCGGGTTCGTATATGGGAATGATACCGTTACGCAGCGCTGCAACCTTGGCCGCGTCATTGTCGATGCAGGTCACGACGTGTCCAAACGCGGCGAAACAGGTACCCGACACAAGGCCGACGTACCCCGATCCGATCATCGCAACCCGCATTTCGACCCCCGATTGGCAGTTTCGAAACCGGGTTACGCGCTGGACGTGGCGGCGTCAATCGGGTCGTTCGCGACAGTCTGGACCTGCCATGCCGGCGAGTGCCCGCGGGTACCGGTCAAGCGTAACTCGGCGCATCTTTTGGCTATTGAAATGCTGCTCCGAGATCAGCCAAACGTCTGCGGAGGATCGCCTCAAGTGCCCACCCTCTCTGCCTGCTTTCGCGCTCTAGAAAAATAGCCCGGTAAGAGCGAATTGCTCTTCCGAACGGTCCGCTCATGCCCAATTTATATAGCGGAGCGGCCAAGACCTAATGCGTCGTTCTTTCTGATATCCGCGTTACTCCCGCCGTCAATCTCTCATGGCAATCAATTGCCATGGTGAATAATCCCTTTCACAATTGGCCGCAGTTTGTCACTTTGAGCCACCAGTGGTAAGAATTATACTCGAAACAATTCTTTCACAGATCCGGACCGTCGCGCATGTTGCAGCTGCCTTCTTGCCATGCCATTGCGCGTCGGTAAATTCCCCTCCGGAGTTTCCGGTAGTCTCTTAATTTTGGTTTTGAAACAGGCCATTGCGCGCTCCTTCGGCCCCTGGCAGCGGTATACAATGTCAATCTTTCTTGGATCTTTTTCTACGTATCGTTCCATTTTTCCGGCTCCAAATGCACAGGCAATTAGTTCCTGGCTAGTTGCTGCGCGACCCTAATTATTAATTTATCGCGTTGGCTTTTACAGGCATCGTCGGCTTTCTTAATACGTCAATTTAATTCGAAGGCGTCATATTTGAACCTGCGAGTGAGGCCCAGCATTGCTCGCCTGTGCAGGTATGGGTGTTATGGCAAACGTCACGGCCACAACCAGCGTCGACAATTTCAACGGCACGAGTGGGACAACCTCGGGCAACGACGAGATTCTGGTCAATAATCAGAACCAGATCAATGCGACCGACCTGTTCAATGGCGGCGGCGGCACCGATACTTTGCGCCTCGGCTCGTCCATCAACTTCACGTCGATGGTCAACGGGGCTTCCAGCGGCATCAAGAACATTGAAATTGTCCGGTTCAATGGCGCCGCGACGGCGACTTTCCGCTCCGATCAGTTCGGCGCGGGACTGCTGGTCGACAATCTAACGATCCGCGGGGCCGGCGGCGTTCAGAATTTCGTCGTGAACATGGTCTCGGGCGCCACGACCCTGAACATGCTTTCGTGGCAATTCTCCTTGTGGACCGGTGGCACAGACCTGATCACGGTCAATGGTTCGACGGGTAACGACACGATTATCGTCAGCTCGCAGCACACCATCTTCGACGGCGGAGCGGGCTCCGATACCGTCGATTACTCAAGCTGGGGGGGTGGGTTCACACTGACGTTGAATACCAGCAACTGGGTCAACGCTGTCTGGAACAGCGGGCTTTTCGACACATTCCGGAACGTCGAGAATGTCACTGGTTCTGCGGATGCAGATACGATTACGGGCGACAGCGCGAATAATGCGCTGAGCGGAGCCGGTGGCAACGACGTCATCAATGGCGGTGCCGGAAATGATACTCTCAACGGTGGAACGGGCGATGACGTGATCACCGGTGGTGCCGGCAACGACATTTTGACGGGGGGTGCGAACGCGGACCGGTTCGTATACGACGCGCATATGCTGACGGCGCAGTCGGATGTGGTGACGGACTTCTCCGTGGCGCAGGGCGATGTCATCGATCTGGGCACGGCGGGACCGGCCAGCTGGGAGGTTCTGCAGGGGCATCTGCTGTTCGTCGATGGCGCGAACAACGCGTATCTGGCCGGCAAGTGGAACGGCACCGATCAGCTCTTGACCCTGTCGGGGATCAACGTCGGAACGCTGTCGGCCGCCCAGTTCGTCTTCGATACGTCGGGGGACGCCCGCAACATCACCGGCACCGCCAACGAAGACCGCATCTTCGGCGGGCTGGGCAACGATACGATCTATGCCGGCGGCGGGCACGACCGCATCTTCGGCGACGCCGGCGACGACCTCATCTACGGCGAGGCCGGCAACGATCGCATCCATACGCATGCCGGCAATGACACCGTCTACGCCGGTGACGGCCACGATCAGATCTACGGCGGCGATGGCGACGATTATATCGACGGCGGCGAGGGCAACAATCACCTCGAAGGCGCCGCTGGAAACGACACCCTCATCGCCGGCTCCGGAAACGATTACATGCACGGAGGAACCGGCGCCGATACCATGACCGGCGGGGCGGGGGCCGATACCTACTTCGTCGATGACGTCGGCGACGTCGTTGTCGAAAGCGTCAGCGACGCCGGACGCGACTGGGTCTTTACCTCCATCTCCTTCAGTCTCGGCGGCACCGCCGCCGGCGTCGAGAACGCCACGCTCGAAGGGACCGCCGATCTCAGCCTCACTGGCAACGCGCTCGCCAACGTCCTTAACGGCAACAGCGGCAACAACACGCTCGATGGCGGCGACGGCAGCGATACGCTCAACGGCGGTGACGGCAACGACACCCTCATCGGCGGCGCGGGCAACGACCGTCTTGCCGGCGGAGCCGGAGCCGACAGCATGACCGGCGGCGCCGGAAACGATATCTACGAGGTCGATGACACCGGCGATGCCGTCAACGAGGCCGTCGGCGACGGCGGAACCGATACCGTCAACACCTCCATCAGCTTCGCGATGACCGGCACCGCAGCCGGAGTCGAGAACGGAACGCTGCTGGGCACGGCAAACCTCAATCTGACCGGCAATGCGCTCGCAAACATCCTCACCGGAAACGGCGGCCACAACGTCCTCGACGGCGGTGACGGAAACGACCGCCTCATCGGCGGCGGCGGGGACGACACCCTCCATGGCGGCGACGGTCTCGATACGCTCGAAGGCGGCCAGGGCAACGATACCCTCTACGGTGGCGCCGGAAACGACCGCATCTTCGGTGGCGCGGGCGACGATATCATCCACGGCGGAGCCGGGAACGACTCGCTAGCCGGCGATACCGGAAGCGACACCTTCGTCTTCGAGGCCGGTTTCGGGCGCGACACCATCAACGGATTCAACGCCGCAGAAGACAAGCTCAACCTCACAGCACTCAACATCGACAGCGCCGCAGAACTCCTGCCCTACGCTACCAACTCCGGCGCAAACATGCTCGTCACAATCAGCACAGGCAACGTCATCACCATCCTCAACTTCTCTACCGCGCAGGTCCATGACGGGATGTTTGTGACGTAAGACTCCCATACCGCCGGACGATCCGCTTTTAATAAAAATTATAACAGTTTCAATTTAGCTGCAGGGTAATCTTAGTACGGACTTTTAACTCGTGTGCGGGATACTCGGCGATATCCGGGTCGCAAAGGCGGCCGCTCAATTGCGAGTAGAGTGAGCGTTATTCATGGCCAACGTAAACGCCACGACGGGCACCGACAATTTTAATGGTAGCTCCGGGACGACATCCGGTGACGACCAGATCAGCGTAACGGCACAGAACCGCATTCAATCCGGCGACCTGTTCGATGGCGGCGGCGGATACGACACGCTGCGGGCGACCGCAAGTATCAACTTTACGTCGATCGTCGATAGCGCCTCGTCCGGCATAAAGAATATGGAGCGCGTGCTCTATACGACCGGCAGCACCTTGACGTTCCGATCAGACCAGTTTGGATCCGGGCTGATTTCCGACAGCGTGAACATCACAGGCGTCACAGGCAGCACTCAGACCCTGGCAATCAATATGTCGCTCGGCGACACGCTCGATATGTCAGGGTGGACATTCACGAACTGGACGGCTGGAACCGACCTGATCACCGTGACCGGCTCGGCGTCGACGGACACTTTGGTCGTGGGAACAGAGCGCGTCACGTACAACGGTGGCGCCTCACTCGACACCGTGGATTTCTCGGCCCTTTCCGGCCAATCCGTTTCGCTGACGCTCAATGGTTCGACCGCGATCAGCGCCACGACATCGACGGGGGCCGTCCATACGCTCAGCAACGTCGAGTACGTCATCGGCACGGGCGGCGACGATACGATTAACGGAGATTCCGCAGCCAATATTATCACGGGCGGTGCCGGCAACGATACTTTGAGCGGTGGCGGCGGCGATGACAAGTTCATCCTGTCGAATGGATTTGGGACTGACACCATCACAGGCGGAGAATCGGGGGAGACGAGCGGCGACAGCATTCTGGCGCGCGGCGCGACCGGCAATCTCACCGTCACGTATACCGGCAACGAGGCTGGCACGATCACGGATGGATCGAATACCGCAACCTTCTCGCAGATTGAACGGGTCGTCGTTGGAGCCGGCAACGATACGATGAACGCCGCGGCCGCCACGACGGCTGTCTATCTCGATGGCAGTGCGGGTAACGATACGTTGACTGGCGGATCGGGCAACGACACGTTGATCGGCGATGGCGACTTGCTGATCAACGGCAGTCTCGAGGCGGGCATGCCCGCAAACTCGGTGAACTATGTTGCCGTCGAAGGGTGGAAGAACGCATCGGGCGACGTACTGGAAGTCTGGGGCAACGGCTTCAATGGCGAGTCTGCCGCAGATGGCGTGAACTTCGTCGAAATCGACAACACCGGCACGCTTAACAACGACACACTCTATCAAGACGTGAACACGGTCGCCGGACAGACCTATACGCTGACATTTACCGCCAGCCAGCGTGAGGCGAATGTCGAGGACGTCGCAATCTATTGGGATGGTGCGCTTGTTGCCACCGTTCGACCAGCGTCGGGCCTCAGCACCTACACGTACTCTTTGACTGCTGCCGGCTCCCTGACGCGACTGGAGTTTCGCGAAATTGCAGCGCAGAGCAATGGTCTCGGCGTCATGCTGGATGCCATTTCGCTCGTACCGTCAGGCGATGACGTGCTGGACGGCGGCGCCGGCGCGGACACCATGACCGGTGGTGCGGGTCATGACACTTACTACGTCGACAACGTTGGGGACGTGGTCGTGGACCGGGCGACGGACGCCGGCACGGACCTTGTCTATTCGTCGATTACCTTTGCGGCGACCGGCACCAACCAGGACGGCGTCGAGAATATCACGCTGACCGGCAGCACCAACATCAATGCAACCGGCAATGCGCTGAACAACATCATTATCGGAAATACCGGCAACAACATTCTGACCGGTGGCACCGGGGACGACAGGCTGACGGGCAATGCCGGCAACGACATTTTGACGGGGGGTGCGAACGCGGACCGGTTCGTATACGACGCGCATATGCTGACGGCGCAGTCGGATGTGGTGACGGACTTCTCCGTGGCGCAGGGCGATGTCATCGATCTGGGCACGGCGGGACCGGCCAGCTGGGAGGTTCTGCAGGGGCATCTGCTGTTCGTCGATGGCGCGAACAACGCGTATCTGGCCGGCAAGTGGAACGGCACCGATCAGCTCTTGACCCTGTCGGGGATCAACGTCGGAACGCTGTCGGCCGCCCAGTTCGTCTTCGATACGTCGGGGGACGCCCGCAACATCACCGGCACCGCCAACGAAGACCGCATCTTCGGCGGGCTGGGCAACGATACGATCTATGCCGGCGGCGGGCACGACCGCATCTTCGGCGACGCCGGCGACGACCTCATCTACGGCGAGGCCGGCAACGATCGCATCCATACGCATGCCGGCAATGACACCGTCTACGCCGGTGACGGCCACGATCAGATCTACGGCGGCGATGGCGACGATTATATCGACGGCGGCGAGGGCAACAATCACCTCGAAGGCGCCGCTGGAAACGACACCCTCATCGCCGGCTCCGGAAACGATTACATGCACGGAGGAACCGGCGCCGATACCATGACCGGCGGGGCGGGGGCCGATACCTACTTCGTCGATGACGTCGGCGACGTCGTTGTCGAAAGCGTCAGCGACGCCGGACGCGACTGGGTCTTTACCTCCATCTCCTTCAGTCTCGGCGGCACCGCCGCCGGCGTCGAGAACGCCACGCTCGAAGGGACCGCCGATCTCAGCCTCACTGGCAACGCGCTCGCCAACGTCCTTAACGGCAACAGCGGCAACAACACGCTCGATGGCGGCGACGGCAGCGATACGCTCAACGGCGGTGACGGCAACGACACCCTCATCGGCGGCGCGGGCAACGACCGTCTTGCCGGCGGAGCCGGAGCCGACAGCATGACCGGCGGCGCCGGAAACGATATCTACGAGGTCGATGACACCGGCGATGCCGTCAACGAGGCCGTCGGCGACGGCGGAACCGATACCGTCAACACCTCCATCAGCTTCGCGATGACCGGCACCGCAGCCGGAGTCGAGAACGGAACGCTGCTGGGCACGGCAAACCTCAATCTGACCGGCAATGCGCTCGCAAACATCCTCACCGGAAACGGCGGCCACAACGTCCTCGACGGCGGTGACGGAAACGACCGCCTCATCGGCGGCGGCGGGGACGACACCCTCCATGGCGGCGACGGTCTCGATACGCTCGAAGGCGGCCAGGGCAACGATACCCTCTACGGTGGCGCCGGAAACGACCGCATCTTCGGTGGCGCGGGCGACGATATCATCCACGGCGGAGCCGGGAACGACTCGCTAGCCGGCGATACCGGAAGCGACACCTTCGTCTTCGAGGCCGGTTTCGGGCGCGACACCATCAACGGATTCAACGCCGCAGAAGACAAGCTCAACCTCACAGCACTCAACATCGACAGCGCCGCAGAACTCCTGCCCTACGCTACCAACTCCGGCGCAAACATGCTCGTCACAATCAGCACAGGCAACGTCATCACCATCCTCAACTTCTCTACCGCGCAGGTCCATGACGGGATGTTCGTGACGTAACGGGCGCGGGACGCCGCCGGGTGATGCACCATCAGTTTTCGCGGAACGTGTGAGCAATCCGATCGGTGAGCGGCTTGACGAGATAGGCGAGCACCGTTCGATCCGAGCCGCGAATCATCAATTCGACCGGCATGCCGGGGACGAGTTTGCCGGGTATGTCGGCAAGCGCGATGTCGTCGAGCTTCACGGTCACGGCATAGTACGGGGGCGAAGAAAGATCGTCGCGGCGCACGTCGGGCGCGATGGAGGTGACCTCGCCGTCGACCTCCGGGGTCTTGACCTGATCGAGCGCCAACAACCGTACGCCCACGGGCTGGCCGACAAAGACTTTATCGACGGCTGCCGGTTCGAGACGGCCCTCCAGGATGAGTGCCTCGCTTTGCGGGACAATCTCCAGGATCGTCTGACCCGCCCCGATGACGCCGCCCACGGTGTGGGCCGACATCTTGTGAACGACACCTGAAATGGGCGCATAGACGGTTTGGCGTTGCAGCCGCGCTGACAGTGCGGTTTGCTTTTCCTGCGCCTCGGCGAGTTTTGCCTCCACGTCTCTCAGTTCAGTGACCAGGTCAGTCTGATATTGCTGCCGGAATTCGGACAACTGCAGCTTGGTCTCGGCAATCTGAACTTTTGTTTTTGCGATTTCCGACATGTATTGGCCGCGCTGACCGTCCAACCGCGCCGCTTCTCGCCTCAGGGCCGCGATTTTGGTTTTAGGCACCAATTGCTGTGCCTCGAGAAGCTCCAAGCCTTTCAATTCGTCCCTGATCAGCGTGAGCTGCTGATCAAGTGAGGTCTGCTGCGACACCAGTCCGCTGACCACTTGATCCAACTGGCCTATGCGATCGCTGAACTGAGCCTCTTTGCCAAGATACACCTCGCGCCGGGATACCAGCAGGCGGCTCTGATCCATCCACACGGCAGAGGGTGCAGCTTCCATTTCGGCTTGTGCCGGTTGCATGATTTTTGCCGCCAGCCGGCTCAGCGAAGACCAGCCGGGTTTGTCTGCCGGGGGCTGAGCGCTTTGCGTTTGTGGAGATGGCATGGTGGCTGCGCCGGCCAGTTCCGCTTTCAGCCGCGCGCGCAAGGCGGCTTGTTCTTCCAACTGGCTCGCCACGATCTGCTGGCTGGCCCGGGCTTCCGTATTGTCGAGACGCAGCAGCGCTGCACCCGCTTTGACCTGGTCGGCATTTTTCACGAGAATTTCCGACACGATGCCGCCCTCGAGGTGTTGGACCTGCTTGGCTTGGCCCGAAACCGCGACGACGCCCGGCGCAATGACCGCTGACGATATCGCGGCAATGCTCGACCAGCCAAACAGGCCGACCGTGAGGAGAAAAACGACGGTGCCGCCGAAGATTTCATACCGGCGAAGCGATGAGCGTAATTCCTGGCGGGTTGTTTTGGCGCTCATGTTTGTTCGCTTACTACGGACAAGTGTTTCGCGGTGTTCCGCTCAGCAGGCTTGGGAGAAATCTTCGCCAACACGTCGTCCTTGGGACCGAATGCAGCCTGCCTGCCGTCTTTAATGTAGAGCAGCGACTCGACGGTGCGCAGGGCGCTTGGCCGGTGGGCCACGACGACGAGCGTCGTCCCGCTCTTGCGGATATCCAGAAGTGATTTGTAAAGAGCTGCTTCGCCTTCCGCGTCGAGATTGGCATTGGGTTCGTCAAGAACCAAAAGGACGGGATCTTTGTAAAGCGCGCGCGCCAGGCCCACGCGCTGCTTCTGGCCACCCGACATCTGAAACCCGTCGGGTCCCACGCGCGTGTTGTAGCCCTGCGGCAGAGACAAGACCAAATCGTGCACGTTTGCTTTTTGCGCCGCACGCACGACCGCCTGCGGATCAGGTGGAACGTGGAAACGGGCGATGTTCTCCTCGACGGTGCCGGAAAAAAGTACGACCTCTTGCGGCAGATAGCCGACGTGGCGACCCAGCTGATCTTCAGGCCATTGATCCAACGCGGCCCCGGCCAGTCTCACCTTCCCGGCAGCCGGCGGCATGACCCCTACGAGCGTTCGAACCAATGTCGATTTGCCCGAACCTGTGGGCCCAATAATGCCAAGTCCATCGCCGCTATTCAGTTTGAAATTTATGCCGCGCAAGATCGGCTTGCCGCCGCCCGGCGGCAATACCGCCAGCTCTTCGACCGTCAACCGGCCATCTGGCTGCGGGAGCGGCATACGCTCGGCGTCGGCGGCGGCTGGTGCCAGCATCTGGCGTAAGCGCGTCACGGATTGACGGAACGCGAGGAAAGACCGCCAGCTGCCGATTGCCTGGTCGACCGGGGCGAGGGCGCGGGCGGCGATGATCGTCGAGGCGATCATGGCACCTCCTGTCAGGTCGCCTTGGATGACCAAGTAGCCGCCAAGTGCGAGCACGGCCGATTGCAATATCAGCCGGATGACCTTGGAAATCGACGAATAGATGCTCGCGCGGTCCGCTTCCAGACGCTGATGGGCAACAGACGCCTCATAGCTCTTTTCCCATATGTGCTCATACGACCGGCGCATGCCGAGTGCTTGGAGTGTCTCGCCGCCGCCGATCACTTGATCAAGCATCTGATTGGCGTGCATCTGCGCCTTGATGGCCGACGTGCCGCCGGCCTTGACGCGTATTTCGCTTAGAAACGCGACGCCGATTAGCAGCAGACATCCGATCAGCGCCAACAGTGCGAGTTGCGGATGGATCAGGTATGTGACGCCGAGGTAGACGGGAATCCAAGGGACATCGAACAAGGCGTACGGTGCCTGGCTCGAGGCGAACGCGCGGATCTGGTCGAGATCGCGCACGGGCTGCGAGCCGAGGTTTGGGGCGTGCCTGATTGCCAGATCGAGGACGCGGCCGAAAACAATGCTACGGACGTCGGCGTCGACAAGGCCGCCGATGCGGATCATGACGCGCGTTCGTGCGAATTCCAACAGGCCCAGGACGGCGTAGAGCCCGACGACCAGCGCGCTTAACGCGACCAAAGTCGGTACGCTCTTGCTGGTCAGGACGCGATCATAGATCTGCATCATGAACAGTGGGCCGGTCAGCATGAGCACATTGATCACGCAGCTGAAAACCGCGGAATAAACAAAACCATCGCGGCAAGAGGCGATGGCTGCATTCAGCGGGTTGGGTGGCATTGCGCCGCCCGGCTGCGCCTTATTTGATTTCATTGTGCCCGACGGCAAATGGAGGTTTAGAAAAACTCAGACCGAGCAGATATAGCTGGTTCGCACTACCTCCGATACGATCTTGCGTATGTCCCAAAAAAAGCAGCGGGCCGCGCATGAATCCTTCAATGCGGCCCGCCGTTTGGTGGTTAGTGGTTCGTTTTCCTATTTCGTCGCGGCCTAACTGCCGAAGTACTGGTCAAAGGTGACCCCGACCAATCGGATTTCCGTCCCTGTGTTCAAAGTCAGCGCCAGGAAGCTGCCCGTATCGTTTGTATCGACGATCATTGCTGTGCCGAAATCCAATGCGTCCTCGCCGACCGTGAAATTATAAATGCGATCGAGCCCTTCATACACCTGATCGTCGAAATAGAAGGTGTCGGTTGCAGCGGCTGTGGCAAACATTTGATCGTCGCCATCGCCGCCCCAGAAATTGTTGGTGCCGGAACCACCGCGAATCTCGTCATTGCCGGCTTCGCCATGCAGATCGTCGTTGCCAATCCCGCCGTTCAGCCGGTCGTTGCCTTCGCCGCCGTAAAGCTCGTCGTTGCCTTCTTCACCCTGCAAGTCGTCGTTATCGGCCCCGCCATAAAGCTTGTCATGGTCGTTACCGCCGAAAATAAGGTCGTTGCCGGCGTCGCCGTAGAGTTCGTCGTTGCCGGTGTCTCCGCGAATGGTATCGGCCTCGTCGCCGCCAAACACAAAGTCGTTGCCAGCCTGCCCTTCGAGTCGATCGGCCCCACCGCCCCCGACGAGCACGTCTACCCCATCACCGCCAAAGGCGCGGTCGGCGGCGGCGCCACCATTGAACGTGTCATCGCCCATCCTGTGACTGAGAGCTATGGCTATCGCACCCCAAGTGACACAGGGGCTCCCAAAACAGTCCGAGTTAGCATATTGTTAAAGCGAATCACTGATCGATTGATGCGTGTTCGGACAGGTTGTCGGAGACTGAAATGACCGCGCTCGCGCATTCTACTGAAAGATATCGTCAAAGTGTCGTTGAGCGGCATACTCAACTTGCCATCTTGTTGATATTTAAAGCAATTTTTCTCGTCGTCCTGTTGCCAATCACGGTATTCGTCGCCATCATCGTGCTGATCGACGTCGGGTTTCCGTTAGTGACTTGGACACGCGTTGATGATGGTTCTTCATCTCAACCGGCCACAAGCTATAAATTTCGAACCACAAAGCTCGACTTACAAAATATTTCGGAACGGCGCGTCCTACGGTCAAAGATTGGACAATTGCTAACTCGTTGTTCGCTCGATCGATTGCCTAATATGTACTTTTCTCAGTCGATATCGAATTTCAAAGCATTCTGACGTACACATTCCTGACTATATCTTTTTGGCCAAATGCCATATCCGACTTCGATCATGGGCTTACCACTCGAAACTTCCGCAGGCTCGAGCGTTGCAGATATAGTTCTCTTCTTAGTCTTTCTCGTACGAAGCCGATAGCTGTCCGAGAGTGCTCTGCCGAGCCAAACGAGTGCGGTATCAAAATCGGGACAGTCTGTTTCGAGCTCGCCGAATAGAATTCGGACGTTGGAAACCCCAAACATCCCAAATAAATCGCAAGAGAACCCGTGTTGTCCCGATGGCGGTAGAGATATGAGCCACTCGGCGTCGGCATTGAGCAAAATATCCGCAAGAATATCCGATCTTATCGTTTCCACGACTCGCCTGACAGAACACCGAGGCTGAAACCAGTCTGAAGACAGGTTCGCTTGCGTCCGCCATTCTCCGTTTTTGGAATGTCGAATGAGCAATCGGCCGTCAGAAAATACTTTATTCGCAATCTCACTAAGCATAACAACATAGTACCGCTAGACTGGCGGGACGCAAGCGCGTGGTTTCACTTACGTCACGGCTTGAGTGGGCGACCAGATCTAAACAACTGTTTTTTCAGTTGCTTTTTCACCAGTGCTCCGCAGAACCATCGGAACGCCGAGCCGATCGAGTTCGCTGGGGGCGCGCGGTGAAAACAACCAGTCACGCTCGACTCGCGAAGGTGAAATACGGCTGGCATGTTGAACGCCGTTCTCGGTGATGTGGTAGATGCGATAGCCGTACGATCCCAGGAAACTTTCCATTTCGGGAATGTTGGGGGCGCGCCGCAGAACTTCGCAGATGATGTCTGGGCGGGTCTTGCCGATGAAGTTTTCTGCGCCGCGCAGCACAGAATACTCAAATCCTTCGACGTCAATTTTGGCAACCGCCTTGCCTGAAAACCCTGCGTGCAATTCGTCGAGCGGCGACACGGGAATCGTCACGCCGTCGCGGGCTTCGCTGTCGAGAGCCACGGACGATGCGAGAATTCCGCTCCCCAACGATGCCGGCACTTCTACAGAACCCCGTTCGGCCCCCACGCCGTGCAAGCGCGGTACGACACGTCCGACGAGATCGTTCGCAATCACGTTGGCCCATAGCAGTTGAAAGTTTTCGGGAACAATTTCGTAGGCGTAAGCTGCTATTTTTGAGTTGTTCCGCGCCGCAGCCAAGGCGAAGACACCGGTGTAGGCGCCGATGTCGAGAAAGAGATCTGCATCCGCGGAAAGCTTGAGTGCCAGATCGAGCGACAAGCGGTCGGCTGCGCCGCGAAGGTGGCCCTGCCCCCAATAGACCTCCCGGGCCAGATCGCAGCGTTCGATGCCCGTCAGAACAACCGGCTCGTGTCTGCCGACCAGAAGGGAGACCGATTTTCCGATGACCGGGATACGTGCCCGCAGATTGCTGTCAGGCATGAGACCCAGCATGCCGACAGCGATCGCGTTCACCGGCCTACGGGTCAGCAGCCAGTATGCTGCGGCCTTTGCCGGCGACCGCCTGCTTCGCGCCTTGTAGTCGGTCATTCTTGCTTCGCCAAAGAGAGTGGTTTGAGGTCTTTATACGGGCTTTGAATGTCTTCGTTCGGTGATTTTACAGCGCGTTGAGTGTCATCGAAAGCCGCCGAAGTTTGGAGAGGCGATCGCCTGCTTGAGCTTTTGGAGAAGTCTTTGTTTCATCGACGTAGGCGCAGCGTTGAGATTGTAATGATCAAGGCCCGGAAATGCTGAAGGGTCGAGACCAAATGCCTGGATCACCGCTGGCAGAACATTGCCGGATGTTCGCATCTCCGCATCGTAATCGATAACGCTGAGCGCATCCGGTCCGAAGCCCTTGCGGTATAATTGTTGGAGTTCCTCAAAATTGGCGAGCCAGCTGTCCGGGCCAACGTAAAAGGCCGATTGCGGGTCAGAAGAGGTCGCGCGCCCTCCGATCTTCAGGAGTTGGCGCTCATAAGATTGCAGAAAATCTTGCCGATTCCGTAGCACAAGCACGACCCGTACGTCGTGTCGAGGCGCGTCGAGCATATCACGAAGTCTCTCAATTTCGTCTGGGTGGCGGAGCAGCGACAGCCCCTCGGTTGTAAAAATGAGCGATCGCGATGGTGATGACGCGATGAATTCGCGGACGCGGACTATGGTCGATCGAAGAAATTCGGCGTCGACCTTCAGCGCCCATTTTTGCTTCGCGAATGAATCGCGTTCGGGTCGCATGGCGGCCAGATAGAGTTCAAGATGGTTTTCCGGCTCGATTTTGCCGGAGTAAACGTCGGTCCCGATGCGCCGCAGGTGTTGGCGGCTTTCGGCGAGGAAGCGCTGCAACGACGTTGACCCCGTCTTGTGGGTTCCAATGTGCAGGTAGATCAATTTATGGTCTGTCATATTTGCATATTTTATCAGAATAATCAGAAGGCCATGATCCGCTGCCGTCGGTAAAAACTGACTTGACCGGCTGCGGCGTATCCGGTGAGGGGGCAACTACGATTTCCATGCCAGCGCGCAGCCTACTGCGGCCTTGTGAAACTCCAACCTACCGCACTGGTGTCGACTGAATGACGCCGCCAGCAAAGCCACCACAACACACCGTTCCATACGATAAGGGACAATGCGCTGGCTACGGCAGCACCCTCGGCCCCATAAGATGGGATGAGTGCAAGACATGCCGCTATCTTTACGGCCAGGGCCAAGAGTGCGGTTTTCGCCACAAAATCTTCTAATCCCGTTGCCATCAGCAGGCTGCGGCCCATGCCCGACGCGGCATTGATGAACTGCGCGAAGGTAAGAATGAGCATCGGCGCCAGTGCGGCGGCGAATGCCTCCCCGAACAAGAGTGGGACCAGCCTCTCGCCGTAGATCAGCAGAACAATCGCAAGCGGCACTACCGCAAGAGCGGAGAGCCTTGCCGATACGGTTGCCGTTTTCTGCATCTCCTGGAAATTGGCGGCAGCGTAGCCGGTCGCGAAGCGCTGGACTGCGACCATGTTCAGCGAGGTGTAGACCAATGCCCCTGCGAGAGAGACCTGAATGGCCACTTTGTAAAGGCCAACGTCCTCCAGTGTTCCAATCAATCCCAGTAGCAAGACGTCAATGTAGGAATTGACCATGATTATGCCGGCGCTCAATGCGAAAACGTTCGCGCCTTTCGCCCACGCGGGATCATGCTCCGCCTCGACCGACTGCGTGAGATCGGCAGGCGCCGATTTCGACAGCAGCCAAGCGCCAAAGACGTAAGCGGCAATCGACGCCACCGCCAACGCGGCAAAGATGAACTCAAGGCTCAGCGTCACCACGCCGGTTACGAGCGCAACGAGGAGAATGAACAACTGGACGCCCGGCCGGACGAGCATTTCCGGCATTTGGCCTTGGGCGGCTTGGCCGACGCCCCTGAGCAGCGCCGTACGAAGGGCCGACAGCTGATCGAAATAGAAGATGGTGGCCAGCAGCAGTGCGATGGTCAACCCGGCGGCGGCCGGCCAGCCGGCCGGCGCAATCCATGCCAGGAGGAGTCCTCCACCCAACGCGACAGCGGTCACGATCGCCGCAATAAGGCGCGCGCGGCGAAACATGTATTTCACGGGTGGCCAATTTCCATCCTGGAGCGCGCGCGCTGCCGCGCGAAGGATGAGAGGTGCCCAGCCGTACGAAATCGGGATCGCGGCGAGCATCAGGAATGTCGTGGCGTAGGCATAAATTCCCAGCCCGTCGGGTCCGAGTGCGCGCGTCAGGACAGCGAGAAGTGCGAAACCGATAACGACGTTGAGGCCGCGCAGGAAGGTTACGGCGATGCCGCTTTTCAAAAGTGACGGCTGCATTCGGCACGCTGCTTGCCGAGATTGCGCTTGATCACGCATTCCTCCCGGTTGTGGAATTTCCGGCTGTCGCATGACGCCAACCCTGGTACATCAATACGGACCAGAGAAAGCATTCGTGGTCGCGCCGGCCGGATAGATGTTCGTCCCAACGCCGGCGAACTTCCTTTACATTGAATATTTCCGCGTTCGCCAGGGCCGCTGACGACAACCCGGATTCGGCCCAGTCGCGCAGCCCTGTTCGCAGCCAGCGGCCGGCAGGAATAGAAAAGCCGCTCTTCGGCCTGTCTACGAGTTGGCGGGGAACCATTTCATAAAGCAGATCGCGAAGGATGCGCTTTCCCTGGCCAGATCCGGCCTTGAAGTTCATCGGCAGCGACCAGGCAAGGGTGAAAAGATCCCGCGACAGGAATGGCGTGCGCATTTCGAGCGAGACGGCCATCGAGGCCCGATCGACCTTGGTCAAGACGTCGTCGGG
Organism: uncultured Hyphomicrobium sp.; assembly: GCA_964458265.1. Lineage (GTDB taxonomy): Bacteria > Pseudomonadota > Alphaproteobacteria > Rhizobiales > Hyphomicrobiaceae > JAGVSR01. The sequence continues at coordinate 205 of CAYWIF010000037.1, read as the reverse complement.
AAGATAGTTGGCGGTGTCGACAAGCATGGCCTGGGAAGCGAAGTCGCGGTGTTTCTTCGTGACGTCCTGCGACGCCAAGTTGCGAGGAGCCGGCGCGATCGACAGGGCGCTTTTTGCATCGGCCGTAACCGCCAGAAGATTGTCATGATAGGTGACCTGCCCCCCGGAAGTTCCCTCGCTGTGATGTAGAGTCTGCCCAACCTGA
>CAYWIF010000036.1:26666-28487 GCA_964458265.1 uncultured Hyphomicrobium sp. | reverse complement strand
GTTCAAGGCGCGGACGATTTCCAGCGCGGCGTCGATCTTGTAGGCGGCGATGACGGCGCGGGCCTCGGCAAGCGTGGTGCCGTCGCACACGGTCGGGCCGGAGCCGATGGCGTCTGGGTCGTCGCCCGGCACGTCGGAGATGGCGAGCGTGATGAGGCGCGCGGGATAGGAGGCGGCCGCAAGGCGCCCGCCCTTGATGCGCGAGAGATGCTTGCGCACGGTATTCATTTCGGAAATTCGTGCACCCGATTTCAGAAGCTGCTTGGTCAGCGCGCGCTTGGCTTCGAACGAGACGCCTTCGACCGGCGCGGACCACAATGCCGACGCGCCGCCCGACAGCAGGCAGAGCACCAGATCGTTGGGGCCGCCGGAGCGCGCGAGCTGCACCGCGAACTTGGCAGAGGCCACCGAATTCGCGTCCGGCACCGGATGGCCGGCTTCCATGATCGGGATGATCTCGGAAGGCAGGCCGTAGCCGTGCCGCGTCGTCACGAAGCCCAGCAGTTTGTTGCCCTGGCCCTTGGCCGCGTACTGCTGTTCCGTCGCCCGCGCCATGGCGGCGGCGGCCTTGCCCGCGCCGACGATGATGATGCGTCCGCCGTCCGGCACCTCGGGCAGGAACGGGGGCACGCACACGTCCGGGTGGGCGAGCGAGACGGCTTTGTCGTACATTGCGCGAAGCAATCGACGCTGCTCAGCCGGGTCGCTCGAGGCCATGACGGGTTCCGTTCGTTTTGGTGGGAAACTTCGACTTTCGTCGTGTTTGGGGGATGCCTCTCACGGCGTCAAGCGGCCAACCGTCGCGAAAGGGATGGGAGGGCGCAGGGCTGGCGTGCTAAACATGGCCCCGGCGCAGAGGGCGGAGCGGCGTGCAGCGCGAACACTTTGAACCCCTTCGGATAATCGGCGCGGACCGGATCGGCCTTTCGCCGTTCCTCCTGGTCTGCGACCATGCCTCGAATGCGCTGCCGGAGGCTTACGGCACGCTCGGCCTGCCGGCATCCGAATTCGAGCGGCACATCGCGTGGGACCCGGGCGCGGCGCTGCTTGTCGAAGCGTTGGCGGGGCGGCTCAACGCGCCAGCGGTGCTGTCGTGTTTTTCGCGGCTCCTCATCGACCCCAACCGCGGCACCGACGATCCCACCCTCGTCATGCGATTGTCGGACGGCACGGTCATTCCCGGCAACCGTGATGTGACGGACGTTGAGATCGCGGCGCGCATCGCGGCGTTCCACGACCCGTATCACCGGGCCATCGACGACGCGATCGAGCGGGCGCTCGCGTCTGGCATCGCGCCGGCGCTGCTCTCCATCCATACATTCACGCCCGTCTGGCGCGGGGAGCCGCGACCCTGGCACGCGGGAATTTTATGGGATCGCGACGACCGGCTGGCGCGCTTGTTTTTGGACGGGTTGCGCGCGGACCCCGACCTCGTCGTCGGCGACAACGAGCCCTATCACGGCGCGCTTATCAACGACTGCATGCACCGGCACGGCACGTCGCGCGGGTTGGCGCATGTGCTGATCGAAGTGCGCAATGATTTGCTGGCGAGTGAGGTGGGGGTTAGCGCGTGGTGCGGGAGGATTGCGGGCGTGTTGGAGGCGGCGATGGCGTGAGCTGTCTCATTGATGGGAGACGTTTGGTGTAAGGGGCAATGCTATGCAAAATGCGTCTGTGTTCCAAGTTGCGGGAATTTCTGCCAGCACCGTCTTGTCGAAGCTTGTCTGGGTTCCGGCTAGCAGCGCAGGCGCTTGCGCAGCGTGCCGGCTGCGCTGCGCTCCGCACGCCGGGATGACGTGGAAGGAAGGGGGGCGTGCAACG
>CAYWIF010000036.1:0-26566 GCA_964458265.1 uncultured Hyphomicrobium sp. | reverse complement strand
GGCGTTGTGCTCGGAGGGTTGTGGCGGATGCGGTACGGTTTGGCGGAGATAAGGGAAATTACGGTGTGCGATGGGCCGATTTTGTTGTTGGCGGACGGGCAGTCCAGTAGCGTCGTCGCAGGGATTTTATACTTCGGAGGGACCCATGCGCTTGATGACACTCGGTTTGGCTGCGGCGGTTTTGATGGGCGCGCTGACGGCGGCGGCTCAGGCCGGCGATTGCAAGAGGATCGCTGCCGTCGGTCAAATGCTGACCCACGATACCGCCGTGCTGTTCTCGACCAACGCCCTCAAAAATACCATCGCCTCGAAAGGCCTCGTCGGGCAGGGACCAGTGAAGACGACCTGCGAAGATGAAGGGGCCACGACGACGTGCCGCTCCTCGCAGATGGCCTGCACAGGCGGTACGCCGAAGAGCTGCCTCGGCGCGTGGTGGTGCTTCTAGACTAGAGTTTCAGGTCGGGGCCGCGGAGGTGGTAGAGCAGGATGGCGGTGGCGACGGCAAGGTTGAGGCTGTCGAGAGTGCCGCGCATGGGGATCTTCACCTGTCGCGTGGCGATGTGGGTCAACGCCTCCGAGAGGCCGGGGCCTTCGGAGCCCATCATCAACAGCACGGGAGAGGTGAGTTTGGCGTCGCGGAAATCCTCGCGGGCGGCCAGCGTGGTCGCAACCGTGTCACCCGGCCAGCGGGGCAACCATTCCAGGAACGTGTTGCGCTCGACCGCGACGAGCGGAACATTGAAGACCGAACCCATGGTGGCGCGGACGGCTTCGCGCGAGTGCGGATCGGTGCATTGGCCGACGAGGATGACGCCGGATGCGCCGACCGCGTCGGCGGTGCGGATGATGGTTCCAAGATTTCCCGGATCGCGGATTTCCTCCAGCGCCAGCCAGACGGCGTTGCGCGGTAGCGCCTTCGGGTCGGGCAGGGCATGAAACCGCTGCCTGAATACGCCGAGCATGGTTTGCGGGTTGTCTTTCGCGGCGAGTTTTTCCAGGACCGCGTTGGAGACTTCGAGAACCTCCGCGCCATCGTCGAGCGCCGCACTGACGAGGCGCCTTTGCGTTTCGGTTTCCAGCGCGCCGGCTCGATAAACCAACGTTTCGGGGCGGAAGCCCGCGGCGCGTGCCGTCATGATGATCGACGCGCCTTCGGCCAGGAACAGCCCGGTTTCCTTGCGTTCCTTTCGCATGTCGAGGGCGCGGATCGCTTTGACGCGGTCGTTCGTCAGGCTGGTGATGGGCTTGATCGCGCGGGTCATGGGGTGGAGACCCAGCGCGTGAAAAGGGAGGTCGGCACCGCGAAGCCGCCACGGGCGCGGATTGCGAGTTCGCCGGTGTGGAAGGTGCCGCGCTTGTCGTGCAGCGTGTCGCGCATCAGTTGATCGAAGGCGAGCGCCGATGCGCGGATCGCATAGACCGTCAAGATCATCGACGATTGCTTCGGGTCGAGGAGCTTGGCGCAGTCGGCGAGGAATGCGGGCAGGTTTTGGAACAGGTCCCAGACTTCGCCTTCCGGGCCGCGGCCGAACTTCGGCGGATCGACGAGGATGACGTGATAGGTTTTTCCGCGGCGGACCTCGCGGGCGACGAACTTTGTCGCGTCGTCGAGGATCCAGCGGATTTTGGCGGCGTCGAGCTTGGAGGCGGACTGGTTCTCGCGGCCCCAGGCGATGGCCTTCTTCGACGCATCGAGGTGCGTGACTTCGGCACCGGCGCCGGCCGCAAGAAGCGACGCGGCGCCCGTGTAGCCGAAGAGATTGAGCACGCGGGGCGGGCCGTCTTGCACGGCGGCGATGCGGTCAAGCATCCATTGCCAATGCGGAACCTGCTCCGGGAACAGTCCGAGGTGCCAGAGGCCTTGCAGTTTGCAGAGGAGCTTTATGTTTCCGCCTTCCGACTGGCTTTTATTTGCTTGGCGCGACTCCCCGGTGGGGAGCCGGCCGGAAGGCGGCTCTTGAGTTGCGCCTTCCGACTCCCCTGCGGGTAGCCGGCCGGAAGGCGGGGAGAGGGTGAGGCGGACGGGCCAGGCATCGGGGACGGGCTGGTCGACGCGCCAGCGGCCTTTTTCGTCGTCTTCGCCCGAGGCGGAGAAGACAGCGTGGGCTTTGCTCCACTCGGCTTTCGCCAGGCGCGGTGTCCAGAGCGCTTGCGGCTCGGGACGGTCGACGACGATTGCACCGAAGCGTTCAAGTTTTCTACCCCAGCCGCTGTCGAGGAGCGCGTAATCGGCGAAGCCTTCCGTCTCGATGAGATCGATGGCGGGGCCAGATGGAGCGGATTTTTCCGGGCGGTCGTGCATGGGTCCGCGACCTAGCACGTTCGCGGCGGACTGGGCAGGGGTTGCTCCCCTCTCCGCGCGGGGGAAGGGAGCGATTGGTTTACCTGGGGTCGTCGTAGCGGCCGTCGTCATCGTCGCCGCGGTCATCGTACGGGCCGTCGTCGCCGCGCGGGCCACCGCTCGATGGATCGGCTTCGAAGCGGCCGGTCAGAAGGGGACCGATGCGGCGGGCCGTGATGCGGCGGTTGGCGCGTTCGGGTCCGTCCGTCGGCACTTTCAACTGTTCCTCGCCATAGCCCTGCGTGACGAGGTTTTCCGGCGGAACGCCGTATTCGGTCGTCAGGATCTCGGCCACGGCTTGAGCACGGCGGTCGGAGAGCGTGAGGTTGTCTTCTTCCGTGCCAACCGCGTCGGTGTGACCTTCGATCATAAAGATCTCGTCGGGGTTTCTTTCGAGGACGCGGTTGATGCCTTCGGCGAGACGGTCGAGTGCGCGGCCCTGGTCGGGTCCGACTTCCCACGAGCCGAAGTCGAAGGTGACGGTGTCAAGATCGATGCGGCGCATACGATCGCGCAGCGGAGCCGAGTAGCGGATCTCGTCCAGCGAATAACCCCGGTCGAGGCGTTCAACGGGTGGGGCGGAGAGGGCGTCGTAGATGTCTTCGTCGGAGGCGTCGTCGTAGTCGACGATGTATTCGTCGCGCGGGATGCGGACGTCGGGAGCGGACAGTGCGATGGCGCTGCCGACGACGAGGCCGATGCCGGCGCCGATGAGGACATCGCGGGTGCGGTTCCTGTCGCGGTTATAGTGGCGGCGGTTGTCGATGAGGATGACTTCGCGGCCATTGGGATAGCGGCGGTAGCGGTAGAGAAGCCGGCCGTGGCGGTCCGACACGTCGTAGATGCGAATGCCGCCCTTGCGGGTCATGAAGGTCGTGGAGGTGCCGTCGGCGCCGCGGATCGTGCGCGCGTCGGGCGAGATGCGGCGGAAACGTTCAGATTCGTCGTGGCGAATGAAGACGCGGTTGTTCTGCTTGACGATGACGCGCTTGTCCGGCTCCTCGATGACGCGCAAATTTCCATCCGCGATGGTGCGCTCGCGGCGGTTGCGCTTGAGATCGTCGAAGGAGCGGTCCTTGCGCTCGGCCTTTTTATAACTCTGGCGGATTTCCTCTTTGCGAATCCGGCGGTTTTCGGACGGCTTTGCAGACTTGACGTTGGGATCTACGTTTACGCCACGGCGGCGCTGGTCGTCGTCGGCCTCGCGCTTGTTGCGATCATCTTCTTTCAGTTGATCCTGCCGCGCCTTCTGCTGGTCGCGCTCGAGCCGGCGCTTATCTTCTTCCGCCTGCTTGCGGGCGCGTTCGGCGTCGCGCTGCTGCTGCTTTTGCTGCTCATTGCGCGCCTTTTCTTCCTGGCGCCGGTACTGCTCGTCCTGGCGCTGTTTGGCGTTTTCCTGCTGCTGTTGCTTGCGCTGCTCCTGCTCGAGCGCGCGGTCCTGCTGGCGGTCCTGGCGCTCCTCTTTGCGCTCTTTCTGCTTGCCCTGACGGTTGTCCTGCCGCTGCTCCTGGCGTTCCTGGCGCTGCTCCTGCTTTTCTTGCTTCTGCTGCCGCCGCTCCTCCTTCTCCTGGGCTTTTTTGGCCTTCTTGTCCTCTTCGGGATTAGGTGCCTGAGCCAGGATGATTGCATCGACCTGCCGGTCAGAGGCCGAAGCCGGCACGGGCATCCATGCCGCTGCGGCGGCTATGAGAACAGATACGAGTGGGCGTTTGTCGTGCAGCATTGGGGGTCCTCAATCGCAACGGCGTGCTTATGCCGTTCTTTTGTGATGTAAATTGCGGCAGGGTGAAGATCAGATAACGACGATTGCGCGAAGCGGCGTCGGGTACTTAGGCGCTTCGATTGAAACGCCACATCCGGACGAAGGTTTCCTTAATTTCGGCGGGTGGCTTATCGAGCACGTCGAGGGGGATACGGATTTCCGTCTTGGAGGCCATCCGCCACGGACGGCGCATGGGCCGCCGCAGAAGCGGACGCGACCGCCAATCCGCCAGGAGTGCTTCGGGAATCGGCGTTTTCAGGCCGATCACGAGATCGAGGGAGTGACCCGTGCGTTCGACCAGTTCCAGCGTTTCGATACTGTCGATGGCGCGCCAGGACACGAGACCCAAACCTTCAATGAAGAGGCCGTACTGTCCGGAACCAATCCTGGGGCGGCCACTTTCGAGCAGGGGCAGGTTGTAGTAGGCGACGGCTGCCGGCAGCAGGCCCACCGCAGAAAGTATCGGGAACCCCTTGACGACTCCGGCCACGATCAGAACAACGGCGAGTGCCGTCATGGCATAAATCGGGAAGTGAACTTCTTCCTGATCGTAGCCGACGGTGTAGCCGACGATATCGTTGTCCGTGGCCATCGAATGCTTCGCTTCGTCAATCGTAGCGGAAAAAGTGTCGGGCTACGCGATGAGGGCAAGGGTGAGCCGTGCGTCTCCGCCAAAATGAAATCCACCGCGCGGGACAAAAAAGCAAGCGTTGTCCCCGCCTTCCCAATGCGAGCAATCTTCGACGGACTTCCCAGCGGTTAGGTTGAACAGGAAAGCGGCACGGCCACGCCCGTTTTGACTATTTTTAGCGCGTGCCGGGTTCGCGCCCGTTAGTAGAACAAGCTGGAGACGCTTTCTTCGCGGCTGGTGCGCAGGATTGCTTCTCCGATCAGCGGAGCGATCGACAGCACGCGAATGTTGCGGGCCGCTTTGACGGCCTCGGTCGGCAGTATCGAATCCGTGATGACCAGCGACTTCAATTTGGAATTCTGAATGCGGCTGACAGCACCGCCGGAAAGCACGCCGTGGGTGATGTAGGCGGAGACTTCAGTGGCACCATATTTCAGCAGCGCCTCGGCGGCATTGCAGAGCGTGCCGCCGCTATCGACGATGTCGTCGATCAGAACGCAGCGCTTGCCTTCGACTTCGCCGATCACATTCATGACTTCGCTTTCGCCGGCGCGTTCGCGGCGCTTGTCGCAGATGGCGATGGGCGCATCGATTCGCTTCGCGAGCGCCCGTGCGCGCACGACGCCGCCGACGTCCGGCGACACAACCACCACATCCTTGGCATCGCCCAAGTCTTGGATGTCGCGGGCAAAGATGGGCGCGGCGAAGAGATTGTCGGTCGGAATATCGAAGAAGCCCTGGATCTGGCCGGCATGGAGATCGAGTGTCAGGACGCGGTCAGCGCCCGCGCGTTCGATCAAGTTGGCGACCAGCTTGGCCGAAATCGGCGTGCGCGGACCCGGTTTGCGATCCTGGCGCGCGTAGCCGAAATAGGGGATGACGGCGGTGATGCGCTTGGCCGAGGAACGCTTCAGCGCGTCGATCAGAATCAGCAGCTCCATCAAATTGTCGTTCGCCGGGAACGACGTCGACTGGAGAATGAAGGAGTCTTGGCCGCGAACGTTCTCCTGGATCTCGACGAAGATTTCCAAGTCGGCGAAGCGCTTCACCTGACCTTTAGTTAACGGCGCTTTGACGTAGGCGGAGATCGCTTCGGCGAGCGGGCGGTTCGAATTGCCGGAAACGAGTTTCACGCGCGGAAGCCCCCGGTCCCTGTCGTCTCGGGCATCGAACGGCATGACGCGCCTCTCGTTCGGAAGGTGTGTGACAGACGTGTGATGCCGCGCTCTCTAGCAACAGGCTCGCGGCGTGTAAACCGCAGCCGGCAACACATTGATGGATAACGTCCCACCGGACGCAAATCCGGCCGGGTGGAGGCCCGGCCGGATTGGCGATCAATTGGTCTTGGGCAGAAGCTTGATAATGCCCTGGGCGGCTGCCGCGGCTGCGGCGTCGGCCGTCTTGCCCCAGGGGCCATCGAGGGAACCCTGAGCGACCTCGTTCTTCTGGGACACGGTGCCGAGCTGCTTGCCGGTCGGATCCTTGACGTACCAGTCGATGGTGATCGGCTGCTTGCCTTCTCGTGTCGGGCCAACCGTGACCTTGCCTTCGACCCGGTAGTTGGGCCCAGCCGTGCTGGTCAATGGGATGCCGTTACGAACGAGTTCGCGCTGGATTGCGCCGGTCAGCGCGATGCCGCCGTCGCCCGGCGCGCCGGTGACATTGGGAACCGCCGTCAAGATGGCGCCACGTCCGATGCTGCCCGTGGCCGTCGCGGGCACCGCGGTTGCCACGGCCGCCGTGCCGGCATTCGCGGCGACGGGGATGGCCGTCGCCTGAGGTGCCGTGGGTGCTGACGGCGCGGCTGCGACGGGAACGGCTGTGGGAGCCGGTGTGGGAGACGCGGCTGGAGCGCCGGCAGGAGGAGGCGTCGATGACGAACCCTGCGTGGGCAGCCAACCGGCAACCTGAGTTGCGGTCTTGGTGGCGATCTGATCGATCATTGCCGGAGTGACCGTCGACCAGGTATCCGACGCACCTGCTCCGGCGGCGACTTCCTCACCCGTGATGCGGTTGACCCGCTTGCCCGATGGGTCGGTGACATCCCAGATGTAGGAAATCTTGGTGGACGCCTTTTCCTTCGCCGCCACGACGTAGCCGCGCAGCGTGTAGTCGGACGGATCGGCGGGCTGCTTGGCGACAGTTATGCTTTGGCGCTCAAGCGCGGACGCAACCTGGGTCTGCAAGGCGCGCGATGTGGCATCAGGCGGCCCCACAATCGGGGCAACGGTCAGCCTTGCGCGTTGAGAAGCTGCCGGAGGCGTGGCGGCAGCCAGAGGTGCCGTGGTGTCGGCACCGCCACCGGCAAAAAGATTTGAACCGGTCTCGCAACCCGCGAGACCAATGGCCGCTATGAAAATGAGCGCTGCTCTTGCGACCGGCATCCGAACGCCCCTCGCCGCAGCACGATCAATGGTCGTCACTTCGACGCCCCCTTTGTTTGACCCGCTGATTTCCGGCGGCCGACGTACTGACTTTGCGGCCTTATCTCCCCTTAAGCAACCGGTACACTGGACCTCCTGCGTAGACCGGTCGGGCGCTCCCTCACAAGCGCGTCCAGCCGCAAACTTGGGAATGTCCCTAACGTTGGGCGTCCCAGCAGCGCCTTAATTGTGGATTGTGCAGTTAGGTCACAACGATGGCAGAGATTTGGCGACCGTAATCGGGCTCGGACCGGTGCGTTGCGCGGCGAAACGAGAAGAAAAGCGATTCGTTGGCGTAGGTGCAGGGCGCAACCTGGGTGACAGCCGCCAAATGCAGGCGGTTGAGGCGGGCGGCAACGAAGCCAGGAAGATCGAAGCGGGACTTCTCACCGGGTGCCGGCACCGTGAAAAACTCCCGGTTGCCGGGGTCGAGAGCCAGTACCTCGGCTTCGAACTCCTGGCCGACCTCGTAGCTCTGTTGGCTGATGGTCGGACCGATGGCGGCGCAGATGCGATCGCGGCGGGCGCCTGCCTTTTCCATTTCGGCAACGGTGGATTCGCAAATCCCGGCGACGGCCCCTCGCCAACCGGCATGGGCGGCGGCAACCACCTTGGCTTCCGGGTCGGCGAACAGGACAGGCGTGCAGTCGGCAGTCAGGATGCCGATCACGAGGCCGGGCACCGTCGTGACAACGGCGTCGGCCTTCGGCAATTCGTTGCGCGAGATCGGACGGTCCGCGCGGATGGCCGTCGCGCCATGGACTTGATAGACGCTGAGGACTTCGGGGCGCTGGCTGCCCAGGTGCTGAGCGACGCGGGCGCGATTCTCCAGGACGTCAGCTTGATCGTCGTTCGAGCCGAGACCGCAATTGAGGCCGGCGTAGAGACCCTTCGAAACGCCGCCTTCGCGGGTGAAAAAGCCGTGGTGTATGCCCGGAACGTCGAGCGCGGGACTGATGAGGGGCTTTAGCATCAAAGCACGTTACTCGAAGCCGGGAAGCTTGGGGAGGTTTGGCGACCGGACGCCGGTGGCCTTGAACCGCGAGCCCATACCCTGCGGGGCGATGAGACGGGCGACGCCGAGTTCGATTTCGGCGGCTCTGGCGGGATTGGCGTTCATAAGATGCGAGGCGCGCTCGACGATGCCGAGGCGGCCGAGAAACTCGCCTTGCGAGATGGGGCCATCGACCGCCAAGCCCGCCGTGCGAGACGTGGCAGCAAAGGCCGCGAAATCGACGTGAACCGTGAGGTCGGCTTCACCCGGCGAGCAGAGCGGGTGTTCAGGATGATGGTGGCGCAGCGCCTGGAGTGTTTCACCGGGTGCTGTTGCGACGTGACCGTAGTCGACGAACAGGCCCGCGACGGGTTCCGCTTTGGCGCGCGTGCATAGGGATTCGATCACCGCGCCGTGGTGTTGCTGCTCCAGGATGTCGCCGGCCTCAGGTTGAAATGCGAGGCGGTCCGCCGGATCGAGGGTCACGCGCCGCGTGCTGCCGTTGACGAATTGCGACACGGGCAATGTGTCGAGGAACTCGTTGGCAATCACGATCGCCGGCCCGTTCGAGACCAGATCCAAAGTGGCGTGCCAAGAAATCGGGTGGCCCAACTCGTTCAACGCGGCGCGTTGCCGTTCGATGAGCAGGGCGTTGCTTTCAACGAGGTGGATGCTCAGGGCGTCGCAGAACCCGGAGACTTTGCGCGCAGCACGAAGGCAATCGCGCATGAGGGTGCCGCGGCCGGGCCCGAGTTCGATCAGGTTGAGGCGCGGCGGCGATCCCATCTGTTGCCAGACGACGGCGGCCCAGAGACCGAGCAGTTCGCCGAAGACCTGGCTGATTTCTGGAGCGGTGATGAAATCGCCGTCGCGGCCGATGGCCGGCTGGCGGACGTAGTAGCCATGCTCAGGATCGTGCAGGCAGGCCTGCATATATTCGGCGACGGAGATGGGGCCGCCCCGGCGGATGCGATCCTTCAGCTTGAGCGCAAGGGGGGTGTCGCGGCGGGCGTCGGGATCGTAGGTCATCGGCAAGGGCAGCTCCGGCGCCGCGACTGGCGCGACGCCGGTTGTGGACGCAGGCCGGGACGTTGGCAACGGGCGTTACGACGCCATTTTGAATGCCGCCAGATGATTTTCCCACGACAGGGCGTGGCGGACAATTTCGTCGAGGTCGTCGTGGCGCGGTTGCCAGCCCAGCCGATCGCGAATTTTCTGCGATGCCGCGACGATGGCGGCGGGATCGCCGGCGCGCGGCGGCGCCAAGCGCACGTCGAAGTCGACGCCGGACACACGCTTCACCGCGTCAATGACTTCCAGAACTGAGAAGCCTTTCGAATAGCCGCAATTGAACACGTCCGATTTACCGCCTGTACGGAGGTAGTCGAGGGCAGCCACGTGGGCGCGGATGAGGTCGCTGACGTGGATGTAGTCGCGAATGCAGGTTCCGTCGGGGGTCGGGTAGCCGGTGCCGAAGACATCCATGTGCGATCGCCGGCCGAGGGCCGTTTCGCAGGCGACCTTGATGAGGTGCGTGGCGCGCGGCGTCGATTGACCGGAACGGCCCTTCGGGTCGGCGCCCGCGACGTTGAAGTAGCGCAAGGCCACGTAGCGGAAGTCGTGCGCGTGGGCGGCGTCGGCCAGCATGACTTCGGTCATCAGTTTCGACCAGCCATATGGCGACATGGGCGCGGGGGTCGCGGTTTCGCTGACGGGATTTTCCGCAGGGTTGCCATAGACGGCTGCCGTTGAAGAAAAGATGAAGTGCTTGATGCCGGTGGCGACGGCGGCTTCCATCAGGGCCCGGGACTTGACGGTGTTGTTGTTGTAGTAGCCGAGCGGGTCGGCGACCGATTCCGGGACGACGATCGATCCGGCAAAATGGACGATGGCTTTGATGCCGTATTTGCGGATGACGGTGCGGACGAGGTCCTGGTCGCCCACGTCGCCGACGACAAGTGTCGCGGACGGGGGGACCGCCCAGCGAAAGCCGGTCGAGAGGTTATCGAGGACGACGACAGACTCGCCTGCATCCAGGAGAGCGAGGACCATGTGGGAGCCGATGAAACCGGCACCGCCTGTGACGAGGACTGCCATAGGGTTAACGCGCCTCCCTGGGCTGGCGTGGAGCGATACGTGCGGCCCCGGCAGATCGAGAATCCGGGGGAATTGAAATCGAATTGCGCCCTGCACAACTGCGAAGGGCCACAATCCGTTCCTATTTCACGCTAAACACCATTCAAGTTCCGTGCCCGGATTCGCAGTCTGGCACATCCCCTTCGCGCCGTCGTCCGAGACGTTGGTTGTTTCCTAGCATTCCGGAGCCCTCCCGCATGACTTCAAAGTCCCAGCGCATCCGCAAGGCCGTGTTCCCCGTCGCCGGTCTCGGGACGCGCTTCCTGCCGGCCACGAAGGCGGTGCCGAAAGAGATGCTGACCGTCGTGGACCGACCGGTGATCCAGCATGTGGTCGACGAAGCGCGGGCGGCGGGGATCGAGCATTTCGTGTTCGTTACGGGACGCAATAAGGCGGTCATCGAAGATCATTTCGATATTCAGTACGAGCTGGAGCGGACGCTTGCCGAGCGTAAGAAGTCGAAGGAGCTGGATGCGCTAATGGCGGACTTGCCGGCTGCCGGACAGGCGAGCTTCACGCGGCAGCAAGCGCCGCTCGGGCTTGGGCACGCCGTGTGGTGCGCGCGCGAGATCGTCGGCAACGAACCCTTCGCACTGCTCTTGCCCGACATGCTGCACCACGGCGCCAGCCCGTGCCTCAAAGAGATGATCGACGCCTATGCCGGGTCCGGCGGGAACTTGATTGCGGTGGCACCCGTCCCGGATGTTCAGACGCACCAGTATGGAATTGTCGGCGTCACTGACCCGAAGGCCAAGGTGGCGCGCATCACCGGGATGGTGGAGAAGCCGCCGCAAGGCACCGCGCCTTCGAACCTCCACATCACCGGACGCTATATTCTGCAGCCGGAGATCTTCGACTTGCTCGCCCAACAGGAAAAAGGTGCGGGCGGCGAGATTCAGCTTACCGACAGCATGATCCGGCTGATGGACGATCTGGCCCAACCGTTCCATGCGGTCCGCTTCGACGGCAACATTTACGATTGCGGTTCGAAGATCGGTTTCCTGGCCGCGAACGTGGCTTACGGCTTGGAGCGGCCAGAGCTGGCGCCAGCGCTAAGGGCTGAGATCCGGCGGTTACTCGGCTAACCATGGTCGAACCGCCGGCTGGAGCGGCAACCGTAAACACCGGAAAGAGAAGAACCAGACCGCTGCCCAATGGCATCATGTTGCCGGTTTCCGGTGTCACAGCCATCGGATAAGGTCGGGCCGCCAAACCGGGCTTCTCTCATTGTCGTGCCTGCCGGAGGTTGTTGGAATGATTTTCAAGAAGCGGAGCACGGAGGGTGGCACCGTCCACACCCGGAAACTGACGCCGCCCGGGGTGTTCCTGCTGCGCATGCTGATCTTTCTGACGCTGGTCGGATTTCTCGCCGCTATCCTGCATCAGCAGCTCCAATCGGCGTTTATGACCAACCCCGGTCTAAATGGCCTCATCGTCGGCGTGTTGTTGCTCGGTGTCGTTTACGCTTTCCGGCAAGTCATCCGGCTCTATCGCGAAATTCGCTGGGTCAATGCCTTCCGGATCTCCGATCCGGGCCTGGCGACCGATACGCAGCCGGTGCTGCTGGCGCCGATGGCCAACATGCTGCGCGACCGCACCGGAACATTCTCGCTCGCGACTGTGTCGATGCGCTCGATCATGGATTCGATTGGCTCGCGCCTCGACGAAGCGCGGGACACCGGGCGGTACCTTGTCGGACTGCTCGTTTTCCTCGGACTGCTTGGCACGTTCTGGGGATTGCTGGAGACCATGTCGTCGGTCGGCGCCACGATTGCCGCACTCGATACGAAGGGCGAAGGCGTGGCGGTGTTCGACGAACTGAAATCAGGTCTTGCCGCGCCGCTGAAGGGCATGGGTACAGCGTTCTCGTCTTCGCTGCTGGGTCTTGCCGGTTCGCTGATCCTTGGGTTTCTGGAGCTGCAGGCCAACCACGCACACAATCGCTTTTACAATGAGCTGGAAGAATGGCTGTCGGGCATCACGGAACTGACGCCGGGCTCGGCTTCCGCCACGGATCAGGCCAGCCGGCAGCTGACGACCGCGGTTTATGAGATGCAGCGGGCGGTCGCCGAGCTTTCCGACAAGCTTGGCACGATCAACGGGCCTTCGGGGTCCGGGATGGCGGCGGCCAGCGGAGCAAACGGACCCGACGAAGCGGTCAAGGATCTGGCGCGCGGGGTGAACCAGCTCGTGACGCTGATGCGCAGCGAGCAGAAGGTGGTGCGCGAGTGGGTGGACGAGCAGGCCTCGCATCAGGCCGAACTCGCCGGCGCGCTGAAGGCGCTGGCCGAGAATTTCCAACGCAGGACCACTTGAGATGGCGATGGGCCGTGCCCGGCGACGCAGTGCAGAGTACGGCGAATTCTGGCCGGGCTACGTCGACGTGCTGTCGACGCTTCTGCTGGTCGTCACGTTTCTCATGTCGATCTTCATGCTGTCGCAGTACTTCGCGACGCAAGAGGCTGCCGGCAAAGACACCGTGTTGCAGCGGCTCAACCGGCAGATTTCGGAACTGACGAGCCTGCTCTCTCTCGAGAAGGGAAAATCGAAAGAGTCCCAGGATGAGACGGCCGAGCTGCAGGCGATGCTTGCGACGCTCAAGGCCGAGAACGAGAAGCTGTCGGGCGCCGCGGCACTGGGCGACGAAAGCGCAAAGTCGGCAGCCGGCCAGATCGGGTCGCTGTCGAGCGAACTCGATCAGCAGAAAGCCGTATCGGCAGAAGCGGTCGCGAAGGTCGATATCCTCAATCAACAATTGGCGCAGTTGCGGCGGCAGATTGCGGCTCTCAACGAAGCGCTTGGAGCGTCCGAAAAGAAGGGCCAGGAGAGCGACAAGACGATCAAGGATCTGGGCCAGCGGCTCAACGCGGCGCTGGCGCGGCAAGTGCAGGAATTGCAGCGTTACCGTTCGGATTTTTTCGGGCGGCTGAACGAGCTCTTGAAGGACCGCAAGGACATCCGCGTCGTGGGTGACCGGTTCGTCTTCGAAAGCGAAGTTCTGTTCGGCTCCGGTTCGGCATCTCTGACTCCGGAAGGATTGGCGGCGCTCGATCCGATTGCCACGGCGATAGCCGATCTCGGCCGGCAGATTCCCAAAGAGGTCGATTGGGTGGTCCAGATCAATGGGCATACCGATATCCGGCCGATCGCCAGCGCTCAATTCCCGTCGAACTGGGAGCTATCCACCGCGCGTGCGTCGTCGGTCGTGAAGCACATGATTGCGCGCGGGGTTCCAGCAGAGCGGCTGGTGGCGGCCGGGTACGGCGAATATCAGCCGATCGAAAGCGGCACGGATGACGCCTCGCTGCAGAAGAACCGGCGCATCGAACTGAAATTGACGAGCCGCTGAGGCGCTGACGTTATTCGGCGGCTTCCTTGCCGAACTGAAGCGCTGCGAGACGGCCGTAGAGACCGCCCTTGGCGACGAGTTCGGCGTGCGTGCCGCTTTCGACGACGCGGCCCTCGTCCATCACAAGGATCCTGTCGGCCTGCTGCACGGTCGCGAGGCGGTGGGCGATGACGAGTGTCGTCCGATTGCGCATGACGACTTCCAAAGCCTGCTGTACCGCGCGCTCGTTTTCCGCATCGAGTGCGCTTGTCGCTTCATCCAGAAGCAGGATCGGTGCGTTCTTGAGGATGGCGCGTGCGATGGCCAGCCGCTGACGTTGCCCGCCGGACAACGAGACGCCGCGCTCACCGAGCCGGGTATCGTAGCCATCGGGCAAAGCGCGGATGAAGACATCGGCCTGGGCCGCGACCGCGGCCTTGCGCACATCGTCTTCGCTTGCGTCCGGCGTGCCGTAGCGAATGTTCTCCAATACGGTATCGGCGAAGATCGCCACGTCCTGTGGCACCAGCGATATGCGGCGGCGCAGTTCATCGAGATCGGCGGCGGCGACGTTCACACCGTCGACGCGGACTTGGCCCGACGACGGATCGTAAAAGCGCAGCAGAAGATTGAAAATCGTGGTCTTGCCCGCACCCGAAGGGCCGACAAGGGCGACTGTTTCGCCGGGCTTCACATGCAGCGTGAAATCGCGGAGGGCGGACACGCCGGGGCGCGAGGCATAGGCAAACGTGACGTCATCGAAATCGATCGCGCCTCTGGGCGGAACGGGAAGCGGCACCGGATGGGCCGGCGACTGAATTTCGGGGACGACGGCCAGAAGTTCCGTCAATCGTTCGGCTGCACCGGAGGCCTGGCTGATCTCGCCCCACACCTCGGCAAGTTCGCCCAGCGCGCCGGCGACAAACAACGCGTAGATGATGAACTGGCTTAATTCGCCGCCGCTCATCTCGCCGGAAATGACGGCTGAGGCGCCATACCAGAGCACACCCACGATGCTGGCGACGGTGAGGAATACGGTGAGGGCCGTCAGGCCGGCGCGCGCCTTCATGCGGTCGCGGGCGGCGTCGAAGGAGCGCTGCACCGCATCCAGAAAGCGGTCCGAGACCGCCGTCTCGTGGGCGAACGACTGCATCGTGCGCACGGCCGAAAGGTTTTCGGCGGCGTAGGCGGATGCTTCGGCCAACGTATCCTGTGCCTTGCGCGACAGGTCTTTCACCGAACGGCCGTAGGCCATCAACGGAAGCACGATGACGGGAATGGCGATCAGCGTGAGGCCGGACAGATGAGGGCTCGTCACGAACATCATAACGAAGGCGCCGACGAGCATGATGAGATTGCGCAGTGCCTGCGAGATCGTGTGACCGGCGACGGCCTTGATCTGCGTGGTGTCGGCGGTCAGGCGGCTCATCACCTCGCCCGAGTGGGTCTTTTCGAAGAACGCCGGACCAAGACGCGTCAGGTGCGCGAAGACATCGTGGCGCAGGTCGGCGACGACGCGTTCGCCAAGCCAGCTCACACAGTAGAACCGCGCGGCAATAGAGAGCGCGAGGATGCCGCCGATGAGCACCATCATCGCGAAGTACTGATCGATGAAGCCGGCGTTCTCGGCAGAAAAGCCATGATCGATCATGCGCCGTACCGCGAGCGGTACCGACAGCATGGCGACGGCGGAAAGCACGAGCGCGAGCAGGCCTGCAATCAGCATGCCCTTGTGCCGAATGAGGTAGGGCTTCAGCGCGATGAGCGGCTGGATCGACCGCAGACGCCCCGCACCCTCAACGCCTCCTGGCGGCTCGACCGGAGCTTTGCTGGAAGCCGTGGCGGATGAGCCAGTCAGGCTGACGACATTGGCCGAATGTTCAGTACCGGTACCGGGCGTCACCATTGGTCCCCTGAGCGCTTCATATCACCGGATCTTGGCGTCCGGCTTTGACCCGTTCTACGCGGGGATGAGCCTTCTTATAAGGCCATCCGGATTCATGCGTGGCGTGGCACCGCGTCAGAACGTAGCAGGAACGGGCGATGGCTCGCGGTGGATGCTGCCCGCGGCGGAACCGGTCTGAGGGCTGCTTGTGCACGTTAGCCTTCTCGACTATAGAAGCGCCTTCCCGAATTCAAGGCTGGTGGAGGCTGCGGGTTATTCCCGCTTCGCCGCAGCCGTTTTTCTACTGACAGAGCGCCTTACGATGAAAAAAGAACCCGGCCTGCACCCCGACTATCATCAGATCAAGGTCAAGATGACTGACGGTACGGAATTCATCACGTACTCGACCTACGGCAAAGAGGGCGACGAGCTGCACCTCGACATCGATCCGACGACGCATCCGGCATGGACCGGCGGCGACACGAAGATCATGGACCGCGCGGGCCGCGTCTCGCGCTTTAAGAAGAAGTTCGAAGGTATTTTTTGAGGCCACCTCTCGCGACGGCGGTCTTTAGCATGCGAAAGGCCCGGGAAGCTCCCGGGCCTTTTTTTATTGGATTGCAGTCCGGCCATCAGGGCCGGCCGGTCAATTGGCTTTCGCGAACGCCCGCTGTAGACGCGACAACTGTGCGCCGACCGGATTGGACGGCAGAATGGATGGCACTTCCTCGCCCGGCGCGGTCATGGAAAGGTCAAGCTGCACGATGCGGTCGTGAAGGGCGAAACTTTCCTCGATGAGTTTTTGAAGGCCTTCGGGAAGATCGGCGAATCCGCGAATGTGCGATGGCCGTCCCAAGCTTTGCAATTTCACGCGCGTGCGCTTCATCTGCGCTTCGGCTTCGGTGATCTCGCCGTCCTTCAGGGCGCGGCGGATCAGGAGCCAGGACGCGAGGTCGAGCAAGCGCGTCGTCAGGCGCATGCTTTCGGTGGTGTAGAGGACGGTTGCCTGACCGGTGAGGGATTTCGACGCCTTGCGGCCATCGCCGTCGAGGTAGGCGGCGGTTCGCTCGACCAACGCCATGCCTTCCTTGAAGACGCGGTCAAACTGGGCGGAGGCCTGAAACCTTTCGCCGAAAGAGACGGTGACGCCTTCGGCGTTCACGTCGCGGAACTCGAAACTCGTTTTATCTTTCATGGAACGCTTCGACACAGACGCTTACTCTCTGGTGACCATTACACCGGCCAAACCTAGCTGGCCAGAGTTAACAACTCGCAAGCAAACGCGGCGAAACGGGACGCATTCCAAGGCGCGCGACTGAATGCTGTGGATAGCCACAAAAAAAAGAGCCGCCATTGCGGGCGGCCCTTAGTCAAACAGGGAGGCGTCACAGAGTGGGAGACCCACTCGGGTCCAGAAATCTGGATGAGCCACCTTATGGCCGTTATGGTAAAAAAAGCGTTTCTGGTTGTTGCGCTCTGGCGTCGCCATCCGTGGCCGCCCACCGGTTGCTCAGCTTTTGCCCGTGAAGAGTTCGGCGGCGGCGGCCTCGTGTTTCTTTTTCTGCTCCAGTTCGGTTTGCAGGCGAGCGATCTCGCTCTCCAGTGATTTCAGCCGGACTTCCAATTCGCTGCGCGAAAGTTTGTCGAGCGGTTCTCCGACCACATGACCGGTTGCCGCTATGGCTTTCGCCTCATCCCAATCCATTGCTGCCTCCCATCGCGTTCGATGTCCGTCCGGGTGTCATGTCGCGCACCCCTTGCCGGGAAGGATGCCACGCCATACTGCTCACCTCAACCCGACGTGGATTTCAAACTCAACGGAACCGAACCATGCCCGCACTGCCTGACACGATGACCGTGATCGCGATCGCAGGAAAGGGCGGGCCTGACGTGCTCGTTGCTCAAACCCAGCCGGTGCCCGTTCCGGCGGCGGGGCAGATCCTGGTGAAAGTGGAGGCGGCGGGCGTCAATCGGCCCGACGTGCTGCAGCGCATGGGGCTCTATCCGGCACCGAAGGGTCACAACGAATTGCCGGGGCTGGAAATCGCGGGGGCAGTCGTCGCCACGGGTGCGGGTGTGACGCGGTTCGAGGCCGGTCAGCGGGTGATGGCGCTGGTGAACGGCGGCGGGTACGCGGAATACTGCCTGGCGGATGAAGGCGCCACGCTGCACGTTCCAGAAGGGCTCTCGATGATCGAGGCGGCGGGATTGCCGGAGACGTTCTTCACCGTTTGGCACAATGTGTTCGAGCGCGGCGCACTGAAGGCGGGCGAGTGGGTTTTGATACATGGCGGGACATCGGGGATCGGGGTAACGGCGATCCAACTCGCCAAGGCATTCGGTGCGAAGGTGATCACGACGACGGGTTCGGAAGCAAAGTGCACGGCGGCGCGAGAGATCGGCGCGGACCGGGCGGTCAACTACCGCGAAGAGGATTTTCTGGAGGCGGTCAAGGAAGCGACAGGCGGGCGGGGTGTGGATGTCATCCTCGACATGGTGGGCGGCCCATATATCGAGAAGAACATTCGCGCGCTCGCCGACGATGGACGCCTCGTCTACATCGGTTTTCAATCGGGCTCGAAGGCCGAAATCGATTTCATGCGCTTGATGCTCAAGCGCTTGACGATCACGGGCTCGACGCTGCGCATCCGTCCGGCGGAGGTGAAGGCACACATTGCGCGCAAGGTCGAGGCCGACGTGCTGCCGTTGCTCGCGGCCGGCGATTTGAAGGTTCTGATCGACAGCACCTTTCCGCTGACCCGCGCTGCCGACGCCCACCGGCGGATCGAGGAGGGGACGCACATCGGGAAGATCATCCTGACCGTGGGGTGAGACCCTGTAGGGCGCTAAAAACAGAAAAGAGCCGGAGCAAGCGGCCGCTCCGGCTCTTTCCATTGCAGAGTATGAGCCGGTTCGAAGCAGTTGCTCAGACCGCCGGGAACTAGCTGAAAACGCAAGCGAAACGACACCAACACGAATGGCCGCGCAGGCGCGCGCCATCCCTCTCGCACCTCATGTCTCCTCCTTTCGCGGAAGGTGCAAGACACGCGGCACTGTGTTTGGGTCTATCTGCGTCGCAGATTCCTGTCACGTGTCTGCGGACCCGCGCTGGCTTGCGGGGCGGGCGCGGTACCCGTAAGACACTGCCAGCGAAGCGCGAACGGCCCAAGGGTTGCACTTGCTACCGCCTTGAACCCGCTTGTGACTTGGCCCTCGCAACCGGCTCAGCGGCATTCATGTCACACAACACCTTCGGCCATCTTTTTCGCGTTACCACCTGGGGCGAAAGCCATGGACCGGGCATCGGGTGCGTGGTGGACGGTTGTCCGCCCGGCGTGCCGATAACGCCCGAAGCCATCCAGGTGTTTCTGGACAAGCGGCGGCCGGGGCAGTCGCGGTTCGTGACGCAGCGCCAGGAGCCGGACGCGGTCGAAATCTTGTCGGGCGTCTTTACTGACGGTGACGGACGACAGGTCGCGACGGGGGCGCCAATATCGCTCCTGATCCGCAACGTCGATCAACGGTCGAAGGACTATTCCGAAATCGCGCAGACGTTCCGGCCGGGGCATGCGGACTACACCTATCAGGCCAAGTACGGCATTCGCGATTATCGCGGCGGCGGCCGGTCGTCGGCGCGCGAGACGGCGACGCGGGTCGCGGCTGGTGCGATTGCGCGCGAGATTCTCGGTTCGGGTGTCACGGTTCGCGGCGCGCTCGTGCAAATGGGCAAGATCAAGATCGACAGGTCGCGCTGGAACTGGGACGAGGTGGACAACAATCCATTCTTCTGTCCCGATCCAATCGTCGCGCAGGAATGGGAAGGCTATCTCGACGGCATCCGCAAGGCGGGGTCTTCGATCGGCGCCATCATCGAAGTCATTGCCGAAGGCGTGCCGGCCGGCTGGGGTGCGCCGCTCTACGGCAAACTCGATCAGGACATCGCGTCGGCGATGATGTCGATCAATGCAGTCAAGGGCGTGGAAATCGGCGCCGGCATGGGCGCCGCGGAGCTGACTGGCGAAGAAAACGCCGACGAAATGCGGCCGAACGCCATCCCGCACGGGCGGCATCATGGGCCGGGGTTCATGTCGAACCATGCGGGCGGCATTCTGGGCGGCATTTCGACGGGTCAGGCCATCGTTTGCCGCTTCGCCGTCAAGCCGACATCGTCGATCCTCACCCCTCGCAAGACCGTGACGATCTCGGGCGAAGCGACGGAAATCATGACCAAGGGCCGGCATGATCCGTGTGTCGGCATTCGCGCCGTTCCTGTTGGCGAAGCGATGCTTGCCTGCGTGTTGGCCGATCACATGCTGCGCCATCGCGGGCAGTGTGGGGCGTGACTTTCTGATTTGTTTTGGGAGTTTTCATGCGCGTGTCCCGGATGCGAAACCTTGGTCTATCGCTCCTGGCCAGTGGACTTGCGAGTTTCAGTGCGGCGGCCGCCGGGATCGACGACGACCGGCTGAAGTCCGCAGCCACGGACGCGGCGAACTGGATCACCCACGGGCGCGATCTTGCCGCGACGCGATTTTCGCCCTCGACGCAAATCACACCTGAGAACGTCGCACGGCTGCGGCCGGACTTCATCTATCAGACGGGAACTTCGGCGACGTTTCAGACCACGCCGCTTGTGGCTGACGGTGTGATGTACGTCTCGGCGCCATTCTCGCATGTGATGGCGCTGGACGCCGCGACGGGGCGGGAAATCTGGCGCTACGAACACAAAAACCGGGCCAAGAAGCTCTGCTGCGGCCCAGCCAACAGAGGGGTCGCGCTCGGCTATGGCAAGGTCTATGTCGCGACCGTCGATGCGCGGCTGGTGGCGCTGGATCAGAAGGCGGGCAAGGTCGTCTGGGACATTCAGATGGCGGCAACCGATGCGGACGCCACGGAAGATAAGGCGTCGCTCGATGCGACCGATCCGGCGCTGAAGGGAAAGGTGTCGGGGTCCACGGGCGTCGGGGCGGCCTCTGCGCCGCTGGTCATCGACGGCAAAGTTATCGCTGGAATTACAGGCGTCGGCTACGGATTGCATCTCGACAGCGATCGGCCAGGTGCGCCGCTCGGCACGGTGGTGGGTGTTGCCGGGCGATATGGGCGTCCGGGTTTCATTGCAGCGTTTGACGCCGAAACCGGAAAGCGAATCTGGCAGTTCGACACGACGCAGAAGGGGTGGGAAGGCGATTTCTCGCAGAAGACTGCGTACGGCATGGCGCTGCCGCGCGACGTTGCCGCCGAGAAAGCCGCAATGACGAAGCACCAGGATGCCTGGCAGCACGGTGGCGGATCGATCTGGCACTCGCCGAGCGTCGACCTGGATCTCGGGTTGCTCTACTTCGGTGTCGGAAACCCATCGCCACAGGCGGCGGGTGAAAGCCGGCCCGGCGATAATCTCTACACCAGTTCGCTGGTCGCCATCGACCTTATGACCGGCGCCTATCGTTGGCATTATCAGCAAGTGCCGCACGATATGTGGGGCTATGATGTGGCAAGCCCACCGGTTCTCTTTAACTTCGATGCGGGCGGCAAAGTCGTACCCGCGATCGGACAAGCCTCCAAACTCGGGTGGTATTTTATCCACGATCGCCGCGACGGTACGCTTCTCTTGAAGTCGGACGCGTATGTGCCGCAAGACAACTTGTTCAAAGCGCCGACACGCGACGGCATCGTCATTTCGCCCGGTGTCGCGGGGGGATCGAACTGGTCGCCCGCGGCGATCAATCCCCAGACGGGCCTCGCGTTCGTGGCGGCCATGCATATGCCGACGCGCTACCAGAGCTCCGAACTCCCGGCCGCGGACGGAAAGCCCGCCGTGACCTATTACACGTTTGAGCCTGCGAAGGGCGTCCCCACATGGGGAACGCTCAGCGCGATTGATCTCAAAAGCGGAGCCATTCGCTGGCAGCAGAAGACCGACGAACCCCTGATCGGCGGTACGTTGGCGACGGCGGGGGGACTGGTTTTTACCGGCGAAGGCAATGGCGATTTTTCCGCATTCGATGCAAAGACCGGCGAGCGGCTTTGGAAATTCCATTGCGGGGCCGGCGTGAATGCGCCGCCGATTTCGTATGAAGTCAACGGCCGGCAATACATTGCCGTTGCGGCGGGCGGCAGTCAGATCTGGGGGTTCCGGCAAGGCGGCGCAGTGGTTGTCTTTGCGTTGCCGGACTAGGTTAGTCGTCGAGGATCAGATCGGCGAAGACAAAGCCGTCGCGTGCGACGACTTCGCCGGGTTTTATGGGCAGCGCGCGGTCGAACATGGGACCGGCTGCGACGCAGGTGTGAAATTCGCCATTCTCACCGCATGGGTCGATGCCCGGCGGCAAGTCCTCAATAAAATTTCGATCGAAGACGCGGCCGGCGAAATTCGCGCCGAGCTTCGCCGGATCGACGGTCGCGATATAGGTGACAAGGCCGCCGCCGATCATCTCATCGGCAAGGGTGCGGGTCGGCTTTCCCCAAAGTGGGAAGATCGGCTGCAAGCCAGTCCCTTGCAGTTTCTGTTCGCGATAGCCCCGGATGTCTTCCAGGAACAAATCTCCGAAGGCCATCGCGTCCACGCCGTCAGCAACTTGGGCGCGGACATAGTTTCCCATCAAGCTTTCATAGGCTTCATTCGAGCATGGCCATGGAAGTGGAACGATATGCAGCGGAAGACCGGCGGCAGCCGCTTGGGCCTCCAGGATATTGCGGCGCACGCCGTGCATGGCTACGCGGTCGAATTGCTCGTTGATCGTCGTCAGCAAGGCAACGATTTCGATCGCCGGGTCGGCGCGCAATACATGCAACGACCAGGCGCTGTCCTTGCCGCTTGACCAACTGAGGATTGTCTTCACGCGTCCGAATGCCTCTTAGCCGCCTACCCCTCGCCACGGGCCGCTGGAATGTCGTAGCCTGCCCCGGGCAAAACGTAAAACGAAACGGGGCGACGGGGAATGGCGCAGTACGACCGCATCGTGATCCTGACGGGGGCTGGCATCAGCGCCGAGTCGGGCGTGCCGACGTTTCGCGACAAGGGCGGGATCTGGGCAAAGTACGATTACCGCGATGTCGCAACGCCGGAGGGGTTCGAGAAGAACCCACAGCTTGTGCATGAATTCTACAACATGCGGCGGCGGGCGCATCAGACCGTGGCACCGAATGCGGCGCATTTCGCGCTGGCGCTGCTGGAACAATCGCATCCTGGACCGGTGACACTCGTGACGCAGAATGTCGACCAGCTCCACGAGCAGGCTGGATCGAAGAATTTGATCCACATGCATGGCGAAGTTTTGAAGGGCTGGTGCCTTGGGTGCGGCATGCGCATGCCGTGGACGGGAGACATGTTCCTGGAGACGGCATGCCCAAAGTGCGAGGATGTTGGAACGTTGAGGCCCGATGTCGTGTGGTTCGGCGAGGAGCCATATCACATGGATCGCATCATCAAGGAACTGGAGGAAGCTGACCTCTTCATCTCCATCGGAACGAGCGGCAATGTCTATCCGGCGGCCGGGTTCGTGCAAGTGGCCGCGGAAGCCGGTGCACACACGGTGGAACTCAACCTGGAGCCGTCGGAAGGGCGCTCGCACTTCGCCAAGGCGATCCATGGTCCGGCGACCGAAGTCGTGCCGGCGTTCGTGCGCCAGTTACTCGATGCGGCTTTGACCTAGCGGCGAAAGACCGTGACGGCCTCGATGTGCGGCGAATAGATGAACTGATCGATGGGCGTAACGTGACCCATCTTGTAGCCGGCATCGACGAGTGTGCGTGCATCACGGGCGAGTGTGGCCGGAGCGCAGGAAACGGCAATCACGACGGGTACTTTCGAACGCGCGAGGCGTTCGGTCTGTTGCGCGGCGCCCGCGCGTGGGGGATCGAGGACCACGGCGTCGAACGGTTCCAATTCCTTAGGAGAAAGCGGTTCGCGGAAGAGATCACGGACGCGCGCATCGATGGGCTTCAATCCGGTTGCGCGGCGCGCCGCCGCCTCGAGCACCGCGATTGCACGCCGGTCGCTGTCGAACGCCGCGACGTGGACCTTGGACGCGAGCGGAAATGTGAAAGTTCCCAACCCTGAGAAGAGATCGGCGACCCTCTTTGCCTTTTTGGGCAATGCGTCCACGACCAGCCCGATCATATGGCGTTCAGCCTCGGGTACGGCCTGCAAGAAAAGTGACGGAGGGACATCGACCTCGGCGTCCCCCAGGGCGATCCGAGGATCGGCGCGAACAACGATGGTGTCGCCAGCCACCACAAGACGCGCGATACGCGCCGCTTCGGCTAGCTTTGCGAGGGCTGCGCGCTCGTCGGGCTCCAGGAGCTTGTGGCCGTTGTCGAAGGCGACGTCGAGGCCCGTTCCGGTTTTTGTGACGACAAGACGGCCACTCGAATTGCCGGGCATGGCGATCTTGGCCATGACCTTCAATTGAGGAATGGCGGCCATGATCGCGGGATCGAGCAGCAGGCAACCAGCAATATCCACCAAGGCGTGCTGACCTTCCTCCCGGAAGCCGATCAGCACGTCGCCGCCGTTTCGCTGGACACCGAGGAACGCGCGGCGGCGGGAGCGCAACGGCATCGGGCGCACGGGGTTTATTTCGGCATCGATCCCGCGATGCAGAAAAGCGTCGCGCACGATCTGGTGCTTCCAGTCGAGATACAGCCGTTCGCTCATATGCTGCGCCATGCAACCGCCGCAGGTGCCGAAGTGCGGACAAGGCGGGGCTGCGCGGTCGGGACTGGCGGACAGGCGCCGGGTTTCGCCCGACGACGTAATGCTCCAGCGTTCTCCCGGCAGAGCACCGGCGACAAAGCAGTCGCCGACGGCCGTGCGGGCAATGCCATCACCCTTGGCGCCGAGCTTTTCGATCAGCACCTCGCTCGCATCACTCATGGCGGATCAGTCCCATGAGGTATTCGGGGTTGCCGGAACCGCCATCGATCGGCGATGGAATGACGCCGCAGAGTTTCCAGCCGGGTGCGGCCGATACGAGGTGCGTCAAATTCTCGACGACGCCTGCGCGGGCCACTTCGTTACGCACGATGCCGCCTTTGCCCACCGCGTCCCGGCCGGCCTCGAACTGTGGCTTGACGAGCGCGACGAGCCAGCAGTCCGGACCAGCCATGGCCATGAGGTGGGGGAGGACTTTGGTAAGCGAGATGAAGCTGACGTCGATGACGATGGCAGTGATGGCCGCAGTGCCAGTTGGGATTGCAAAACTGCGGATGTCCTGGCCCTCCATCGCGACGACCTTCGGGTCTTGGGCAATCCGGGTATGGAGTTGGCCGTGGCCGACGTCGACAGCGAACACCTTCGCTGCCTGCCGTTCGAGGAGGACTTCGGTAAAGCCGCCTGTGGATGCGCCGGCATCGAGGGCGATCCGGCCGGCAGGGTCGAATTTGAAATGATCGAGCGCTGCGATCAGCTTCAAGGCGCCGCGTGACACATATCCGATGCCCGCTTCAGGCGCGACGGTAAGCCGCGCGGTGGCAATGACCGCAGCACCGGGCTTCGACACGACGTCGCCATCGACTCGCACGAGACCGCGCAGGATTGCGTCGCGGGCCCTCGATCGGGTGGCCACGATGCCGCTTTCGACCAGGGCTTCATCCAAACGCTTTTTCATGGGGCACGTGTACGCTATCTTATCCGCCACACAACCCCACCTTGCCCCATACCGCCGGAGATGCCGATGAAACTGTTCCTTACCGCAGCGCTGATCGCCGCCCTGACGCTGGCCGGTTGCGGTGACAGCGGGCCCAGCCGTACGCCGTCCGGTCCGAATGCCAAGGTCTTTTTCATCGAGCCAAGCGACGGTGCGGAGGTTTCGTCACCGGTGACAGTGAAATTCGGAATCGAGGGCATGGATGTCGTACCGGCCGGAACGGAAAAGGTGCACAGCGGGCATCACCATGTCCTGATCGATACGAAGCTGGAAAACTTCGAAACCGCCATTCCGGCGGACGACAATCACAAGCACTTTGGCGGCGGGCAGACGGAGACCCAGCTCGAACTTTCGCCGGGCAAGCATACGCTGCAGCTCGTGCTTGGCGATCACAACCACATTCCGCACGATCCTGTCGTGCAGTCCGACGTGATCACGATCACCGTGAAGTGAGACGCCGGATCAGCGGTCGTTGACGGCCCAGGCGCCGGGGCCGTGGGCGAAGAGCAAGAGAAATCCGCCGGCGATGGCCAGGTTCTTCAGAAAGAGAACGAGCTGGACGTCGTCGGCGAAATTGCCGTGGAAGATAAGGGCTGTCGCGAGCGAGAAAAGCGCGAGCGGGATCGCAGCGGCGCGAGCGTAGAAGCCAGCGAGGACGGCGAGGCCGCCCAGGACTTCGAGCGCAATCGTTGCGGGCAGAAGCAAGCCGGGGACACCGAACTGCTGCATGTAGGCGACGGTTGTGTCGTAGCCCTGCAATTTGTTGACACCGGCGAGGATGAAGATTGCGGCGAGTAGGGCGCGCCCGAGAAAGCTTGATGCTGCGGTCATGCGCGGGTTCTCATTGTTGGATTTCGTGTCATGCGCGGTGGGCGCCACCGGCTTCGTCGGAGCGGCCGAGCGCCGCCAGCACGTTTTGCACAATACCCGCGGCATCGAGGCCGGCGCCGGCGTACATCTTGGCTGGGTTGTCCTGCTCGATGAACCGGTCGGGCAAAACCATGGGCCGGACTTTCAGCCCGCGATCGAGCAGGCCATTCACCGCCAGGTGTTGCAGGACATGGCTGCCGAAGCCCCCCACCGATCCTTCCTCGACGGTGATGAGCACTTCGTGCTCGCGAGCGAGGCGCGCGACAAGATCGGTATCGAGCGGCTTCATGAAGCGGGCATCGGCGACCGTCGTCGAGAGGCCCATGGCGGCAAGCTGGTCGGCGGCCTTTAGAGCCTCGGCGAGGCGGGTGCCGAGCGAGAGGATCGCGATGGTCGAACCTTCGCGCACAATGCGGCCCTTGCCGATCGCGAGGGGCTTGCCTTCGGTCGGCAATTCGCAGCCCGTGCCTTCGCCGCGTGGATAACGGACCGCGGAGGGAGCGTCGTCGATGGCAGCGGTGGTCGCCACCATGTGGACGAGTTCGGCCT
>CAYWIF010000035.1:22751-29457 GCA_964458265.1 uncultured Hyphomicrobium sp. | reverse complement strand
ACGGTTTAGGGGCGTCACCACTTACTGCGGGATGTGCGTGAGCTGCTATAGTGTGACATTGGCGCGTCCCTTGCCGCGTCACCGCGCTTCGAATTGGAACCGGGCCGCTTGGTTCCTGACGCTGGGCAGATCGAAGCGGACAATTGGTCAGCCGAGCTGCTGGCAGCACGATGGTTTGGGAGCGGGCGGTCGATAGCCGAGCGAAGAGTGGGGCCGGACCTCAAAATGAGCCACGCCGCCAACCAATCGACTGTCAGTGAGCTGAGCCTGTTCCAGCATTTAGACGATGCGGGAAAGGCGGAGGTCGCAGCGCGGTTCGAAAGGCTGAACATCGAACGCGGCTGGGCGCTCGTCGAGGAGGGGGAGCCTTCGGAAGCCATGTACGTCGTGCTGTCGGGGCGGTTCGCCGTCACGCGCCGCGACCGCGGGCATCCGATCAGCGAGATCGGCGCCGGACAGCCGATCGGCGAGATCGGATTTCTGACGGGCTCCCCACGCATCGCGACCGTTGTTGCCTTGCGCGACAGCATCGTTCTCAAACTCGACCGCCTGCATCTGGAAGCGCTGGCCGACCGCGATCCCAGCATCTGGCGCGCGATCAGCACCTATCTGGCGACCCGGCTCGCGGCCACGACGCTCGCGCCGCCGCAGCCTCGCCATTCCGCGCCGCGCACTATCCTCATCACGGCAGCCGGCGGCGCGGCACTCGACAGCGGGATCATGCAGCTCGTTACTGCGGCCTTTGCCGCGCGGGCGCCGACCCTGGTGATCGACAGCACGCGGCACGATGCCTCCGGGCGCGGCGACTGCACTCTCGACGATGCGGCGATGACCGAGTGGTTCAACGCGCTCGAAGCCGGTCACACGTACGTGCTGATGATCGCGGACCCGACGCTGACGGCCTGGAACCGGAAGATCATTCACCACGCGGACCTGATGCTCGCGGCCGGGAGCTTCGATTCCGATCCGGCGCCCAATGCGACGGAGGAATTGGCGGCGCGGTTCCTGCCTGCCTCCGCGCGGCGGCTCGTATTGGTTCACGACACGCGAACGGTCGTGAGCGGAACGGAGCGCTGGCTGGCGCCGCGCGAGGTCGTGATGCATCACCACGCGGCGCTAGATGACGCTGAGGATTTCGCCCGCATCGTCAGGTTCATCGACGGCACGGCGCGCGGGCTGGTCCTTGCCGGCGGCGGCGCCCTGTGCGTGACGCACGTTGGCGCCTACAAGGCGCTGCTCGAGGCGGGCTACAGTTTCGACATCATGGGCGGTACGTCGGGTGGGAGCGCGATGGCGGCGGCCTTCGCGCTTCGCTCGCCTCCGGACGACGTCGTGCGCGGCGTGCATGAGATGTTCGTGGCGCGGCGCGCCATGCACCGCTACACCCTGCCGCGCTATTCACTGCTCGATCACACGCACTTCGACCGGGAATTGCGCACGCTCTATGGCGATACGGCGATAGAGGATCTTTGGCTGCCGTTCTTTGCGGTTTCCACCAATCTGTCACGCTACGCCCCCCACGTTCATCGGCGCGGAGCGCTGTGGAGAGCGGTGCGCGCGTCCGCATCGATTCCGGTGATGCTGCCGCCCGTTTACACCGAGGATGGCGAGATGCTCGTCGATGGCAGCCTGGTGGACAACGTGCCGGTCGCGGCGATGCATCAGTTGAAGTCGGGCCCCAATGTTGTGGTCGCGTTCGATGGCGGCCAGCTCCAGCGTTTCGACGTCGCCTACGATGACCTGCCGTCGCGGGCCGAACTCGTGCGGCTCGCCATGACGCCCTGGTCGCGGAAGGCGCTGCCCGATGCGCCGGGCTTGGCTAGCGTGCTGATGCGCAGCCTGATGGCCAATCGCCATGCATTCCACAAGCATCTGAAAACGGACGACCTGCTGCTCGTGCCACCGATTCCCGCCGGCGTTGGTTTTCTCGACTGGCACCGGCACGCCGATATGCTGGAGGCCGGTTATGAGTGGGCGCGCGTGCGGCTTGAGGACGAGGCGGCCGGGCGGTGAGCGGGCCGGACACGCCGTGGACCGCGCTTTTGAGGATTTCGGGAATTCTCTGATTAGCCGCTCGACTCGCGCTTGAGTAGTTCGCGTTTGCGGTCGATGCCCCAGCGGTAGCCGGAGAGGGCGCCGTCGCTGCGCACGACGCGGTGGCAGGGGATGGCGACGGCAATATTGTTGGCCGCGCAGGCGGCTGCCACCGCGCGGACGGCTTTCGGCATTCCGATCCGGTTGGCGATGTCGCTGTAGCTCGCGGTTGAGCCGGCGGGGATCTGGCGGAGCGCTTGCCAGACGCGGTGCTGGAAGGCCGTGCCGCGCACATCGAGCGGCAGGTCGAATTGTGTTTCAGGGCGTTCGACGAGGCCCACGACCTTGGCGACCACGTCCTCGAAGGTGGCGTCGCCGCCGATCAGGTTTGCGTTCGCAAAGCGGTCTTCGAGATCGCGGAGGAGGACGGCCGGATCGTCGCCGAGGAGGATGGCGGCGATACCTTTGTCGCTGGCTGCAACGAGGATCGCGCCGAGCGAGCATTGGCCGAGGGCGAAGCGCAATGCGATGTCCTTGCCGCCGGCGCGGTATGCCGTGGGCGTCATGCCGAGGAAGTCGGTTGCGTCGGCATAGAAGCGGCTGCTCGCATTGAAGCCGGCCTCGTGGATGGTTGCTGTGATCGATTGTCTGGCGGGTAGCAGTGCGCGCACCTGTTGGTGGCGGTGAGCGGCTGCGTAGTCTTTCGGGGTGAGGCCGGTGACCGATTTGAAGACGCGATGAAAGTGGGACGCAGAGAGGTTTGCCACGTGCGCCAGTGCGGCCAGAGACGGCGGGTCTTCGGATTGCTCGATGAGGCGGCAGGCGTGCGCGATGGTTTCAGCATGTTGGCGGCTGAGGGGCGGGGCATCGGGCTTGCAGCGTTTGCACGGACGGAAGCCGGCGCGTTCGGCGGACTTAGTGGAGTCATGAAATTCCACGTTTTCCCGCTTGGGCAGGCGCGCATGGCACGAGGGGCGGCAGTAGATGCCGGTCGTGATGACGCCGTAATAGAAGGTGCCGTCGAACGACGCATCGCGCGTGCGCACGGCGGTCCAGTAGTCCGTGTGCAAGGCCGGGCCGGACCGGTTCGGTCGCGGCTCGATCAATTGCCGGGATGACGGCGCTCTGGGCATGGTGCGGTCTTATGTTGAGCGTGACGGGTTGCAGACTAGGACGCGATGGCCACACCGGCACGCCGATCCTTGCTTTCAAATTCACTTTTTTGGCTTCTAGCGACGTGGCCGGTTCGCCGGGGCGCCGCCTCGCTGCGTCCTGAAGGCCAAGGTAAGCTATTGATGTTTCAGCCAATCAAGAGGTGGCGCGGGTGCATGGGCCGAGCGGGAGAAAGGTCCAGCGGCAACGCTATCTATTCGTTTGGCTGGGCATGGGCGGCCGCACTGCCATTTTCTTATGGTCGTAATCGACTATCTTCCGCGCCGGCGGCCCTTGTGCCTGGGGAACAGGGGAATAAAGGCGGCTGCCGGAAACCACCAGCAGAGGTGCGTGTTCCACATTGCAGCAGGAGAGGAACGGGAGGAAATTATGTCACCAGCAGAAACATCCATGCTCATCAATATTCTGGTCGGCGCGGGCATCGTCTTCATCATCGCGCTATTGGGTAACGTGCTGTCGTTCTCCAACCGGTTCGTCAACGCGCTCGTGACGGCGCTCATCTTTGCCGCGTTCTACGGCGGGCTGGCGTACACGGTCGATTCCAGCATGCTGCCGCCGGAATTGCGCGATGCCACGCAGGAGACGTGGCTGCAGATGATCGTGATGGCGGCGGCGTTGGTGTTCGTGCTCGATCTCGTGGCGAACTTCCTGTCGTTCGGAAACAGGTTCGTTTCCGCGCTGGTGACGGCGGCGTTGTTCGCGATCCTGTTCGGGCTGGCGATTTACGCAACGGGTGGCCTGCCGGCGGTCACGACGACGGTGCCGGCTCCGGTGGCACCGGCGCCTACTCCGTAAACGTGCGTATCGGGTGTCACGGCTTCGGGTGCCGGGTCTGGCGTTGCGGCGGTAATTGCGCTTGATTGACGGGGCACCGGAGAGGAGCTCCGTCATGACACGCTGGCGCAAAGCCGGATATGCGTTCTGGACGGCCGTGCTTGTGCACGCCGGACCTGTCCATGCGGCAAAGCCTGCGAGCGAGACGGACTGCGCCTCGCTGCCGGGATTGACGGTGCTGGCGACACCGTATTCACCGTGGAAGGGCGCACCGCTGCGCGTCGTGGCCGTCGCGGAGACGGCGATCGACGGCGAGCTTGTGCTCCATGGGCCCGATGGGGCCGTAGCGGCAAAGGCGCCGGGGCGAAGGGGCGGCCCACCCTATTTCTGGCTTGCCGAAGTTCAGAACCCAGCCGTGGGGTCGTGGCAGGCGTCCTTGAATTTTGCCGCGGAGCAAGGCGGCTGCAAGGCGCTGACGCATTCGATCACGGTGCGGAAGGCATCTGCGGGCGGGCCGGGGACATCGGCGAAGAGTGTTTGGCCGATCCGGGCAACCTGGAACCGCGAGACGGAAAATCTCTACTCCGCATGGATCGAGGCGCTGTTCGACGCTCCATTGGACGACCAGCCGTCGTGGCCGGCATTGCATGAGGTGCTGCGCGATCCTTCCCGCAACCTGCTGTTCAATCACCTTGGGATGAAGGAGGACGAGAAGGGGCTCGTCATCAAGCCGGATTGCGCGGATCTTCCTTATTTTCTGCGCGCGTATTTCGCTTTCAAAATGGGTCTGCCGTTCGGCTATTCGAAGTGCACGCGCGGCGGCAGGGGCAAGCCGCCGGCATGCGTGAGCTGGTGGAACATCGAAAACCTTGAACCGCCGCCGGAAGACCAGGCGGCCAAGAACACGACCGGCAGCCCGACGTTTCTAGACTCACTCTTTGGCGGTGGCGGTGCGCCGGCTGCAAAGCCGAAGACAAAGCCGCCGGGTCCGGTCATCTCGTTCGGTCAGTTCATTTCGGAGACCGTGGCCAACACGGTGCATTCGGGATCGGGTCGGCCGCCGGCGACATCCGACAACACGGACTATTATTCCGTGCCGCTGACCGAGGCGGCGTTGCGGCCGGGGACGGTCTATCACGACCCTTACGGCCATATTCTCGTGATCGTGCGGCGGGTGCCGCAGACGGCGGATGCGGCCGGGCTCATTCTCGCGGTGGACGGGCAGCCGGACGGGACGGTAGCGCGCAAGCGATTCTGGCGCGGGAATTTTCTGTTCGCGCAAGACGCGGCTTTGGGCAGTCCGGGCTTCAAGCGGTTCAGGCCGGTCGTGAAAGGCAAATCGGGGCTGCGGCGGCTGACGAACGCGGAGATCGGGAAGCACCCCGATTACTCGGACTTTTCCTTGGAGCAGACCGAACTCAGCGTCGAAGCGTTCTACGACAAGATGGATGATGTCATGTCGCCGTCGCCGCTCGATCCGGAGCGGGCGATGATTTCTTCTGTTACGGCGCTGGAGGAGCAGGTCAAGGCGCGCGTCACGTCGGTGGAGAATGGGCGCAAGTACCATATGAAGGGCGGCGGGGAAGTCGCGATGCCAGATGGGCCGGCGATTTTCGAGACAACCGGTGCGTGGGAAGACTTTGCGACACCGTCGCGTGATTTGCGGCTGCTCATTGCCATCGATGTCGTGCGCGGGTTTCCCGAGCGCGTGGCGCGGCGGCCGGAACGATATGCCATGCCGCAGGGAAAGACGGCGGCGGACGTGAAGACGGGGCTCGACGCAAAGCTTGCCGAAGACCTCGAGAAGCGCACATTCACCTACGCGCGCAGTGACGGGTCGGAGTGGACGCTGAAATTGTCCGACGTGGTACAAAGGGTGGGCGACTTGGAGCTTGCCTATAACATCAACGACTGCGTAGAGGTGCGCTGGGGTGCGCCTGAGGGGAGCGACGAGGCCAAGACGTGTCAGCGCCGTGCGCCTGACGCGCAGCGCAGGAAGATGGCGTCGGATTTCCGGGCGTGGTTCAGCGAACGGCGGCGGCCGCCTCGCGGATAAATGCGAGACCCAGAGGCGTCAGGTGCAGTGCGCACGTGCGGTTGCCG
This sequence comes from uncultured Hyphomicrobium sp., assembly GCA_964458265.1. Taxonomy (GTDB): domain Bacteria; phylum Pseudomonadota; class Alphaproteobacteria; order Rhizobiales; family Hyphomicrobiaceae; genus JAGVSR01. The sequence continues at coordinate 23,373 of CAYWIF010000035.1, read as the reverse complement.
GATCGGTCCGCGGGACAGGAAGAAACAACAGGCCGGCGATATGTCGACACCAGAAACGCGAAAGGATGCCGCAGAGCGGCGGTTGCCGGCTTACTACGATGATCTGGATGCGTCGCTCGCCCATGCGTGGGGGATGATCGAAGGCGGCGCAGCCGACCGGCGTGCGGCCTTTCATACGCCGGCCATCGCAACCGTGGATGGCTCAGGCGCGCCGTCGCAGCGGATCATGGTGCTTCGGGCTGCGGATTGCGCGGCGCGCACGATGCGGCTGCATACGGACGTGCGGGGCGAGAAGCTTGCCCATATCGCACGGCGCCCTCGCGTTTCGCTGTTGTTCTACGATCCGCAGGCCAAGCTCCAGCTCAGGGTGGCCGGAGAGGCGCGCGTTCATGCCGGGGACGGCGTGGCGCGTGAAGCGTGGGCAGCGTCGCGCCCCCAGAGCCGGCTGTGTTACGAGCAAACGCAGGCGCCGGGGCAACCCATTGACCGTCCGTTCCCGGAACTGCCGGTCGATATGCGCTTCGCGCAGTCGGACGACGGAGAGAAGAACTTTGCGGTTCTGATGGTTACGGCGGATCGCATCGAATGGCTCTACCTGGCCATTGAAGGCCATCGCCGGGCG
>CAYWIF010000035.1:20412-22651 GCA_964458265.1 uncultured Hyphomicrobium sp. | reverse complement strand
GCGCAAGACATGCTCGACATGGTCGATCTCAAGTCGGAGGCGTTCACCAAGGCCGAGATGAGCCGGGCCGACATCGAGGCGGGCCTTGCCAAGCTGAAAGATGGCGAGAAACTCGATCTGACGGGCAAAGCACTCAATGGCCTGGATCTGTCGGGCATGGACTTGCGCCGGGTGGTGTTGCAGTCGGCCCGCCTGATGATGGTGAACCTCAAGGGGGCCAATCTGGAAGGCGTGAATATCGACAGCGCGTGGTCGCTCAATTCCGATCTGACGGGCGTCAATCTCAAGGGCGCCAGCATGTTCGGGACGCAGCTCGTCGGTTCGAAACTGGACGGGGCGGACCTTTCCGGTGCGCGGGTGGCCGGGGATTTCTCCAAGGCGAGCATGACGAACGTCAAGCTCGACGGGGCCGATCTGTCAGCGGATGAGAAGAATCAATCGATGGGACTGATGCGCGGCACGTTCCGTTCGACCAACCTGGAGGGCGCGTCGCTGAAGGGGGCCAACCTGAAGCGCGCCCTGCTCGAATTCGCTTCACTTAAAGGGGCCGACCTCACGAATGTTTCGTTCATGGAGAGCGAGATTGCGGGCGCGGACCTGACGGGAGCGAACGTAACAGGCGCCGATTTCAAGGGCGCGGATGTGAATTCAGCGCGGATCGGCGCGATGAAGAACGCCGACGCGGCGAAAAACATCGATGCGGCCAAGAACCTCGACAAGGCTTACCGGTAGTAGAGGGTGCCGACGGCGGGCTTGCCTCCCGGCTGCCCGGCCGGACGTGCATTCTTCAAAGCGGGACGGAGATGATGGCGCGCAGGCCGCCCATCGAGCTTTCGCCAAGTGTGACGGTGCCGCCGTGGCTCTTGGCGATGTCGCGGGCAATGGCGAGGCCCAGGCCGGAATTGGCGCTGTCCTGATTGCGGGCCTGGTCGATGCGGTAGAACGGGCGGAAGACGTTCTCGCGTTCGGCTTCAGGTATGCCCGGGCCGTTGTCGTCGACCTCAACGCGAAGCCAGTTGCCTTCAGTCGCCGCGCGAATGACGATCTTGTCGCCGTAGCGGACCGCGTTCGAGACGAGATTCGTCAACGCGCGCTTGAACGCGTTGCGCTTCAGCGGGAGCACGAGGTCCTGCTTGCTGCGGCGCATTTTCAGCTCGATCGATGTGCCGTAGGTCTGTGACTCCTCATGGACCTCTTCGAGAAGAACACGCAGATTTTCCGGCTTGGCTTCCTCGCCGCCGTCACCGCGGGCAAACGCCAGATAGTCCTCCAGCATGTGCTGCATCTCGTTCACGTCTGACTTCAGCGACCTTGTCTCGGCCGTGTCGGGAAGGAACGCGAGCTCCAGTTTGAAGCGGGTAAGGATCGTTCGAAGGTCGTGACTGACGCCAGCCAGCATCGTGGTGCGCTGCTCGACGTGCTGGGTGATGCGGTCACGCATTTCCAGGAACGCTTGCGAGGCTTGACGGACTTCGCGCGCGCCGCGCGGGCGGAAGTCGTCTGGCACGGGGCGGCCTTTGCCGAATGCGTCGGCTGCGTCCGCGAGGCGCAGAATGGGCCGGATCTGGTTGCGCAGAAACAGGATTGCAACGGTGAGAAGGATGATCGACGTGCCGATCATCCACAACAGGAAGATGTGCGAATTTGAGGCGTAGGTCTGCGAGCGCGTCGCAATAAACCGTAGAATTGAATCGTCATGCTTGACGCGGATTTCGACGAGGCGGGCTTCGCCGAGCGTGTCGATCCAAAATGGCCGCTGGACTTGCCGGGAGATTTCCTTGGATAGCGCACGGTCGAGCAAATCGAAGAAGGGCTTTGGGCCCGGCGGGGGCAGTTCGCCTGGAGGCAGGATCTGCATCGTGAGATTGAGCTTATCGCGCGCCAGTTCGATGAGACGCGTGTTCGCCGTCATGTCGTTTTTCGTGTCGTAGAATTCGATCAGGACCGCGATGTTGCGCGCGGTTGCCTCCGAGAGGCGGCGCGTGACCGATTGCCAGTGCCGCTCCATGAAGACGAACGCAATGACGCCTTCAAGAACGACGATTGGTGTGATGATGATGAGGAGCGCGCGGGCGAAGAGGCCCTTGGGCAGCGCATCGGTTACCCAGTTCGCGATCGTGCGATGCCAGCCTGCCGCGGTTTCGCGCACCCATGCCAGCTGTGCTTTGACCTTGCCGGAGGGCGCTTCGAAGCGGGCCACCATGAGCGGGAACAGTCCTTAATCGGTGTAGAGGATATA
>CAYWIF010000035.1:6900-20312 GCA_964458265.1 uncultured Hyphomicrobium sp. | reverse complement strand
GGACCCATGCGCACTTCGTCGGCTGCTGCCTGCTGTCCCGGCTGGCCGCGGCGCAGAATATTGCGCAGGCGAAGGAGCAGTTCGCGCGGCTCGAACGGCTTCGTGACGTAATCGTCAACGCCGATTTCCAGGCCCTCGATGCGGTTTTCGGTTTCGGCCCTGGCGGTCAAGAGACATACCGGAACGCGCGTGGTGGATTTCAAATCCTGAGCAAGCGACAGGCCGCTTTCGCCGGGCATCATGACATCGAGCAGGATCAGGTCGAAGGCGAGGCCGCGCATGGCGGCGCGGGCGGTCGGCGCATCCGAAGCAGTTGAGACGCGAAAGCCGTTCTCGAAGAGATAGCGCGCGAGCAGGTCGCGAATTTTCTGATCGTCGTCGACAACGAGGACGTGGGGAGCATCGTCGGGAAGCGGGTCGGACCGCCGGGCGAGATTATTGCTCATGACTTTTTGCCTTGTTGGAACACGAACGGCATCAGCGTGGGCGAGGCTTCATGTCGCCGCGTCCTTCACCGGCTGTTCGGGCTGTACCCGGTCAGGCCACTTGACGAGGCTCGACACCTGATCGCGTTCATGCGGCTCGATCATGGCGAGAAGGAAGCGGCGTGTCACCTCATCGGCGCCGGCGCCGGCCTGATTCAAGGCCTCGGCGATGCGGCGAACCTGCATTTCAGTCAATTTGTCGGTGAGACGCGTGCCTTTGGGCGTCAAATACAACCGGCGTTCGCGGAGGTCGGCGGGGCCGGGACGCTGCGCGATAAAGCCCTTTTCGCGCAGTTCCTTCAGGACGCGCGCGAGGCTTTGCTTGGTGATTTTGAGGATGTCGAGGAGTTCGGCGACCTTGAGGCCGGGATTGCGGTGAACGAAGTGGAGAACGCGGTGGTGGGCGCGTCCGAAGCCGTAGCGCTCGAGGATGGCGTCGGGATCGCCGGTAAAGTTGCGGTAGGCGAAATAAAACAGCTCCATGAAACTGACGAGGGCGGGTGGCACGGGCCCTGCGGCAATCTCCGACTCCTCATTGGAGCTCGCGGAGATCAACGCCCGGCGATGTCTGGAATTCTCCGCAGTTATGTCAGCCATGTTGACATATTTGCCGCCGATCGGTAGACGTGGCAAGTCATTTCGCGACGAAGGCCGAAGCTGTTTTCTTTCGCGGGGTTGGCGCGCGCGCACCGCCAGGGCCGGGCTTTCGCCGGTCGCCGTGGCCGGTGGCGCCGCCGCCATCAGACCGCGTTGGGCCGCTTCGCTTCGCGTGGGTCGCGCTCGGCGCCCGCCGAAGTCAAGGCAAGCGCCGGCCGAACAATAAGGAACGGAATACATGGCCGATCTCGTCCCCTATCACGATCGCGACGGCTTCATCTGGATCGACGGCAAGCTGGTGCCGTGGCGGGAAGCGCAGGTGCATATCCTGACGCACGCACTGCATTACGCGAGTGCGGTGTTCGAGGGCGAACGGTCTTACGGCGGCGAAATATTCAAGCTGCGGGAGCATACGGAACGGCTGATCGAGAGCGGCCGCATGCTCGATTTCGAGATTCCCTATTCCGCCGATGCGATCGACCAGGCGTGCCGCGATACGCTGACGGCCAACGGATTGACGGACGGCTACATCCGCCCGATCGCGTGGCGGGGAAGCGAGCAGATGGGTGTCTCTGCGCAGAAAAGCAAAATCCATCTCGCGGTCGCGGCGTGGAACTGGGGTTCCTATTTCGACATGGCAGAGCGTCTGCGCGGAATCCGCGTGGGGCTTGCGACGTACCGGCGTCCCGATCCGGCCACTATTCCGTCGAAGGCCAAAGCCACCGGGCTTTACATGATCTGCACGATCGAGAAGCACCGGGCCGAGCGCGCGGGATATGCCGATGCCATGATGCTGGACTACCGCGGGCATGTGGCGGAGTGCACGGGGGCCAACATGTTTTTCATCAAGGACGGCGAAATTCACACGCCGACGCCGGATTGCTTCCTGAACGGCATCACGCGGCAGACGGTAATCGACCTTGCCAAGCGGCGGGGGATCAAGGTGGTCGAGCGGACGATCCTGCCGGACGAGTTGGGGACGTTCTCGGAAGTGTTCATCACGGGGACGGCGGCTGAGGTCACACCGGTGCGCGAAATTGGCCCCAACACCTATACGCCGGGCAAGGTGTGCGAATTGCTGCTCAACGACTACATGGCGGAAGTGCAGCCCAAATCGCGGGCAGCGGCGGAGTGATGGGGCTGCCGCCTGTCGGCTGATTACCTGACGGAATCGCTGTGTTTGGCCGTCAGGACGACGAAGAAGGCGGCGAGAAAGCCGGCGATAGCCGAGCCTGCGATCAAGAGCGATTTTGGATCGGGTGCGTAGCCCATCAGGCCGGCAATCCCGGTAAAGGCCGCAATCCAGAACAGGGCAGGTAAAAGGGCGGTCAGCGCCAAGCCGATGACGAAATCGCGCCAGGCAAACAAAGTTGACGCGGGGGGAGACGTCACGCCGACCGGCAGAAGGGTGGTCGTTTGCATCGTATTCACTCCGCTCGAGGGCCTGTGACCCCACTAATGTCGAATCAAGTCGTAAACGAACAGCAAACGAGTTTATTTCCATGACGTTAACGTGATCGTTCCGGTGCGGGTGCTGTCAATGCCCCATTTTTCGGCAAAGTCCGATGTCTGATAAGATTTCGTGAGGTTTGAGGATAAGGGTGGGCCTTGTGTCGGACGTCAGAGCATCGGATCGCGAACCACGAGATGTCGTCATTATCGGCGGGGGCCATAACGGTCTCACAGCGGCAGCCTATCTGGCGCGCGCCGGACTGTCGGTGGTTGTCCTGGAGAAGAACAGCGTCGCCGGCGGAGCGGCGCTTACGGAAGAGTTTCACCCGGGATTTCGCAATTCGGTAGCGTCCTACACGGTGAGCCTGCTCGATCCGGGTGTCATTCGCGATCTCGATCTCAGCAGCCACGGATTGCGGATTGTCGAGCGGCCGGCCGCCAACTTCATGCCGATCGATCGCGACCGGGCGTTTTTCTGGCCCTACGGAATGGCAGCGAAGCAGGCCGAGATCGCGAAGTTGTCGCCACGCGATGCGGAGCAGTATCCCATTTACGATGCGGCGCTGGAAAGGGCCGCCAGCGTGTTGCGGGATCTGACGCGCAAGACGCCGCCGAATGCGGGTGGTGGGTGGCTGGAGCTGTTGAAGGGCGCGGAGATCGGGCGGCGGGTGCTCGGTCTCTCAATCGAAGATCAGCGGCTTCTCACCGATCTCTTCACGAAGAGCGCGGCGGACTTCCTCGACCCGTGGTTCGAGAACGACCATGTGAAGGCGCTGTTTGCGTTCGATGGGATCGTCGGTTCGTATGCTGCGCCATCAACGCCGGGGACGGCGTATGTGCTGCTGCACCACTGCTTTGGCGAAGTGAACGGAAAGACAGGTGTGTGGGGACACGCCATGGGCGGTATGGGGGCCATCTCGCAGGCGATGGCGCGCTCGGCAATGAGTGCGGGAGCCGAAATTCGTCTGGACGCGCCGGTGCGGCGTGTGGTGGTCGAGAATGGCCGCGCGATTGGCGTTGAGTTGCAAAGCGGTGAAGTTGTGCGCGGGCGCACTGTCGCCGCGAATGTCGGGCCGAAATTGCTGTTTCGCGATCTCGTGGATGCGGGCGACGTCGCGCCTGACCTCAGGCAGAGGTTTACGAACATCAAGACGGCGTCGGCGACCTTCCGCATGAACGTGGCGCTCAGTGAATTGCCAAGTTTCAGTGCGCGGCCGGGCACCGATCCGGGGCCGCACCACGGTTCGGGCATTCTGATCGGGCCAAGCATGGACTACATGGAGCGGGCGTTTCTGGATGCCAGAAGCATTGGATGGGCGCGCGAACCCGTGATCGAGATGCTCATTCCCTCGGTCCTCGATGATACGCTGGCGCCGAAGGGCCGGCACGTCACGTCGCTGTTCGTGCAGCATGTCGCGCCGAAGCTGCCCAATGGACGTTCGTGGGACAATCCGCGTGAAAAGGAGCGGTTCGCCGACATCGTGATCGAAACGGTGACGATGCACGCGCCGAACTTCCGGCGCTCCGTTCTGGGAATGCAAGTTTTGTCGCCGCTTGATCTCGAAACCCGGTTCGGCCTGGTGGATGGCGATATTTTCCATGGGCAGTTGTCGCTCGATCAACTGTTCACCACGCGACCGGTGCTGGGCTATGCCGATTACCGGATGCCGGTGAAGGGCCTTTATCTTTGCGGTTCGGGGGCACATCCAGGCGGCGGCGTGACCGGGTTGCCCGGCCGAAACGCGGCGCGCGAGATCGTGCGCGACCTCAAGGGGTGGTTGCGATGATTGCATTCGGACCCATCATACCGGTGTTGAGAATTTTCGATGAGGCGAAGGCACGGGACTTCTGGGTTCACTTTCTGGGCTTTGCCGTCGATTGGGAGCACCGGTTCGAGCCGACGCTGCCGCTCTACATGCAGGTTTCGCGTGCGGGTGCGGTTGTGCATCTGAGCGAACACCACGGCGACGCGACGCCGGGATCGGCAGTGCGCATCGGTGTTAGCGATCTCGACGGGCTCTTTCACGAAACGCGCGAAAAAGACTATAAATTTGCGCGCCCCGCTATCGAACTCATGCCTTGGGGGCTGCGGGAACTGTCGGTCGGAGATCCATTCGGAAACCGGATCGTATTCTTCGCCGAGAACCCGGCCTAGTGGCCAATCATTTTGCGACCCCATCTCTCTCAGCCCCAAACACAGGATTGCCGCCGCCGATGGACGCCACTCGCTACCGCGCCCTCATGCGCCATCAGGCGGGTGCCGTCACCATCATCGCGGCCGGACCACCCGGTGAGCGCGGCGGGCTGACTGCAACCGCATTCTCGTCGCTTTCGGACGATCCGCCGACGGTGCTCGTGTGCGTGCAGCGCCGCGCGCGGACGCATGGCGTGATCGCTGCGACGAAGGCGTTCACGGTGAACATCCTGGCGCGGGAGCAACAGGCCCTGGCCGAGCGCTTTTCGGGCCGTGGGGGCCTTGCCGGGGAACAGCGTTTCGAGGGGTCCGCGCAGTGGGGAACATTGACGACGGGAGCGCCCGTGCTGGCCGGGGCACTGGCGAACCTCGATTGCGAATTGCTCGATGAGCATGAGTTTTCGACGCACTCGATTTTCATCGGGCGGGTGATCGACGGGCGATTCCGTGGCGAGGGCGAACCGCTGCTCTATTTTCGCAACGATTATTGGGATATCGGTGCCCGTTGACTTGAAACCGCCAACGAGAGGCGCCTAGCCCGTGCGCATTACCGCCACCCTGACGCTCGACGAGCGCGACATCGAGGAACGATTCATTCGTTCATCGGGTCCGGGCGGGCAGAATGTCAACAAGGTCTCGACCGCCGTCGAGCTGCGCTACAACTTGCGGTACGGCTCGTTGCCCGTCGCCGTCAGGGACCGGCTGATTGCGATCGCCGGCCGGCGGGTGACCGACGAGGGCGTGCTGGTGATCCGCGCCGACCGGTTCCGGACGCAGGAGCGCAATCGCGATGATGCGCGGGAGCGGCTCGCGGAACTGGTGAGGCGGGCCTTGCATGTTCCCAAAAAGCGGATCGCAACCAAGCCGTCGAAGGCGGCGCGGACACGCCGGCTCGAAGCAAAGGGGAAGCGCGGCGACGTGAAACGCCTGCGCCGCTCCAATCCGGATTTCGATTGAGGCTTTCGACATGCCGCGGTTTGCCGCCAACTTGAGCTTGATGTTTACCGAAGTGCCGTTTCTCGACCGCTTCGAAGCGGCGGTAGGCGCTGGGTTCAAGGGCGTCGAGTTCCTGTTTCCATATGCGTTTCAGATCGACGATATTCGTGCGCGGCTCGATCAGCACGGCCTGGAGGTCGTGTTGTTCAATCTCCCGCCCGGGCATTGGGATGAGGGCGAGCGCGGGATCGCGGCACTGAAGGGCCGCGAGGATGAATTCGCGGCAGGCGTCGATCTGGCGCTCAGGTACGCCGACGCGCTCGCGTGTCCGCGCGTTCATGCGATGGCGGGGCTCAATGCGCATGGGACCGATCGGGATGTTTATCTGAGAAACCTTGCGCTCGCCGCGGAGTGGGCGAAGGGCGAGGGCGTCGACATTCTGATCGAGCCGATCAATACGTTCGATATGCCGGGATACTTTCTGACCACCACCGAAGATGCGCGCGATGTGATCAGCGCGACGGGTGCGGCAAATCTGGGGCTGCAATTCGATCTTTATCATCGTCATCGCATGCAGGGTGGCGTGCTGGAGGCGATTGCAGAATTTGCGCCGCTGGCGCGGCACTATCAGTGTGCCAATCCGCCAGACCGAAGCGAACCCGCGTGCGGGGAACTCGACTACCGAGCTGTCTTCAAAGCGATCGATGCCACAGGCTTCGGAGGATGGATCGGTTGCGAATACCGGCCAAGGGCCGGAACGGCCGAAGGCCTCGGTTGGCCGGCGGCCTGCGGTGTCGCGCTCGGCTGAAGTGGATGGGCACGGCCCTTGCTCACAATTTCGACGGACCGGCCTATCGGCCGCGTTAACCGTCATTTCAACGGTCATTTCAGCTTGAGGCCGCCGTCAATATGGCCATGGCGACACCCATGACCCAAACTGCAACGCGCCTGTCCGGTAATCTGACGGCCCCCGCCGGGGCATTCTTCGGCGGGCTGATTGCCGTGGACATCGTTCTGCTGTTTGCAGTGTCGGGTTATCTGCTCATCGAAGCGGGGTGGAATTACGGTGATGCCGGCGGCAGCGCGCCGGAGAAAATCCACCCGGCGACGCTGCTGGCGGGAGTCCTCGTGCTGCTCACCGCCATGACGCAGGCCAATCCGCTTGTGCCGCTGGCCAAAGGTTTCGGGGAACGGCCGCGCATCATATTCTATATTGCGACTGTCATTCTATTGATGATGCACGCGGTGTTCGTCGCCGGGCTGCCGTTCACGGGCTTCATCGATACGTTCATCGGCCCGGCTCTCGTGTTTCTTCTGTTGGCCGATACGGACGAGGATCGCCGCCGCCGGCTGGCGTGGCTCATACACGGGCTCTTTCTCATCAATTCTGTGCTTGGCATCGCCGAGGTTGGCCTCGGCTTTCGCCTGACGCCGCTGCATATCGAGGGTGAGACGCTGGAGGAGGAGTGGCGCGCCTCGGCGTTGATTGGACATCCGCTGTCGAACGCCATGCTGACCGGCAGCTACATGGTGCTCCTGCTGTCGGGAGGGGCGCGGGATCTGCCGCAGCTTCTCAAGCCGGTCGTGTTCCTGGTGGCCGCGGCGGCAATGGTCGTGTTCGGCGGGCGGGCGGCCTCGGCGCTCATCGTACTGTTCATCGCCTGGCACATTTTGCGGCGAACGGCGGATGTGCTCAGGGGGCGGCCCTTCGATCCGGCATTGGTCATGATCGGTCTCATCGGCGTGCCAGTGTTGGCGGGTATGGTCATCGCATTGGGTGAGGCGGGGTTCTTCGACAAGTTCCTGGCGCGGTTCATCGACGACCACGGCAGCGCTTCCACGCGCGTCGAGATGTTTGCAATCTTCAAGCACCTGTCATGGGCAGAAATTCTGCTTGGGCCGAATGCGGACTACGTGCACTACCTGATGCGGCACTATGGGCTCGACTACGGGATCGAAAGTTTTTGGGTGGCCATCGTGCTCGCTTACGGACTGATCCCGGGGTGTGTTCTCTTCGCAGGTCTTTTCCTGTTTTGCTTCGAGGTTGTGAAAGCACGTCCTGCGTCGCTGGCCGCGATGATTTATTTTTTCGCGGTGGCGTCGGCGTCGCTGAGCCTGTCGGCGAAGACGCACGGGTTTTCGATGTTCATCGTCATGGTCCTGGTTCTGTTGCCACGAAGCATCGCCAGTGCGCAGCGTGACGGCCTCGCCGGCCCCGAGCAGCGGCAACGGGCTGGGCGGGCGCGTCTGCAAGTGGCATAATCCGGCCCGGTGGGCGGCAGGGTTTCGCCGCACAGGGGGATTTGCGTAATGGCGAGAGTTCGTGGCGGTGACCGGCGGTCTTTCCTGAAGGGCGCTGCGGCGATGGCGGCAGCGGCACCCGTTTGCGGTTACCGGATTGGTGGGACCGCGTTGGCGCAGGATGCGCTGCCAGGATCGGGGGCCGCGTCGCCGGTCTGGAGTGAGCTGGGACGCTTGACGCTTGCCGCGCAGAAGCAGGGTTTGTCGGTGCCGCGCATGTCGCTCGGGCCGGAGAGCTTGTCGGATGACTATTCTTCCACGATGCCTGCCATCGTCGATTTCATCGATAGCCTGGATGGTGCGATAGCGACGGCGCCGGTCGAGAAGGCGGATGCGGCGGAGGATTTGAAGGACGAGGCGAGCGTGCTGCTCGGCAAGGTGCTGGCAGCGGAGAAGATGCCGCGCGAGCCTTTGGAGGAACCTGCGGCTCCTGGAGCTGCCCCGACCGTGAAGGCGCCGGCCTTCGAGACCGTTGCGGAGGGGTATCGCGATCTGTTTCGCAATTGCGTGATCCGTTCGGATAAGTCGTCGGAAGTGAAATGGTACACCGACAAGCTGATCGACCCGGCGCGGCGCGAGCGATATCAGAAGATCGAGGACGAGATCTGCGTACCGTGGTATTTCGTCGGTATCATTCACGGGATGGAATGCGCCTTCGACTTCAACAAACATCTGCATAACGGCGATCCGTTGCGTTACCGCACGGTGCAAATTCCGAAAGGCCGTCCGCAGACGTGGAATCCGCCGACGGACTGGCATTCGAGCGCCGTGGACGCGCTGCGTTACGACAAGTTCGCGGATCTGACGGATTGGGATCTGGCGCGGATGCTCTACCGCTGGGAAGCCTACAACGGCTGGCGGTCGCGGCTGCTCTACAAGATCAACACGCCGTACCTGTGGAGTTTTTCCAATCACTACACGAAGGGCAAGTTCGTCGCCGACAACGTGTGGGACGGCAACGCGGTGTCAAAGCAGTGCGGCGCGGCGGTGATGCTGAAGGCGATCGTGGAGAGCGGCGCCATCGGGCAGCCGGTGTGACGCAACCGGCCGCCGGGAAATTGCTTGATTACGAACTGCCGTACACGAGGCCGACGGCCTGTTGGGCCGCGAGCACCTGATCGCAGTCGCTTTCGGTAAAGCCCGCGCCCTGCTTTTGCGTGAGATCGAGGCATGACTGGAGGTAGCCGTCGGCTGCTTCGATGAGTGTTGCCGTCTGGTTCAAGTTTGCGGTCAGGGTGCGGTATGTGAGGTGCGCGAGCTTCTGGCGGCCGAGGGCTTTCACGGGGGTGCCGCGATGCTCGCCGCCTTCGGCGATCAGATAGGCGAACTTGTTCAGGATGCCGCTGTTGAAGTGAACGCATCCGTTGTCGTTCAGCCAGGTGGTCGAGCAGATCTGATCATCGATCGTGACGACGTCGCCGTAGTGGTCCGGCTGGCCGCGGTTTGATGTCGAGAAGGCCTGGGACTTGTCGAAGAGCGACGTGCCCTCTGGCGACGCAAGATTGGGGTTGGCGAGCGAACGCAGCGGCCGCTCCATCGAATAGCCGGGGGCCTGTTCGCCCAACAGCCAATTGCCGTTGCCCGACTTTGCATAGAACTCGATCAGCGCGCCGAAGATGTCGGCGATGCTTTCATTCACCGCGCCGGGCTCGTCGGAGTAGACGAGGTTTGCCTCGTGCTGGATGATGCCGTGGACCATCTCATGGGCGACGATGTCGACCGCACCGGCATATCCGGGTCCGAAGACCATCACGTTCTGCTTCGGGCAGTAATACGACTTCGACGGGCACCAGTAGGCATTGCGCACGTTTCCGTAGCGGACGTAGCTTTCCAGCGCAGCACCGCCCGCGGGACCATCCTGGTCGTTGTCATCGAAGCTGTTGCGGCCGAAGACGAGGAAGAAGTAGTCGCGGACGGCACCGGTGTAGCGGAAAGCCTGTTCAGCGTCGGCGGGAATCGATTGGCCCAATGCTTTGCCGTCTTCACTGACGATGGCCGCTGTTTCGGCGGGGTTGGAGTAGTCGTAGATGCGGCGGATGAGGCCGGTCGGCTTGTCGCGGTAGAAGTGGAAGACTTCGCCGGACTTGGCATCGACGAAGAGCTTGAAGGTGTCGATCGACACCATCCACGCGAGGCGCGCGCCGCCGGTTACCTTGGCCCGCAAGAGGGCGGGGTCGAAGACGACGACTTCGGCGGTCGCCGGTGCGGTGTCCGGGTTCGGACCCATCGGTAGCGGCGGTGCGGCGCCGGTGCCCGAACCTTTGAGAAGTTCGCCGAGACGCTTGCGGGCGGCGGACGTGGCGGCGCTTTCGGAGATGTCGGGAATGGTCTTGTCGACCGACGCGGCGGATGTCGAACCTTGGTATTTGGTGACGCCGAGCGTGTTCTCGACGGTAAGACGAGCGGAGGAACCGAAGACCTTCACCCCGTTGACGCGCTGCTCGACGTTGGCGATGTAGCGCCCGGCGAAGTCTGGGTCCCTGCGGCGGCCAGTGTATTTCAGTTCCGCTTTCTTACCCTTGGCCGGCAGCGCGGCGGTGATGCCGCTCGTCTCGAGAAACGTCTCGACGATGCGACGGGTATCCTCTTCCGATTGCTCGGCTGGGCGCGCGCCGGCGGCCAGCGACGTCGCGTCGGGCTTGAAGCCGGTGATGCTGCTTGGCAATCCCGTTGCCGGGTTGATGACGACCTTCAGGTCAGGGTTCTGCTTTTTCAGATCATCGACGCCGCGCGTGACTTCGATGCGAACGTCTTCGCTCGGCGCAGTGCCGGCGACCGTACCATTGTCCGCGACCGGTCCGCTGGATACTGCGGGTGTCACGGGGAGCGGGCCCTCGGGCGTGACGGTTGGCGAGCCTCCGGGTGAGGGCGAAGGCAAATTCAGGCCGGCCAAAACCGTGCCGTCCTTGCGGCGGCATAGGGCGGGCGGCGCAGCGTCCGTGTCGCTCGCGGCGGCGACGAGGCTGTGCGCGATGCGGGCGCTGAGGCCGGTCTCCGTGAATGCCACTTTCAGCGCGTCCGCCGCGCCGGACCAGGCGGTTTCAATCGGCGCGATGTCCGATTTCACAAATGGACTGCGGCTCGCCTTGGCTTCGCGCACGCTCGCCTGCCCGTCGCCGTCGAGGTCGATGCGAGGGAAATAGCATTCGTTGTCGTCGATCACGCCATCGCCGTTCAAGTCTTCGGTGAAGGCGGCTTCGGTTGCGGCTGCCGCTTCGATGGCGGAAAGGGAGCGGACGAAGAACTTGATGTCGCCGGCGTCAACCACGCCGTTGCCATCGAGATCAGCGAGGCGGGTGCGGGTGGCATCGGAGATGGCGGCGGCGGACGCTATGGCGTTGATGCGCGGCGCGCGCGTTTCGCCCTCCGCAGCGGGGAACCCGCTGTCCTTCAGGACGGCAATGACGTCGGCCGGTGTCCGGTCGGGAGCCAGTTCGAACAACAGGCCGGCGACGGCGGCGACGTGCGGGGCCGCCTGAGATGTGCCTGAGCAAACGCCGAAGGGCGACGTGCTGCTGCCGAGCGTGCTCATGATGTCGACGCCAGGTGCGGAGACGTGGCCACCGGCGTTTGAGAAGCCGGCCCGCTTGCCGCTGCGGTCGGTCGCTTCCACGACGATAATGTTGCGAACCGGTTCGCCGCTCGTCCAGGCGTAAGTGCCGGCCCAGGCGAACGGCGAAGCCCAGCGGGCTTCGAGCGGCTCGTCGAGACCTTCGCTGTCGTTGCCGGCCGCCACGACGAACAGGACTTCGTTCTCGACGAGGCGCGCCATGGTGCGAATGACGCTCGCCTGATCGGCGATGTGCAGTTTCAGCCCTTCGACCTCGTCGGGTTCGGCTTCGCCGAGCACGCCGCGGGCGACGAAGTTATAGGCGAGGCTGACATTCAAGACGCGAAGGTTGCCGCCCTGCTTCAGGTTGTTCGTGAGATAGACCATGGTGTTGGACAGCACGTCGGAAAAAAGCATGGCCTGGGCTTGCCAACTCAGATCGGCGTCGAGCGCCTCGCGTTCGCCGATGAACTCGGCTGCGATGGCGACGGCTTCGAGGTCTGCGTCCGGAATGATTCCGTCGATGCCGGGCGCCGCGCCCTGCTTGGCGCCGATAATGCCGGCGACATGCGTGCCGTGGTTGGTTTCGCAATCGGGACGGACCAGGGGAGGCCGGTAAGCGCCGCCGGCGAGCGTGTATTTGACGTTCGCGTTCTCGGTGAAGCCGACATCGATGATGCCGATCTTGGCTTTTGGCGCTTCGGGATTGGCGGCGCGGTGGCGCGCGATGAGCGACCACATGGCCGGCATGCGAATGGCCTTGAGGCCCCAGTTGCCGTCCGCCGTATCGCCGGGCTGCCAGCGCCAGGCGTGGGATTTATCGCCAACTTTGATCTGAGCGCCCGACGGCTTCGGCAGGCCTTTTGTACCGATGAGGCTATCGACGAACGCGGCATCGACAGCCGGTTCCTGACGCAAGGATTTGACGAGGGGCGGATCGAGAATGATTTCGAGTTTCTGCTGCGGCGCCGCGCCTTCCAGGCTGCGCGCCGGTTCCGGGTTGGTCTGCTCGACAGTGATGACGCCGAGGGCGCCGATGACTTTGGTGATCTTCAGTTCATATTTCTTCAAAAGTGCTTGGATTTGTTCTTCCGTCACGTCGGGCTTCAACTGGACCATGTAGCTGTTCTTCTTGGCGACGGGCACCTCCGTTGGTGCCGCCGCGCCGCCCGTGCGCACAAGCGCCGACGGCAAGTCCGATCCGGCGTTGTGTTCGACGCCGCCGAGCGGCGCGGCCTGCGCCGCCCCCGATAGCGTCAGCAACGATGATGACTTGTCGCCCCAGACTTTTCTTTTGATGCTGTCGTACCAGCTGTCCGATCCGCGACGGCGTTTGCGCTTCAAACCGCCGGGGTCGGGCTTCACATAGTCGAAGTCGGCGCGGCGCTTCCTTCGTTCGCCCGGTGGTGGCGGCGGTGCGCTTTCGTCCATCGACCGCGTAACGGGTGCAGGTGCCGGTGCGGGTTGCGGCGGCGGAGCCGTTACCGCATCGGGTGTGCCTTCGGGCTTGAACTTGTCTTCCAGGATGTTTTGCAGCCGGTCGTAATCGGGTTTTTGCGCGCTGGCGGGCGATGGCGCGAACGCGGCCGCGAAGACCGCCGCGAGCAAGACCGTGGTGCGAATTTTCATTTCTTCACCTCGTGGGGCTCATTGCCCATCAGCTTTTCCACCAGGACCACCAACTCGACGCTCCATCCTTCATCCATTGCCACCAACCTTTCTCGGGTTCGGGTGCAGGCGGCACGGGTTCGGGTGTTGGCGCGGGCTGCGGCGCAGGCGTTGGAGCCGGCTGCGGTTCCGGTTGCGGTTCAGGCGCTGGAGCCGGTGCGGGTTCAGGCTCCGGTTGCGGGACGGGCGCGGGTTCAGGTGCCGGTTCCGGCTGTGGTGCAGGTTCCGG
>CAYWIF010000035.1:0-6800 GCA_964458265.1 uncultured Hyphomicrobium sp. | reverse complement strand
GTTGCGGGACGGGCGCGGGTTCAGGTGCCGGTTCCGGCTGTGGTGCAGGTTCCGGTTCGGGGGCCGGCTCCGGAACAGGTTCGGGCGCGGGTTCAGGCTGCGGGGCGGGCGCGGGTTCGGGCGTTGGCTCCGGCTGCGGCGCGGGTTCCGGTTCGGGGGCGGGCTCCGGAACAGGAGCAGGCTCGGGCTGCGGTGCAGGCTCTGGCTCGGGTGCCGGTTCCGGTGGCGGTTGCGGCTGCGGTGCACCGATCTCGTAGGCCGCATCGACGATGAGCGTCCCATCGGCTGCAATGCCGGGATCGATGCCTTTGTCACGGCGGAGTGCTGCAACCAGCGACGTGAAAACCGGAACGTAGGCCGTGATCGTTTTGGTGCCCGCCTTGATGGTCTGGCGGGCCTGGAAATGCAGGTGCAGGCTCGTCGAAGGCGAGCCGTTCATGTACTTGGAGACCTTGCCGAGCACTTGCCCCTGTTTGACCGCTTGTCCCGTTTTCACCTTGATCGAACTGGGATGCATGTGAAGGTAGTAGTAGTCGGTCCCATCCTTACCTTTGATCTGGACGGTCGTGTTCTTGGTCACGTTGGTGACGGTGCCATCGACGACGGCAATTGCTTCCCAGGCGTTGTCCTTGAAGGTCGCGGGGCGGATGTCCTGTCCCTGGTGGCCGGCGCCTGACGGACACAAAGGCATCGCCCAGCCGCGGACTTCGCAATAGTTGTCGCGCTGTTGGTTGGGATCGTAATTGCGCCGGTCGCTTTCGCTGCCACCCGCCGCGCCCTTGCCGCCCCAGCCGCCGCCGCCATAGCCCCAGATCTGGGAGTTCATGTGGGGGAAGAGACCGTCACCGAGTTTCAGCGGGAAGATGATGTTGGGCAGATAGACGAAGCGGTCGCCCGCGCGGCCACGGCCTTTATCTTTTTCGAGAAGATCGCCGGGCGGATGATAGGCGAATTGCGGTTTGGGCGGCTCGGGTGCGGGACCCGGCACCGGCGTCGGGGCTGGCGTGGGATCGGGTGTGGGCACCGGCGCCGGTACGGGCTCCGGTGTCAGTTGGCACTTGGCGAATTGAAGGCGTGCTTCGCCGGGCAGGGCCGATTGACCGGGTGGACAGGCCGGCTCGGGGAAGCGGTGCGGCGAGGGAAGTGCGGGGGCGTGGGCGCCGAGCCCCTGCAGGAGCGCGTGGCTCATCAGATCGCGGCCGAGAAGAGTGGTGCGTTCTGGTCGCCCGTCTCCGGCATGAGCGTGCGGGTCTGCGAGAAACGCGGTGATCGAGACCGCAGAGACGCCCGCGAGGAGTGCAGATAGCCCGACCGTGCCGATGCTGGATCGCTTCAACGCCACAACAAAGTCCCCCTGTGCGTCCCCGGAAAAAGTATGCCCAATCGATGTGTCGCCCGCAACGCGGGCCGGTCTATGTCCCTGACCCACCTCCCGTTATGAGCGAGGTCAGAAATGCTTTTTGAGCGCCGCTGAGGCGTGCCGCCGCCGACGTGTCGGACAGGATGCGTTCGATGCGGGCGACGAGATCGGCGGGCAGGGCGCGCGGCAGCGCGGACTCGGGCGGCGGCGTACCGGCTTCCGGGGCGGCGCCGGGAGCAGGCTGCACGCCCGCGAGGAAGGCGGGGCCGATCCAAAGTTTCTTGGTCCAGTCGCCCTTGATGACGATGTTGAAGAAGAGATTTTGCACATCGACGTTCTGGTCGATGTGACGGCGCGGCACGACGACATTGCCGACCGAACGCAGACCGGCGGTCGGGCCCTTCATGGTGAGGTCGGGAGTCGAGCGGACGGTGCCTGCCTTGATGGTGTAGTTGGCGGTCAACTGATCGACGGGCGTGTTGCGCGACGGCGTATAGCCCCAGCCCTTGTAGTTCCACAGTTCCGCGACCATCGCGCCGATGTCCCAGCCCCGCAACTGGCCCTTCTTCATGTCGATGCGGGCGCTGCCGTCGAGCGTGGACACCAGTTCCGCCAGCGACCGCCCGTTGGCACGGGTGGAAATCTCGACATTCGATTGGCCCTTGAGCAGCGGCTTGCCGGACAGTTCGGCGGTGACGGGCTCGGCATCGACATTGACCAGCTTGAGGCCGATGGCGGCGTCGTGCGCCGTGCCGCGGGCTTTGAGCGCGATTTCGCCGGAGCCTGTGCCCTGGCCGATGACGGCTTCTTGGATGGTGGCCGCGAGTTCGCCGTTCTCAAGTTTGGTCTTGAGGCGGGTTTTGCCGAGCGGGAGCTGGCCCAATTTGAGGCTGGCAAGGGTGAGGTCGAGATCGAGATCGACGGTGCGCAGCGCGTTCAAGTCGATCGGCGCGGTGCTCCATCCGTTGGCGGACGGCGCGGCCTCCAACGTCGCGGCTTGTAGGGGCGGGTTCTCGATGGCGTCGAGTTCGGCGGCGAGAACATCGTACGTCGTGGCAAAACCGTCGTCGGGCGGCGCGCTTTCGGGGGCGGCAGACGGCGGTGGGGGTGTTCTGCCGAGGAGAGCGTCGAGGTCGAGCTTCGAGAGTTCGAGCGCGCCGGTGACGCGCGGGCGCTGGCCGCCCAAGCCGATCTCGCCGTCGAACTTGCCCGTGCGGCCGCCGGCGTCGAACTCGGCCCCGGTTAGGGTGAGCTTGTCAGCGGCGGCGTCTATCGTTGCGCTCAATGAGCCGGGTCCAAGCGCTGTGACGGCGGGATTGGACACACCGAGCCGCGCCGCCAGCACGCCGATGGATTGCGCCGTTGCCTTGACGGTTCCGCGATAGCGGTTGCCGGTCGCGAATTCGGCTGTGCCATCGAGATCGGCTGTGAGGCCTTCACCGGCGACCGTGCCTTTCAGCGCCGCCGGTTTGCCGGCGATGATCTCGCGCAAGCTCGCCAGCGCGACGTCGTAGGCGACAGGTGCGTCGCGCAAGACGATGCTGCCGGTGGCGCGCGTGGCCGTCGTTTCAGGTTCGATGCTGGTTTTAAGGGTGAGCGCTCCGGCGGTGGCGGGTACGCTGTCGGCAAATCCCAGCCAGGCAGCCAGCTCTCTCGCGGACCGGCTCGATGCATCGATTTCACCCGCCAGCATGGGGCTTTCGCCGAAAGCACCCTGGCCGGCCAGACGCGCCTTCAGGATGCGGCTGTCGAGCGCCAGGGTGAGTGCGGTTGTCTTGCCGGACAGGGCGGCTTCAGTGTCGGCGACGGTGAGATCGAAGGCGATCGGTTCGGTTTTGAATGCAAGGCTGCCTTTCGCGGCCGCCCCGCCGTACGTGGCATCCGCGGCAAGGGTTGCGTCAATGGCGTCGAAGCGCAGATCGGTGGCGTCGCGTTCGTCCCGGTAGATCAGCGTTCCGTTGCGGATGGTGGTGGGCGGGAGCGGCAGCGCGGTGGCCTGCGCGGTTTCATTGTTCGCCGGCGACACGGGCGGCGCCTCCCAGTTGCCGGAGCCGGCGGCGTCGCGCACGAGATTGAACACGGGAGCGTCGAGGTCGAGGGAGAGGATCTGAGGCGTTCCGTCCATGAGCGAGCGCAGGGGGACGGTCGCGGTGATCTTGCGCGCGCTGAGCGGAGACGTTCCGGCCGTGCTGCCGGGACGGCCAAACTCGACGCCGAGAAGTTCGACCGTGACGGTTTCGCGAATGCGATAGCGCGAACTGGTGACCGTAAGTTCGCGGCCGGTCTGGTCGTGGATCGCTTTCTTCAGGAGTGACGTGAAGAAGAAAGCGGGTGGTGCGATGAAAAGGCTCGCGGCTATGACTGCGAGAAGCGCGATAAATCCGGTGACGATCCAGCCCCAGCGAATGCCGCGGCGTGGCGCGATCGGCGCAAGCGTTGCGTTGGTGTCGGTCATTCCATCCCCTTGCCTTATCCTAGCCGAGGATAGGCGGCACTGTCATGTCATCGCCTTGAAGAGTGGCACATATCCGACACACTGCGGGGTTGTGCGCGGCTTGATGCGGGGGCTGAGGGAGCGCTAGATTGGCGGGATGACGACGTGGGGTGGAAAAGTGCGTAGGGTTCAACGCGGAGCATGTGCCGCTGCGATCGCCGTTTGCGGTTTGACAGGAACGGCGCAGGCGGCGGATCGGCTGCTCAGCGTCGAGTGGTCAAGTCCCGAGATCGCGCAATTCGTAACGGCGCGGCAGGAGGCGGCGGCGCGCGGCGTTGCGCCGAGCGTGTCGTCGCGGCTCGATAAGGTGAAGCTGCCGGTGATCGGCTTCGAAGGCGCGCCGGGTCTTGTGCAGAACTCGTTTCCCGGGCTTGGGCCGCAGCCCATAGGCACGCGCGAAGTCCACACGGATGAGACCAATCCGGTCTGGTATCAGATCGTGGATACGTACGGCGACGTGACAGTGAGCGTTGCTGCCGATCTGCGCGTGCAGCATTCGTTCGGTGCCGATTATCCGGTTTATGCCACGACCGGGCCAGGGGCGGCGGCGTCGGCCGGGCCGGACGTGTCGGTGTTCGACGAGAACGACGAGCAGGGAATGGAAGGCTCGATTGCCGAATATACCGTGACGAAGTTCGGGGTGCCTTACACGGTGACGATCGAGTGCACGGCCGCGACCAAGGCGCAGTGCCAGGATATCGCGCAGATCGCGAAAGACAGCGCGCTGCTCAAGGTGATCGCGGCGACGCCGCCGGGTTGATCAGCCGACAAGGTTGTCAGACACGGAGATGCGTTGGCGATCGTCGCGTCCGGCTGCGAGGTCCGGGCCTTCGGGTTGGCCGAAAGCCATCGCGCGGATGGCGCCGTTTTTTGTTTCGGCGATAAGGTTCGACGACACGAGGCAGGACCCGGCTTGGGCGTCGGCGGAGATGAGGATGCCGGTGGCTGTGTCGCGGATCAGGTTGTGCGTGACGAGCACGTTGCGCATGTAACGTCCCCAGCCGACCATGATCCCGCACGTGGGCGCGTTCTCGACGACGTTGCCAGCGACGATGCTGTCGGCCTCGACGGAAATGCCCTCGCCGCGCTTGTCGACGGGCTCGTGCTCGCGGCGGTGGAGATTGCGGATCAAGTTGCCTTCGACGACCGCGAGGCGGCCGCCCTCGTTGAAATTCGTGACGGAGATGCCGGTGGCCGCGCCATCGACGAGGTTATTGGCGATGACGGCACCTTCGAAGCCGAATTCGGCGTAGAGCGCCACTTCGCCGATGCGCTGGGCGCTGTTGGCGATGATCTGGATGTTGGAGGCGGCGTTGCCGCGCACGGCGGAATAGGCGCAGTCGGTGATGCGGTTGCCGGAGATAACGACGTTCGCCGCGCGGAAGATATTCACGCCGTTGCCGTTCTGGCCCGTTCCGCCGCCCTTGGATTGGATGTGCGAAATGCGGTTGGCGGTGACAAGGGTGCCGTCGTCGCCGGGTTCGGTGCGCCAGATCTGGATGCCGTTGTTGCGGCACTGGCTGATGGCGTTGTGGGCGATGTCGAGGCCGGTGGCGTCGCGGCTGCGGATAGCGGCGAGAAGTGCATGGGAAATTGTGCAGTCGGTGATGCGGCCGGAACAGCGGGTGAGCGTGATGCCGTTGGCCAGCGAACCGCGAACGGTGACGTTGGCGAGCGTCAGGCTCGTGCAATCCGTGAGGCGGATCAGGGCGGCGTCCTCATCGGCATCAAGGGTCCGGTTGGCACCGTCGAGGATGAGATTTTCGATGCGGAGATTGGCGGCATCGATCGCATAAATGAGAGCGTTGCCGCCGATGAATTCGAGCGTCGTGAGGCCGTGCGCGCCGAGGAGAACCGTGCCGGGATGGAGTTTCAGGGGGCCCGTGCGGAAGGTGCCCGGCGGCAGTTGGAGCGGGCGGCGGTCCTGAGCCGCGCGGTCGATCTCTTGCTGGAGGCGGGCGGTGTCGTCGCTCCCCGTTTCGGGAATGAGCGCGTGGTTGCCAGCGGAGATGTCATTGCCGGGGCCGCGCGGTCCGGCATGCGCGGCCACGGTTGCCGTTGTGGCGGCGGCGGCACCGAGGGCACCGGTCAGGAGGGAACGCCGGGTAGGAATCATGGACGGCTCCGACGGGGCAGGGGCTGCCCCATCGAAGCACAGTTCAAGCCAATGGCCGGTTAACGGTGGTTAGGAAGCCGCGACCCGCGCTCCCGCAGCACGACTTACCAGCAGCCGTGATTGCGCATGCAGCGGCGATAACGCCAGCCCCAACCCCAGCGGTAGGAGCACGTGCGGCGCCAGGCGCGGCAGCGGCTGCCGTAGCGCACGGGCTCAAGCAGTGATTTGCCGGCGACGAGTGGGGTCTGCGGCGCCGACACCGGTGCGGACTGGGCCGTGGTCGCGAACAGCATGCCGGCGCCAAGGGCGACGGCGGCAAGCGAGAGCGCTTTGGTCATGGATAAACACTCCGAAGAACTTCGTTGCGATCCCGCGTCCGGCGGGTTCGACCGGACACGGCGAGGGGTCAACGTACGGGACCAGTTTCCCGTTGCGCTGAGGGAAGTTGCCGGGCGGATGTTGCGAAAATGCGGCGGGCGGACGATCGGTACGGGCGAGGGCGGTGTTAGCGTCCCGGGCGACCGGTTTTTTTGGGCCGGCCGCGGCGGGATTTCGTTTCAGCGGGGTCGTCGATTTCGATGGTGCGGGTGGGGAGCGGCGGCTTCACCGGGAGCGGCTTACCGGATTTGACAGGCAGGGTCGCGTGCGGACCCATTTCGTCGAGGGTGGGTTTGTGGGGGCCGGAAATTTTCTCGCCGAAAGCGCCAGCCTTGGTGCGCGGGTCTATTTCGCTCACGCCGTCTGATCGGCGGCTGGCGCCGCCGGACGGCTCCGCGGGGGCGCGGCCTGCCGCGGCGGCCACTTGGCCGCTGGCTGCTTCGCGGCGTGGG
>CAYWIF010000034.1:0-31646 GCA_964458265.1 uncultured Hyphomicrobium sp. | reverse complement strand
GAGCGCCCGAGGGTGCGCGCCGACGAGCGCGAACGGGTGTTCTGGAAACTGGACTACTACGACCGCGATTTGCGCTCCGGCAGCGAAGACCCTGCTAACCCCGCCGTCACGCGGCGGGTGCTGACCATCATGCTGGCGCAAGAATATTGAGGGGGCGGACGATGGCCAAGCGCACGACCTTGCCGCAGATCACGCCGCCCGATCCCGATCAGATCATGCTGGCGGGCGTTGCGCCCGTCAGCATCGGCGAGCGGCTTGGCTGGCTGGCCAATCAGCCGATGCAGCCGCTCCGCGCACAGCGCCCGCTCGACATCGGTTTCTGGAATCCGATGCGGAACCAGCTTGAGATGTTCTGACCGCTTCTCGATAGCTCGCTCTGCAAATTTCGCGGCCCGTCCCTCGGGACGGGCCAAGGCCGGTTGCTTTGGCATCCGGCCATCATCGGCGCGGCGGCTTATGGCCGCCGCGCCGCTACGCGAAATGGACAGGCAGAAGATATTGCCTTTCACCCATCGTCAAGTTATAATAGACTAAAGTCTATACCAAGGAGTTTGCATCATGGGACAGACCGCCAAGCTATTTCAGAACGGCAAGAGTCAGGCCGTGCGCCTGCCATTGAGCTGCCGCTTCGAGGGCAGCGAAGTGAACATCCGGCGCGATGAGCAGACCGGCGATGTCATCCTGTCGCGCAAGCCCGAGAGCCTTGCCCAGTTTTTCGCGTTTGCGCGAAAACTGAAGGCTGACATACCCGGTGACTTTCTCGGGGAGGATGAGCGGCGAACTGCGCCGCAGGATCGCGACCCCTTTGCGGGCCACGAAGACTCGTGACCATACGCTATTTGCTCGACACCAATGCGGCCAGCGCGATTCTGCGGCAGCAGGAGCCGGTTTGCGCGCGCGCCGCATCGGTGCCGCTTTCTTCGCTGGCGATTTCCTCGGTAACGGCGGGCGAGATGCACTATGGTCTGGCCAAGCGCCCGCAGGCGACGACGCTTGCCAAGCTGGTTCGCGAATTTCTGCGCTACACCGATATTCTGCCCTGGAGCGATACCATCGCCCCGCACTACGGAACGCTGCGCGCCGCGCTCGAAGCCAAGGGCGTCACCATCGCCCCGCTTGATTTGATGATTGCGGCCCATGCGCTGGCGATCGATGCCACGCTGGTCAGCGCCGATCAGGCGCTTTCGATGATCGACATTCTCAAGGTCGAGGACTGGAGCATCTGACGGCATCGGCCCGCCAGCCACAATTCCCCAAAGCGCATTCTGCACATCACCCCGACTGCGTGTCAGCCTTTGTCCTTGGTTGACGGAAACTGGCCGCTTGGCCCCGCCTTCATGCGCGCAAGCAAAAAACCGGCTTGCAGCCTACGGTTTCCATGGATTTCATCAATGGAGCCTCCGTTTTTTGGCTGGCGCGCAGGCGATGCGCGGCCCTGAAAGTGTCCGTCAGGACATTTCGCCTGACACGATCAGGAGAAAAACCGTGCAGAACATCGTTGAATTTCACATCATCGGGCGGCTAGGCAGGATCGACCCCGGCAAGAACGTCACCCACATCTCGGTTGCCACCAACTACAATCGCCGCGAAGGCGAAACGTGGAAGTCCGATCCACAGTGGCATCGCATCACCCTGTTCGGCAAAATGCGCGAGCGGCTCGAAAAGGCGACCGTTGGCGATCTTGTCCGCATCACCGGGCGCATCGGCCAGTCGAGCTACCAAGCCGATGGCAGAACGAACTACTCGGTCGATCTCATCGCCGATGGCTTCGCGATCCTCGCCAAAGCCAGACGCAATGCGGATGACTTCAAACCCGACGAAAGGCCGAGCGATTGACAATCAGGCGGGGCGGCAATTCCGCCCCGCCCAATTTGGAAGATGAGTTATGACTGAATGTGGGTGGTGAGCGGGTTGGTGGTTTCTGGATGATGAGTCGGGCAAAGCTGTCATTCCGAAATTTGTTCGGGACACCTGCGTCGCCTTACGACAGGATTGACGGTTTAGTTGATGATTTGGCCGCTTGCTGCCCTCAACCAGCGGGCTCGACAGCGACCCGTCTGGTGCAGGTTGAGCAACCCTTCGTTTCGCTGGGCCATTTACACGGGGCCGAAAGCGGTGGGCTGGCCCAAAAGGCTGGGCTGATCGAACTGGCCAATTGCGATCACGCTGTTCTGCTCGAAACGTTTCTCGCTATCGCGGCAAAGCTTCAAAACCCAGATGTGCCTCATCGCGTGATCGTGACAGGTGGACGTCAGGCTGTTTCGATACAATCAGACACAGCGCATAGATGATGTCATTCGCAGGACCATGCGCTAAGTTGATGTACACAGGAAAACATTTGGGATGGCGATGAATTCAACTGATAATCCTCGCGGCATTGCTGAGCCAGTCCGGCGGGCGAGAACTACGGCAAATGCGCATGGCGTACGATGCGCCTGTTCATAGTCGAAGATGACTCTGATCTTGGCGATGCGCTGTGCAGGCGTCTCAAGCAGGACGGCTATGCCGTCGACTGGGAGCAGGACGGTGAAGCAGCGAACGACATCCTCCAATTCCAGAAATATGATGCAATAATCCTCGACATTGAATTGCCATCGATGGACGGCATAACCTTGCTTCGCGCATTGCGACGGCGCGGTGATGCGACACCGGTGATGATGCTGACGGCGCGGTCAAGAATGGACGATCGGGTCGATGCGCTCGACATCGGTGCTGACGACTATCTTTCCAAACCGTTTGACGTTCGCGAATTCGATGCGCGATGCCGGGCCTTGCTGCGCCGCTCAACCGGAAGTGTCTCTAGCAGTTTTGAAGTCGGCAAGGTCCATTTCGACGGTGCGGCAATGCTGGTGCGCATCGATGACGTGCAGATCACCCTGCCAAACCGCGAGTTCCGGTTGCTAGAAATCTTGCTCGGCAGCGTCGGCCGCGTCGTCAGCAAGGAACAGATTGCCGAGCAGCTTTTCGATTTTGACGACGAAGCTGGCCCCAATGCCATCGAAGTCTATGTTGGGCGGCTGCGCCGGAAACTTGGCGATGCGTTGACCATCCAGACGGTTCGGGGGATGGGATATCTGACGGAGGTGCCAAAGCACCAATGAACATTCTTGTCCGGCCCAGTTCATTGCGTGGCAGCCTGTTGCGGCAAATGGGCGGGCTATTCCTTGCCGGTATGGCAGTGTTGTATTGGGCAGCCAGCAGCTACGCATCGATTGCTGCGGATCGATCGTTTGACCGCCTTCTGGCCGGATCGGCACTTTCGATTGCGGAATCGCTGACCGTTACTGCTGAAGGGGTCAGGGTCGATATTCCCTATTCGGCACTCGATATGCTGGCAGCCGCTCCCGATGACCGCGTGTTTTACCGCGTGGTGGCACCTGATGGCGGCACCGTCACAGGCTATGCCGATCTTCCATCGTTCAATTCAATCGTTCGTGGAACTGGCAATCAGGGTATCGACAGCGAGGAATATTTCGATGCTGTTTATCGCGGTGAAACCGTGCGCTTCGTCGTAATTGGGAGGGAGTCAGCCAATCTCGCACAGAAAGGCTGGACCTGGGTTCAACTGGGGCAGACCCGCAATGCCCGTTCAGCCTTGACCCGCGAATTGCTGATCCAGGCCCTGGTGCCAATAGGATTGATGACAATCCTGGCTCTGTTTGTATTGTGGTTCAGTATCGGCCGGGCACTGCGCCCTTTGGATCAATTGCGCTCGGCGCTGGTCGCAAAGGATCCCTCCGATCTATCCCCGATCGCAGCCCGCGTGCCCGACGAGGTGGTGCCATTGGTCGAAGGCATGAACAGCTTCATGGCGCGGCTCGAAGGCAGTATCAGCGTTCTGCAGGACTTTATCGCGAATACCGCGCACCAACTGCGAACGCCGCTATCGGCATTGATTGTGCAGTTGCAACTGGTTGAGCGCGGTTCTCCCGATGACCGCAGCCATGGTCTGAAAGTCGCCAACCGCAGCGCGAGGAAGCTTGGCCGCTTGATTGATCAACTGCTCGGCGATGCGCTGATCGGTCACCGGTCGCATGTGCAGCGGAGCGAGGTATTTGATCTGAAGCGGATGATTGCCCGGGTCGTGCGCGCTTCGGCTTCGATGATGGACGACCATGACATCCGATTTTCCTGTTCCTTGAAGGATGCAATGTTTGAAGGCGATCAGGTGATCCTTGAAGAGGCCATGAAAAACGTCATTCACAACGCGCTGACCCACGGTCATCATGACAGCCAGGCCGTGGAAATTGTGCTGGCAAAACGCGCAACGGCTTATGAAATCTCGGTCATGGACCGAGGTGTCGGCATCGACCCCGATTTATTGGGAACGGTGTTCGAACGGTTCAAAAGCGGCAGCGGGAAAACCGGTGGGGCCGGGCTTGGCTTGGCCATTGTCCGCCAAGCGGTGGCGCAACAGCACGGCAGCGTGACGATCAGCAACCGCGACGGCGGCGGCACATGTGTCGTGATCGAGCTTCCATTGCCATGATCCGAAAGCTAGCCTGGATTTGTCTTATGGCTGCCGTTGTTACCGGGTGCAGCGACGGGCAGAAGGCTGAGCAACTCCGACCCGATGAAATCGGCAAACTCGTGATTTACAGCACCACCGATACCGAAGTGTTCCGGCCGGTTATCGTGGACTTCAACAAGCTCCATCCGCAGATTTCAATTACCT
This sequence comes from uncultured Hyphomicrobium sp., assembly GCA_964458265.1. Lineage (GTDB taxonomy): Bacteria > Pseudomonadota > Alphaproteobacteria > Rhizobiales > Hyphomicrobiaceae > JAGVSR01. Next base: position 26,971 of record CAYWIF010000034.1, on the reverse strand, counting down.
ATGTTGAACGCGATTCTGCCCCACTCTACGATCTGGTTCTGAGCGAGCATCGCAACGGCAATGTGAAGTCAGACATCGTTTTCAGCGCGGCGATGGACATGCAGGTGAAGCTGGTAAATGACGGTCTGGCTGCTCGCCATCAATCATCCAACGCTGGCGACCTTCCAGACTGGGCGCAGTGGCGCCATGAGGCATTCGGATTGACATTCGAACCAGTCGTCATGCTGTATAACCCGGATGTGTTGCAAGGCAGGCCAGTGCCGCAGTCGCGTAACGAGCTGACCCAGATGCTGACGGCTGACCCCGACTTCTGGCAAGGACGCGTAGGCACCTATGACATTTCGCAAAGCAGCGTTGGCTACCTGCTGGCAACTCAGGACGCGCGACAAAGCAGTGAGTTCGGCGCGCTTGGCAAGGCCATGGGTAGCCGCGCGGTGCGAACATATGCAAAGACCAGCGAACTGATTGCGGACATTGAGCAAGGCCGGATTGCACTCGGCTACAACGTGTTGGGTTCCTACGCCAAACGGCGGATTGCTGCGGGCGGGAACCTGAAAATCATCTACCCGCAGGACTATACTTTGGCGATCGTCCGGACCGCAATCATTCCCAAGCGCGCCCCCAATCCCCGCTCTGCCCATGCCTTTCTTGAATACCTGCTTTCGCTGCGCGGACAGAATACCCTCGCCCAGAACAGCTTTCTTTCGGCATCGAGGAGCGGGGCGAGCGGTGCTTATGGGAGGATTGGACTTACAGGTGCTGCGGTAGGTCCCTTGCGTCCAATTCCGCTTGGTCCAGGACTCATGACCTATCTTGACCACCAGAAGCAGGAACGGTTCATTGCCAATTGGCAGGCGATGATAGGCTCGGATACCCGCTTGCCCTTGGCGCAGTAATGCCACTTGGAAGATTAATGACAGCCCGGTGACAGCATTCGACCCTATGTGTCGGATTCAGCAGACTTGCAGCGAAACGCGCGGTGAGGCTTGGGGGAGGATGCACATTGCTGATGGTCTTCGGATATTCCATGATCGTGACGTTCATGGTCTTGATCATGACCAAGCGGCTGTCTCCGATGGTCGCGCTCGCGCTGGTTCCGGTCATCTTCGCGCTAATCGCAGGATTTTCGCACGATGCGATTGGCGAAATGATGATCGATGGCGTCAAAAAGCTGGCCCCGACCGGCGTGATGCTGATGTTCGCAATCCTCTATTTCGGGGTGATGATTGACGCTGGACTGTTCGATCCAGCGGTCCGGCTGATCGTCAAACTGGTCGGGAATGATCCCTTGAAGGTGGTAATGGGAACCGCGATTCTCGCCGCCTTCGTCTCGCTCGACGGCGATGGGTCGACAACCTACATGATCACCGTTGCTGCGATGTTACCGCTCTATCAACGCCTGGGTATGAGCGCGCTCAACCTCACCTGCGTTACCATGCTGGCAGGTGGCGTGATGAACATGACACCGTGGGGCGGACCTCTGGCGCGCGCGGCCAGTGCATTGCAGGTAGAGCCCAACGAAATCTTCGTTCCGATGCTGCCTGCAATGACAGCGGGGATCGCAGGCGTGTTTGCTCTGGCCTATATCCTTGGCCTGCAGGAACGTCGCCGACTGGGCAGCTTGACCGCACCCGGCGATCAGCGCGACGGTTTTGTCGACGATGGCTTGATGGAAGGTGTAGCGCTGATCGGCGATGCCGAGACCCAGCGCGAGAGCGCACGGCCCAAGCTGCTTTGGATCAACGCAGCGCTCACTTTAACGCTGATGGTCGCATTGGTGAGCGAATTTCTGCCGATCGCGATCTTGTTCATGCTCGGCTTCGCGATTGCGCTGCTGATCAACTATCCGACGATGGAAGAACAGCGCCGCCGCGTGGCCAGCCACGCAGGCAATGTCGTTTCTGTGGTCTCGATCATTTTTGCAGCTGGCATCTTCACCGGAATTCTGAACGGAACCGGGATGGTCGAAGCCATGTCAAAAGGCTTCCTGGCGGCAATTCCCGAGGCTTGGGGCCCATATTTGGCCCCGATAACCGCTTTGGCCAGCATGCCCTTCACGTTCTTCATGTCCAATGACGCATTCTATTTTGGCGCACTACCGATCATTTCCGAAGCTGCAGGCCATTATGGCATCAGCCCGGCTGAAATGGCCAGAGCGTCGCTGGTCGGGCAACCGGTGCATTTGCTCAGCCCCTTGGTTCCTTCAACCTATTTGCTGGTTGGCTTGGCCGGGGTGGAGTTTGGCGACCATCAGCGCTTCACGATCAAATGGGCGTGTCTGATCTGCCTGCTGATTGGTGTGGTTGCCATGCTTTGCGCGGCATTTCCCATGACAGCTTAGTGACAGATATGGCGCGTAACCAGATGATCGCGATGCCAGTCGCCAACAATGGCCGCTGGCTCCACTGAACAATGAAATCCGGCACTGCCGCAATCGGCAGCGCAAAGGGTGTCAACCGAGGGGAGGATGATTTGATGACCTTTACTGTTTCAACAAGGATGCTGGCATCGGTGCCAGTGGGCATTCTGGCCCTGGCTCTTTCGGCTCCTGCCATGGCTCAGGAAGCTCAATCCGAGTCAGCCGAACAGGCCGCCGGTTCGGATGGCGAGCTCGCAGGCGAAATCGTCGTCACCGGATCGCTCATCTCGCGCCGCGACGCCACCTCTTCCAGCCCCATTTCAACAGTCGGCGCTGACGCCTTGGCCAACACGGCATCTCCCTCGCTTGATCGCGTGATCGGCCAGCTTCCGCAGTTCTCCGGCGCTCAGGGTGCCGCTGAAGTTGGAGACTCCCAAGCAAATGTCGGCTTTACCGGCGGACAGTCTTTCAGCGATCTTCGCGGGCTGGGACCCAACCGCTCGCTGGTGCTCCTCGACGGTCGGCGGCTCATGTCTTCCTCGCCTGACGGAGCGATTGACCTCAACACGATCCCATCGGCACTGATCGGATCGGTCGAGGTTATCACTGGTGGTGCGTCAGCGACCTACGGCTCTGACGCAGTGGCCGGGGTGGTCAATTTCAGACTGCGCAACCGCCTTGACGGGTTCGAGCTATCGACCAAGGGCAGCATCACCGATGAAGGCGATGGCGCGACCTACAGCATCAGCGGGGCCTTCGGTTCCGGCTTTGCCGACGACCGCGGACGGTTCGTAATGGCGTTGGAATTTGCCAACCGCAATACCGTAAACGGGGCGGATCGCCCCTTCTTTGCCAATATCCGCCAGCTTGCCCGTCCGCCGGAAGGCTATATCGCCGCCGGCGGCTTCGGCGGACCGGCACCGACTATCGCAGCCGTCAATGCAGTCTTGGCCACCTATCCGGGGACAACGCCGATTGCTGGATCTGGTGCTTATCCCGGCGCGATTGGCCTCAACGGCGACGGAACCGTGTTCACCACGCTTGCCGGCACCAATTGTGTTCAGAACTACCGTGGTCTGAACAATGGCGTGCTCGGCCTCAACATCAGCGCGAACTGCCGACAGGTGCAGGTCGCTCTGGGCAACTATTTTGCCGTTCAGGTGCCGCTGAAGCGCTACACGGCTTTCGCAAAGGTCGATTATGACCTCAGTGACGACATTTCGCTCTACAGCCAGTTCAGCTACCTTCATTCCGAAGCGGTGAGCCAGAACGGCCCGACATCGTCTCGCGGGACCCTGTTGCAGGTTCCCCGGACCAGTCCGTTTGTCACCGGCAATGCGGCCCTGCAACAGATTTTGGCGTCGAGCCCAGCCACGACCGGAAACCTCACCCTGATCAAGTTGTTCGACGTGGTCGGCACCAGGGTCGTGTCGTTCGACTACGATGTCTGGCAAGCGCAGCTGGGATTGAAGGGCACCATTCCCGGCACCAGCCTCGACTGGAACATCCATGGCTCTTACGGAAAGTCTCAATATCTCAACACACTTGAAGGTGATCTCAGCATATCTGCAACCAATGCGGTGCTGAACGGGACGGCAAATTATCGCGGACAGGCCGGCAATTGCATTGGCTTCGCGTTCAATCCGTTCGGTAACGACGCGTTGAGCCCAGGCTGCCGGGAATTCATGACCCGCACTCACAAGAACACCAACGACCAGACTCAGAAACTGGTTGAAGCGACAATCCAGGGTCCGTTGTTCGCGCTTCCGGCTGGCGATCTCAAATTTGCCGCTGGCGTCGGCCACCGGAGAACATCGTTCGATTATCTGCCCGATTCAGGCCTGCGGCTAAACGATTCCATCGGATTTGGTTTTAGCGGAGCCGCTTCTGGCGAGCAGAAGGTCAGCGAGGTTTTCGCCGAGTTGCTTGTTCCGATTTTCAAGGACAAGCCGTTTCTGAACGAAGTGACGGCCAATCTCGGCTATCGCTATTCGGACTACAGCCTGTTCGGTGGCCAGCATACTTACAAAGCCGATCTGATCTGGCGCCCCGCCGAACCGTTGCTGTTGCGTGGCAGCTATTCGGTTGCAATCCGGGCACCGAGCCTTGGCAACCTGTTCGGACCGACTTCCGTGTCGCAGTTGCCAATCGGCGTTGGCCCGACCGCCGGCGATCCCTGCGCAGTTGGCAGTGGGTTCCGTACCGGATCGGCAGCCAGTCAAGTCCAGGCCCTGTGCATTGCCCAGGGTGTTCCGTCCGCACTTTACCCGACCTATACGCTGGGCAGCCCCACGGTCGCCGGTCAGGATGGCAGCAACCCCAACCTGACGCCGGAAAAGGCCACCACCTATTCCTTCGGGGCAGTGTTGACTCCTCGGATCAGCAGCCCTTGGTTCGACAGGCTGCAGATCTCGGTCGATTATTACAACATCCAGCTCAAGGATGCGATCGGGACGCTGCAATTGACCGACATTCTGCCGCGCTGTTTCAACTCCGATGGGGTGAGCAATCCGAGCTATTCGCTGAACAATCCGTTCTGCGACCGCATTACGCGGAACACGACCACGGGTGAAATATCGCTGGGTCGGCAGGGTCTGTTCAACTTCGCGACCTTCACGGTCAGCGGAATCGATGCCCAGATCAACTGGCGGATCGCGATGGAAGCGTTCGGGCTATCGGCGGATGCGGGGTCTTTGACGATAAACAACACGACATCCTACCTTCGCCAGTACAAGGTTGCCGGTTTGCTCGGTTCGCCGACCTTCAACTACGCCGGAACAGCGGGATTTGGCGGTGTCGGGGGTGGTATTTCCCATCCAAGATGGAAAACAAATACCAGCCTGACATATGAGAATGGACCGTTCAGCGGGACATTCACCTGGCGCCATATTTCGCGCCAGATTCACTCGGACCTGCTCTCAAATCCAGCATCCACGACACCGAGCATTGGTGCCTATAACTATCTCGATTTGAACGCGCAGTTCACGATTGCGGAGCGATTCACGCTTGGTTTTGGCGTATCGAACCTGACCGACAAGACGCCGCCGTTTATCAGCGCAGCACCGCTGACGACCGATGCGGCGACTTACGACGTTATCGGTCGGACTTTCTTTGCATCGATCAAGGCGAAGTTCTGAGATGTGGACTGACTGAGCTATTTGTATCGGGTCGAATCGAGTGAATGGGGGCGGGGGGCGGAATCGACCAGGTTCCGCCCCTTCGTACGGAGGTTCGATCTGAGCAACAGTCGCGCCAATATGGATGTCCGTGGATGAAAATTCTTGTTCTTCCCGGCGACGGGATCGGCCCGGAGATCACCGAGGCCACACTAAAGGTCCTGCGTGCAGCTGATCAAGCGCTGGACCTGGCCCTGCAATTCGAAGAAATGCAAGTCGGTTTTGCGGCGCTTGACCAAACCGGATCCACCTGCCCGGATGCAGTGCTGGCCCGTATTCCACACGTCGATGGTGTCATCCTCGGCCCTGTTTCGACATATGCCTACCCTCCGCGCGAGCAGGGTGGAATCAATCCTTCAGGAGAGCTCCGGACAAAGTTCGAGTTGGGTGCAAACATCCGTCCCTGCCGGTCCCGACCCCATCTCAGCGTGCTTCGCAAGCCGATGGATTTGATCATTGTTCGCGAATGCACCGAGGGCTTTTATTCCGACCGCAACATGTTTGCCGGGATTCCGGAATTCATGCCCGACCCCGAAACTGCAATGTCGGTGCGCAAAATCAGCGCGAACGCCTGCCGCCGAGTTGCCCATGCCGCCTTTCAGCTTGCGCAGGGACGGCGCAACAAGGTTACCGCCGTTCACAAGGCCAATGTCCTCAAGCTGTCGGACGGGCTTTTCCTGCGTGTCGTGCGTGAGGTTGCGGCGGACTATCCGGAAGTGGAGATGGAAGAGCTGATCGTCGATGCAGCCGCAGCGCTGCTGATCCGCACTCCCGAGCGGTTTGATGTCATTGTCACCACTAACATGTTCGGCGACATTCTCTCCGATGAGGCATCCGAGCTGAGTGGCAGCCTGGGACTGGGCGGTTCGATCAATGCCGGCGATGCGATTTGCGTCGCACAGGCCCAGCACGGTTCTGCACCAGACATCCAGGGCTTGAACATTGCAAATCCTACATCGCTGATCGTGTCGGCCGCCATGCTGCTCGATTGGAGAGGTCAGCGTGATGGAAAGGCCAGACTTGTTGATGCCGCCAGACTAATCGAATCTGCAATTGATCAGGTTCTCGACGATCCAGCGCAGCGCACCCGCGATCTGGGAGGGACGCAAAGCACAGATGCATTCGCCCGCGCGGTTTGCGACGCGGTCCGTGAGCTTGGCGCTGGTCGACAGATGCGGTCATCGACATGAACGACAAAAAACAGCCCGCGCCAGCGCTGTTGCGGCTTTCGCAAATCGCCCCAAAAGAACGCGGCGGCGGCGTCCGTAGCTATCCTTTGGTCCGCAAATCCATCGGAGCCACCAGCTTTCTCACCGGGATAACCGAGTTCGATCCCGGCTGCGCAGTGCCGCTCCACTTCCACAATTGCGATGAGTGCGTGACGGTTCTCGAAGGTGAAGCGGCTGTAACTATTGGCGATTTCGAAGATGCGGTGGATGCGGGCGATTCCACCTTCATTCCGGCCGGAATTGCACATTGTTTTCGCAATCGGTCGTTGACTGACAGATTGCGCATCTTGTGGGTCTACGGTTCGGTTGATGCTGACAGAACCATCGTCGCAACTGGAGAGACGCGCCGCATCGACGACGAAATTGACGACGGATGATTTCTGGCTTTAGTTTAAGCCATTGTCGGCGACATTCCCCTCCGTTTCGGTGCCCACCTCGACGACGCGATCACACTTTCTAAGCGCAGGGAGATTTGAATTGGTCGGTTCCGCGCTTAGCTTAGGAGCCAGTCCGTCAAGCCGAGCGGAATAGCCGGTTCTGAGTATGTCAAATTGGAATCTGAAAGTCTGGAATGAAGGGCAAGCGGGCAGACTACTTTACGCAGAATCAAACATCCCTGCAAACTCCTTGTCGGCAAAGTAGCGCAGTTTCCTGACGATCAGCGGGTTCTCGCCAACCCGCATCAGCAGCAGCGTGTCGGGGGCGAGTTTCATGATTTCATTGGGGTCCATCAGGTTCCGGGCCGCGAGGTGTTGCGTCGTGCTGATCGTGCGCCCTTTGTCTTGCAGCATCACGTCCTTCTCGCTCTGCCCGTCCGTCTCATAGGCGATGGTTTCGCGGCCCATCGTTTTCGACAGCATGTCGGCGGTGTCGTAATCATTGACCCCGAAGGCTTGCAGGACTCCGGCGTTGGACAGGAACGTCCCTGCGCTGGTTCCGTAGAGGCTGCGGAGCTGGTGGATGTCCTGCAAGATCGGCCAGAGTTGCAGCCCATATCCGGCCATCAGGCCCATTGCTCGCTCTATTGGTTGCAGCCGCCCGAGCGCGGCAAATTCGTCGAGCAGGAACAGCACCGGGCGCGGCGGCTTGGCCGACGACCGCGCCATTTCGCCGATGGCTTGCGCCACCAGCAGGCGCAGCCAGCGTGAATAGGTGTCGAGCCGGTCGGGCGGCAGGATCAAGAACACCGTCGCCACGCTGTCCTTGAGATCGGCAAAGGCGAAATCGGAACCGCCCACGACTTGGGCTAAGCGCGGGCTGTCGAGAAAATGGGTGTGCCGCTGCGCGCCCGACAGCACGCCTGCTGCTTCGCGGTGCGATTTGCTCAGATAGCGATTGGCGGCGCGCGCGATCAATCCGCCCGCTGCTTCGCTCGCCTGCATCACCGTCAGCAGTGCCGTGAATTCGTCAGGGGCAAGCGTCAGGTAGTCGCGAACGCTGGACAGGTTGCGGTGCGCGGCATCGTCATGGCAGACAACATAGAGGATGATTCCCGAGATCAGGGCTTTGGCTTCCTCGTTCCAGTGCGCTTCGGCCTCAACTTCGTCGAACACCAGCGCATCGGCGAGCGTCATTGCATCTTCGGCGAGATCGAGACTGTCCGCATCGAGCCGGTCGAGCGGATTGTATCGCGAAGTTGGCCGTCCCGAGATGCCGAACGGATCGAGGCAATAGACCGGCCCGAACGCCTCGCGCTGGCGAATCGTCACGCGGGCATTCTCACCCTTGGGGTCGATGCAGACTACCGAGCGATTGGCGGTCAGCAGATTGGGGATGATCGTGCCGACGCCTTTGCCCGAGCGGGTCGGGGCAATGGTCAGGAGATGGGCAGGGCCGTCATAACGGAGCAACCGGCCAAAGGTATCGCGCCCGATCAGCAGATCGCCTGCGTTCTTCGCCAGCTTGTTCACATCGGTGCGGGATCCGAACTGCGCCGAGCCAAGCGTGGTTTCTGGGCGGGCGAACCGCACCTTGAGATAGATGGCCCCGATCCATGCGGCGATGCCGCCAATCAGGATCAGCCAGAATGCGGTGTGTGTCTTTGGCAGCCACCACGCAATGAGCAGCACCCCGGCGAAGATCAGCAACGCGCAGCCGAGGAGCCGATCCTTCACCGATCAATCCTCGCCGCCAGCGGGGTTCGCTGCAGCTTCCGCTTCGGCATCGAACGCCCGCTTGCCCCGCCGCTTCCACAGCGCCAGCGCCTTCGCGCCATCGTCATCCCCGGCACGGCCAGCGAGATCAAGCAGAGCGCCGTAGAGCGTGGCGCGATCATCGCCCGCGAGTTCGACAAGACCCGACTTCTGGACGAGTCCGCCCAGTTCGATCAGGTGCCTTGTCCGCTCGCGTCGTTCCACCACCCACTCCCTTGTATCGGTGCGGCGCTGTCCGGCTTCAGCCCGCCGCCGCGCCGCCGTGTTTCTAGCCAGTGCCTGTTCCGTCGCCACCAGCAGAGCCACTACCTTTGCGCCCGCGCCCTTTGAGAAACGTGGCACCATCGGTGCGCCAGCTCTCCTTTGTCGCATTGACCTGGGCTTCCGTGACCCCGTGTCGGAGCATCCCGGCGAGAACTTCGAGATCGAGCGCATCGGCTCCGGTCGCCACGACGAGCGCGCCAAGCTGCTCGACCTTGCGCGCCTTGATCGCCTTCGCTTTGTCGCGAAGCGCGTTCAGTTCCGCATCGTAATCCCGGACTTTGCGCATGGCGCACCTCCGTTCAATTGCATCGATTCATGCAGCGTAAGCGCGAATCGCGTATCAGACAACTGAGTCTTCAAACAAGCGAAGCAAGTCACGCCAAAAATGGCGAAGGCAATTTTGAGTGCGCGCTTATACGTTGTTGCCAACGTCGCTTGAAAGTGAGAGGCTACGCAGCGTCATGGCGATCTACCATTTCTCCGCCAAAGTCGTCAGCCGCGCCAATGGGTCGAGTGCGGTGGCATCGGCTGCCTACCGTGCCGCCGAGCGGCTGACCGATAACCGGCTTGGCCGCGACCATGACTTCACCAGCAAGGCCGGTGTCGTGCATTCCGAGATCATGTTGCCCACAGGTGCGCCCGCGCGTTTCGCCGACCGCGAGACCCTGTGGAATGCAGTCGAGGCGGGCGAGGTCAGGAAGGACGCGCAGCTTGCCCGCGATGTCGAGTTTGCGATTCCACGGGAGATGAATGAGGCCGACGGCATCGCGCTGGCGCGCGATTTTGTCGCCCGCCAGTTCGTTGCGCGCGGCATGATCGCCGACCTCAATGTTCATTGGGACAAGGCTGCCGATGGCAGTCCCAAGCCCCACGCTCATGTCATGCTGTCAATGCGGGAGGTCGGCCCGGAGGGCTTTGGCCAGAAGGAGCGCGACTGGAACAGCAAGGAACTATTGCAGGAATGGCGGGTGAACTGGGCCGATCATGTGAACACCCGTATGGCCGAGCTTGGCCTTGAGGCGCGGGTCGATCACCGGACACTGGAAGCCCAAGGCATCCCGCTCGAACCGCAGCACAAGATCGGGGCGGCTGGATCGCGGCGCGAGATGAACGGCGAGGATGCCGAACGCGCCGAAGATCACATGCGGATCGCGCGCGAGAATGGCGACAGGATCATTGCCGACCCTGCGATTGCGTTGAACGCCATCACCCACAGCCAAGCGACCTTCACCATGCGCGATCTTGCCCAGTTCGCGTTCCGGCACAGCGACGGCAAGGATCAGTTCGATTCCGTCATGGCCTCGGTGCGCAGTTCGCCCGAGCTTGTCGCATTGGGCAAGGACGGGAAGGATCAGGATCGGTTTACCAGCCGTGATATGATTGCCGTTGAGGAACGGCTTGGCCTATCCGCATCGATGCTGGCGACCAGCGAGCGTCACGGTGTTGCCGACCGGCACCGCGATGCTGCGCTTGACGGTGCAGCGACGCGCGGGCTGATCCTGTCCGGTGAACAGCGCAACGCCTTCGATCATGTCACCGGCCAGCGCGATCTTGCCTCGGTCGTTGGTTATGCCGGGAGCGGCAAGTCGGCCATGCTGGGGGTTGCGCGCGATGCCTGGGAGCGTGAGGGCTATACTGTGCGCGGCGCATCGCTCTCGGGCATCGCCGCCGAGAATCTGGAAGCCGGTTCGGGGATCAGCTCGCGGACTATCGCCAGTTTGGAATACCAGTGGAAGCAGGGACGCGAGTTGCTTGGGAACCGCGACGTGCTGGTCATCGACGAGGCGGGGCTGACCGGAACTCGCCAGATGGAGCGGGTGCTGTCGGCAGCGCGCGACGCGGGCGCGAAGGTGGTGCTTGTCGGCGATCCCGAGCAGTTGCAAGCTATCGAGGCCGGGGCGGCATTCCGGTCGCTTGCAGAAAGCCACGGCGCGGTCGAGATCACCGAGATCAGGCGGCAGCGCGATGACTGGCAGCGCGGCGCAACCCGTGCGCTGGCGACCGGGCGCACGGGCGAGGCGATCAATGCCTATGGTGAGCATGGCAAGGTTCACAGCGCCGAGACGCGCGACGATGCTCGGACGGAACTTGTGGCAAGGTGGAGCCAATCCCGCATTAACGATCCGGGGAAAAGCCGGATCATCCTTACCCATACCAATGCCGAGGTGCGTGACCTCAATGTGGCAGCCCGCGACAAGCTGCGCGATCAGGGCGAGCTAGGCGGCGATGTGGATGTGAAAACTGAACGAGGGACGCGCCAGTTTGCCAGTGGCGACCGGATGATGTTCCTGCGCAACGAGCGTGGGCTAGGGGTCAAGAACGGAACGCTTGGCACGGTCGAGCAGGTGATGCCCGGACAGATGGCTGTCCGCACCGATGACGGGCGCAGTGTGGCGTTCGACATCAAGGACTATGCCCATTTCGACCATGGCTATGCCGCGACGTTCCACAAATCGCAGGGCGTGACGGTCGATCAGGCGCATATACTGGCGACGCCGGGGATGGACCGGCATTCGGCCTATGTCGGCCTCACGCGTCACCGTGACGGGGTGCAGCTTCATTATGGCCGCGACGACTTTGCCGATCAGAGCAAACTTGTCCGCACCCTGTCGCGCGAGCGGAGCAAGGATATGGCGAGCGATTATCCGCTCCCTGAGGTGTCAGCTCGTAATTTCGCCGAGCGGCGCGAGTTCCGGTTTGGGGAAATGACCCGCGATATGGTTTCCAAGGCGCGCGGCCTGTTCGCCGACCCTGACCGCATTGCAGAATTGCGAGGCCGTCTCGACAAGGCGCTGGGGCGTGAGCCATCAGCCGTGCCAGACGCGGCGCGCGAGGCTGCCAAGGAGCCAGGGCAGGATCGCGGCACCGACACCGCCGCGAACCGTCTCCGCGCTCGCATGGCCGAACTGGGCAAGCAGGTGCGCAAGGAAGATGAACGGGATCGTGACCGCTCGAAGGATCGCGACCGGGGAGGGCCAGGACGATGAGCGACACCCACGACGATCCGCTATTGGCGTTGCTGACCGATATTGCCGAAGGGATGGCGGCGCTGTCCGCGCGCGTCGATGTGATGGAAACCGAAGCTGCGGCGCATCGCGTCCAAGTGAACGAGGCGCTGGCGACCATCGCCGAAATCGCCACGCGGACCTATTATGTCAGCAAGCCGACCAGTGCCTTGCCTGATGACATTATCAACGCGAGCGTAATGGACGCCATGATCGAGCGGTGGCCGTCCGGTGCGGTGATCGGCATGTCGAGCCATGACCGTCAAGTGATGGACGAACTCGACCGCCACCCCGCCGAGATCATCGACAAGTTGCTTGACCGTGCGCAGAACAATCCCGATCAGAGCAACGCCAATCGCGTCCGCATGGCGGCTTTCCTTGTCCTGTTGAGGCGGGAAGTGGACAGAAGAGCCAAGGCCCAGCAGAAGGGCGCTGAGCGCGATTTGCCGGGGTAGAGCCGCTAAGGGCCAAATCACCTCCAAATGTGCATTTTGAGGGCGAAATTGCGGGGATTTTTTGCCATCAGATTAGCACATTGATTAGCACACTAGCGCAGAGATATTAAGAAATAGCTATATATTATAACGTATTAGAATCATTTTTACCTGACTCAAAAGCAATTCAAAATCCCGTTCCGCAAGGAGTGTCGGTTCGAGCCCGACCACCCGCACCAGCCTTCTTTGGCATGATCCGGTTACGCCGCCGCACGGTGGCGGGATCATGCCCAAGCGGGGCAGAGCGGCCCACACGGGCCGCGCCCCGCGTCGGCGAAATGACAATCGAACGGCATTGTCATGCTGGCCGTTGGAAGCCCGGACGGGATTCGGCCATCGCCAACATCGACTCCGCGAAGCGTCTATCGATCAGAAATAGCCCAAATTGTGATCGATAGAATGCTGTTCTATCGATCATGCCGAGATCGGGGCAAACCGCAGCGACTACTTAATGATCGAAAATTCGGAATTGTGGCACGATAAGTATCGAAAATTCGAGTGTTTGCCGGGCTAGCTCCGCACCTTCAAACACTAAGTCTCGTTTTTTCGGATTTTGCCATTGCTAAACCCCAAAAATTCAGATATGGGCCTCAGACGGAGGCGCTAATGCCCGAATTTTCCATCGCAGCGCTGCCCGAGGTCTTCGTCTCCGACAGCGCGATCTCGAAGGCCGTTTACGAGGCCGTTGAGCGTGGCCAGCTCCGCAAGCTCGGATCGCGCCTCTATACCCGGAATCTGGACGACGAGCCTGCACGTCTTATCCGGCGCAATTGGCATGGCCTTGTTGCTGCCTACTATCCCGATGCGGTGATCGCCGACCGGACGGCACTCGAGAACAAACCGGCCGAGGACGGCTCGGTTTTTCTGATTTCCTCCAAGAAGCGTGAGATCCAGCTGCCCGGGCTGACCTTCCGGCCGCGCACCGGGCCGCAGCCGCTTGAAAGCGATCGCCCCTTCGCTGGCGTCCGGCTCGCGTCCATCCCGCGTGCCTATCTTGAGAACCTCCGGGAATCGCGCGCGCGGGGCGGACGCCTGGCCCGCACGATGTCGCGCGATGAACTTGAAAAACGCCTCGATGCGCTGATCCGCCAGCAAGGCGAGGCTGCGGCCAACCGGCTGCGCGACGATGCCAAGGCAATCGCACCGCAGTTGGGATATGAAGCGGAAGCCGCCGAACTCAATGAGCTGATCGGCAGTTTGCTCGGCACCCGCGACGGCGACCTATCAAGCGCGGTCGGCAAGGCGCGCCATGCCGGCCAGCCTTTCGATCCTGACCGCATCCGCCTGTTCGAGACTCTGTTCTCGGCGCTGCGCGACACGTTTGTCGAACGTCGGCCTGCGCCGGCCCGCGCCGGTGAGGCCAATTCCACGCTGGCCTTCTTCGAAGCCTATTTCTCGAACTTCATCGAAGGCGCCGAATTTACCGTCGAGGAAGCCGCTGAAATCATCTTTGAGGGTGTCATCCCGCAAGAACGGCCCGCCGACGCGCACGATGTCCTGGGGACATTTCGCGTCGTGTCGGATCTGGGGCATCTGAAGGTGCTTCCGTCCGACTTCGCGACCTTCCGCGATCTGCTGCGCCAGCGCCACGCAACGGTGATGGAAGCCCGCCCGGACAAAGCGCCGGGCGCGTTCAAGGAGCGGGAAAATCGCGCGGGTAACACCGTGTTCGTTGCGCCCGATTTGGTCGATGGCACCCTGGAGCGCGGCTTTGAGTTTCTTCGGGCTTTGGACGATCCGTTCCAGCGCGCTGTCTATATGATGGTGCTGGTCGCGGAGGTGCATCCTTTCGCCGACGGCAACGGGCGAATCGCGCGGATCATGATGAACGCCGAACTCGTGGCCCGGGATCAGGAACGCATCGTCATCCCCACGGCCTATCGAACCGACTATCTTGGCGCGCTCAAGGCATTCTCACATAACGGCCTCACCGACCCGCTCATTCGGATGCTCGATGTCGCGCAATCCTACACCCATCGGATCGACTGGACCGATCTGGAGCGCGCGCGCGCCGATTTGGCCGTGACCAATGCGTTCGCCGAAGGCAGCGACGCCAAACTCAAATGGGGTTGAATGCCGGAAATTACTGGACGGTTACCGGGGTGGCACTTGCCACCGCGACCGGCGATCTTGCCGATCTTGTCGAGAAGGGGGCACTTATCCGCACCGGCGAGCGGCGATATGCGCGGAATCGGCTTGCGATCGATGAGGGTGTTGATTCCAAATGAAACTGCCACGCCGTTTGTTGATTGCGAGTATTGGCGTTCGACGTCTAAAGACAATCAGTGTCAGATAGCGATCAAATCGAATCCTTCATTTCCGAATGGGCGCCAACCGGCGGCTCCGAACTCGCGAACACGCAAAGTTTCGTCAACGGCCTGTGCGCGCTGATCGGCGTTGATCCGCCGAAGGGTAGCCGCACCGATGACACCCACAATGACTATGTGTTCGAACGCCGTGTCTTCCAGAAGGAAGCCGACGGCACTGAGAGCTTCGGGCGCATCGACGCCTACAAGCGCCATTGTTTCGTTCTCGAAGCCAAGCAGGGCAGCGATGCCGACCGCAAGGCCGCCGAAGCGGGCGAGGATGACCTCGACATTTTCGGCCAGACCGCCGCTGTCCGCTTCAAGCGCGGAACGGCCAAGCGCGGCACGCCCACTTGGTCAAAGGCGATGGTCGAAGCACGCGGACAGGCAGAGCGCTATGCCAAGGCTTTGCCGATCGATCACGGTTGGCCACCGTTCCTGCTGGTCACCGATGTCGGTCATTGCATTGATGTCTATGCCGATTTCAGCGGGACGGGAAAGCAGTACACCCAGTTCCCCGATGCCGCGCGCTTCCGCATCGGGCTGGACGATCTCCGGGACGAAGAGGTCCGCGCGCGTCTGGCGTCGATCTGGACTGACCCGCTCAGCCTTGACCCTTCAAAGGAAGCCGCGCGCGTCACCCGCGAAATTGCCGGGCACCTGGCCGAGCTTTCCAAACGGCTGGAAAAGCGCGAGCAGAACCCGACTCGCGTCGCCGATTTCCTGATGCGCTGCCTGTTCACGATGTTTGCCGAGGATGTGCAGCTGATTCCGGAAGGCAGCTTCACAGACTTCCTGACCCGGATGCAGAAGCGCCCGGAAAATTTCGCGCCCAACCTGTCATCGCTGTGGCAGGCGATGGACAAGGGCGGGCTTGCCGGAGTGCTGGGCGAAGCTGGCGAGACTGTTCTGCGCTTCAACGGCTATCTGTTCAAGGACACGACCGCCATCGATCTCAATGCCGACGAAATCGGGTTGCTGATCGAGGCATCGACGCACAAGTGGAACCATGTCGAACCCGCGATTTTCGGCACCCTGCTTGAGCGCGCGCTTGACGGGAAGGAACGCGCCAAGCTGGGCGCGCATTACACCCCGCGCGCCTATGTCGAAAGGCTAGTGATGCCGACCATCATGGAGCCATTGCGCGCCGACTGGGCAGGGGTGCAGGCCGCCGCTGGCCAACTCATTGATCAGGGCAAGCCGGATGAGGCTCGCGCTGTCATTGAGAAATTCCACGCGCAACTCGCGCAGACCAAAGTCCTCGATCCAGCCTGCGGCACCGGCAACTTCCTCTATGTCGCGCTCGCGCGGATGAAGGAGCTGGAAGGCGAAGTGATCGGGCGGCTGGCCGAACTTGAACCTGACGGGGAAAAGCAAACTGTTGCGGAGCTGAGCGGCCATACGATCACACCCGAAAACTTCCTTGGCATCGAGATCAACCCGCGCGCGGCGGCGATTGCCCAGCTCGTGCTTTGGATTGGCTATCTGCAATGGCATTTCCGCGTGAACGGCGAAGGCAAAGTGCCGCCCGAACCCGTGCTGCGCGATGTGAAGACTATCGAGAACCGCGATGCCCTGATCGATTGCGAACAGAAAGTGCTAGAGCGGGATGAGCATGGCAAGCCGCTCACTCGTTGGGATGGCGAAACCAAAAAGAAGCATCCCGTCACGGGCAAAGAAGTTCCCGATCAAGATGCCCGCGTCGAGGTCTATCGGTATGTGAAGCCCCGGCAAGCAAAATGGCCCAAGTCTGATTTCATAGTCGGTAATCCGCCGTTCATAGGCAAAGGCAAGCGCGCAGTTGAGTATCTTGGGCGTCCATACCTAACGGCGCTCAAATCGGCTTCAAAGGTAAAGCTCTCAGCCGACTATGTAATGCACTGGTGGGATCGGGCGGCAAATTTGGCTCGCACCAAGCAAATACGGCGTTTTGGGTTCATTACCTCTGCGACAATAACGCAGCAGTTCAACACGAAGGTTCTCCGCCCGCATGTGGAAGCGACGAAGGGCGGTTTGTCGATACCTTATGCGATAGCCGACCATCCCTGGGTTGACGAAAAGGGTTCTGCCGCCGTCAGGATAGCCATGACCGTCGGAACTGCAGGAAAAGCCGATGGCCGATTGCTGCAAATCGTCGATGAGCGCGATGCTCCAAACATCATTCTGTTTTCAGAGAAGTCAGGGCCTATCAGCGCTACCCTCAACATAAGCAACGACGTCAAATCGGCCAAACCACTAAAATCTAACGACGGTATCTGTTCGCCGGGTATCAAGACATTTGGCGCGGGCTTTATCATTGGCGGTAAGCACGCCGAAAACTGGCTTGCTCAGCTCCCCGCTCAAGAACTTGGGGTTCTCAAGCCGTATTATGGCGGCAAAGACATTACGGATCGCTGGAAGGGAAAATATGTAATCGACGTGGATCACTTGGAGGAGGACGTCCTTCGCCGAGACTATCCAACCTTTTACAGCCATATTTTCAATCACGTTAAGCCCGAGCGGGACGAGAACAACGAAGACAGCCGTAGGCTTCAATGGTGGAAATTTGGCCGGCGCAACACGGAATTGCGTGGAGCGCTTGCTGGGTGCGAACGCTTCATCGTGACTACCGAAACAGCCAAACATCGCTTTTTTGTTTTTCTTGAACCGCCTCAGTTTCCTGAAGGTGGTTTGGTCGTTGTGGGAAGCTCCGATGCTTTCATCCTCGGCACTCTTTCAAGCAAAATCCATTTGGTATGGATGCAGCGAGCGAAGGGCGCGCTTGAGACGCGACCCCGATACAACAAACAAAGATGTTTCGATCCATTCCCTTTCCCCGCAGACGTCCCCAATGCGCTCAAAGATCGCATCCGCGCCGAGGCCGAAGCACTCGACGCGCTGCGCAAGCAGGTGCTGGCCGCGCATGACGACCTGGCCCTGACCGGCCTTTATAATGTGCTGGAGGCGCTGAAAGCGGGCCGCGCGCTGACCGACAAGGAGCGCGACATCCATGATCGCGGGCTAGTGACGCTGATCCGCCAGCATCACGATTCGATCGATAGCGCCGTCGCCGAAGCCTATGGCTGGCCCGCCGATCTCTCCGACGAAGACATCCTCGCGCGCTTGGTGGCACTCAACAAGACGCGCGCCGCCGAGGAGGCCAAGGGCCAAATCCGCTGGCTCCGTCCAGAATTCCAGGCGCCTGGTGCTGAGGCACCTAAAGTCAACGCAACGCTCGACCTTGGAGACATGCCTGCTGCGGCCACCGCAACCATCGTCCCTTGGCCCAAAACTCTGGCGGAGCAAGTCAGCACAGTCGCCTCAATTCTCGCCTCATCACAGACGCCCCAATTTCCCAACGAAATCGCCCGCGCCATCAAGGGCACCAACGCAAAGGGCGTTACACCAGTGCTGGATGCGCTCACCGCTATCGGACAGGCACGGAAGCTGGCGGATGGGCGCTATGCGGCGTAGAACGGTCCCCGCTGCTGATCACGTGTTATTCGTAGGTCTTTAGAAGCCGGATTTCCGGATCAATTTCCGCAAATACCTCCATATCCTTGTCGTTTGTTACAAGGGTGAGGTCGCGCTCCTTTGCTTGCGCGGCGATCCAGAGGTCGTTTTCGTCAATCTGAAGCTGCTTGTCGGTATTGGCATCGATCCAGTCTTCCAGCCACCGGGACGGCTTCTGGCTATTAGCCTTTCGCTGCACCTTCGCGGCCAATTTGCTTCGCAGTTCAGCATAGACTGCCGCTGTATGTCTGGTCATGTCCAAAGGAGCATATTGACCAACGACCGTCAGCCGCTCGCGATACTCGACCATTCTCTTACTCGATGCGGCTTCGGCCAGCCGCACACCGAACTCAAACTCGCCGAGACTCACGATCGAAACAAAGACCGGTGCGTCGGCACTTATGGCCGCGAATGCCGCAGCCGCCCCTGCGTGGTTCTGATGGTCCACGTTCAGATAGGTCGAGAGCGCCGACGTATCGAGAAGAAATCCCTCCATCGTGCTAGGGGAGGAACGGGGCAACCAGCGCGCCCTCCTCTTTGGAAACCGGGGAAAGTTTCTGTTTGACCCAACCGTCGCGAGCTTGCTTCGGCACGCCTCGAAGATGTTCGGCTAGGGAAAAAGCTGGTCCTGTCCAATCTATTCCCCAGCCGCTCCAATCGTGAGCGACCGGTCGCTCACTGCCAGTGAAAGCGGTGAGAAGCATTCGTTCCAGCCGCGGTGGGAGATCATAAGCCGCAAGCACCTCGGCGTCGATTTCAATCAAGAGGTCGGCGAGCCAATGGGGGGCGTCGTGACCGCGCACCATCGCGGCGTATTCGCGCGCGAGATCGCCAAGACGCGGCGGTAATACTGCTGGAATGGGAGCCGACAGAATCGTTTTGATCCGGAAACGCTTGTCGAACGAATAGTCCGCCACGAAGGCATTCACCACAGGACCGTTAATGACGGCCGCCAGTGCATCGAGGTCGAGATCGTGCGTATCGCCACGTTCCCACAATCCGACGAATTGCTGGGATGCAAGCAGGCCCGATCTGTCTACCGCCGCAGCCAACCTCCAATACCGCCGACTCAGCCGGACGGCATTGCAGAGAATTTTGGGCTCATCCCAAGGCAGATTGCCTGCACCATAAACGGTGTCGGGATCGACATCGAGCCAGCCACTCTGGCCAAATCGCAACTGGCGGTGATCCTGCGCGCTGAAGAGTCCCGGCTTCCAATCCGGAGCCGGCACCTTGCTGAAGTGTGAGGCCTGGTTGCCGTCGTTCCAGCGTATACCCCAGTGACCTTCGACCAGATCGCCCAGCTTCGGAAGCAGGTTGAGATGTTGCCAAACCGCCGACAGCGGCGGCATCCACAAATTGCCGTCACCAGAAGCCGACCAATTTTGAACCGCTTCCCGCGTCCGCGATGGCATCCCTGTCTGCGCAAAACTGCGCCGATCGCAGTCATCGACTTCGCTGGCGCGGATGACTTGTGCGCTGCGTTCGGCGGCGCGGCCCCGGGCAATCAGCAGCGCTGTCTCGGCTTGCGAGACGTTGAACACGCCGTCTGGCAGCGATACGAGTTCTACCTCTTGAAACTGTCTCTCAATCGCCTTGCGCTGTTCCCGGTATCGGCGATCTACGAGCAAGGCACGCGGCACGACGAAGCCGATCGAGGTCGGTTTGGCTCGCAATGCGCTTTCAAGGGCGAAAACGGCCTTGTTCGCGCTGATGCTGGCCGGAACGGGATAGGCCTCTTGCTGTGCGCCGGTCAGACTCTCGAATGGCGGATTGCACAGGATCACATCCGCGCCCTCAAGTTTCGTCGATAGCGCGTTGTCTTTCAACAGATCGGCTTCGTCGATCATCCAGCCGTTGGCGTTTGGATAGTCCGCCAAGATCAGCGATAGTTTCGCCACTTCACACGCGAATGGATCTATTTCAGACCCTTTGATGTGCTGCACAAGCACGTCGTGCCGCTGCTGGTCGGTCCAATCGTGCGGAAGTCCGTCGCGCATATGGCGAAGCGCCGACACCAGGAACACGCCCGCGCCGGCAAAGGGCTCATAGACCTTGGGGAGATCGGCGCCATGTTCCCAAAGGCGAAGGCGGCTTACGATATACTCGGCGACATGCCGGGGGGTGCTGTGCGTGCCGAAGTCACGCCGTGCCTGCGGCGTAACCAACGTGTTCTCGTAAACATAGGCGAGATCATCCGCCGATACATTCGCGACGTTCAGCCCGGAGCGCAGGGTAGTCCATGCGTCGGCCAGCTTCGCTGAATCAGGCCAAGGCTGGGCCAGGCCAGCGGAATCGAGCTGATAATATTGGCCAATCGAACGCAAAACCTTGCCAACGTCGTAATCGGCCCAAGCCGACGCGCTCGGATGTCCTCGATCGATAAGGATTTTCGCTGCAAGCAAGCGAAATACGCCGCGAAAAAGCGCTCGTGCGCTTGTGTCGCCGTCACTCGCCTCCATTGAATTGCCCAGGGCTTCATGGAGGAGTCGGTCGAGCTTCGCGTGCACTTCGCCTTCGATCGCGGTGATCAGTCCGACATCAACAAAATCGAGCTGAAAACGCGGTTCAATTCGTCCGATCGATTTGGCGCGGTGTATCGCATCAGGTGCCCACGTGGTTTTGTTGTCTGCAAAATACCTTGGAAGGGCGTCTAAACCAGCGCGCGCTTTGAGTTCGGGAGGTCGGCTTGCAAAAATTTGCCAGACCGACACATCATTGCCTGCAATAAGCAGGATTATCGGTGCGCCCAGTGCTCGGTGTTCACCGACAACCACGGCTTCGTCGCGTTGATCCGCGTTCACGGCCGCAAACGCAGCCGAACGATACGATGGCGGCGTTTGCGTGAAAGCAGCAAATGGCACCGTCCGCACCGACGCAGTCGAACCCCAGAGATCGCTATAGGCATAATCGCGACGAATTGCGTCGCGGCGATACCCGAGCCCAATAGTCTCCCGGTCAATGATCTCCAGTGCGTTCATCGCCTTTGTCCCGCTGCGATGACAGGCGCAAATGCGAGATTGTGCTGAGGGTCGATATCGACGTCGAGCAAGCGCTGCCGCAGCGCACGAGTGATCGGCTCCAGTGCGACGATAATACCCAAATCCATGCCCGTGACAGGCATGTCTGGCGACGTCAGTTCGACCCGTTCCATTCCAACAAGGATAGCGATGCTTGATCGTTCGAGCTGAAACCAGGGCGCATTAGTGCAAGCCGCAAACAACGGGTGTGCGATCGGCGTCAGAGTGGACAAAGGCGAACCTAGCCGGTCGGCAACGACCTGCGCGACGCTTGCAGCCACCAAGTGGCCCGCACTGAAACAAGCGGCATGGCCAGGTCCGGTCGCTAACGGGGGCAACGCAGATCTAAACGTCCTCCACCGCTGTTTACTGAGGCCCAGCGCCATCATCAATTGGCCGGGGGTGTAGAGTATGGGCAGCGCGCAGTTCTCCGTGTTGGTCAGCAACACTTATGAGTGCCGGTATGCAATGTCCAGTATTTTGGCACCTGCGGGCAAGCCCGCACCGCGCTCTATTCCGCGACCCCGTCTGCGCGGGATCGCTCCCCCGAGCCGCCTGCGGCGTCTCGGCCTGCCGGTGACGATCGCTGGAGCAAGGAAAGGGGCCGTCCGGACGGCCCGCTTAAAATGAGCGGGATTTTCCAAGGACGCACTCTGTCCCGCGCTGCGCGCTCCTGAGGGTGCGGCGTCTTTCAGCTGACCCGCGGGCACTCTTGCCTCTCTCCTGGCCGGACGCCCGCTGGCCCACAGGCCCGCGCGCAGGGCGCCCGTCGGCGTCGCGCCGTGCAAGGGTGCCTTTTCCTGTTCGGCCGCTGCGCGGCGAACTTCGCTCGATGATCTTCGACTGATCGCGGACGGCGCGGGTGCGCCGGCGTTCTTGTGGCCGTCCCCGGAGAGGGGGATGGGCGGCGCTTCCGGCTAGGCCCGTCGCGCTCAGGCGCAACCCGGCAGGCCGGGTCTTTCACTTTGTTACAGCCTTGCAGGTGCGCCTGATCGCGCCGGGCCTCTTGGTCGCTTTTTGCCGCCCACCCCCCTCTCCGGGGCCGGTGTGGTTTTTTGGGCAGGGAGGCGACGATGGCGGATTACGGCAGGACACAGCGGCATAGCGGCAAGCGCGGGGCTGGCAGGGCCAAGGCGCAGGGCGCGGCGCGGGCTTCGCTCTATGACGAGGTGACGGCCAAGATCATCGCCCAGCTTGAGGCGGGCTGCTTCCCTTGGGCGCAGCCGTGGAACTCGGCGGCAGCGATGCCGGGACTGCCCCGCAACGCGGTGTCGGGGCGTCCCTATTCGGGCGTCAATGTCCTGATCCTGTGGGGCGCGGTCATTGAAGGCTGCTACCCGTCGAAGGACTGGTTGACCTTCCGGCAGGCGCTGGCCGCTGGCGGATGCGTCCGCAAGGGTGAGCGCGGGCATACGATCTTCTATGCTGACCGCTTCACCCCCGACGATGGGCACGAGGGTAGCGAGGGCGCGGAGGGCGAACCCCGCTCGATTCCGTTCCTCAAACGCTTCGTGGTGTTCAACGCGGCGCAGTGCGACGGCTTGCCGGAGCGGCTGACCGCCGACCCGACACCGCTGCCGCCCCGCGAACAGCACGAGGGCGCGGAGGCGCTGATTGCCGCGACGGGGGCGGATTTCCGCATCGGCGGCGCGCGGGCCTTCTATGACATTGGCGGCGATTATGTGCAGGTGCCGCCGCAACCGGCGTTCACCCATCAAATCGACTTCTACCGGACGGCCCTGCACGAGTTGGGCCATTGGTCTGGCAGCAAGGAGCGGCTGGCGCGCGACCAGTCGGGGCGGTTCGGTTCGGCGCTCTATGCCCGCGAGGAACTTTGCGCCGAATTGACTTCGGCATTCCTGTGCGCCGCGCTCGGTATCGTCCCCACCGTGCGCCATGCCGATTATCTCGGTTCTTGGCTGGCAGTGCTGCGCGCCGACAATCGCGCGATCTTCAAAGCTGCCAGCCAAGCCAGCAAGGCGGCGGATTTCCTCTTGGCCTTCGTTCGGGAGAGCGAAGCCAGCTTGGCGCGCGCGGCATGAGCGCCCCGCTTCCGCTTGAGTCCGAGCAGACTCCCATCGGCGAGCAGACGCTGGTTCACGGGGTTGCGCCGATCACGCCCCGCGACCGGCTCGCCATGCGCGCCAACGCACCGTTGGAGCCGAAGAAGCGGCAGCGACCCGCCGACCACGGCCTGTTCGACACCAACGCCCGCAACCAGATCGAGATGTTTTGAAGGAGGAATCACCATGCTTTTGCTCACCCAAGATCAGCGCGCGCGGTTGATCGCCAACGGCCAGTGCCGTGGCGACCATGTGCCGGTCGTCAAATTCTTCAATCCTGTCGGCGCGGCGACATGGCTGTTCTCCGAACTGGACGAGGACGGCGACACCCTGTTCGGGCTGTGCGACCTTGGATTCGGTTGCCCCGAAATGGGTTCGGCGAGCCTTGCCGAAATCGCGGCGGTGACGCTGCCGTTCGGTCTGACCATCGAGCGCGACCTGTGCTTTGAAGGCCGGTTCCCGCTGATCGTTTATGCCGATGCCGCCCGCTATTGCGGCGGCATAACCGAGGACGCGGCGCGGCTCGAAGCCGCAGCCGCCGCCCGCGCCAAAGAGCTTCCGCCGCCTTAACCCCCTCAAGGCGCGGCAGACCCCGCGCGGGATCGTCCCGCGCGGACAACCGGCCCCATCCTCACCGCCCCCCAAGATGCCCCGAGGATGGGGCCACCCAAGCGAAGGAGTAAAGACCATGCACATCGACCAAATCCCGCTCGACCGGCTTTCGGTTTCCAAGGCGAACATGCGCAGCGGAAAGAAGCCGCCTGACGTTTCGGACATCCTGCCGTCGATCCTCAAGCGCGGCGTGATTTCGCCGCTGTTCGTGCGGCCCAATTGCAGCGCCGGTCATTTCGAGATCGTCGCGGGCAAGCGCCGCTACTTCGCCAGCCTTGAAGCGGCGCGGCAGGGCCAGGACGGCGTGACGCTGCCCTGCATCACGCTTGGCGAAGGCGACGACGCCGAGGCGCTCGAAATCTCGATGATCGAGAACATGCTGCGGCAAAGCCCCGATCAGGTGACGCAATGGGAAAGCTATACGCGGCTGGTCAAGGAAGGCCGCAGCGTCGAGGACATTGCCGCGACCTTCGCGCTCACCGAATTGCAGGTGAAGCGCATTCTTGCGCTGGGCAATCTGTTGCCGCGTATCCGCGACGCGTTCCGCACCGAGGAAATCGACGCTGGCACCGTCAAGCACCTGACCTTGGCGACCAAGGCGCAGCAAAAAGCGTGGCTGGCGTTGTTCGAGGATGCGGACGGCTATGCCCCGCGCGGGAGCCAGTTGAAGGCGTGGCTGTTCGGCGGCGCGTCGATTGCGACGAGCGCGGCGCTGTTCGATCTTGCCGAGTTCGACGGCCAGATCGTCAAAGACCTGTTTGGCGATGAGGGCTTTTTCACCGATGCCGATCAGTTCTGGGCCGCGCAGACCGCCGAGATCGAGCGGCGCAAGGCCGCCTATCTCGAAGACGGGTGGCGCGCGGTCGAGATCGTCCCCGCCGGGGTCTATTTCCAGACGTGGGAGCATGAAAAGACTCCCAAGCGAAAGGGCGGGCGCGTCTATATCGACGTCAACGGCAAGGGCGAGGTCGCCTTCCACGAGGGCTATTTGACCCGCAAGGAGGCGCGTCGGCAGGGCGAGAGCGGTGAGGCGGCGAAGCAGCCCGCGACGGCTCGCCCCGAAATCACCGCAGCCATGACCAGCTATATCGACCTGCACCGCCATGCGGCGGTGCGCTCGGCGCTTGCCGCGAACAGCGGTGTGGCGTTGCGGGTCATGGTCGCTCACGCGATTTGCGGCTCGCCCCTGTGGGGTGTGAAGGTGCAGGATCAGCGCAGCCGTAACGAAGCGATTACCGAGAGCATAGAAACCAGCGTTGCCGAAGCCCGTTTCGACGAGCGGCGGCGCGCGGTGCTAGCGGTGCTTGACTTCGACCCCGACGAGGCGAGCATCACCTTGGGCCATGAACCGAGGAACGGCGTGAGTGGATTGTTCCAGCGGTTGCTGGAATTGCCCGACGCCGTGGTATTGGAGGTCATGGCCGTGGTCATGGCCGAGACGCTGGCCAGCGGAACTGGCCTTATCGAAACCATCGGCGTCCACCTTGGCGTCAGCATGGCCGACTATTGGGTGGCAGACGATGCCTTTTACGGACTCATCCGCGACCGCGAGGTGTTGACCGCGATATTGTCCGAGGTCGGCGGCGTGTCGGTGGCGCAAGCCCATGCGGCCGAGAAGGGCAAGACGATCAAGGGCGTGATCGAGGACTATTTGACCGGCAGCAATGGCCGCGCCAAGGTCGAGCATTGGGTGCCGCGCTGGATGGCGTTCCCGCCGTCGGCCTACACCCAGCGCGGAGGGGTGGCGACCGTGACCGCCGCCAACCGCGCTGCGTGGCTGGCTGAACCCGAGGAACCGCTCGCCCCCGATCCCGCCGCGGCTTGCGCTGCGGACGCGGCGGAGGACGGGGACGCCGAATCCGCCGATACGCGGGACGAAGCCGAAGACCAGCGCCTTGCGGCGTAAGTGAGAGGCGGGCGGCTGTGCCGCCCGCCTCCGTCAGCACCGTCAGCGCCACGAAGCCCCGTCCGTCAGCGCCGGACGGGGCTTGAGTGCTTGGTCATTTGCGTCGGGGCGGGAACGAACCTGACCGGATGATGCCATGCCGGACACCGCCCGCGAAAAGGCGGGCGGATCGGGGTGGAGCGGGAGGCTGGCCTGACCGAGCCTGTCGCCGCCTTCCTGCGGTCCGCACCAGTGGCCCCGTCACCGTCAGCCACGGCATTCCGGCGCTGCGGGGCGTTCTCATTCCTGCCCGTTCGGCAGGATGCCGCAGCTTCATCCGGCAAGCCCATCAGTCGATTCCGCCAGCGGGTGCGTCAGCCGGACATTGAACGCGCCAACCGATCCTTGCCAAGTCTCCTTGCGGGCGAGTGCCGGAACCCGCGCTCACCCACTGCCTCGTCAATGGCTTTGGTTGGCAGCGGACGGCTGCGCCTCTTGCGCCTTGCTGCAACGGGGCAGCCCGAACTTTCTTCCCCTGGGCTGCGCCCATTCCTCGCGAGGCAAGAAAGCCCGGTCGGCCTCGTCCTCCACTCACGTTGCGGCCCTGCGGGTGCAGCGGTGCAAGCCCCTGCCTTTAACCAGCCATCGAGGCCGCGAATGAGCGCGGGTTCGACCAACTCAAGGAGAAGTATCATGGCAAACATCGGCACCTTCAAGAAGTCCGGCGACACCAACTACACCGGCGAGATCGTCACGATGAGCTTGCAGAAGAAGAACGTCACCATCGTCGCCGAGGAACCGAGCGAGAACGAAAACGCCCCGTCGCACCGGGTGTTCGTGGCCAAGGCCGAGATCGGCGCCTGCTGGCAGAAGACCTCCAAGGAAGGCCGCGACTACCTTTCGATCAAGCTCG